>NZ_JBIAWQ010000011.1:0-245060 GCF_042895815.1 Streptomyces sp. NPDC001373
CAAGCTCCGCTGCTCGACCACCCGCATCACGAGCCTTGTTCAGGCTGTCCTCACCCTGCATCTGGCCAGCTCAGGCTGAAGATGGAAAAGGCTCAATGTCGACCTGCAGATGATGCCGCTGGTCAGCCCCCATCACGCAGGTCTCGGCGGCCCTTTCTGCGTCCTGGAAACCACGGAGCACGAGTGGGCCGGCTATAGCGAGGGCCAGCAATTGGGCCGCGTTCTCTTCGACCCGAAAGACATCAGCGTGCTCCACCAGCGGTATGCCAAACTTCGCATCCAGGCCCTCAATCCTGAGGACAGCACGGGCCTGTTGATGCGAAGGCGAGGCTCCCTGTGAACAGCTCCCAGCTCCGGTGGTTCAAGAGCAGCTACAGCAGCGGGGACGGCGACAACTGCGTCGAGGTCGCCACCTGCACCGACACCGTCCACATCCGGGACTCGAAGCTCACGGCCGGCCCGGAGCTGAAGGTCGGCCCCGCCACCTGGACCGCCTTCCTGGACGGGGTCACCGCCTAAGGCGGCGGAATCGGCCCCGGCGCCGCCACTCCAGGGGCCGGACGCCAGAAGCGCCCGTCAGGCAGGGCCTGACGGGCGCCGAGGAAGTAGTCGGCATCGCGCTGGAACCGGACACCCGGCACGGCGCGGCGGACGTGCGCCCACATACTCGGCGCCACACGGTACTCGCCCGCCACCATCCAGGGATCGTCCCCCAGCACGAAGAGGTGCCTGATCTTCAGGAACTGGTCCCGGGACAGCGAAACGGACTCGACTATCTCCTCGTCCGCGTCACCGAAGCCGGTCAGGTCCCAGACGAGGTTGTAGCCGTCGGCGAATGGATAGTCGCTGCTCACCGACTCAAGCTAGGCCGCGGCCGCGTGCACCCGCACCTTCTTTTACAGCGGGACGGGGGCTTCGGCCGGGGCTGGGGCGGTGCACCCCGCATCGGGGTCGGTGGAGTGTCGGAGGCTTCCCGCCAGTCCACTGTCCTTCCGGTCCGGCCCGCCGGGCATCCGGCCCCGGCTGCGAGCCACCCGGCCACCCCGGGCAGACGGCCGCCCCAGATCGCTACGCGCTCCCCCATATCCCGGCGTCTGACAAGGCCGTCTGGGGCTGATACCCGCGCCGAAGGACGACCAGGACGTCATTCGGTGCCGATAGCCGCAGCTCAGGGTGACCGGAGGCCGGGATTGGGCTGTTCGGGGTGTCAGTTGCTGCGGGCGGTGATGTCGCCGTAGGCGGTGGTCGCCTGGATGGTCAGGGCGGCGGCGCCTTCGGCGTTCTGGAGGGAGTTGCTGATCCGGCCGTAACCGGTGCCGGCGTCCAGGGAGGCGGTGACGCCACGGGCGGCGCCAACCGTGATGTTGCCGTGCTGGGTGGTCAGGGTGACCACACCGCCGGTGGCCTCGGCGATGGCGATCTCGCCCTTCTGGGTGCTGAGATCCGCCGGGCCGCCCAGGCGGCCGAGGGAGATGTCGCCGGACTGGACGGTGACGCGGGCGGAGGCGGTCTCCTCCAGCTGGACCTGGGACTGGGCGGCCTCGATGACGACGTCACCCAGCCGACCCGCGCCCTGGAGCTCGGCGGCGGCCACCTTGGCCTCGACGTGCGAGCCGGCGGGCAGCTGGACGGTGACCTCCACGAAGCCGGAGTTGCCGGTGACCGGGTTCTTCGCCGGGGCGGCGACCACCCGGAGGACCCCGTCGGCGTACGCGACCTCGATCAGCTCGGCGGCCTTCACGTCGCGGCTCTTCGAGGGATCCGCGGGGCGGACCTCGACGGTGGCGTCCTTCCGGTCCCCGGCGGTGATCTGCACGCGACCCGCAGGGATGTCGAGGACGGCGGAGACCGGGGTGGCCGTGGCGAACGTCTGCATGATGCTCTCCTTCATCGGTATCGCGCGCCCTTCCGGCCCGCTACTTTCTGACACGAGAAACGCTACGTTGCATTCCAAGACCTGACAACATCTTCGTTGCGAAAGATCTAGATAAATGCAGGTCAGACTCCTGCAATCGTTGCAACGGCCCTGAATTCAACGCAACGAACTGATGTCGCACATTGCAATGGAGTGCAGGTAAACGCTATGCCCGAGAGCATGAGGACGGCTAGTGTGCGTCCATGGCTTCTCTCATACGGCACATCACCCTCGACTGCCACGACGCTTACGCCCTGGGCCAGTTCTGGGCGGAGGTCCTCAACGGGACCCTCGACAAGGACGACAAGCCCGGTGACCCGATGGCACTGCTCACCACGGAGGGCGGGACGCTCCTGTTCATCCAGGGGCCCGACACCAAGTCCGTGAAGAACCGGGTGCACTTGGACATCCAGCCGCAGGACCGTTCCCGCGACGAGGAAGTGGAACGCCTCCTGGCCCTCGGCGCCACGCTCGTCGGCGACCACCGCAAGCCCGACGGAACCGGCTGGGCGACCCTCGCCGACCCCGAGGGCAACGAGTTCTGCGTGGAACGCAGCGCGGCCGAGCGGAACTAGCCCACACAAAAGGCCCCGACCTCCCTGAGGAGGCCGGGGCCTTGATTGAGCGCTGGGCAGGCCTTGCACCTGCATCCCCCCACAGGAAGTGGGGTGCCTTTCCTTGGACCACCAACGCCAGTCTCACCGCCGGTTTCCCGGCTGCAAGCTCGAGATCGACTTTACACGAGAACCAGCCCTGAAACCATCACAGCCGATCAAGAAGCGGAATCCGCCCGCCATCTGACGATCCCACCATCCCCGAAGCCCCCGCGCCACCTGACAGATCGGCCCGGCACCCCACCCCGAACGCCCCCGGCCGCCGTAGCCTCCCGGCATGATCGATGCACACACCCACGTACGCGTCGCCCGCCCCTCCCGCGACCTCGTCGCCGCCGAGCGGTTCTACGTCGACGGGCTCGGGCTCGACGTCCTGTGGCGGACCTCGGGGCACGTTCCCGGGGAGCACGACCTCGTCATGGTCGGCCCGGCCGGCGGCGGGTGGCACTTCGAGCTCACCCGTGACCCCGAGAACCCGGTCGACCCCTCCCCCACCGTGGACGACCTGTTCGTCGTCTACCTCGGCCAGGCCCCCGACGCGGCCCTCGTGAGCCGCCTCGTCGCCTGCGGTGGGGAGCAGGTCCCGTCCCACAACCCGTACTGGGACGAGTACGGCGTCACCGTCGCCGACCCCGACGGCTACCGCCTCGTCCTCTGCTCCCGCACCTGGGGCTGACCGGCCCCCGCCGCCGACGGCGCGGGGGCGGGCGCGTCAGCCCGCCGACGGGGCGTGGGGCAGGCCGCCGCTCAGGGCGGTGTCCGCGCCCGCGAGGGAGCCCTGGGTGGACTTGGTGGCGCTGCCGGCGGCCGCGGTGGTGACGGCGAGGGCGGTCTTCGTGTCCTGCACCGCCTGGCCCGGGTGACCGGCGATGTCGACGACGCGCTCGACGACGGGCTGGGCCTGGCCCTCGGCGACGGGGCCGTCGGCGGCGTGCGCGGCGACGGGGGTGAGGGTGAGGGCGGCGCCGCCGGTGAGGACCAGGGCGGACAGGGTGCGCTTGATGGCAGTCATGCCCCGCCCAACGACCCCGCCGCACCCCGGGTCACCGCCCACCCTCTCGTTGGTGTGACGCTCCGCCACACCAGGACCCTCGGATATGCCTCTTGCGTAATATGCCCCTCCTGGCATACTCGGAGGGAAGGTGTGTGGACTGGGAAGTGATCGTCGTGGAGCCCGCCCTCTCCTGGCTGCACGCCCTGCGTCAAAACGACCGCCCTACGCTCCTCCAGATCAGCAAGGCCATCACAGCGCTGCGACAAGAGGGTCCGGCGATGGGACGCCCGCTCGTGGACACGGTCAAGGGGTCCCGTCTGCCCAACCTCAAGGAGCTCCGTCCCGGATCGGCCGGTGGCAGTGAGGTGCGGCTGCTGTTCGTCTTCGATCCGCTGCGGCGCGCGGTGTTCCTCGTCGGGGGCGACAAGGCCGGCGACTGGCACGGCTGGTACCTGTCGGCGGTTCCCCGGGCCGAGAGGCGTACGAGGATTACCTGACGGAACTGGAGGAGGACACCGCATGAGCCACAGCCAGGGCAAGGATCGGATGACCGAGGGTGGGCCGAAGGCCGCCCGCTGGGACGACCTCGTCGAGGAGTTCGGCTTCTCCGCCGCAGAACGGGAAGAGGTCGACCGGGGCGCGGCGGAAATGATCGCCGCGGTCCGTGCGCACCGCCTGGCAGAGGTCCGCAAGCGCCGGTACACGACGCAGGTCCAGGTGGCCGAGGCCATGGGGGTCACCCAGGCGCGGGTTTCCCGGATCGAGAACGGCCAGCTGGAGCGCAGTGAGGTCGAGACCCTTGCCGCGTACGTCCGCGCCCTGGGCGGCAAGCTGAAGATCGTGGCCGAGTTCGGGGACGAGCAGTACGTCCTCGGGTGACGGGCGCCCCGGCCAGGGTGCCGCGGCCGGACCGGCGGTTCCCCAGCGGGGCCGCGGCGCACGCCCTCAGTCCTCCACCCCCAGCGAGGGCGTGGACTTCGTCAGGACCTCGCCGCGGAAGAAGGCCGGGCTGCGGCGTTCGGTGATCAGCATGATGACCACGCCCAGGGCCGGCAGGCCGACGCCGATCACGAAGACGCTGCCGACGCCCAGGCCGGGGATGGCGGAGCCGGAGCCGTACGACGGGTCCCAGGCGTCCGTGAGGGTCTTGCTGAAGACCGCCGCCAGCAGCAGGCCGCCCAGGACCGGGAAGACGCCCTTGAAGAACAGGTCGCGGGCGGAGCGGCGCAGGTCGCCCCGGAAGTACCAGGCGCGGGCGAAGGCCGTCAGGGAGCAGTAGAAGCAGATCATCAGGCCGAGCGCGAAGATCGTGTCGGTGAGGACGTACGCGGGATTGCATGATCGTTCCACGTCCACGGGCTTGATTCGCAGGCCCCGGACACGGTGTTCCGGAATGCGGAAACCGCACCGGCGACCGAAATGTCCGTTTGGAAAATTTCCCGAAACAATTTTCCGAGGCAGCTTTCCGCCTAACCCGCCCACACGATCGACTGCACCTCGCTGTAGGCGTGCAGCGCGTACGAGCCCACGTCCCGGCCCACCCCCGACCGCTTGAAGCCGCCGAACGGCGCCTCCATGTTCCGGCCGATCGTGTTCACCCCGACCCCGCCCGCCCGCAGCCGCCGCGCCACCCGGAAGGCGCGCGCCGCGTCACCGGACCACACGTAGCTGATCAGCCCGTAGTCGCTGTCGTTGGCCAGGGCCACCGCCTCGTCCTCGCCCCCGTCGAAGGGGACGACCACGACCACCGGCCCGAAGATCTCCTCCCGCACCACCCGCATGTCGTTGGTGCAGTCCACCAGCAGCGTCGGAGCCACGTAGAAACCGCGCCCCTCCCCCACCACCGGCCGCTCCCCGCCGTACGCGATCCGCGCCCCCTCCTTGCGGCCCAGCTCCACGTACGACTCCACCCGGTCCCGGTGCGCGGCCGAGATCACCGGCCCGACCACCGTCCCCTTCACCGCCGGATCCCCGACCTTCATGAACGCCAGGTACCCCGTCAGCTTCTCCACCAGCTCCGCGTATACCGACCGGTGCACGATCACCCGGGTCGGCGCCGTGCAGATCTGCCCGCTGTAGAAGGAGAAGGTGGTGCCGATGCCCGTTACCGCCGCGTCCAGGTCGGCGTCCTCGAGGACCACCGCCGCGCCCTTGCCGCCCAGCTCCATCAGCTGCCGCTTCATGGACCGCCCGCAGACCTCCGCGATGCGCTGCCCCACCCCCGTCGAACCGGTGAAGGACACCATGTCCACGTACGGGGAGTCCACCGCCGCCTCGCCGACCTCCACGGCCTGCCCCGAGACCACGTTCACCACCCCCGGCGGGATCCCGGCCTCCGCCAGCGCCTCCGCCATCCGGAACACCGACAGCGGGTCCTGCGGGGCCGGCTTGACCACCACCGTGTTCCCCATCGCCAGCGCCGGCGCCACCTTGCCCGCCGGATTCGCCCACGGGTTGTTGTACGAGGTAACGCAGGTGACCACCCCGACCGGCTGGCGCACCTCCAGCGCGCCCAGCACGCCCGCCCTCCCCATCGGTCCGGCCTCGGTGACCTGCGGCGGAAGGCCGCGCTCCACCGGCTCCAGCGCACCCCTCGCGTACCGCCGGAACCGTGACACCCCCACCCCGACCTGCATCCCGCGCGCGATCCCCGTCGGGGCACCCGTCTCCGCCCGGGCCAGCTCCGCCCACGGCTCGAACTCCCGCTGGATGACGTCCGCCGCCCGGTCCAGGATCGCCGCCCGCTTCTCGGGCCGCGTACGGGACCAGCCGCCGAAGGCCTCGGCCGCGGCGCGGGCGGCCTCCTCGACCTGCGCCCGCGAGGCCTCGGGGGCCAGGCCCACCACGGACTCGTCCGCCGGGTTCACCACCTCGTAGTGGCCGCCGTCGGGCTCGACCCACTCCCCGCCGATGTACAGCCGCTGCGCCCTTGCCTCCGCCCGCGTCCGCGTCCGCTCCCCGCTCATCGGGTGCTCACCGTCCTCGTGTCCCGGCCCGACCGGAGGACGATGCCCGGGACCGCGCCGGTCACCTCGTCGTCGCGGATGGTCTCGACCCCGTTGACCCGTACCGACACGATCCCGATCGCCCGGGAGTCCAGGCGCGGGCTGTCCCCGGGCAGGTCGTGGACCAGGGTGGCCGGCCCGGCCTCGATGCGCTCCGGGTCGAAGAGGACCAGGTCCGCGTGCCAGCCCTCGGCGATCCGGCCGCGCTCGCGCAGCCCGAACAGCCGGGCCGGGTCGTCCGTCAGCATCCTCACCGCCTGCTCCAGCGGCACCAGCCTGCGGCCGCGCAGGCAGTCACCGAGGAACCGGGTCGTGTACGGGGCCCCGCACATCCGGTCCAGGTGCGCGCCCGCGTCGGAGCCGCCGAGCAGGACGTCCTCGTGCTGCCAGGTCTCGGCGCGCAGGGCCCAGGTCGCCGGGTCGTTGTCGGTGGGCATCGGCCACAGGACGGTGCGCAGGTCGTCGTTGGCGCAGATCTCGACGAGGCACTGGAAGGCGTCCTGTCCGCGCTCGGCGGCGATGTCGTTCACGACGCGCCCGCTGAGCCCCTCGTTCTCCTTGCTGTACGTGTCGCCGATGACGTACCGCCCGAAGTTCGCGAGGCGCCGGAAGACCCCGGCCTCCTTGCTGTCGGCGCGGCGCAGCATCTCGGCGCGGACGTCCGGGTCGCGGAGCCTGGCGATCCGCTCGGGGACGGGGAGCCCGAGGACCTCGCCCCAGCCCGGGATGAGGTTGAGGGCGCAGAAAGTGCCGAGGGACATGTTCATGGGGGTGAGGATCGGCATGGTCAGCGCCACGATCCGGCCGCCGGCCCTGCGGGCGCGCTCGCTGGGGACCAGCTGGCGCGGGACCCGTTCGGGGACGGCGGCGTCGATCGTGAGCACGTTCCAGTTGAGGGGCCGGCCGGCGGCCGCGCTCATGTCGACGAGGAGGTCGATCTCCTCGTCGGAGAACTGGTCGAGGCAGCCGGCGACGATGGCTTCGAGCTGGGTGCCCTCGTGCTCTCCGACGGCCCGGGAGAGCGCGAGGAGCTCGGCGGGCCCGGCGTGCCGGGAAGCGACGGGGTTGCCGTCGCCGTCGGCATGGGTGGAGGACTGGGTGGTGGACAGGCCCCAGGCACCGGCGTCCATGGCCTCGTGGAGCAGGGCCAGCATCCGGTGCAGCTGGTCGGGGGTGGGGGCGGCGGCGCCCGTGGCGTCCTCGCCCATCACATGGCGGCGCAGGGCGCAGTGGCCGACCATGAACCCGGCGTTGACGGCGATCCGCCCTTCGAGCGCGTCGAGGTACTCGCCGAACCCCGCCCAGGACCAGTCGACCCCTTCTTCGAGAGCGGCCAGGGCCATGCCTTCGACCTTGCTCATCATGCGGCGGGTGTAGTCGGCGTCCTCGGGGCGGTCGGGGTTGAGGGGGGCCAGGGTGAAGCCGCAGTTGCCGCCGGCGACGGTGGTGACGCCGTGGTTCATGGAGGGGGTGGCGTACGGGTCCCAGAAGAGCTGGGCGTCGTAGTGGGTGTGGGGGTCGACGAACCCCGGGGTGAGGACCAGCCCGGTGGCGTCCTCGCTGGTGCGGGCCTCCTCGTCGACGGTGCCGGGGGCGGCGACGACGGCGATGCGGCCGTCGCGTATGCCGACGTCGGCGACGCGGGCGGGGGCGCCGGTGCCGTCGACGACGGTCGCTCCGCGGATGAGGTGGTCGAGCATGGGGTTCCCTTCCGTCCTGGTGTCCCTGTGCCGTTGCCCTGCCGAGCCGGGGGGTGCGGTGTCACGGTGCGGTGCGGGGGGGCGGTGCGGGGGGTGCGGTGTCGCGGTGCGAGGGGGCGGGGGGCGGGCCGCTGCGCGGGGCGGGGTCCCCTGCCCGCCCTTCGCCCGTTCCCCCGGGGCTCCGCCCCCGGACCCCGGTGCAGGCGCTTCGCGCCCGGTGCGCTCGAACGCCGCGCGGGCTGGACCTGTCCAGCCCCGCCGGCGCTCGATGCGCTGGGGGTCCGGGGGAGGAACGGCGAAAGGGCGGGGCGGGGAGAAACACCCCCCGGCCCGGCCCCCCGCTACGCGGACTGGCGGAAGCGGGTCGTGCGGTGGACCGGGTCCGTGTCGATGTGCGGGATGACGTGCTCGCCGATCAGCTTGATCGTCGTCATCGTGTCCTCGTACGACACCCCGGTCGGCAGGCCGAAGGACAGCTGGTCCGCCCCCGCCTGCTCCCACCGCTTGCACTGGGCCCGCACCTCCGACGGGTCACCGCAGATCAGCAGTTCCTCCGCGATCAGGAGCTCGATGATCTCCGCGTTGTACTCCGGCAGGGTCTCGGGCCACTGCGGGATCGCCTCCGGCCGCGGGAACGTGTCGTGGTAGCGGAAGACCAGCGACTGGAAGCGGTTCATGTTCGCGTTGACCGCGATCTCGACCGCCTTCTCGTGCGTCTCCGCACAGATCGCGGTCGAGGTGACCATGACGTTGTCGTTCACGAAGGCGCCGATCGCCCTGGCCTCCTGGATCGCCGTCTTGTACTGCTCCAGCACCCACTCCATGTCGGAGACCTTCTGGACGCTGAAGCCCAGCACCCCGAGGCCCTTCTTCGCCGCCATCGCGTACGAGGAGGGGGAGCCGGCGGCGTACCACATGGCCGGGTGGGCCTTGCCGTACGGCTTGGGGAAGATCTTGCGCGGGGGCAGCGACCAGTGCTTGCCCTGGAACCCCTCGTACTCCTCCTGGAGGAACATCTTGGGGAATTCCGCGATGGTCTCCTCCCAGATCTCCTTGGTGTGGTTCATGTCCGTGATGCCGGGCAGGAAGCCGAGGATCTCGTGGCTGCCGGCCCCGCGCCCGGTGCCGAACTCGAAGCGGCCCTTGGAGAGGTGGTCGAGCATGGTGACCTTCTCGGCGACCTTCACCGGGTGGTTCACCGGGGCGAGCGGGTTGAAGATGCCGGAGCCGAGGTGGATGCGCTCGGTGGCGGCGGCGAGGTAGCCGAGGAAGACCTCGTTCGCCGAGAGGTGGGAGTACTCCTCCAGGAAGTGGTGCTCGGAGGCCCAGGCGTACTTGAAGCCGGACTGGTCGGCCTGGATGACGTACTGGGTCTCCTCGAGCAGCGCCTTGTGCTCCGCCTCGGGGTCGACCTTGGACCGCGCCTCAGGCACGTATCCCTGCACGAAGAGCCCGAATTCCACGGGGTTCACCGTCCTTAGGTTTCTGACGTTGCGTCAGATTCGATGGGTCCGACTGTTCCACCGCGCGGTGGGGGCGTCAAGAGCGGTGGCGGGCACATCTGATGAGCCGTCAGATATGGGCTGGGGCGGGGTCCCTCAGAGGATGCTGACCCCCGCCATCCAGCCCCCGTCGATGACGAACGGCTGGCCGGTGATGTACGAGGAGTCCTCGGACGTCAGGAACAGCGCCAGCCTCGCGATCTCCTCCGGCCGCCCGACCCGCCCCAGCGGCACCACCCGCCGGTACAGGTCCGCCATCGACTCCCGGGCCTCGTCCGTCAGCCCGGCCGGGTCCAGCAGACCCGGGTTGGCCATGGGGGTGTCCACCGCGCCCGGGCACATGGCGTTGACCCGGATGTTCTTCGCGGCCAGCTCCAGCGCCGCCACCCGCGTCAGCCCGAGGATCGCCGCCTTCGTCGCCGCGTAGGCGCCCACGTACGCCATGCCCGTCAGGCCCGTGTACGAGGAGGTGTTGACGATCGTGCCGCCGCCCGCCGCCTCGATCTCCGGGGCGATCGCCTTGATCCCGAGGAAGGCGCCGACCTGGTTCACCTGCACCACCTGCCGGAACTCCTCCAGCGGGGTCGAGGTCAGCTCGTTGAACCGCAGGATGCCCGCGTTGTTGACCAGCCCGTCGACCCGGCCGAAGGCCTCCTTCGCGACGGCCACGGCGGCCGCCCAGTCCTCCTCCCGGCTCACGTCCAGCCGGACGTACCGCACCCGGTCCCCGCCCCACTCCTCGGCGGTCTCCTCCGCGATCTCCTCGGCGACGGCGGCACCCTGCTCGTCGAGCACGTCGCCGAGCACCACCCTCGCCCCCTCGGCGGCGAAAAGCCGCGCCTCCTGCTCCCCCTGGCCCCGCGCCGCACCGGTGATGACGACGACACGCCCGTCCAGCTTGCCCATGGCTGCTCCCTCAGTCGGTCGGATCGGTCGGACGGGCCGGGCCGACGGGGGCGCCCGGGTCGATCGGGCCGCTCCCGTCGCCCGGGCCGCTCCGGCCGTCGAGCAACGGGGCCACCTCGGCCCCGAACGCCGTGATCTGGTCCACCAGCTCGGCGCGGTCGCGGCTGCGGAAGCGGACCTGGATCTGGTCCACGCCCAGCGCCCGGTACTCCCGCAGGGACTCGGCGAGCGCCTCCGCCTTCCCGGTGAGCGTGCGCCGGCCCGTGTCCCAGCCGGGCTCGCCGACGTAGAGGGGCTCGGCGATCGCCCCCACCTCGAAGGGTCCCTCCACCCCGGCCGCCTCCCGCAGTTCGCGGATCCGGGCGACCTGCGCGGGGATCCGGTCGCGCGGGTCGCCTTGCGGGAGCCAGCCGTCCCCGCGCACGGCGGCCCGGCGGACCGCGGCGGGCGAGGACCCGCCGACCCAGACGGGTATCCGCCGCTGGGCGGGGCGGGGCAGCTGGCCAAGGTCCCGGAAGGAGAACCGTTCCCCCTCGAACTCGGGGAACTCCTCCGGGCCGAGGGCGGCGCGCAGCGCGTCCAGGGTCTCGTCGAGGACCGGCCCGCGGCCCTCGAAGTCCGCCCCGAGCACCTCGAACTCCTCCCGCACGTGCCCGGCCCCGACCCCGAGCACCAGGCGGCCTCCGGAGAGGTGGTCGAGGGTCGCGTACTGCTTGGCGGTGGCCAGCGGGTGGCGCAGGCCGACGATCGCGACGTGGCTCAGCAGCCGCACCCGCTCGGTGACGCCCGCCAGGAAGGCCAGGGTGGCCACCGGGTCGTACCAGACGGTGCCCATGGGCCCGGCGAGCCTGCGCGGGATGGCCACGTGGTCGCAGGTGGCCAGGTACCCGAAGCCGGCCCGGTCGGCGGCCCGCGCCACCGCGACGAGATCCGCCGCGCCGGCCGAGGCCTCCCAGGGCTCGGCGTAGATGGTGCTCTGCGACTGGACCGGGAGCTGCATCCCGTACGCCAGCCGGCCTTCCGGAAACACGCGTGCCATGGCCGTCCGTCCCCGTCTCGTGGTGGTGGATCGTGAGGGTGGTGGATGGTGGTGGTGGATGGGGGTGGTGGTGGATGGTGGTCGCCGCCGTCGTCGCCGTGTTCTTCGCCCTCGTCCCCGGCCGTGCGCGGTGCGGGGGCGGTGGCGACCGCCGGAACGGCGCACCTGCGTCGCCGGGTCATCGTCGTAGCTGACGGGCCGTCAGGCAAGGCGTCGGGCGGGACCGGAGGGAACAGGCGCGACCGTTGGCCCCGCGCGGCGCAGCGCCTAGGGTGTGCGCCCGTGGAACTGACACTGACCCTCGTCAGCGGGCTGGCCTGGACCCTCGTGTACGTCGAGGCGATCCGGGTCGGACTCCGGGACCGTACGTACGCCGTCCCCGTCGCCGCCCTCGCGCTGAACCTCGCCTGGGAGGCCACCTACGCCGTCGGCGACCTCCGCTCCGGCCTCTCCCCGCAGGGCGTGGTCAACGTGGTGTGGGCCGCCGCCGACCTGGTGATCGTCTCCACGTACCTGCGGTACGGGCGTGCCGAACTGCCCGCCTTCGTGACCCGGCCGGTGTTCGCGGCGTGGAGCGCGCTCGTCTTCGCGACGGGCTTCGCCGTGCAGTGGCTGTTCCTCGCGCAGTTCGGCGCACACGACGCCTCCCGCTACGCCGCCTTCCTGCAGAACCTGCTGATGTCGGGGCTGTTCCTGGGCCTGTACGCCGCCCGGCGCGGCCCGCGCGGGCAGTCGCTGCTGATCGCCGTCGCCAAGTGGCTGGGCACCCTCGCGCCGACCGTGCTGTTCGGGGTGATGGAGGGGTCCGGCTTCATCCTGGGGCTGGGCGCGCTGTGCTCCGTCTTCGACCTCGCGTACATCGGGCTGCTGGCCCTGGGGAAGCGGTGGGACGCGGGACCTGAGGGAGCAGCGCTCAGAAGCCGGCCGGACCCATCGCGATGACCGGGTGGGCCGCCGGGTCCAGGGTTTCAAGGAGCTGCTTCATCGCCGCCTTCGGCAGACCGACGCAGCCATGGGAGGGGCCGTCGTGGTCCACGTGGAGCCAGATGTTGCCGCCCCTGCCCTTGCCGTCCGGCATGACCGGGTCCAGCGGGGACACGCCCTGGCGGCGGTTGTAGTCGATGGCCACGACGTAGTCGAAGGAACCGGCGAGGGACTCACCGTTCACCCCGAGGCCCGTGGCGACGAAGCCGGAGTCCCGGTCGTACGGGAGCTTGGTGCCGGGCGGCGCGGAGAGCAGGCCCCCCGCGTCGCTGAGGGAGAACACGCCCTGCGGGGAGGTCAGGTCCCCGTACGCGCGCTCGGTGGACCAGCCCTTGGCACCGTTGCGGGCCGGCCACTGCGCTGCCCGGACCCAGTCCGCGCCGGGCGCGGGGCGGGTGTACAGGGCGGCGGTGGACTCCGAGGAGTCCTTGGCCTTGCCTGTGACGAGGACCAGCTGGCGCGCCTCGGCCGGGATACGGGCCCGGGTGGACTCGCTGAGGGCGGCCGCCGGGAGCCCCTGGAGGACGTCGGGACGCCGGCCGCCGCGCGCGGCGTGCTGCGGGGCATCGGCGTGGACCTTGGGGCGGCCGTCGGAACGGGCCGGCGGCACGGGCGCGCCGGGCTGCTCGTAGAGGGCGTGCACCCATCCGGCCCCGAAGAGCAGCAGCCCGGCGGTGGCCACCAGCACCAGCGCCCGGGACGGCCGCCCGGCCGCCGCCCCCCGCCGCCGGGCGGACCCACGGCGCCGCCCGCCGCGTTCCGGCGTACGGGCACGGGGGCTGGAGGCGGGACCGGTTCCGGATCCGGCGCGGCGGTGCTTGCTCATCCCACCGACGGTACATCAGCTGATCACGTCCACCGGCGATCCGGGTTCCGCTTCCAGGAGGGGTTACCCCGATGGGGGGTTGGGGTGGGGCGGCGGTGGGGATGTCGGGCGGTGGCTTCGGCCGGGGGTGGGCGGTGCACCCTGCGCCGGGGCCGGTACCCGCACCGAGGGACGACCAGGACGCCATCCGGCACCGCAGGACGCGTCAGCTCGCTACGCGCTCCTCCGATGTCGGCGACTGCGGCAGTCGTGGGTCGATGGCGGCGGCAGATGACGAGCAGAGGGCATACAAAAGACCCCACCCTCCATAAGGAGGATGGGGTCTTGATTGAGCGCTGGGCAGGCCTTGCACCTGCATCCCCCCACAGGAAGTGGGGTGCCTTTCCTTGGACCACCAACGCCAGTCCCACCGCCGGTTTCCCGGCTGCGAGCTCGAAATGAACTCTACCCCGAAGATCAGTTCCAGACCACCCCTGACCGCCGACAAGCGGAGGCTGACGGCAATCTGATTGCGCCGCCACCCCCGCGGTTGGCTTCGGGGCATCATTTTGTGCAGGTATGGGCCTGGACTGACCGTCAGATGCCAGGAAAGGAGGAGTGACTGGCGGTCGGGCGACCGGTGGCGACCGATGGCGCCCGGGTGCTCCTTTGCCGCGACCGCCGTCCGTCAGACGCCGAGAAGTGGAACCCCATGACGATCCGAGGCCCCGGAAGGACAGTGGACCGGCGGGAAGCCCCCGACACCCCACCGGCCCCGGCACAGGGTGCACCGCCCGCCCCCGGCCGAAGCCCCCGGCCGACATCCACACCACCCCGGGCCCTTGAGCCCACCCCGCCCCATTCCCGACCCCTCCCGCCCGCCCCGTCCCCGCCGTACGCTGCGTTGATGAGAACTCCACGTCAGGCAGCGCGCATTGTCGTCCTCTCCCCCGGCGGATCGGTGTTCCTGTTCCGGGAGAACAACGTCGAAGTCGGCATCCACTGGTTGCCCCCGGGCGGCGGGATGGATCCCGGTGAGACCCCCGAGGAGTGCGTGCGGCGGGAGCTGCGCGAGGAGACAGGGTGGACCGACCTGCAGCCGCAGCGGCTGCTGTGCACCTGGGAGCACGACTTCACCCACGAGGGCATCCCCGTCCGGCAGCACGAGCACATCTACGTCACCACGGGCCCACGCCGGGAGCCCGTGCTCGAAGACCCCGGCATCCACTGGCAGTGGGTCTCCCCGGAGCGGCTGGCCGCCCTCGGTGAGCCGCTCTGGCCCCCGCGTCTGCCTGACCTCCTCGCCGACGCCTCGGCCGCGCCGGTCCACCTGGGTCTGGTGGGGTGACGGGGGGTCAGCGCGGCGCCGAGCGGTGGGTGCGCCAGGCGGCCAGGGCCTCCCCCCTCGCGCCGGCGGGGTGGTCGGCGTGCCAGGCGCGCAAGAGGTGGTTGAACTCGAACTGTGCGCCGATCTCCCGGGGTTCGGCAGCGGCCGCCCGGGTGGCGTGCCAGTGGGCGACCGCTTCGCCCAGGGTGCGGCCCGCGTTCTCCGCGACGTACACGCGCATGCACCCGTCGAAGTGGAACGCCGGGCCGATCTCCCGCCGGAAGAACTCCCGTAGCACCTGGCTGCACGGCTGCCCCTCGGGGATGACCGTCGAACCGTCCACCGGGGCGGACAGCCGGCGGGCCGCCGCGGGGCGGCGGGGCGGGGCCGCGGAAAGCGGCCTGCCGTCGAGCGCGGCCCGCAGCCGCTCCGTGAGTGCGGCCTTCCCGCCGCCGCGCGGTACGTCGAGCCGCCGGGCGAGCGCGTTCAGCTCGGCCAGCGTCCAGTACCAGCGGGCGGGTTCGTCGCCGGTGAGGGCGGGCGTGAGGGGCGGGCGCCCCTCCGTGGGGTCGACCGACAGCCCGGCATTCGAATCCATGTTCCCATGCTAGGCCCCGGACGTGACGGCACCCGGGGCGCTGAGGCGGTAGCCGCCCGCCGTCAGCCCCACGTCGGGCGTCGTGGTCGAGCAGCGCGGCATGTCCTGGTCACCGACCGGGGCGATGATGCCGATGCGCGCCGCGTCGCCGCCGCCCGGGCGGGGGACGTGGAAGCTGAGGCCCATGCGGGCGGGCAGGGGCTTGCGGTGGAGGTACTCCTGCCACGCCGGTCCGGCGTCGACGAGCCGGCCCGTCACGGACACCTCGGTGCCGTCCACGCGCAGGCAGTCGACGCGGAAGTCGCCCCAGTTGAAGTTGGCCGGCTCCCCGTCCTTGGGGGGCGAGTAGTGCTGGATGCGGAAGGCGCCCCAGGAACGGTCGGCCGTGGAGGGTCCGGACGGCGTTCCGGGCCCCGGCTGCGTGAACAGGCCGTGGGCGTCGACGGAGATCCGGACGTCGTCGCGGGGGTCTCCGTAGGCCATGCGGCCCCAGCCGCTGATGCCGCCCACGGCGGGAACCGCCGCACCCGGGGCGGCGGCCGGAACCGGAGGCGAGTCCGCCGCCGAGGCGGGAAGGCACGCCGTGGCGGCGAGGGCGGCGGCAAGGGCGAGGGGAACGGCGAGGCGCAGGGCGGTCCGGTGCACGGCGGTGGTCTCCTCCGGGAGCGGCGGTCGGGTCGTTCCCGATCCTGCTCGGAAGGCCCGTGCCGGTCATCGGGCGCGGGAGGGAGGCGTCCTCCCCCGCGCGGGGGAGGACGGGTGCGCCGGGCGGAGGGTCAGCGCTTGGGAGCGGTCGCCCTGGCGTAGAGCTGGGCGGCGTAGTCGCCGAGGACGGTGCTGGTGGAGACGTCGTCCGTGTCGCCGCCCGTCAGAATGCCGATGATCTTGCCGTCGCGGCCGAGCCAGGCGCTGCCGCTGGTCCCGCCCGGGAAGTCGGAGCAGTCGAAGCGCTGCTCGCGCTCGCTGGTGCGGACGGCGACGGCCGTGCAGGTGCGGGGGACCTTGCGGTCGGCGGGGTAGCCGGTCACCGTGACCTCCTCGCCCGCGCGGCCGGTGGTGTCGAGGGGGGCGCCGCCGGTGAGGTCCTCGATGTTGCGGCCCTTGTCGTCGGGGGCGACGCGGGCGAAGGCGAGGTCGTAGTCGTCGTCCGTGTCGTCGGCCCAGCGCTTGTCCTCGTAGACCTGCTCTATCTTCCAGACGCCGTACGGTGCGACACCGTTCGCGTACGCGGGTGCGAATACCGCACCGCCGTCGCGGGTCTGTTCGCCCTCCAGGAGGCAGTGGCCGGCGGTGATGAGCAGGTTCTTGCCGGGGCTGCGGACGACCGTGGCGGTGCAGAAGTGGTCGCCGTCCAGGCCACCGGTGAACAGGGCGCCGGTGAAGGTGGCGGCGTTGCCCGGCTTGGGCGTGACGGGGGTCGACTGGGGCTTGCCCAGCTGGGGCTTGGACGCTTGCGAACGCGAAGGCCCACTCGGCGATCCGGAGGGTGCGGCCGACTTGGCGTGCACGGGGGCGGCCCCTTCGGGCGGCGGCACCAGCTCGGCGACGGCCGCCGAGGCGCCCAGCGCCGCCACGGCGCACAGCACCGCCGTCACCACGGACCGCTTGTCCACCGCCATGATCCCTCCCGCTTTGCCCTGGCGAAGCATGCCCCGGCGACGGGCCGTGGTGCAAGGTCCTGACCTCGCGTGGCGCTGGGATGGCGGGATCTTGGCTCCGGTGAAGGCCTTCGCGCTGATCGAGGACGCGAGCCGCTTCGCGGCGCTGCGCCGCCCGGACCGCTTCCCGGAAGTGCTGCCGGCGCGCGTCCGCCCGGTGGTGACGGGCGGGCGCGCGGCCTCCGCCGCGGGCTGAGGCCGGCGCCGCTCCGCGCCGGCAAGGGGGTGGGGGCCTGGCCCCGTTGCCGCCGCCTCAGGCCCCCGGCCACAGCCCTTCCGGGGTGAGCCCCAGCAGGTCGATGGCGTTGCCGCGCACGATGCGCTCCACCACCTCCGCGTCCAGGTGCCCCATCTGGGCCTCGCCCACCTCGCGCGACTTGGGCCAGGTGGAGTCCGAGTGCGGGTAGTCGGTCTCGTAGAGGACGTTGCCGACACCGATGGAGTCCAGGTTCCGCAGGCCGAAGGCGTCGTCGAAGAAGCAGCCGAAGACGTGTTCCGCGAAGAGCTCGGACGGCGGGCGGTGGACCTTGTCGGCGACACCGCCCCAGCCACGGTTCTCCTCCCAGACCACGTTCGCGCGTTCCAGGATGTAGGGGATCCAGCCGATCTGACCCTCGGCGTACATGATCCGCAGGTTGGGGAAGCGTTCGAACTTGCCGCTCATCAGCCAGTCGACCATCGAGAAGCAGCAGTTGGCGAAGGTGATGGTGGAGCCGACGGCCGGCGGTGCGTCGGCCGAGGTGGACGGCATGCGCGACGAGGAGCCGATGTGCATGGCGATGACCGTGCCGGTCTCGTCGCACGCCCGGAGGAAGGGGTCCCACTCGTCCGTGTGGATCGACGGGAGCCCCAGGTGCGGCGGTATCTCGGAGAAGGCGACGGCGCGCACGCCCCGCGCGGCGTTGCGGCGCACCTCCTCGGCGGCGAGGCGGGCGTCCCACAGGGGGATGAGGGTCAGCGGGATGAGGCGTCCCTGGGCGAGGGGTCCGCACCACTCCTCCACCATCCAGTCGTTGTACGCGCGGACGCCGAGGAGGCCGAGTTCGCGGTCCTTGGCCTCGGTGAAGGTCTGGCCGCAGAAGCGCGGGAAGGTGGGGAAGCAGAGGGCGGACTGGACGTGGTTGACGTCCATGTCGGCGAGGCGCTCGGGAACCGAGAAGGAGCCGGGGCGCATCTGCTCGTAGGTGATGACTTCCAGTTTGATCTCGTCGCGGTCGTACCCGACGGCGGTGTCGAGGCGGGTGAGCGGCCGGTGCAGGTCCTCGTACACCCACCAGTCGCCGATGGGGCCGTCGTCGCCCCGTGCGCCCATGACGGGGGCGAACTTCCCGCCGAGGAAGGTCATTTCCCTGAGGGGGGCGCGGACGATCCGGGGGCCGGTGTCGCGGAATTTCGACGGGAGCCGGTCCCGCCAGACGTGAGGAGGTTCAACCGTGTGGTCGTCCACCGAGATGATCTTCGGGAAGGTCTCCATGACTCTTACGGTAGCGTCGATCTGACGAACCGTCAGCTATTTGGGCGCCGGTCGTTCGCCGGCCGGGAGCGGATGGCTCCGCCGCGGGCTGACGCGTACGTGCAACACAGGGCAGACTGACCCTTGAACCGACGGAAGGCAGGGGGAGGACAGATGGACGGCGGACCGGCCATCCCGCACCAGCCGAGCGTCTCCGACGGTCCCGGCGCACCCGGAGCACCCGGAGCGCCCGGCGCGCCCGTCCCGGGAGACAACCGATTCGCCGTACTCGGACCCGTCCGGGCCTGGCGCGGCGGCGAGACCCTGCCCTCCGGCAGCCCGCAGCAGCGCGCCCTGCTCGCCGCGCTGCTCCTGCGCGACGGCCGCACCGCCACCGCGCCCGAACTGATCGACGCCATCTGGGGCGAGGACCCCCCGCAGCAGGCCCTCGCCACCATCCGCACGTACGCCTCGCGGCTGCGCAAGGTCCTCGACCCCGAGCTGCTCGTCAGCGACGCCGGCGGCTACGCCATCCGGCTGCGCCACCAGGAGGCCCTCGACCTCGGCATCGCCCGCAGCCTCGCCGCCGACGCCGACCGGGCCCGCACCGCCGGGGACCGCGCCCTCGCCCGTACGCTGCTGGCCCGAGCCCTGGACCTGTGGGACGGCGAACCCCTCGCCGGGGTCCCCGGCCCGCACGCCGAGACCGAGCGCACCCGGCTCACCGAATGGCGCTTCCAGCTGCTGGAGACCCGCCTCGACCTGGACCTGGAGGTCGGCCACCACGCCGAGGCCGTCTCCGAGCTCACCGCCCTCACCGCCGCCCACCCGCTGCGTGAGCGGCTGCGCGAGCTGCTCATGCTCGCCCTCTACCGCAGCGGCCGCCAGGCCGAGGCCCTCGCCGTGTACGCGGACACCCGCCGCCTCCTCGCCGAGGAACTCGGCGTGGACCCGCGCCCCGAGCTCGCCGCCCTCCAGCAGCGCATCCTGAACGCGGACGCGGAACTGGCCCGCGCCGAGGACCCCGCCCCGACCGCCTCCCCCGTCCCCGTACGGCCCGCCCAGCTGCCCGCCACCGTCCCGGACTTCACCGGCCGGGCCCCCTTCGTCGCCGAGCTCGGCGAGATCCTCTCGGGCTCCGACGGGCAGGTCATGGCCGTCTCCGCACTGGCCGGCATCGGCGGCGTCGGCAAGACCACCCTCGCCGTGCACGTCGCGCACGCCGCCCGCCCGCACTTCCCCGACGGCCAGCTCTACGTCGACCTCCAGGGCACCGAACCCCGCCCCGTCCTGCCCGAGGCCGTCCTCGGCTCCTTCCTGCGCGCCCTCGGCACCCCCGACAGCGCCATCCCCGACTCCCCCGCCGACCGGGCCGCCCTCTACCGCTCCACCCTCGACGGCCGCCGCGTCCTGGTCCTCCTCGACAACGCCCGCGACGCCGCCCAGGTCCGCCCGCTGCTGCCGGGCACCGCGGGCTGCGCCGCCCTCGTCACCAGCCGGGTCCGGATGTCGGGCCTCGCCGGCGCCCATCTCGTCGACCTCGACGTGATGAGCCCCGAGGAGGCCCTGCAGCTGTTCACCCGCATCGTCGGCGGCGAACGCGTCGGCGCCGAACGCCAGGCCGCCCTCGACGTCGTCGGCGCCTGCGGGTTCCTGCCGCTCGCCATCCGCATCGCCGCCTCCCGGCTCGCCTCCCGCCGCACCTGGACCGTCTCCGTCCTCGCCGCCAAGCTCGCCGACGAGCGCCGCCGCCTCGACGAGCTCCAGTCCGGCGACCTGGCCGTCAAGGCCACCTTCGAGCTCGGGTACGGCCAGCTGGAGCCCGCCCAGCAGCGCGCCTTCCGCCTGCTGGGCCTCGCCGACGGCCCCGACATCTCGCTGGCCGCCGCAGCCGCCGCCCTCGACCTGCCCGAGCACGACACCGAGGACCTCATGGAGGCCTTGGTCGACTGCTCCCTCCTGGAATCCGCCGCCCCCGGCCGCTACCGCTTCCACGACCTCGTACGCCTCTACGCGCGTGCGTGCGCCGAACGCGACGAGCAGCCCGCCGACGGACGCGAGGCCGCCCTCGACCGGCTCCTCGACTTCTACCTCGCCACCGCCTCCCGCGTGTACGCCCTGGAGCGGCCCGGCGACCGCCTGCCCGCCCACCTCTCCGGGACCCGCCACCCCGGACTCGTCCTCGCCGAGCCCCGCGCCGCCCTGGACTGGCTGTTCGCCGAGGCCGACCCGCTGCTGGCCTGCGTACGGCAGTCCGCCGGGCGGCCGGAGGCCCTGCGCAGGGCCGTGGACCTGCTCTGGGCGGCCAAGGACCTCGCCGAGTCCGGCGCCAACTCCAAGCAGTACGAGTCCGCGGCCAAGACCCTGTGCGAGGCCGCGCGCGCCGCCGGCGACCCGCGCGCGGAGGGCCGGGCGCGGACCACCCTCACCATGGTCCACCTCTTCGCGGGCCGGTTCGCCGAGGCCGACGACCAGGCCAGCCAAGCCATGGACCTGGCCCGGCTGGCCGGAGACCCGCTGCCCAGCTGCTGGGCACCCAACGACCGCGGGATCATCGCCCTCTACCAGGGGCGGCACGCCGACGGCGAGCGCTTCCTGCTGGAGGCCATCGAGAACTTCCGGGCCGACGGCAACAACATCGGCGAGGCCAGCGCCCTGTGCAACCTCTCCCGGATCCACGTCGTGCTCGGCCGGCTGTCCAGCGCCATCGACCTCGCCGAGCAGGGCATCGCCATATACGACCGGATGGGCCTCACCCTGCGCCTGGCCAACGGCCGCTACGCGCTGGGCATCGCGCTCACCCAGGCCGGCCGGCTCACGGAGGCGCTGGAGCAGCTCGGCGAGGCGCTGTCGCTGTTCCACGACAACCGTCAGCCGCTGTGGGAGGGCGTGACGCACTTCCGGCTCGCCGAGGCCCATCTGGCCGCCCTGCGGCCCACCCTGGCCGCCAAGCACGCCGAGCAGGCCATCGCGCTGCGCGGGATCGGCGGTGAGTGGCGCCGTGCGACGGTGCTGACCGTGCTCGGCAAGGCGCTGCGGCGGCTGGGCCAGCCGGACCGGGCGCGGGCGTGCTGGCGGGACGCGGAGACGGTGTTCCGCCAGCTGGGGTCGGCGGAACTGGCCGAAGTGCAGGCGTTGCTGGCGTCGGAGCTGGCCGCCTGACCTGCGGAGACAGCCGATGGACGGACACGTTCATCGTTCGTTTATCGCCGCGCGGCAGGATGAGTGCATCGACCCGGGGCGTCGGGGGGCACTCGGGCCGGCTGGTTGCACAACCCGTTCGGCGGTCCACGGGGGAATCGCCGAACGGGCGACCACCATCAGGCGCCACACACGATCAGGAGAGAGTCGATGGCGACGAACGAGAACATCCTGCCGCTCGACGGCGACATCAGACCGCTCGACAATCACGCCTCGGGCGCCGACATCAACCCGCTGGGCGACCCGGCGGCCGAACCGCCGGTCGTGGTCAAGCCCGGCGACAAGCCGCAGGACAACCACGCCTCGGACGTCGACATCGTGTCGATGGACAACCACGCGTCCGGTCCGCGCCCGTAACGGCACGGCGTACGGGGAAGCGTACGGGGGGCCTTGAGCGGTCGTACGGGGGACGTACGGGGGGACCGCCCGAGGACGTACGGGGAGAACAGCGGGGGAACCACGGGGGAGCACCAGGGGGGATGCACCACCGGTAGGGAACACGGGGGGACCGTACGGGCGAGCCCACGGGGGATTCGGGGGAATCCGGGCGAGCCGGTAGGGGAGAACGGCGGTCGCGGTGGCCGGAGGGGGACCACCGCGGCCGCCGCACGCCCACGTTCCGGCGCCCCCCGCGATTCGGCGCCCCCGCGATCCGGTCCGCCGGTCCGGCCCCGGGCCCGCCGCCCCGTCATTAGGCTGGGCCCGTGTTCACCTCCCAGGGCCCGAGCCTGCGCGAACTGGCCGTCCAGGCCCTCTCCTCCGTCGAGCGGGGCTACGACCTCCTCGCCCCCAAGTTCGACCGGACGCCCTTCCGCACCCCGGACCGGATGCTCGACGCCGTCGAGGAGGCCCTGGCCCAGGAGGAGGGCTCCTTCGGCTCCGGGCTGGACGTCTGCTGCGGCACCGGCGCCGGGCTGGGCATGCTGCGCCGCCTCTGCCGCGACCGGGTCACCGGGGTCGACCTCAGCGCCGGCATGCTGGCGCAGGCCCGGCGGGCGCACCCCGAGGGCGTGGAGCTCGTCCGGGCCGACGTACTGGCCCTGCCCGAACGGCTCTGGAACACCTACGACCTCGCCGTCAGCTTCGGCGCCTTCGGCCACTTCCTCCCGGCCGAGCGGCCCGCCCTCTTCGGCGCGGTCCACCGTGCGCTGCACTCCGGCGGGGTGTTCGCCTTCCCGGTCGGCGCCCCCGTCCCCCTGGCCTCGCCCGTGTGGTGGGCGGCGGCCGGGTTCGACGCGGCGATGCGGGTCCGCAACGCGGTGTGGCGGCCTCCGTTCGTCATGTACTACCGCACCTTCCCCTTCGGCCCGGTCCGCGCGGACCTGAGGGCGGCCGGCTTCACCGTGGAGACGGTCCCGCTGACGCCCTTCGGCCGGCGCGGGGACGGCAGCCCGCGCTGGCGGCTGGTGCTGGCCCGCAAGCCCCGCTCCTAACCCGCGAGGCGTTCACGGAGCGTGCGGCACAGGTGCTGGACCTCTTCGTCGTGGGCGATGCTCCCGAAGCGGCCGGTGCGGCGGGGCAGCGCCAGTTCCTCCTCGACGCGGGGCAGGGCCGGTGCTGCGGCCGGGCCCATTCGGGACAGGCAGGCCAGGACGTGGTTGGAGGTCGCGCCGTTGCCGGCCCAGGCGGCCAGCAGGGCCGGTACGAGGGCCCCGGCCTCGGCCTCGCCGCCGATCTCCCACAGCGCGGCCGCCGCATGGATCCGCGTCCAGTCGTACGAGGCGGTCAGCATCTCCCTCAGGCGCGGCGCCGCCGCCCCGGCGGGCGGGCCGACCAGGGCGAGCACCTCGGCCGCCTCGCGGAGCCGGTGCCCGTCGAGGAGCGCGACCAGCCTCGGGACGGCGTCGGCGGGGTCGCGCGCGAGCGCCCACAGGGCGGCGGTGGCGGCCGCGCGGAGGTCCACGTCCTGCGCGTCGGCCAGCGGGCGGACCACGTCCAGGGCGGAGGCGGCGGCGGTGCCGAAGGAGGCGAGCGCCTCCAGGGCGGAGGCGGCGGGGCGCCACTGTTCGTGCCGCACCGCCGCTGCGACGGCCCGAGCGAGCGCGGGGACGGCGGCGGGGTCGCCCAGTGCGGCCAGGGCACTCACCAGGGCGCCCGCACTCATGCCGGTCCGCTCCTTGGCGAAGTCGACGGCGTCCAGGAGGCGGGTCAGCCGGGGCACCAGCTCACCGGCGGCGGCCGGGCCAAGGCCGCCCGCGACCTGCACCGCGCGCCAGGCGTCGGTGCCACCGTCCAGGGCCGTGAGCAGGCTCGGCAGGGCACGCGGGTCGCCGAGGCGGGCCAGTGTCATGACGGTTTCCTGGTGGGCGCGGCGCAGCTGCGGCCGGGGGGACGCCCAGACGTCCGGACCGTGCATGTCCCGGTGTCCGGCGACGCAGCCGGCCAGGGATTCGCGGGCGGGCTCGGCGACGGGGCCCAGGGAACGGAGGCACTCGGCCGCGGCGGCGGTGGTGTAGGGGTCGCGGGGCAGCAGGCACTGTGCGACGAGGGCGACCAGCGCGGTGTGGTCGCCGCGCCAGGAGCCGATCAGGTCCTTGGCCATGGCGATGGCGTCGTAGCGGGTGGCCGGGTCCGGGCTGCCCAGCTGGGCGGCGAGCAGGGCGGTGCGCTCGGCGACGCGGTCGTCGAGGACCGTGTGGAAGGTGCGCAGGAGGGAAGTGGTGGGGGCGTGGACGCGGCCGTGCCGGTCGAGGTCCTCGAAGGCGGCGGCTATCTGCGGGGGGACGTCCTGGGCCGGGGGCTTGTCGGCGGGGGCGTCCTCCCGCGGGGCGGGTGCGGCCTGGGCCTCGTCGGCGGGGGCGTCCTCCCGCGGGGCGGGTGCGGCCTGGGCCTCGTCGGCGGGGGCGTGCTCCCGCGGGGCGGGGGCGGCGCAGGCGCAGGTGGTGGCGGCGCAGCCCTGGGTGTCGGGGGTGTCCGGCGGGGGTGCGAGGCGGCCCAGGAGGTCGATCGCCGTCGGTACGGTGTCGGCCGCGATGTCCTGCGGGGCGCAGCGGGCGCGGTGGACGAGGGCGCCGAGCCGGATGCCGGGGTCCGCGGCGGGGTCGTCGGCGAGGATGTCGAGCCAGGCGGTGGCGGCGGGCCGGGCGGCGGGGAGGCGCAGGGCGAGGCTCGCCATGGTGCGGATGACCAGCAGCCGTTCCTCCGTTCCGGATTCGGCGGGCAGCCGTTCCCGGAGGATCGCCACGGCCCGGTCGGCGTCGTCGAGGAAGAGGCCCACTCCCCCGATCCCCGCGTGCCGTACGCCCGGGTCCGAGTCGGCGGCGTAGCGGACGAAGGCGTCGGCGCGGGCCCGGAGCAGGGCCATGGCGTCGGCGGGGGCCGTGGACTCGGTGCCGTCCGGGGCGAAGCGGATGCAGTCGTCGTCGCGGTCGGCGGCTTCACGGCCGATGCTGAGCAGCAGCGCGGCGACGGCGGCCCGGTCGGGGGTGGCGGGGTCGTCGGTGAGTCCGAGGAGGAACGGCAGGCCGGCGACCGTACTGGGGTAGATGTCGCCCTGGTGGTGGACCGCGCTGTAGAAGCCGGCGAACGACTCGCGCCGTACGTCGGGGTCGGGGTCGGCCATGCCCTTCAGCCATCCCGGAATGTCACCGCCGGGGCCGTAGGCGTGGCCCATCGAGGTCCAGTCGATACCGTCGAGGTCGTCGAGCTCGTTGATCATGTACGGCACTATGGCAAGGCGCACTGACAGCCCGGGGGGGCGGTCACCGGATGCTGTCGAAGGCGAGGTGGACGCGTTCCTCGTCGGTGACGTCGTGGCCGTCGCGCAGGCGGGCCATGTCGTTGCGGGACAGGGCGCGGCCGTAGATGCGCACGTCGTCCAGGGCGCCGGCGTAGAAGGCCTTGTAGTCGGGCCGGGTGCCGAGGTGGATGGTGAAGGCGCCGCCGGGGCGGAGGTCGCCGGCGGGGCCGGTGGGGGTGGCGGCGGTGGCCGGCGCTCTGCCGTCCACGGAGAGTTCGAGGCGGCCGCCGCTGCGCTGGAGGACGACGTGGTGCCACGTGTCGTCGTCGGTGCGGGTCGGGGAGGTCACGGTGACGGGGCCGGTTCCGGCGCTGACGGTGGCTTCGAGGCGGCCGGTGGCGGGGTCGGCCTCGATGCGGAACTGCTTGGCGGCGGGCCCCTGGCCGTAGGCCCACAGGAGGGGCCGGCGCAGGCCGCTGCCCCGGTCCTGGCCGCGGGTCTTGTACTGGACCCAGGTGGCGACGGCGAAGTCCTCGGCGCCGACGCGCAGTTCGTCGGGGCAGTCGATCAGGCGCAGGAAGTCGTCCTTGCCGTCGAAGCGCATGGCCTTGCCGCCGTCGGGCCGGTTGCCGAGGCGGGGGGCGCCGTGGACGACGGCGTCGTCGCGGTACGGGCCGGTGTCGGCGGTGCGGCGGGGGGTGAGGTCCTCGGCGGCGGCCCGGAGTTCGGGGAGGCCGAAGGCGGTGAACTTGATGTAGCCGTGGGGGGTGCCGTTGGCGGTCTCGTAGAGGAGGCCGACGCGGCCGCCGGGCAGGGCGGCCATGTCGGAGTAGCCGGCGCGTTCGCGCAGGACGACGGCGCCGTCCTGCGACCAGGTGCGGCCCTCGTCCCGCGAGGTGCGGACGGCCAGGGTCCAGCGGTCGGAGGACTCGGCGCCGGGTCGGCTGGGCGCTGTGAGGAGGAGGGGGCCGCCGGGGAGCTGGAGTACGGAGCCGGAGGCGGGCGGGGCGGGGAGGTCGGCGACGGGGGTGAATCCGGGGGCGGGGAACTCGGGGGCGGAGGCGTCCTCGACGGTCGCGGACAGGCGGTGGTCGGGGGTGCCGCAGGTGGCGGTGGAGCGGGCGTTGAGGTAGATCCGGCCGTCGGGGAGCTGGGTGAGGGCGGGTTCGCTGGGGGCGGGGGTGCCGGCGGGGGCGCTCCAGCGGGCGCCGGGCGCCCAGGTGAGGCCGCCGTCGTCGCTGTAGAGGAGCTGGGCGCCGGATGCGTCGCTCCCGGTGCGGTAGTCGGAGCCGATGACGAGGCGGCCGGGGCGGTCGGGGCGGGTGGGGGTCATCTGGACGCCGCGGCCGGGGCCGACGGAGACCCAGGCCCAGTCGGGGTCCTTGAGCTGGGGTTGCGGGTCGGGGTCGGTGGTCCAGCTGGCGCCGTCGTCGGTGCTGTGGGCCAGGCGCAGTTCGCGGGGGCCGCGGACGCGGTTGCCGTCGGCGTCGGCGGTCCAGGTGCTGTAGGCGTGGAGGAGGGAGATCCGGCCGGAGGCGGAGTCGACGACGGGGGCGGGGCTGCCGTAGGCGCCGGGGTCGCCGTCGCCGCGGATGACCTGGAGGGGTCCCCAGGTGCGGCCTTCGTCGGTGGAGCGTTTCAGGACGAGGTCGATGTCGCCGATGTCGGCGCAGCCGGAGGTACGGGCCTCGGCGATGGCCAGCAGCGTGCCGTCCTTGGTGGTGGTGAGGCTGGGGATGCGGTAGCAGTCGTAGCCCTCGGTGAAGGCGTTGAAGGGGGCGGAGACGGCTGCGGTCAGTCCGGGCTGGTGTGCGGGCGCGGGACCGTCGGCGTCCGCCTTCCCGGGTGTGCCGGGCCGCAGGACGAAGGCCAGGAGGAGGGCCGCGGCGAGGGTCAGCGCGAAGGCGGCGCCCGCCCGGGTCCCGGCACGCACCGAGCTCTCCCGCCGGATTCGTTCGACTGTTTGACGCACACTCACCCGTGCAGGCTAACGCGGTGGCCCCCGGTCGTGATCAGGGACGCGTCGGGGTCGTCTCGGGGTGGGGGTGGGGGTGATGCCGGATCCGGGGCGGACGGGCCCCGGAGAGGATCGGGGCATGACCAACAGAGCGTCTGAGTACGGGATTTCGGGACCGACGGCCGAGGGCACGCCGGACGGGGGCACGCCGGACGGGGGCACGCCGGACGGGGGCACGCCGGCCGGCCCGGGGCGGCCGTGGGGGCGGCGGCGGACCGAGTTCGTTCGAGTGGCCTTCGTCGCGGGGCCGCTGTGCATGCTGGCGTACGGGGTGGTCCGGCTGGCCGACCCGGACCACGGGCCGGGCCCCGCCTGGACCGTCGGACACCTGTTCCTGACCGCCGGGGTACTGCTGTTCGGGGCTGTGTTTCTGGGGCTGCGGCGGCTGGCGGCGCCGGTGGGGCCGGCGGGCCGTGTGGGGGCCGGGGTGGCGACCGGGCTGGGGCTTGCCGGGGTGGCGGCGGTCGTGGCCCAGGCGGTCATCGACCTGGCCGTCGGCTTCCGGTCCGCCGACCGGGCGGGCATGAACCGGCTGTTCGAGGACATCCAGAGCCGGCCCGGTGTGGAGCCGGTGGTGTACTCGGTGGTGCCGGTGCTGTTCTACGTGGGCCTGCTGTGGATCGTGACGCAGCTGGCGGTGCGGCGGCGGACCGGGGTGTGGCGTCCGGTGGCGGTGCTGGCGGGCACGGTGGTGATGGCCGTCAGCCTGGACCTGATCCCGCTGGGTGCGCTCCTGTTCTCCGCGGCCCTGGCCCCGCTGGGCCGCGACCTGGCCGCCCGCGAGTGCGCCGCCCGCGCCGACCTGGCGTACACGGGCGGCACCCCGTACCCGGCCGGGCTGCGGGCGGTCGCGTGACGCCCGTCGGCCCGGCCCCGGGGTCCGGGGCCGGGCCGACGGGAGCCGGGGCCGGGCCGACGGGAGCCGGGGCTCAGCTCAGTGCAGGGGGGGTAGGTCATCCGGGTGCCGAGCGTCCGTGTGGCGGGCCCGGTGACGCGGGTGGCCGTCAGCGTGATGCCGGAGGCGGAGAGGTTGTTGCCGTTCGCGTCGCAGATCCGCAGGGTGATCGTGACGAAGCCCAGCAGGCGGGGCGGCCGGGCCGGGTCGTAGAGCAGGCAGATCCGGTACGCGACGGTGTAGGTGACGTTCCTGGTCGACGGGTTGGTGGCGACGTCCTTGGCGTTCACGGTGAACGTGTGTGCGCCGAACGCCGACGTGTCGACCGCACCGCCGTCGGGCACGGTGCCGACACAGCTCGCCAGTCCGGACGTGGCGTCCGCGCCCGCGTAGGAGGCGCTGACCGGCCGGCGGAAGAGGTAGGTGCCCGCCGTCCCGGACGGCACTCCGATCGCCACTCCGGTGGGGAACCTGGCTCCGTCCGGCCTACCGGCGGGCGCGCAGCTCGGTCTTGAGGACCTTGCCGCTCGCGTTGCGCGGCAGGTCGGGGACGAACTCCACCGCGCGGGGCACCTTGTAGTTGGCCATCTCGCGGCGGGACCAGGCGATCAGGTCGTCGGCGGTGAGGGTGGAGCCGGGGCGGCGAACGGCGTAGGCCTTGCCGACCTCGCCGAGCCGGGGGTCGGGGACGCCTACGACGGCGACGTCGGCGATGTCGGGGTGCAGGCCGAGGAGTTGCTCGATCTCGGCGGGGTAGGCGTTGAAGCCGCCGACGATGAACATGTCCTTGATCCGGTCGGTGATGCGCAGGTTGCCGTGCGCGTCGAGGACGCCGACGTCGCCGGTGCGCAGCCAGCCCTCGGGGGTGAGGGTGCGGGCGGTGCCCTCGGGGTCCTCGAAGTAGCCGCGCATCACGTGGTGGCCGCGGACCCAGACCTCGCCGGGGGTGCCGGGGTCCTGCGCGGCGCCGTCGGGGCCGGCGATCCGCAGTTCGGTGCCGGGGATGGCGCGGCCGGACGTGGCGGCGATGACGTCGGCGGGGTCGCCCCGGCGGCACATGGTGACGATGCCGGCCGCCTCGGAGAGCCCGTAGGCGGTGAGGACGGTGGCGATGCGCAGTTCGGCGCGGAGCCGTTCGACGAGCTGGAGGGGGACGACGGCGGCGCCGGTGACGACCAGGCGCAGCGCGGAGAGGTCGTGGTGGTCGCGCTGGGGGTGGTCGAGGAGGGACTGGTGGAGGGTGGGCGGCCCGGGGAGCACGGAGATCCGCTCGGCGGCGATGTTGGCGAGGGCGGTGTCGACGTCGAAGACGGGCTGGGGGACCATCGTGGCCCCGCGCATCAGGCAGGCGATGATCCCGGCCTTGTAGCCGAAGGTGTGGAAGAAGGGGTTCACGATGAGGTAGCGGTCGCCCTCGCGCAGTCCGGCGAGCTCGCTCCAGACGGCGTAGCAGCGCAGGGTCTGGGCGTGGGTGATGACGGCGCCCTTGGGGCTGCCGGTGGTGCCGGAGGTGAAGACGATGTCGGAGGGGGCGTCGGGGGGTATCGCGTCGGCGCGCGTGCGGACCGCGGAGGCCGGGACCCGGTCGCCTCCGGCGAGGAAGTCCTTCCAGGTGCGGAAGTCGGAGGGGGCGTCGTCGGCGAGGACCACGACCTGTTCCAGGTGGGGCAGTCCGGGCAGCGGTCCGCTGCCGGGCCCTTCGGCGGCGGCGCGGCGCAGGGAGGCGACGTAGGAGGTGCCGAGGAAGGTGCCGGTGACGAAGAGCAGGCGGGCGCGGCTGCGCCGGAGGACGTAGGCGGCCTCGGCGCCCTTGAAACGGGTGTTGAGGGGGACGAGCACCGCGCCGGCGGTGACGGCGCCGAGGGCGGAGACGATCCAGTCGACGGTGTTGGGCGCCCACACGGCGACGCGGTCGCCGGGTTCGACGCCGGCGGCGAGGCAGGCGGCGGCGGCCCGTTCGACGCGGTCGCCGAGCTGGGCGTAGTCGAGGCGGGTGCGGCCGTCGACGACGGCCTCGCGGCCGGCGTGGCGGCGGGCGGCGTCCCGTACGAGGGCGGCGACGGTCCCCCAGCGCAGGTCCCCGCGCGGGTCCGCCGCGTCCGCCTCGGCCGCGTCCGGCGCGCCCGCGTCCGGCGTCCCCGCGTCCGGCGTCCCCGCGTCCGGAGCGTCCGTGCCCAGCGTCCCCGCGTCCGGCGCGCCCGCGTCCGGCGCGCCCGCGTCCGGCGTCCCCGCGTCCGGCGCGCCCGCGTCCGCAGCGTCCGTTCCCGCAGCGTCCGTTCCCGCTGGTCCGAGCCCGAACGCGCCGGTGCCGCCGTGGTCCTCGTGGCCGCCTCGCTCCATCGCCCGCCCCTCCCCCTGGAACCCAGTAGCTGACTATCCGTCAGATTAGCTGTAGCCTTCGCGGCTGTCAGCAGTACCGGCGCACCGCGGAGGTGGCGATGGCGGCAACGCTCAAGGACGCTACGGCAATCGTCGGCATCGGCCAGACCCCCTTTGCCAAGCGACTACCCGCGCCGGAGAAGGAACTGGCCTGCCGGGCGATCCTGGCGGCGCTCGCCGACGCCGGCATCGACCCCGGCGAGGTGAACGCCTTCGCCTCCTACACGATGGAGGAGACCGACGAGGTCGAGGTCGCCAAGGCCATCGGCGCCGGCGACGTCACCTTCTTCTCCAAGGTCGGCTACGGCGGCGGCGGCTCCTGCGCCACCGTCGGGCACCTCGCCGCCGCCATAGCCACCGGCCAGGCCACCGTCGGCGTCGCCTGGCGCTCCCGCAAGCGCGGCTCCGGCCCGAGGCCCTGGAAGAACACCACCGTCCAGCTGCCCACCCCCGGCCAGTGGACCCGCCCCTTCGGGCTGCTGCGGCCCGCCGACGAGATCGGCATGCTGGCCCGCCGCTACATGCACGAGTACGGGGCCACCCGCGACCACCTCTTCAACGTCGCGATGGCCTGCCGCAACCGGGCCAACGAGAACCCCGCCGCGATGATGTACGAACGCCCGCTGACCCGCGAGATGTACATGACCTCCCGCATGATCAGCGACCCGCTCTGCCTCTTCGACAACTGCCTGGAGACCGACGGGGCGCTGGCCTGCGTGATCGTCTCCGCCGAGCGCGCCCGCGACTGCCGCCAGAAACCGGTCTACGTGCACTCCGCCGCCCAGGGCCTGCCCGCCCAGCACCACGGGATGGTCAACTACTGGAACGACGACCCGCTGTCGGGGCCCGCCTGGACCGCCGCCCGGCACCTGTGGAAGCAGGCCGACTTCGGGCCCGCCGACGTGGACGTCGCCCAGATCTACGACGCCTTCACCCCCCTGATCCCGCTCTCCCTGGAGGGCTACGGCTTCTGCGGGCGCGGCGAGGGCGCCGCCTTCACCGAGGGCGGGGCACTGGAGATCGGCGGCCGGCTCCCGGTCAACACCGGAGGCGGCGGGCTCAGCGAGGCGTACGTGCACGGCTTCAACCTGATCAACGAGGGCGTCAAGCAGCTCCGCGGCACCTCCACCGCCCAGGTGCCGGACGCCGCGACCTGCCTGGTGACGGCGGGCGAGGGCGTCCCGACGTCCGCGATCCTGCTGCGCGCCTGAGCCCCCTTCCCCGAGGAGCCGCACGATGACCACCGCCCCCGGCGCCGACGAACTCCAGCTCCTGCTCCCCGTCCCCGACGAGGACGGCGCCCCCTTCTGGGAGTACGCCGCCCGCGGCGAGCTCCGCGTCCAGGCCTGCGCCTCCTGCGGCAGGCTCCGCTTCCCGCCCCGGCCCTGCTGCCCGTACTGCCGGTCCTTCGACTCCGAGTGGCGCCTGATGAGCGGGCGGGGCCGGATCTGGTCCTACGTCCTGCCGCACCCCCCGCTGCTGCCGGCGTACGCGGCGCAGGCCCCGTACAACGTGATCCTGGTGGAGCTCGCCGACGCCCCGCACATCCGGCTGGCCGGGAACCTGGTCGCCTCCGCCGGTGCCCGGCTCGACTCCGTGGACCCGTCCCGGCTGCGCATCGGCGCGCGGGTGCAGGTGGTGTTCACCGAGACGGGCGGGACGGCCGTGCCGCGCTGGGTCCTGGAGCGGCCGTGACCCTGCGGGTGGAGCGGGAGAAGGAGAGCGGGGTCGCGGTCGTCACCCTGGACCGGGAGGCGCGGCACAACGCGGTCGATCTGGCGACGGCGGCGGAACTGGCCTCGCTGTGGCGGGAGCTGCGCTTCGACGAGGAGGTGCGGGCGGTGGTGCTGACGGGCGCGGGCACGGCCGCGTTCTGCACCGGCATCGACCGCTCGGCGCAGGTGCCGCAGCCGACCTCCCCGTACTCGGTCGACGACCCGCTGATCGCCATCGGGCCGAAGGCGAACGACCTGTGGAAGCCGGTGGTCGCCGCGGTCAACGGCATGGCCTGCGGCGGGGCCTTCTACCTGCTGGGCGAGTCGGAGTTCGTCGTGTCGGCGACGACCGCCACCTACTTCGACCCGCACACCTCGTACGGGATGGTCAGCGCCTACGAGGCCGTGTACATGGCCCAGCGGATGCCCTTCGGGGAGGCCGCCCGGATGGCCCTGATGGGGACGGCGGAGCGGCTGTCCGCGCGGCGGGCGTACGAGATCGGCCTGGTGTCGGAGCTGGCCGAGCCCGGGGAGCTGCTCTCGGCGGCGGTGCGGTCGGCGCGGACCCTGGCCTCGTTCCCGACCGAGGGCGTCCAGGGCACCGTACGGGCCCTGTGGTCGGCGAAGCAGGCGGCCCTGCAACAGGCCCTCGCCCAGGCCCCGGCGCTGATCGCGCTGGGCAACCTGCCGCCCGGCCGCCAGGCCGAGCTGTTCGCGGGCCGCCGGCCGGGGACGGAGTTCCGGCTGCGCTGATCAGGGGGCCGGCCCGGCAGTCCTCGATCAGGGTCCCGCCGACGCCCTCGCGGCGGAGGGACACGGAGAAGGTGGCCGGGCGGTCGAGCCGCCCAGCCGGCACGGCCCGAGTCCCTCCCCCTGAGACAAACGGCGGTCACGCTACCGGCAACCGCCGGATCCGTGGTTGCATCCCAGCACCGAACCCGGCGGCAGCCGCACACCCCCGCGTCCCTTCGGTGAGCACCACGTCACCACGAGGAACACGGGCCCATGCGACGCAACATCACCACCGAGATCACCATCGACGCGACCCCCGAGGAGGTCTGGGAGGTCCTGACCGACCTGCCCCGCTACTGCGTCTGGAACCCCTTCATCCGGCAGGCCGACGGGGAGGTCGCCCCCGGCGGGCGCCTCCGGCTGACGATGTACGCCGCGTCGGGCAGGCCGACCACCTTCCGCCCGACGGTGCGGATCTGCGTGCCCGCGGCCGAGCTCCGCTGGTCGGGGCACTTCCTCGTCCGCGGGCTCTTCGACGGCGAGCACTACGTCCGGCTCTGCGAGGGTCCGGGGCGCACCACCCGGGTGGAGCACGGCGAGCGCTTCCGGGGGCTGCTCGTCCCCTTCGTCGGCAGACTGCTGGAGGGGACGGCCCGCAACTTCACCGCCATGAACGAGGCCCTGCGCGCCCGCGTCGAAGAGACCCGCGCCGCCTCCTGACGCCACGGCCGGCGTGCGGGCCCGGGGGTGCCGGGCTAGCGTCGGGATCATGATCCCCACCCCGGAGGGCCGGGCGTGATCCGCAACGCAATCGGCTCGCTCCTGGGCCTGGCAGGAGCGGCCGCCGCCGTCTGGAGCCCCTTCCGCGCCTGGTACGACGGCCGGCCCGGCCGCCACTACCGCGTCGAGGAGCTGTTCTCCGGCGTCACCAGCGACCCGCCCGCGCTGCTGGGCTCGCTGCTCCTGCCGATGCTCTGCGCCGCGCTCCTCGCGCTCTGCGCGGTCCTGCGGCGGTCGCGGCCGCTCATGGGGCTGGCGGGCCTGGTGGTGCTGGGCGCGGCGGTGCTGTGGATGGTCCGCCAGGGCCAGGCGGCCGGGGGCCTGGCGGTCGGCCTCGACGGGGAGGGCCTGGGCGAGGGCGTCGTCTGCGCCGTCGGGGCGGGCGCGCTGCTGCTCCTGGCGGCCGTGGTCATGCGCGGCCGGCGCCGCCGGCCGCGGGGCCGCGAGCTGGACCTCGAACCGGTGCCGCCCCGGCCGGCCGCCGGACCCGAGCCGTGGGGGCCGGGCGGCCGATGCTAGGCGGGCCTTGGGAGGAGCCGGTCAGACGATCCTGCCGACCTGGCAGCGCTGGACGTCGTTCACCCTGGCGGGGCTGGCCATGGGGACGGTGACCGTCTGGGTCTCGCGCGGCTTCAGCGTGACGCGGACGGAGGTCCGGTCGACAGTGCCCGTGTTGCCCTCGAAGGTGAGCGGTACCTCGACGGTGCGCTGGGTGTCCAGGTCCGAGGTGACCTGGAGGACGGCCCTCGTGCGGCCGGGCGCGGCGCAGGAGACGACCGTGGCGTGCGCGGGCGCGTCGCTCTTCTTGCTCTTGCCGCTGCCGGTGCTGCTGTTGCTGCTGTCGTTGGTGCTGCTGTGGCTGCTCTTGCCGGACGAGCAGCCGTGGCCGCCGCTGCCGCCGCCGTGCCTGCCGTGGGCGGAGAAGCCGGTGAGCGAGAGCACGACGCCCACGAGTACTGCCGTGAACCTGATATGACGACCGGCCACCATGGCGCGATTCCTTCCCCCGAGGACAACAGCCGATCACGCTACCAGGGGCCACCGACAGCACGGCGGCCGCGCGCGGCGGCCCGAACGGCGGCGGCCCCGCTCCCCGGGGAGGGGGGCGGGGCCGGCCGGTGTCCGTGGAGACGGATCGGGCGAGACGGATCAGGCGGCGTCGACGACGCCGGAGGCCGCGATCTCGATCTTGGCGCGGGTGGCGCCGGAGGGGGAGCCCAGGGACTCGATCTTGTCGACCACGTCCGTGCCCTCGACGACCTTGCCGAAGACGACGTGCTTGCCGTCGAGCCACGGGGTCAGGACGGTGGTGATGAAGAACTGCGAGCCGTTGGTGTTGCGGCCGGCGTTCGCCATCGAGAGGAGGTACTTGCTGTCGTGCTTCAGCTCGAAGTTCTCGTCCGCGAACTTCTCGCCGTAGATGCTCTTGCCACCGGTGCCGTTGTGGTTGGTGAAGTCACCGCCCTGCAGCATGAACTGGGGGATGACGCGGTGGAAGCCGGAGCCGGCGTAGCCGAAGCCGTTCTGGCCGGTGGCGAGCTCGCGGAAGTTCTGGGCGGTCTTCGGGACGACCTTGTCGAACAGCTCGAAGACGATGCGGCCGGCCGGCTTGCCGTCGATGGTGATGTCGAAGAATACGTTGCTCATGGGTCCCATCCTGTCACTCCCGGTGCGGAACGCGACCCGGCGGGGCCCTGGAGCACCCTGACGGAGGGCCCGTTCGGGGTGTTCCGGGCGGGTTCGGACTGCGTTCGGTCGGGGCCGGAGGGCGGTCCGCGCCCCGGCCCCGGCCGGTCAGCCTCCCGTGCGGGTGCCCGTGCCCTTGGCGGCGTCCAGGGCGTACACGCAGCGGTCCTTGCTGCACGCGTACACCACGCCCGCCTCCGCCACCGGCGCGCCGGTGATCTCGCCGCCCGTGGCCAGCTTCCAGCGCAGCTGCCCGCCCGCCGCGTCCAGGGTGTACAGGCAGTGGTCGGCCGAGCCGAAGTGGACCCGGCCGTCCGCGACCACCGGGGGCCCGGTGATCTCACCGCCGGCCGCGAACCGCCACTTCGGGGTGCCGGTGACCGCGTCGAGCGTGTAGAGGGCGCTGCCCGCGCCCAGGTGGACGTTGCCGCCCGCCACCAGCACCGGGTCCGCGGCCGGGCGCGGTTCGGTGGCGATGCGCCAGCGGTCCTTGCCGGTGGCCGCGTCCAGGGCGTAGACGGTGCCCAGGTAGTCCGCGAGGTACACCCCGCCTCCCGTGACCGCAGGGCCCGGCGCGAACGCGGGCGGGGCGAGGAAGACGGCGGGCGCCTCGAAGTGCCAGCGGACCCGGCCCGAGGCCCGGTCGACGGACAGCACGCGGGTGCCGGCGGCCACGTACACGTTGCCGTCGGGGGCCGGGGTGACGCGGACCGGGACGTTGCCGCAGGAGGCCGCGTCCCCGACCGGGTACGACCAGGCCTCCAGCCCGGAGCGGGCGTCGAGGGCGCGCAGCCGGGCGTCCTGCCAGACGTAGACCGTGCCGTCGTGGAGGACGGGGGCCGCCTCCGGCGTCTCGAAGTCGGACTGGGCGCCGGTCAGCTCCCACAGCTTCTGGCCGTTGGAGGCCTCCCAGCCCTGGACGCCGCCGCCGCGCGTGGCGGTGATGACGGTGCCCCTCTCGGCGCGCAGCGCGTACACCCACGCGTCGGCGTTCAGCCGCCAGCGCTCGGAGCCGTCCGTGGCGTCGAGGGCGAAGAGGGAGGGGCCGTCGGAGGCGTGGATGCGGCCGTCGGCGACCGCCATGGACCAGGCGACGTCACGGGTCTTGAACTGGCGCCGCCCGCTGCCCACGTCCAGGGCGTGCACTTCGAAGGAGGTGACGTACAGCAGGTCGCCCGCGACGGTGGGGGTGCCCCAGACCTCGTTCGACATGCGGAAGCGCCACGGCCGCCACCGGCCGCTGTCCGGCGACGGCCCGGGGGCCGGTACGGACGGGGTCGCCACCGGGGCGGCGGCGGACGCGGAGACGCCGGCCGGCGGGCGCACCCAGCCGGTCGCCGAGTGCGCGGAGGCGTGCCCGGCCGGGGCCGAGGCCGTCGCCCGCGGGCCGGGCCCGATCGGCACCGGGGAGCCGCCGAGGCGCACCGGCGCGCCCGGCAGCGAGGACGCCGGGGCCATCGGCGGGCGGTCCGGGCGCGGCGGCAGGGCCTGCCCGGTGCGCGGGTCGGTGAACGGGTCGGCGGTGCCGCGCGGGGGCCGGCGGTGCGTGGTGGGGCCGGAGACGGGCGGTGCGGAGACGGGCCCGGGGGCGGGCCCGGGGGCGGGCCCGGACGCGGAAGCGGACGCGGATCCGCCCCGCGGGGGCTGGGAGGGGCCGCCCGGGGCCGGGACGCCGGCGACGGACGTACGGTTGCCGGCGCGCCGGGCCTCGATCATCGCGACGGCCCGCACCGGGAGCCACGCCGAGGCGGTGCCGCTGTCGTCGCCGCCGTCGAAAAGGTGCGGCGCGAGCTGTGCCTGGAGGTCGGCGGGGGTCGGGCGCTGGGTGGCGTCCATCTGCATGCAGGAGTCGATCAGCGGCCGCAGCTCGTCCGGGAGCCCGTCGAGGTTGGGTCCCTCGCGCAGCAGCATGAACACCGTCTCGACCGGGTTCGCCCCGTGGTACGGCGGGTGCCCGGTCGCGGCGAAGACGAGGGTGGAGCCGAGCGAGAACACGTCGCTGGCGCCCTTGACGCTGCGTGAGTCCTTCGCCTGCTCCGGCGACATGTAGGCGGGGGTGCCGACGGCCACGTTCGTCATCGTCAGGCGCGTGTTGGACACGCCGCTCGCGATGCCGAAGTCGATCACGCGCGGCCCGTCCTCGACGACCAGCACGTTGGACGGCTTCAGGTCCCGGTGGACGAGGCCCGCCCCGTGGATGGACTGCAGCGCCTCCGCGATACCGGCCGCGAGCCACCGGACGGCCTGCACGGGCATCGGCCCGCACTCGTTGACGATCTCCTCCAGCGAGGGCGCCGGCACGTACGCGGTCGCCAGCCACGGCACGGCCGCGCGCGGGTCGGCGTCGACCACGGCCGCCGTGTAGAAACCGGACACCGCCCGCGCCGCCTCGACCTCGCGCGTGAACCGCACGCGGAACAGCTGGTCCTCCGCGAGCTCCGTGCGCACCGTCTTGATCGCGACCCGCCGACCGGACGCCGACCGCGCGAGATAGACCAGCCCCATGCCGCCGGCGCCGAGCCGTCCCAGCACCTCGAAGGGGCCGATCCGTCTCGGGTCGTGCTGCGTAAGCTGCTCCACCACTCGCCTCCACACCTCCCCGTACGAGCCCTCTGCCCGGGCCCGCTCCTGCAAACAGCGCGTCCACCAGCGCGCGGCACCGCGGACGGCCGCCCGGCGTCCCGTACGGCATCGCCGGCGGGGACGGCACCCCGTCCCGCCGCGTGCGGCGTCCGACTCCGGGCCCGTGGCCAGGAGTCGCGCAGTCCCGATTCTGTCAGGCCCGCGCCTGGTCCGGCCCCGGCTCCCGGCCCCCATTCCCGCGCGACTGCGACAGGAGGGCGAAGACGGCCCCCTGATTGTCGGCGACGACGGCGATCCGGCCGTACGGCGTGTCGAACGGATCGGCCGTGACGCGCCCGCCGAGGCGCCGCACCGTGGCCACGCTCGCGTCGCAGTCGGGGACGGCGAAGTAGGCCAGGAAGTGGGCGGGCATGATCTCCGGGAAGGCGTCCGTGATCAGGCTGCGCCCCAGGACGGCGGTGTCGGCGCCCGGCGTGCTGCCGGGCGGGGACCACAGGCGGTACTCGGCGCCGGAGGCCGCTCCGGTGGTTCCCGCGGTGCCGGTGGAGCCGGTGGTGCCGGTGGTGCCGGTGCCGTCTTCGGTGTCGTACTGGTCCTCGGGGACGTAGCCGAAGACGGTGGCGTAGAACACGTCCACCGCGTCGCGGGCGCGGGTGTAGAGCTCGGCCCAGCAGTACGTGTACGGCTCGTCCTGGGCCTCGAAGCCGTGGTGGGTGCCGGGCTGCCAGAGCCCGAAGACGGCTCCGCCGGGGTCGGCGGCCATGGCGGCGGTGCCGTAGGGGCCGACGGGCTGGGGGTCCATCACCATCTGGCCGCCCGCGGCGCGGATGCGGGCCGCGCAGGCGTAGGCGTCGACGGTGTACAGGTAGACGCCCCAGACCGTGGGCATGCGGCCGTCGGGCTTGGGGGCGAGGGCGGCGACGTTGCGGCCGCGACTGTAGGCCTGGGTGTAGCCGCCGTACTCGGGTCCCGCACTGTCCGCGAAGGTCCACCCGAAGAGCTCGCCGTAGAAGCGCTTGCCCGCCTCGACGTCGGGGAGCGAGGCGTCGACCCAGCAGGGGGACCCTTCCGCGAATGCGATCATGGGGAGGTTCCTTCCGTTGCGCTGGGTCTCGCAGGGTTTCTCACGGACTCGCCGGAGATGACGGGGGTGGTGGGGTTGGTCGCCTTTCCCGGTTTCGCCCCTGGTGGACAGGATCCTCCTGAAAAGTTGTCCACACCCTGTTGACAAGACTATTCGGGGGATGAGCGGTGACAGGAGCAGGGCCTCCGGTGTCACGTCTGCCCCGCGACTGCCCGGCAATTCGGCTGAAATCTGCCGTAGCCCGATGCCCCGCGGCCGCTCCGGGGCTGGTCGGCGGGCCCGTAACCCCATTTGCAGGCGGCCGAATAGCGCTCCGGAGCCCCCTCGGTAAGCTGACGGCATGACAGGACAAGTACGCACCGTCGACGGGCGTGTCGCCGGCCGGCGCGGCCAGGCGACGCGGCAGAAGCTGCTCGACTGCCTCAGCGAGATGCTCAGCTCCTCGCCGTACCGCGACGTCAAGGTGATCGACGTCGCGCGCAAGGCCGGTACCTCCCCCGCGACCTTCTACCAGTACTTCCCGGACGTCGAGGGTGCCGTCCTGGAGATCGCCGAGCACATGGCCACGGAGGGCGCCCAGTTGACGGCGCTCGTCGAGGGCCGCAGCTGGGTCGGCAAGGCCGGCTGGGCCGCCGCCGAGGAACTCGTCGAGGGATTCCTGGACTTCTGGCGGCGCAACGACGCGATCCTGCGCGTCGTGGACCTCGGCGCGGCCGAGGGCGACAAGCGGTTCTACAAGATCCGCATGAAGATCCTGAACTCCGTCACCAACTCCCTTACGGAGTCGATGAAGGAGCTCCAGGCCAAGGGCAGGGTCGACAAGGACCTCAGCCCCGCCGCGATGGCGGGCTCCCTGGTGGCGATGCTGGCCGCGGTCGCCTCGCACCAGAAGGGATTCCAGACCTGGGGCGTCAAGCAGGCGGAACTCAGGCCGAACCTGGCGCTGCTCGTCCACCTGGGCATCACCGGCAAGAAGCCGACCAGGTGACGGCGGACCCCTGCGAGGGGTCCGCCGCCGGCGCTGGTTCCCGTACGCCTGCGGTCAGCGCCGCTCCAGGCGGAACAGCCTGATCTCACGCTCGATGCGCGCCTGGTACGTCGCGTACGGCGGCCAGAACCGCAGGACCGCCTTCCACGCCTCGGCCCGTTCGGCCCCCTCCAGCAGGCGGGCCCGTACCGCGATGTCCCGCCCCTGCCAGTTCACGTCCGCGTCCGGGTTCCTGAGCAGGTTCCCGGTCCAGGCCGGATGGCCGGGGCGGCCGAAGTTGGAGCCGATCAGCAGCCAGCTCGCGCCTCCGTCCTCCGGCATGCAGGCGAGCGGGGTGGTGCGCGGCTCGCCGCTCTTCGCCCCCCGGGCGGTGAGGATCACGCCCGGCAGCATGCGGGCGCTGAGCAGCACCTTCCCTCCGGTCAGGCGGTGCACCGCCTTGTCCATGGCGGGGATGAAGTGCGGTGCGATCTTCGCGAAGAGGAGGGTCGAGGAGACCTTCTGCATGAGCTTGACGGGGAGGGTCGCACCGGGAGCCATCAGACGGCCGCCTTCTGTGGAGTCGCGGAGGTGGCCGCGGGGGTGGGGGTGGCCGCGGGCGTGGTCGCGGGCGTCGCCGGGTCCGGGGCGTCGAAGAGGCCGGCCCGCTGCGCGGCGTGCGCGCGGAGCCGGTGGACCGGGCCGAAGAGCAGCTCGTCGGCGGCCGCCCGCTTGAAGTAGAGGTGGGCGTCGTGCTCCCAGGTGAAGCCGATGCCGCCGTGCAGCTGGATGGCCTCGCCCGCGGTGATCCGCAGGGCCTCCAGGGCCTGGGCGAGGGCGAGGGCGCCCTGTTCGGGGTCCCATGCGGCGTAGTAGGCGGCGGAGCGGGCCGCCTGGACCTGGACGTGGAGGTCGGCGAGGCGGTGCTTGACCGCCTGGAAGGAGCCGAGGGGCCGGCCGAACTGCTCGCGCCGGCGGACGTGCTCCACCGTGCGGTCCAGCGCCCGGCCCGCCGCGCCGACGGCCTCGGCGGCGAGGACGGTGGCGGCGTGGCGGCCGGTGGCGGCCAGGGCGGCGAGGGTGGCGGCCCCGCCGTCCGCCCGGTGGGGCTCCTCCCCGAGCAGCCGGGCCTCCACGTTCCGCAGTTGGACGCGGCCCTGGGGGCGGGTCTCGTCGAGGGTGGTCCGGCGGGCCCGCACGAGGCCGGGCGCGTCCCCCCGGACGACGAACAGCAGGGTCCGGGCCCGGGCGAAGCCGCCGGTGTGCGCGGCGACCAGGAGCAGGCCGGCGCTGTGCCCGTCGAGGACCTGGGCCACCTCCCCGTACAGCCGCCAGCCGTCGGCGTCGGCGCGCGCCTGCACCCCGCCCGCACGGCCCCCGCCGGCCCAGTCGCCGGGAGCGTTGTCCCCGGTCAGGGCGAGGGCGGTGGCCAGGGCGGGGCCGGGGACGGCGAGCGCGGCGGTCAGTTCCCCGGCCGCGAGCGCGGGCAGCAGCTCCGCGCGCTGGGCGGCGGTGCCGAGGGCACCGATCAGCGGGGCGGCCAGGACGGCGGTGGCCAGCAGCGGCGAGGGCAGCAGCACGCTCCCGGTCTCCTCGCAGGCCAGCGCCAGGTCGGCCGGGGTGCAGCCGACGCCGCCGTACTCCTCGGCGATGGCGATGCCGGGCAGGCCGAGCTGCCGGGAGAGCCGCTGCCACAGCTCGCGGTCGTGTCCCGCATCGGTCCGGACGGCGGCTTTGACCTCGTCCGGGCCGCAGTGTTTGCCCAGGATCTCGCGCAGGGTACGGCGCATCTCGTCCTGTTCCGCGGTGAAGGCGGCATCCATCGTCGGGCTCCTCCCCGTATCTGACGGGGCGTCATGTTAGGGCGGCGGGATCGAGATGCACAGGGGCGGGACGGGTGTCGTCGCGGAGGTGCCGACGGGGGCCGCCGGCACGCGGGGGGGCTAGCACCTGACGCATCGTCAGCTGTACCGTCCCCCCATGCCTGGACCCCTGTCTGAACCCCCCGTGCCCGTCTCCCCCGCCGCACCCCGCCGCCGGGTCGCGGTGGTCGGCGTCGCCCTGTCGGACTGCGGCCGGGTGGACGGCCCGACCCCCTACGCCCTGCACGCGCAGGCCGCCCGGCGGGCGCTGGCCGACTCCGGCCTGGACCGCTCCGTCATCGACGGCTTCGCCTCGGCGGGCCTCGGCGTCCTCGCGCCGGTGGAGGTGGCCGAGTACCTCGGGCTGCGGCCCACCTGGGTCGACTCCACCTCCGTCGGCGGATCGACGTGGGAGGTGATGGCGGCCCACGCCACCGACGCCATCGCCGCCGGCCACGCCAACGCCGTCCTGCTCGTCTACGGTTCCACGGCCCGCGCCGACATCAGGGCCCGGCGGCGTACGTCGAACCTGTCGTTCGGCTCGCGGGGGCCGCTCCAGTTCGAGGCGCCGTACGGGCACACGCTGGTGTCGAAGTACGCGATGGCCGCGCGCCGGCACATGCACGCCTTTGGGACGACACTGGAACAGCTCGCCTCGGTGGCCGTCCAGGCCCGGGCCAACGCGGCGGCCAACCCGGACGCGATGTTCCGCGACCCGATCACGGTCGAGGACGTCCTCGCCTCGGAGCCGATCGCCGACCCGTTCACCAAGCTGCACTGCTGCATCCGCTCCGACGGCGGCTGCGCGGTGCTCCTGGCGGCGGAGGACTACGTCCCGGACAGCGCCAAGGCCCCCGTCTGGATCCTGGGCACGGGTACGTCGGTGTCCCACACGACGATGTCGGAATGGGAGGACTTCACCGTCTCCCCGGCCGCCGTCTCGGGCCGCCTGGCCTTCGCCCGCGCGGGCCTCACCCCGGCGGACGTGGACCTCGCCGAGATCTACGACGCCTTCACGTACATGACGCTCGTGACGCTGGAGGACCTCGGTTTCTGCGCCAAGGGGGAGGGCGGCGCCTTCGTGGAGAAGGGCCGCCTGCTGCGGGACGGCGACCTCCCGGTCAACACGGACGGCGGCGGCCTCTCGGCCTGCCACCCGGGCATGCGCGGCCTGTTCCTCCTGGTGGAGGCCGTCCGCCAGCTCCGCGGCGAGGCGGGCCCGGACCGACAGGTCACGAGGCGCGACGGCACCCTCCCGGAGGTCGCCCTGGCCTCCGGCACCGGCGGCTGGTTCTGCTCGTCGGGGACGGTGCTGCTGGGGCGGGGGTGAGCTGGATCCGCGGTTCTTCCACGCCGTGCGGCCGAGCCGGGGGCCGGCGGATCGCGCCCGGCTTCGCGGTGGGTGTGCGGACGGACGGGCAGCTGCCCACCTGGGCGAGCACGGGGCCTCCGTACGTCAACGTCCGTACCGCACAAGGGCTTTGACGGGCAAACCGCGACCCCGCTACGTTCTGCCCATGGACCTCCTGCGCTACGTGGCCTTCAGCACCGATCCGCTCGGCGGGAACCCGGCGGGCGTGGTGCTGGACGCCGCCGGCCTGGACGAGGCGACGATGGCCGCCACGGCGGCGGAAGTCGGCTACTCGGAGACGGCGTTCGCCGTTCCCCGGCAGGACGGGGAACTCGACGTCCGCTACTTCAGCCCGCAGAACGAGGTGCCGTTCTGCGGGCACGCCACCATCGCCACCGCCGTCGCCCACGCCCAGCGGTACGGGGTGGGTGAACTGCTGCTGCACACCCAGGCCGGCCCGGTCCCGGTGACCACCTCGGCCGGGCCGGACGGGGCGGTGGTCGCCACGCTGGTGAGCGTCGCGCCGCGTACGGAGGAGATCTCCGAGGCCGATCTGGCGGAGCTGCTGGCCGCCCTGCGGTGGTCGGCCGCCGACCTGGACCCGGCGCTGCCGCCCCGGGCCGCGTACGCGGGGGCCTGGCATCCGGTGATCGCGGCCGCGAGCCGGGAGCGGCTGGCGGACCTCGACTACGACATGGCGGCGCTGGGTGCGCTGATGGCGCGCCGCGGCTGGACGACGGTCGCCCTGGTACGGCGCGAGTCGCCGACCGTCTTCCACACCCGCAACCCCTTCCCGCCGGGGGGTGTGGTGGAGGACCCGGCGACGGGCGCGGCGTCCGCCGCGCTGGGCGGGTACCTGCGGAGCCTGGGTCTGGTGGAGGTGCCGGCGGTCCTCACCGTCCACCAGGGCGTGGACATGGGGCGGCCGAGCCTGATCACGGTGGGCGTGCCGGCGGATCCGGCGGCGGGCATCGAGGTGACGGGGACGGCGGTCCCGATCGCCTGACCGTACGGGCGCGGGGCCTGGGCCCCGCTACCAGTCCAGCGTGTCCAGGGGCCTGCCGTCCGGGGCGATGCGCAGGTCGTGGTGGTGGTGGTCGAGGTCGATCAGGCGGATGCGGGACGGGTCCCTCCATTCGGCCTGGAGGACGCCCCTGGGGTACTGGGAGACGTACGAGGCCACCGGCCAGCGGCGCGCCGTCGGGAAGGAGCCGGCGTCGACATGGATGCTCCAGACCGGGTCGGTCAGCCCCGGCCCCCGTTCCACCACCAGCCGGCGGGCGGAGCCGTCCGGGGCGGGGACGTCCCACTCCAGGTCGGGGAAGGGGTCGGACATCACCGCGTACGCCGGAACGGCCAGCACCCCGGCCACGGAGGCCCCGGCCAGGACGAGGCCGGCGGCCTTGCGCAGCGCCGGGCGGCGGGAGGCGAGCAGGGCGGCCGCGGTGAGGGCGAGGACGGCCAGGGCGGCGAGGAGCACGGGGTGGTCGAGCTCGGCCGCGAGGACCGGGCCGCCGGGCCGGTGGTAGTGCGCGGCGACGGGCGCGGCCAGGACCGGCACCGCGGCGAGCGGGACCAGCGTGCGGGCGGCGGCTCTGGGGATGTCCATGGGGGCACCCTAGGGTGCCCCACGCAGACGGCCGAACCCACGGCCCGGGTCACTAGCCTGTCGCCATGACCGGCGATTCCGAGTTCCACGAGCTCCTGCACTCCCTGCGCGTCTGGGACACCGCGCTGCCCGCCTTCGACCCGGCGTCGGCGCCCGGGCAGCCCCTGGAGCTGTTCCGGGAGTGGTTCGTGCACGCCGCCCGGGCGGGGCAGGTGGAGCCCCACACGATGAGCCTGGCGACGGTGGACGCCGACGGGCGGCCCGACGTGCGGATCCTGATGCTGCACGAGGCGGACGCGCGGGGCTGGCACTTCGCCTCGCACGCCACCAGCGCCAAGGGCCGTCAGCTGGCCGGGCGGCCGGAGGCCGCGCTGGTCTTCTACTGGCCCGCGGTGGGACGGCAGGTCCGCCTGCGGGGCCGGGTCACCGCGTGCGGGCCGCAGGAGAGCCGGGCGGACCTGGCGGTCCGCTCGCGCGGCGCCCTGGCGGCGGCGCTGACGGGCCGGCAGAGCGAGGTGCTGGGCTCCCCGCAGGAGCTGGCCGAGGCCTCGGCCGCCGCCTGGGAGCGGGCCGCGGCCGAACCGGACGCCCCGGCCCCGACCTGGACCCGGTACGTACTGGACCCGGCGGAGGCGGAGTTCTTCCAGGGCGACGCCGCCCGCCGCCACGTCCGCCTGCGCTACCGCCGCGACGGGCGGGACGGCTGGACCCGCGAGCTCCTCTGGCCGTGAACGCGCGACGGCGAACCGTTTCAGCCGGTCCGGTGGAACCTCCCTGGTCAGAGGATGTGCGAGAGCGCTTCGCCTGACCTGATCCTGTCCGCCGGACCGCGCCGCGAACAAGAGAGTTGAGGGTTTTCAGAGGTCGATACGCGGATGAACAACCCTTTCATGGGCGGAACACCGCAATCCATACCCCTTCGGCCGCCTCCCGGAAGGCGACCCGCAGCGGCATGCCGATGCGCAGGTCCTCCTCCACGCAGTCGACGACCTCCGTCATCATCCGGGGCCCCTCCTCCAGATCGACCACGGCGGCCGTGTACGGGACCCGCGCGCCGAACGGCGGCAGGTCGTTGCGGTGGACCACCGACCAGGTGTGGAGGGTGGCGCGTCCGCTCGCCTCCTCCCAGGCCACCCGCTCCTCGCCGGCCCAGCAGAAGGGGCAGAACTCGCGCGGGTAGTGGTGGGCGCGCCCGCAGTCGGCGCAGCGCCGCAGGAGCAGCCTCCCCCCGGCGGCGGCGTCCCAGTAGGGGCGGGTGAAGTCGTCGGCCTCGGGCAGGTCGTACCGCGCGGCGCTCACAGCAGGATCCCCATCGCGGAGTCGAGGGACCAGGTCTGCCAGGAGACCCCGAAGAGCGCGACGCCCGAGGCGAGCGCCATCATCGAGTTCTGCCCCTGCTCCGCCCAGTCGTGGATCATCAGCACCAGGTAGAGCAGGTTCAGCAGCAGTCCGCCGGCCAGCGCCACCGGGGTCAGGAACCCGAGCACCAGGCCCAGTCCCAGGGCGAGCTCCGCGTAGACGACGACGTACGCCATCAGCCGCGGCCGCGGCTCGACGACGGTAGCGAAGCCCCTCTTGACGAAGGACCAGCGGTGCCTGCCCGCCACGTCGGCGGCCCAGGCGATGCCGGTACCGCGCTCGAACCAGCCCTTCTTGTCCTTGTGCCGCCAGCTCTCCAGCCACCACAGGCCGAGGCCTGTGCGCAGCACGGCGAGCCATTCGGCCCCGCTGAGCCAGATGGTCTGCATGGACCGCCACCCTCCACTCGATCTGACGGTACGTCAGTTCAGCGGATCGACGCCGATCCCGCAAGGCCTCAGACGACCTCCGTGAACAACCGCCCGTACCCCTCGACGCCGTCCGCCCCCACACCCGCCGCGCGCAGGGCGGACCACAGCAGGACCTGGTTCGCGGTCAGCACCGGGCGGCCCAGGGTGGCCTCCAGGGCGGCGATCGCGCCGACCGCGCGGAAGCCGTTCCCCCCGACCACGACGGCCTCCGCCGCGTCGCCCACCCGCTCCGCCACCCAGTCGTGCAGCCCCTGCGGGGTGACCTGCGCCTGCCCGCCGGGCAGCCCGCACGGGGCGGCGTACGGGACCTCGAAGCCGGCCTCCTCGTAGTAGCCGCGGCCCAGCTCGTTCAGGGTCTCGTCGAACCACGGCGGGTCGACGAGGGCGATCCGCCCGACGCCCAGGGCGCGCAGCGCCTCGACGGCGGCCGCGCAGGTGGCCACCACCGGCAGGCCGTGGGCGCGCTCGCGCAGCCGGGCCAGCATGAACCCCTCGCCGCGCGTCCCGATCACGTACGAGGAGCTGGTGAAGGCGTACGCGAGCACCGCCACCGGCGCGGCCGCCAGCAGCCCGGCCGCGTCGTCCACCTGCGGGGGCTCGGCGAAGGCCCGTACGGGGGCCAGCGGGATCGTCGCCTCCATCACGCCGCCGCTCCCCATCCCGCCGAACGGCACCCGCGCGTAGTGCAGGCCCACACCGGACGGGGCCATGGCGCGCAGCTCCGACTCGGGGCCGACGTCGGCGTGGGGGGTGAGGACACCGAGCCGGACGCGCACGTCCCACCCGTCGGGCTGCCACATCACGCACTCCTCTCCACTACCGGAACGCCCCACTTTGTCAGGGCCCACCCCGCTCTGCCGCCGAGCCGCGCCGGGCCCCCGGCCGCCGCCTCCGCCCCCGTGACCGATCCGCAATCGATTCCCTCCTCGTCCGAGACCCATCAACCCTGTGTGTCGATACGCTCACTCCTCATGCCCGCCCCCGCACCCGATCTGACCAGCACCCAGCCGCGCCCCGTGTACGTGATCGGCGCGGGACCCGGCGGACTCGCCGTCGCCGCAGCGCTGCGCGCCCGCGGGGTGCGCGCCGTGGTCGTCGAGAAGTCGGACGCGGTCGGCGCCTCCTGGCGCAGCCACTACGAGCGGCTGCGGCTGCACACCACCCGGCGGCTGTCGGCCCTGCCCGGGCTGGCGATGCCGCGCCGCTTCGGGCGCTGGGTCGCGCGGGCCGACGTGGTCCGGTACCTGGAGAAGTACGCCGAGCACCACGAGCTGGAGCTGGTCACCGGCGTGGAGGTGACCCGGATCGAGCGTGCCGCCGACGGGGACGGCTGGACCCTGCACGCCTCCGGCGGGCGGCTGCTGGCGGCCCGGGCCGTGGTGGTGGCCACCGGCTTCAACCACACTCCGCACCTGCCGGACTGGCCGGGCGCCGACACCTACACCGGGCGGCTGCTGCACGCCTCCGGCTACCGCGAGCCCTCGCCGTACGCGGGGCGGGACGTGCTGGTCGTCGGCGTCGGCAACACCGGGGCCGAGATAGCCGTGGACCTCGCCGAGGGCGGGGCGGCCCGGGTACGGCTCGCGGTGCGCACCGCCCCGCACGTGGTGCGCCGCTCGACGCTGGGCTGGCCGGCGCAGCGCACGGGGATCCTCGTCCGCAGGCTGCCGGTGCGGCTCGTGGACCGGCTCGGGGCGCTGGCCGCGAAGGCCTCGGTCCCGGACCTGTCCGCGCAAGGACTCCCCCGGCCCGCGTCGGGCCTGTACAGCAGGGCGCGCCAGGGGGCCATCCCGGTGCAGGACGTGGGCCTGATCGACGCGGTGCGCGAGGGGAGGGTCGAACCCGTGGCCGCCGTGGCCGCCTTCGACGGCGACCGGGTGCTCCTGACCGACGGGACGGCGCTCACCCCCGACGCGGTGATCGCCGCGACGGGCTACCGCCGGGGCCTCGAAGCCCTGGTCGGACACCTGGACGTGCTGGACGGCCGCGGCCGCCCCCTCGCGCACGGCCCCCGCACCGCCCCGCACGCCCCGGGCCTGTACTTCACCGGCTACACGAACCCGATCAGCGGGATGTTCCGCGAACTGGCCCGGGACGCGCGGCGCGTGGCGAAGGCCCTGTCCCGCTGAGGCACGCCCGCCCGGCGGCCGCACCCCGCGCCGCGGGCCCCCCTCCCCGGTGACCGCCGGCCGGACCCCCGGCCGGCCCCTCGGCCGGATCCGGTCTGGACGGCGCCCGAACACCTCTGCCACGGTTCAGGCACACCACCTCCACCACCTTTCCTGCGCATCCCTGTTCCTGACGGCGCGTCAGTTCAGTAATCTGACAACACGTCAGCTACCGACGACTCCATCGAGGTTCATCGAGCAGGGCGGGGCGAAGCGATGCTTGGATCTACTCACGGCACCCTCACCACCGACTTCCGCGCACGGGTCGAGGCCTGCGGGGAGACCCCCAGGACGGCCGTCCACTCCACGGCGGCACCGGCCGCCGGGAACGCGGCCGAACGGGACGTCAGCGGCCGGCCCCTGCACTCCGACGTACCCGACCTGGACCGGTTCTTCCGGCCGGAGTCCGTGGCCGTCATCGGCGCCTCCGACGCCGAGGGCCGGCCCAACACCGGCATCACCCGGCAGCTGATCGCCTGGGCCGAACGCGTCGGCGCCCGCGTGCACCCCGTGCACCCCACCCGGACCTCCGTCTTCGGACTGGCGTGCCACGCCTCCGTGGCCGAGCTGCCCGACCAGGTCGACCTCGCCGTCCTGCTCGTCGCCGACCCCGTCCCGGTCATCGAGGAACTCGCCGACACCAAGATCAGGTTCGCGGTCGCCTTCGCCTCCGGCTTCGCCGAGACCGGCGAGAGCGGCGCCGCCGCCCAGGCCCGGCTGACCGCCGCCGTCCAGCGCTCGGGGCTGCGCCTGCTCGGCCCGAACACCAACCTCAACGCCTTCGAGGAGTTCCGCGAGGACCTCGACGGCCCGGCCATCGCCCTGATCACCCAGTCCGGCCACCAGGGGCGGCCCGTCTACACCCTCCAGGAGCTGGGCATCCGCCTCTCCCACTGGGCCCCCACCGGCAACGAGGCCGACCTGGAGACCGCCGACTTCATCTCCTACTTCGCCGAGCGGCCCGAGGTCGGCGCCATCGCCTGCTACGTCGAGGGCCTCAAGGACGGACGGTCCTTCCTCCTCGCCGCCGACCGGGCCGCCCGCAACGGGGTCCCCGTCGTCGCCGTCAAGGTCGGCCGCACCGAGACCGGCGCCCGCACGGCCGCCTCCCACACCGGCAAACTGACCGGCGCCGACACCGTCGTGGACGCCGCGATGCGCCAGTTCGGCGTCATCCGCGTCGACGGCCTCGACGAACTCCAGGACACCGCCGCCCTCCTCGCCCGGGCCAGGCCCCCGCAGGCGGAGGGGGTCGTCGTCTACTCCATATCCGGCGGCACCGGTGCCCACTTCTCCGACCTGGCGACCGAGGCCGGGCTCACCCTCCCCACCCTCTCGGACGCCAAACAGGCCGAGCTCCACCAGTGGATACCCCCGTACCTCAACGTCGCCAACCCCGTCGACAACGGCGGCCACCCCGTGGGCGACTGGCGCGGCCGCAAGATCATCGACGCGATCCTCGCCGACCCCGCCGTCGGCGTCCTGATCTGCCCGATCACCGGCCCCTTCCCCCCGATGAGCGACAGGCTCGCCCAGGACCTGGTCGACGCCGCCGAAGCCACCGACAAGCTGGTCTGCGTCATCTGGGGCTCCCCCGTCGGCACCGAGGAGGCGTACCGCTCCACCCTCCTCGGCTCCTCCCGCGTGGCCACGTTCCGCACCTTCGGCAACTGCATCACCGCCGTCCGCGCCTACCTCGGCCACCACCGCTTCACGGCCTCCTACCGCTCCCCCTTCGACGAGGCCCCCCGCACCCCCTCCCCCTCCTACCGCAAGGCCCGGGCCCTGATGCGCCCCGGCCAGCAGCTCAGCGAGCACGCGGCGAAGCAGCTGCTGCGGGCCTACGGGATCCGGGTGCCCCGCGAACAGCTGGTCACCAGCGCGGCGGCGGCCGTCCGCGCCGCCGGCCTGGTCGGCTACCCCGTCGTCATGAAGGCCTCGGGGCCGCAACTGTCCCACAAGACGGAACTCGGCCTGGTCAAGGTGGGCCTCACCTCGGCGAGCCAGATCCGCGACGCCTACCGCGAGCTGACGGACATCGCCCGCTACGAGAACATCCCGCTGGACGGGATCCTGGTCTGCCAGATGGTCGAACGCGGCGTCGAGATGGTCGTCGGCGTCACCCGGGACCCCCTCTTCGGCCCGACCGTCACCGTGGGCCTGGGCGGCGTCCTGGTGGAGGTCCTCCACGACGCGGCGGTCCGCGTACCCCCCTTCGGGGAGGACCAGGCCCGCACGATGCTCCGCGAACTCCGCGGCGCCGCGCTGCTGGACGGCGTACGGGGGGCTCCGCCGGCGGACGTGGACGCGCTGGTGGAGGTGGTGCTGCGGGTCCAGCGGATGGCGCTGGAACTGGGCGACGAGCTGTCGGAGCTGGACATCAACCCGCTGATGGTGCTCCCGCGGGGGCAGGGGGCGGTGGCGCTGGACGCGCTCGCCCTCTGCCACTAGCCTCCGGCGGATCCGTGGTCCCGCTGCGCGAGCCGCTCCCCGCCCCGCCCTTCCCCCGTTCCCCGGGCTGCGCCCGGACCCCCGTCCCCACCGCAGCGCGCCCGCCTGCGGACCGCGTCCTGGGGCTCCGCCCCAGACCCCGCGCCTCAAACACCGGCGGGGCCGGATCGTGCTGCCCCGCACACCGCCCGGCCCGCCAGACCCCGCGAACCCCCGATCCCGCACACAGCAGGCACCGCCCGGCCGACCCAGCGGACGCCGGGCCGGGACAGAGGCCCCCGGAACGGAGACCCATGACGCCCGCCGCCCCCTCGGACGAGATCCGGTACCGCTTCGAGAGCGGTGTCTCCTGGATCACCCTCAACCGCCCCGACGCCATGAACGCCCTCACCCGGGACCAGCGCGAGCGCCTCATCGCGCTGCTCGGCGAGGCCTCCGCCGACCCCGGCACCCGTGCCGTCGTCCTCACCGCCACCGGCAAGGGCTTCTGCGCCGGCGCCGACCTCAGAAGCAGCGGCAGCGGCAGCGGCACCACCGACCGCGTCGCCGGCGACGTGGCCCGCATGATCCGCCTCGGGGCGCAGCGCCTCGTCACCGCGGTCCTCGACTGCGAGAAACCCGTCATCGCCGCCGTCAACGGCACGGCCGCCGGCATCGGCGCCCACCTCGCCCTGGCCTGCGACCTCGTCATCGCCGCCGAACAGGCCCGCTTCATCGAGGTGTTCGTCCGCCGCGGCCTCGTCCCCGACGGCGCCGGCGCGTATCTGCTGCCCCGCCTGCTCGGCCCGCAGAAGGCCAAGGAGCTGATGTTCTTCGGCGACGCCGTCCCCGCCGAGGAGGCCGCCCGCCTCGGCCTCGTCAACAAGGTCGTCCCGGCCGACGGGCTGGAGGCGGCCGCCCGGGAGTGGGCCGAGCGCCTCGCCCAGGGCCCCACCCGCGCCCTCGCGCTCACGAAACAGCTGGTCAACGCCTCCCTGGACAGCGACCGCGCCACCGCTCTGGCCGCCGAGGCCACCGCCCAGGAGCTCAACATGACCACCGCCGACGCGAACGAGGGCGTGGCCGCCTTCGTGGAGCGCCGCACCCCCGAGTACCTCGGACGCTGAGGCGCGGGGCCCGGGCCCGCCGCCCCGCCGCCCCGCCGCCCCGCCGCCCCGCCGTCCCGCCGTCCCGCCGTCCTGCCGCTCCCCCGCCCCGCGGCCCGCGGCCCGCGGCCCGCGGCCCGACCACCCGGCTACATCCGCGGGTCCGGCCTCAGCACCGCGAACACCGCGCCCGCCGGGTCCGCCGCCCAGGCGATCCGCCCGACGTCCGGCACGTTCGCCGCCGGCATCAGCACCACGCCCCCGGCCCCCTCCACCGCCGCCACGGTCGCGTCCGCGTCCGCCACGTGGAAGTACGGCACCCAGCGCGGCAGGAAGTTCGACGCCCCGCCCGCCCCCTCCCCCTGCGGCGCGACCCCGCCGAAGGAGGTGTCCTGCTGGTCGCCCTCGGCGAGGCTCAGCACCTGGTACGTCATCCCCGGCGTCTCCATCTTCGCCGACCGCCAGCCGAACACCCGACCGTAGAAGGTGAGTGCCGCCGCCGGATCCGGCACGTGCAGCTCCACCCACACCAGGCTGTTCTCGGCCGAGGCCAGTTCCAGTCCGACCGTCTTCCCGGGCTGCCAGCAGGCGAACCGCGCGCCCTGCGGGTCGGTGAACTGGGCGAGCCAGCCCTCCCCCATCACGTCCATCGGCACCACCCGCACCTTCCCGCCCGCGCGCAGCACGCCGTCGGCGGTGGCCCGGACGTCGGGGCTCTGGAAGTACACCGTCCAGGCCGAGTCCCCCTCCTCCGTCAGCGGTCCGAGCGCGGCCACCGTCCTGCCGTTCTGCCGGAAGAACCCGTATCCGCCCGCCTCGGGCCCGGCGGAGACGAAGTCCCAGCCGAAGACGGCCCGGTAGAAGGCGGCGGCCACGCCGATGTCGGGGCTGCCGAGGTCGAGCCAGTTGGGCGATCCGGTACGGAAGTCGGTGCCGAGCATCAGGTCCTCCACAGGTAGGCGCCACGCAGTCGCTCGCCACCATGCCCACCCCCCACCCGCCGAAGGGCGCACGGGCCGCCACGGCCGGTCGGATTCACCCGTTCGGCGTCACCGCGTCCGCGCCCCCGCCCGCGCCGCGGGCTTCCCCGCCCACACACCCCTTCTCATCTGACGAGCCGTCAGGTTCAATCGAAGGGTGATGGGACACGCAGGGATGGCGGCCACCGTCGTCCGATACCTCAGGTCAGCCGGCTCCCCCACCTCCGCTGCCGGGGAGCCCGGTACCGCGCAGGTCGACGCTCTTCCGCGCCCCGACCTGCGGGCCGTCGGCGAGGACGAGCGCGCGCCCGTCAGCCCCGCCGAGTTCCGGGCCGTCCTCGGCAACTTCGCCAGCGGGGTCACGGTCATCACCGCGCCGCCCGCCGACGACGAGGAGGGCCCTGCGGGCTTCGCCTGCCAGTCCTTCGCCTCACTCTCCCTCGACCCGCCCCTGGTCACCTTCATGGTGGCCCGTACGTCGACCACCTGGCCGCGCATCGCCCGCGCCGGGGTGTTCTGCGTCAACATCCTGGGCGCCGACCAGGGGGAGCTCTGCCGCGCCTTCGCCGTCAGCGGCACCGACAAGTTCGCCGGCGTCTCCCACCGACCCGCCCCGGCCACCGGGTCCCCGCAGCTCGACGACGTCCCCGCCTGGATCGACTGCCGGATCCACGCCGTCCACACCGGCGGGGACCATCTGATCGTCGTCGGCCGGGTCGAGGCCATGGGCGCCGAGGGCGAGGGCGGTCCCCTCCTCTTCCACAAGGGCCGCTTCGGGCGCCTGGCCGACTGATCCCGGCCGCGGCCCGGCGCGCGTGAGGCACACCGGGCCACCGGCCCGCCCTCAGAACGTGAGCACGCCCCGCGCCACCCGCCCGTGCCGCGCGTCGTCCACGGCCTTCGCGAAGTCCTCCACCGGGTAGACCTCCGTCACCAGCTCGTCCAGCAGCAGCTTCCCCTGCCGGTACAGCCCGGCGTACAGGGCGATGTCGCGCTGGGGGCGCGAGGACCCGTACCGGCACCCCATGATCGTCTTGTCCAGGTACATCGAGGAGACCAGGAACGACGCCTCCTCCTTGAACCCCGGCACGCCCAGCAGCACCGCCTGCCCGTGCCGGTCCAGCAGGTCCACGGCCTGCCGGATCAGCTTCACACTGCCCACGCACTCGAAGGCGTGGTCCGCACCGGTCGGCAGGACCTCCCGGACGGCCGCCGAGGTGTCGGCCAGGGACCCGGCCGCCGAGGCGTCCACGAAGTGCGTCGCGCCGAACCGCCGCGCCACCGCCTCCTTCGCCGGGTTCGCGTCCACGGCCACGATCACCGACGCGCCCGCGATCCGGGCCCCCTGGATGACGTTCAGGCCGATCCCGCCCGTCCCGATGACCACGACGGTCTCCCCGAGCCCCACCCTCGCCCGGTTCAGCACGGCCCCCACCCCGGTGAGCACCCCGCAGCCGATCAGCGCGGCCGAGGTCATCGGGATGTCCTCGGGGATCTTCACCGCCTGCACGGCCCTGACCAGGGTCCGCTCCGCGAACGCCGAGTTCGACGCGAACTGGAACAGCGGCTGCCCGCCGCGCGAGAACGGCCGGTCCGGCATCCCGATCGCCCGGCGGCACATCGTCGGCCGGCCGCGGTCGCAGTCCGCGCAGGCCCCGCAGTTGGCGAGGGTCGACAGGGAGACATGGTCACCGGGCGCCACGTGCGTCACCCCCGGCCCCACCGCCTCGACCACCCCGGCCCCCTCGTGCCCGAGCACCACCGGCGGCGGGAAGGGGATCGTCCCGTCGATCACCGAAAGGTCGCTGTGGCAGAGCCCGGCCGCGGTGATCGCGACCAGCACCTCCCCCGGTCCCGGGTCCCGTATCTCCAGGTCCCCGACCACCTGGGCCTGCTTGCCGTCGAACACGACGCCTCTCACCTGGGCTCCTTAGGCAGGCCGAGCACCCGCTCGGCGATGATGTTCCGCTGGATCTCGTCCGAGCCGCCGTAGATCGTGTCGGCCCGGCTGAACAGGAACAGGCGCTGCTCCTGGTCGAGTCCGAACTCGTACGGGACCCCGCGCGCCCAGGGCCCCGGCCCGGCGGTGGCCCGGGCGCCCCCGACCGCCACCGCCAGCTCGCCGAGCCGCCGGTGCCAGCCGCCCCACAGCAGCTTCGCGACGCTCGGCGCACCGGCGTCCCCGGCCTCCCCGAGGGTCCGCAGGGCGTTCCAGCGCATGGTGCGCAGCTCGGCCCACTGCCGTACGAGCCGCTCCCTCAGCACCGGATCGGGCGCACCCGAAGCCGCGTACGCCGCGACCACCCGCTCCAGTTCCGCCGCGAACCCGATCTGCTGGACCAGGGTGGAGACCCCGCGTTCCAGGGCCAGCAGTCCCATGGCCACGGTCCAGCCGTTGCCCTCGCCGCCGACGACCTCCTCCGCGACGGCCCCGTCGAAGAAGACCTCGTTGAACTCGGCCGTCCCCGACATCTGCCGGATGGGCCGGACCTCCACCCGGCCCGGCTGGTCCATCCGGACCAGGAGGAAGGACAGGCCGCGGTGGCGGCGCGAGCCGGGCTCGGTGCGGGCGAGGACGAAGCACCAGTCGGCCTCGCGGGCCAGGGAGGTCCAGATCTTCTGGCCGGTGACGCGCAGCAGCCCGTCCGCCGGGTCCCGGACGGCCGCGGTGCGCAGCCCGGCGAGGTCGGACCCGGCGTCGGGTTCGCTGTAGCCCTGGCACCACAGCTCCTCGCCACGGGCGATGCCGGGCAGGAAGCGGGCCTGCTGCTCGGGGGTGCCGTGGGCGAGGAGGGTGGGGGCGAGGAGGTTCTCGCCGATGTGGCCGACCCGGCCGGGGGCGCGCTGCGCGGCGTACTCCTCCGCCCAGACCACCTGCCCGGTGAGGGAGAGCCGCTGCTGTCCGTAGGCGCCGGCCGGGGCGTCCCAGCCGGTGCCGATCCAGCCGCCGCGGCCGAGCTCCCGTTCCCAGTCGCGGCGGGCTCCGAGGCCCTCGTGCTCGCTGCCGGGCCCGCCGAGGCCGATGGCCGCCTCGTACGGGCCGACGAGGTGTCCGGCGAGCCAGGCCCGGGCGCGGGCGCGCAGTTCCCCGGCCTCCGGGCCGAAGCTGAAGTCCACGCTGCTTCCCCTTCCTCCCCCCTTCCCCGGCCCTCAGGCGTTCGGGCGGTCCTTGGCGGCGGCCGCCTTGGCCATGGCCTCCAGCTGGGCGAGCATCGGCATCGGGTCGGTGCCGACGGTGCCGGGGAGGAAGTCGGCGATCTTCTCGGGGGTCCAGGCCCCTTCGGCGTACCCGGCGCGCAGTTCGCGCGGCTGGGCCCAGACGGCGATCTTCGGACCGGCGATCGTGTAGACCTGCCCGGTGATGCCCTCGGTCCTGGCGCGGTCGCTGAGCAGGTACGTCACGAGCGCGGCGACGTCCTCGGGCTCGCCGATCTCCTTGAGCTCCATGGGCACGTTGGCGGACATCCGGGTCCGGGCAACGGGGGCGACGGCGTTGGCGGTGACCCCGTACTTGCTGAGCCCGAGGGCGGCGCTGCGGACGAGGGAGATGATCCCGCCCTTGGCGGCGCTGTAGTTGGCCTGGGCGACGGAGCCCTGGTGGTTGCCGCTGGTGAAGCCGATGAGCGTGCCGGTGCCCTGCCGGCGCATGACGGCGGAGGCGGCGCGGAAGACGGTGAAGGTGCCCTTGAGGTGGGTGGCGACGACGGGGTCCCACTCCTCCTCGGACATGTTGAAGAGCATCCGCTCGCGCAGGATGCCCGCGACGCAGACCACGCCGTCGATGCGCCCGTACTCGGCGAGGGCGGTGTCGACGACGCGCTGGCCGCCGGCCATGGTGGAGATGTCGTCGGCGACGGCCACCGCCTCGCCGCCGGCCGCGAGGATCTCCTTGACGACGTCCTCCGCCACCTCGCTGGTGGGCGCGTTCCCCTCGATCCCGACGCCGTAGTCGTTGACGACGACCCTGGCGCCCTCGGCGGCGGCGGCGAGCGCCACGGCGCGGCCGATGCCCCGGCCCGCGCCGGTGACGGCGACGGCCTTGCCTGACAAGAAGTTCCCCACGTCCGGCCCCTTCCCGCTTTTTCTGACGGTCCGTTAGATTCTATGACCAGTCAGATCCCTTCCCACAAGCCCCTGTTCGTCCAAGGAGTGGATGGCGGCCATGACCCTGCCCCCCGAGTTCCACGAGATCGCCAAACGCGTCAACAACTGGGGACGGTGGGGAGCCGACGACGAGATCGGCACCCTGAACCTGATCACCGAGGAGGTCGTCCGGGCGGCGGCCGCGGAGGTCCGCATGGGGCGCCGCGTCCCCCTGGCCCTCCCGCTGAAGGAGGACGGGGTGCAGGCCGGCATGATCCCGGGGCGGATCAACCCGCTCCACACCATGGTCCAGATCAACCAGGAGCTCTTCGGCCCGGGCACGGTGGCCTGCAGCGACGACGCCGTGACGATGGGCCTCCAGGCGGCCACCCACTGGGACGCCCTGACCCACGTCTCCCACTCGGGCCGGATCTACAACGGCCGCCCCGCCTCCACGATCACCGCGCACGCCCGGGCCCTGTACAGCGGTATCGACAAGGCCGCCCCGATCGTCTCGCGCGGGGTCCTCCTCGACGTGGCCCGCGCCAAGGGCGTGGACCGCCTCCCGGGCGGCCACGCGGTCACCCCGGAGGACCTGGCGGAGGCGGAGGAGTTCGCCGGGCTGACGGTCCGCGCGGGCGACATCGTCCTGGTCCGCACCGGCCAGATCCAGGTCTACCTGACGGGCGACAGGCACGGCTACGGCTTCCCGTCACCCGGCCTCTCGATCCACACCCCGGAGTGGTTCCACGCCCGCGACGTGGCGGCCGTCGCGAACGACACCCTCACCTTCGAGATCTTCCCGCCCGAGATCGAGAACCTCTGGCTGCCGGTGCACGCGCTGGACCTGGTCGAGATGGGCATGCACCAGGGCCAGAACTGGAACCTGGAGTCCCTGTCCACAGCCTGTGCGGAAGCGGGCCTCTACGCCTTCCTCCTCTCGGCGATGCCGGAACCCTTCGTGGGCGGCACGGGCACGCCGGTGGCCCCGGTCGCGATCCTCTGACCCCCGACCACCAGACTGAACCACACCGCCTTCACGCACTCCCCCTGCGCCACGGCGGCCCAGTCGTCGGCATAGGCGGCCACGAGCCCGAGCCCCCGCCCACAGGTCGCCAGCCCCCCGAACCCACCGCCGCCGCCCTGCGGCCAGCGCTCGGGGGCGCAGTCGGACACGTAGACGGTCACCCGGTCGCCGGTGAACGCGACCTCGACCCCGATCTCAGGCGTATCGGTGTGCCGGTAGGCATTCGTCACCACCTCGGACGCACAGAGCCGCGCCCGCTCCTCCAACTCACCGTGCCCGGCACTCCGCATGACGGAAGCCACCCAGTCACGGGCGATCCGAGGGGTGTCGGCCCGACTCGGCGCGACCATGCGGTAGCTGAGCCCGGCCCCGGGGGCGGGCTCGACGTGCAGTGATGCGCTCGTGTTCATCGTGGGTTCATCTCCCTACGCGGACGACCGTGAGCCCGGCCCCTGCAACCCGTGTCCCTGGCCATCCGCACACCCCAACAGGGCTGCGGGCGGCTGCACTTCGGGCGTCGGTCCGGCTTCCCAACCATCGGAACGTAGGGCACAACATTGGGACGGCGCAACAGTGGTACGCCCGTAACATCCGATCGAGTGGACCCGCACCTGATCGAGGCGGCACACTCGTAGCCGGATGAGACGGAGGGGCCATGCCGCCAAGGAGCTATCCGACCGCACGTCAGCGGAGGTTGGGCGCAGAGCTGCGCAAGCTGCGCGAGAAAGCCGGAATGAACGGGGCGACCGCAGCAGCCTACTTGGGCGGCGAACGCGCCCAGATCAGCCACATCGAATCCGGCCGGTACGGAGTCAGCGACGAACGCGTCCGACGCCTCGCCACGCACTACTCCGCCACAGACAAGCACCTCATCGACGCACTCGCGAGCATGGCCGAGGAGCGCGGTAAGGGCTGGTGGGACGAGTACCGGGGAGTCCTGTCGCCCGGCTTTCTCGACGTGGCGGAGCTGGAGTTCCACGCCACGTACATCCGCGTCATCCAAATGCTGCACGTCCCTGGACAGCTCCAGACCGAGGCCTACGCCCGCAGCCTGATCCGAAGCGGCATGTCCGACCTCCCCACCAGCGAGCTGAACACGCGCGTCGAGCACCGCACGCGGCGCCGCACCATCTTCGACCGCCCCCACCCCACGCCCTTCGAGGCGTTCGTCCACGAGGCCGCCCTGCGCATGCGTTACTGCGACGCGGAGGTCATGCGGGAGCAGCTCGCCTTCCTGGACGAGGTATCCCACTGGCCGTCGGTCACCGTCCGCATCATCCCTTTCGACCGGAAGATCACGGGCTCCGTGCACTCGATGCTCTACGCCGGGGGCATCATCCCGGCACTCGACACCGTCCAGATCGACAGCGCTTTCGACGGCGGGTTCCTGGACGCAGAGGCTCAACTCGCCAAGTACCGAGGGTTGCTCGAATCCATCGAGTCGATCTCGCTCGGACCGGAAGAGTCGAGAGAACACATTCACCGCATCGCTCAGGAAGTGTGAGTCAAGGCGCATGACCGACGGAATCAAGTGGCAGAAGTCCTCGTTCTCGGGACCGGACGACAATCAGAGCTGCGTTGAGCTGGCGCCCGTCGCGGGCGCGATCAAGATGCGGGAGAGTGACGACCCCGAGGTGATCGTGACGACGACCGTGGAGAAGCTTCGCGCCTTCATCCTCGGCGTCAAGGCCGGCGAGTTCGATCACCTGATCTGACGAACCTCAACCGCGAGTGCCCCCCATCTGGGCAGATGAGGGGCACTCAGCATATGCCGGTACAACTTTGGGACGGCGCACCATTGCGACGGAAGGTTGCGTAACGCTATCGTCGCCGTACGTCACCGGAGTGGACGGCCCGCCAGGCCGCACCCCGTGTCGTAACTCGCGCCAACCTATGCGCCGGTTGGCGCGAGTACCCACTCTCCTCGACGGCAGGAGACCGGCCACATGCCCGCGCGACACCACACCCCGCACATCACCGGGACTAACCCCCTGGACCACACGGTGTCCATCCTCACCGGCTACTGGTTCGAGGCCCTCTGCCACCACGACGCCTACGACGGTCCACCCGAACTCCTCGACCGCACCATGCTGGACACCCGCGAGGAGGCCATCCGCCTCATCCGCGTCCAGATCCGCACCGCCCACCCCTTCGCCCTCTCCCCCACGGAAGTGGACCGGGCCCTCGCCTGGGCCGACGGCGACGGCCGCGTCCACGCCCTCGCCGCCCTCCACCGCGGCGAAACCGCCGGCTTCAGCATCGTCCTGCGCAACGGCCTTCGCCCCGAATGGCGCGTCCGCCCCGTCGACTACCTCTCGCTCACCCGCACACACACCAGAACTCCTTGAGTCCGGGTGGCCGACTGGGCCCGCCCCGCCGGGATGAAGTCGGGCGGACGATCAATGCCCTCAAAGGCTTCCGCGCGGTGGTCGCGACGAGCGCGCCTACGCCTTCCAGGGCGCCGATACCGTCGCGGCAATCCGGCTCTGCCTCCGGGATGGATCCATTATCGCGGTCCGCGGAGGCACCTGTCACCGTTCTCCAGAATGATCTTTACGCCCGTTATGCACCCCTAAGGTTTCGGGGAACGAACACAACGCACCTACCTGACCTGGGAGTCGAGAGTGGCGCACGACGTTGCCGCGTTGGCGGAGGAACTCACCACCATGGCCGCAGCCGACCATCTGTCCGCGGTCCACGCGAACAGCGATGACCCCGCTGAGCAGTTGGCGTGGCGACGACTGACCGCACGGCACGCCGACCGACTCGGCGAGATCATGGACGAGTACGGCTGGCCGACGGCGGACACGGTCGGCGAGGAGGCCGCCCGGGCAGCGTGGCTGATCGCCCAGCACGCCGACCGGCAGCTCGACGTTCAGCGACGCGCCCTGGAGCTGATGCAGCAGTCGGTTTCGGCAGGCTTGGCAGGCGGGCGCGAGCTGGCCTTTCTACACGACCGCACGCTGGTCAACGAAGGCCGCAAACAGATCTACGGCACACAGATGGCCGGTGTGATGGACGGAGCACCGGTCCCGTGGCCCTGCGAAGAGCCCGAGCGCATGAACGAACTCCGTGCCGAAGTCGGCATCGAGCCCTTCGACGAGTACATCGCCAAGTTCTCCATAGCCTGACGCCCGTCACGTCCGGCGGATCATGCTCCGAAGCCCACCTGCCGCAAGCGTGGTCCGCCGGACAGGTCCCAAGCCTGTCCCGATGCCCGGTGCCGCTTCGCATACGACCAGGTCACCGCCGTCATCAGGGCAGGTATCGCGAACAGCGGGGCGAAGGTGAACCACCAGACGGTCAGTGCCATATCGCTGGACATGTACGTCTGCCTCTCGACGGCGAAGGCGACCACGAGTTGCCACAGTGCCCCCAGGACCAGGACGCCCGAGGCGGTCCAGGCCAGCCTGGCGAGGGCCCGGGGTCGCAGTGGCCGCCACCGGTCACTCACGAGCAGCAGCGGAAACAGGGCGGCCACCTCGGCAAGGACGGAGAGCCCGACGACGTACGCGATGCCCCATCCCGGGATGTCGAAGACCTCGCGCAGCACCTGATCGCTGTATCCCACGTACACACCGGAGGCCATGGCGATGCGCCACAGACCGGACGGGACCGCGCACAGGGCTATGGCGTGCACGGCGCGGCGAGCCCAGACAGGGGCGGGGGTGGGGAGGGGAGCGTCGGCTGTCGTCATGACGTCCATGCTGGCTTCGCACGCGGCTGCCCCACATCGTCCGCCGCGGCGGTCCGTCTCCCCCTGCCGGGGGACAGGGCGCCCGCTGGGGGATGACCGGAGCGGGACCCTCGACCGCCCGACGGACCAGGCCGTCCCACCGGCCGATCGGACCCTCTCCCCACACGGACTCCCCCGGCCGGACCCCTCAGATCGGCAGCCCGACCACCCCCCACCCCCGCCGCTCGGCCTCACCGACCACCTCACCCCAGCCGCCCACCAGCTCGGCGAACTCCTCGAACCCGGCGATCCACTGTCCCGGCGACCGCGCGGCGAGCTCCGCGTACGGCTCCCGCAGCCGGCCCAGCTCAGGCGCGGCCTCGACCCACCTCCGCCGCAGCCGCGCCACGGTCTGCGGCCCCCGCACGATCAGCGGCCCCGACCGCCACAGCCCGTCCAGGGACGGAAGAACACCCGCGTCGACCTGCTCGGCATCGACGTCGGCCTCCGGCCCCCACCAGATCAGCCCCTCCAGGAACTCGTCCAGCGCCGCCCGCACCCCGTCCCCGACCGCACCCCGCACCTTCTCCCAGCCGTCCGCGACCCAGAAGTGCGGCTTGTACGAGCCGAGCGTGCCCCGGAACTCGTACCGCCCCAGCCAGGACCGCTCCGCCCCGACCGGCCACACCCACCCGTCGACGACGTCACCGTCCCCGTCTGCGTCGTCGTCCGCGTACGCCGACTCCTGCACCACCCGCAGCCGGTCCTCCGGAGCCAGGTCCATCACGTGCGCCCAGTCGACGACCAGGACCGTTATGTCCACACCCATGCGGCGATGCTAGCCAGGCGATGCCCGTCACCGGCCCCGGCGCACCCGGGATCGATCCGCGCCCTGGCGCGCCCGGGATTACGCCGAAGGCGGCAAGTCCGCGCGCCACCCCGCACCCGCACCGATGACTTCTCCCCGGCCCGGCAGTCTCCCTTCCACCACCACAGGAAGACGAGGCAACCGACATGACGAGCAACCCCCAGCTCCTGCGGGTCCACAACTTCATGGTCTCCCGGGACGGCATCGCCGCCGGCGAGGACCAGAGCCTCGAGCATCCCTTCGGCGGCGCCATCGACCCCTCCGCCATGTTCGCCTGGGCCGGTGCCACCGCGAGCTGGCCCAACCGCACCGAGCCGGGCGGCAGCCGCGGGCTGGACGACTACTTCACCCGCGACTGGGGGCGCAACATCGGCGCCGAGATCATGGGCCGCAACAAGTTCACCCCCTACCGCGGCCCGTGGGAGGACCACGCCGACTGGCAGGGTTGGTGGGGTGACGAACCCCCGTTCCGCACACCGGTGTTCGTCATGACCCACCACCCGCGCCCCTCCCTCACCCTCTCCGACACCACCTTCCACTTCGTCGACGCCGACCCGGCCACCGTCCTGGACCGGGCGCGCGAGGCCGCGCAGGGCAAGGACGTCCGCCTCGGCGGCGGGGTGACCACCGTCCGCGAGTTCCTCGATGCCGACCTGGTGGACACGCTCCACGTGGCGGTCTCACCCGTGGAAATCGGCTCCGGCCTGCGCCTGTGGAATTCCCCGGACGAACTCCTCGACCGCTTCCACAGGGACGTGGTCCCCAGCCCGAGCGGGGTCACCCACCACCTGTTCTGGCGCCGCTAGCCGGGCACCGGCACCCTGGTGCGACCCGGCGTCCGACGGACCCGACCGCTCGCGGGGTAGGCTCGTCCGGGCAGACAACACCCTTGGGGGAGGGGACGATATGGCTGACCACGTACCGATCAATCCGTGCACGATGGGCGAATACATCACCGAGGCCCGGCCGATCGTCGCCCGGAAGCTGCCGGCCCCTCAGCCGACCCCGACGCCGGCACCGGCCGCGTACGCCGCCGCCCCCTCCGCCGTCTCCCCCGCCCAGCCCACGTACCCGTCGGGACGGACGAGGAACACCCCGTCGCCGTACGTCCCGTACGACGGGATCCGTACCGTCCGTACGCCCGGCAGCTCCGCCGAAGCAGAAGCCGCCTCCCCCACCACCAGCAGGGTCCAGTGCGTCCCGCGGAAGGCGTCGAAGAGCCGCGCGTCCTCCCACGCCCCGTCCGGGGCCCGGTCGCCGGCCCGCAGGGCTTCGGCGGGGAGGGCCGTACGGGTCTCCACCGCCAGGGAGGAGCCCCGGTAGCCGAGGCCGAGCTGCTGGGTGGCCGCGCCGCGGCGGGCCTCGCCGCGGTGGATCCGGGTGGACAGGCCGAGCATGGCGGCGGCGACGGGCCGCCGCTCCTCCTCGTACGTGCCGAGCAGCGACTCCGGCGCGGCGCCGCTCAGCACGGCGGCCAGCTTCCAGCCCAGGTTGTACGCGTCCTGCACGCTGGTGTTGAGGCCCTGCCCGCCGGCCGGCGAGTGGACGTGCGCGGCGTCCCCGGCGAGGAAGACGCGCCCCTCCCGGAACCGGTCGGCCAGCGCCGCCCGCGGCCGGAAGTCGGAGGCCCAGCGGACCTCCGTCACCGCGGCCGGGTCCAGGTGCGAACGGGCCGCGATCAGGGACCGCAGCCCCTCCAGGGAGAGGTCGATGGCCGGGCCGCCCTCCGCCATCTGGGCGCTGACCTGGAAGTCCTCCGTCCCGGCGAGCGGGCAGAGGGCGAGGAAGCCCGCACCGTCCGCGGGCGGGAAGATGTGCCAGTGGTCGCGGTCGAGGCCGGTGATGCGCACGTCGGCCACCAGTACCGGGTTCGGGTCGACGGTCTCGCCGGTCATCCCGATCCCGAGCAGCCGCCGCACCGTGGACCGCCCGCCGTCGGCGGCGACGGCGTACCGGGCCCGAACGGGGGCGCCGTCGGCGAACCCGGCCGTCACCCCTTCCCCGTCCTGCGTGATCCCGACCAGCTCCCGCCCGAAGGCGACCCGCCCGCCGAGCTCGGTGAGGCGGGCGAAGAGGATTTCCTGGGTGCGCCACTGCAGCACCATCCAGGGCTCGCGGTACGGCGAGCCCTCCTCCAGCTCCGTCTCGTCCCACATCGCGTGCTCGCCGAGCCGTTCGCCGTCCCGCCAGAGCATCCCGGCCGGGTACGGGCCGCCCGCCGCCCGGACGGCGTCGCCGACCCCGAGGTCGTCGAAGACCTCCCTCGTCCGCGGCTGGATCCCCTTGCCGCGCGACCCGGGGAACAGCCGCCCGTCCCGCTCCACGACCAGGGCCCGTACACCCCTGCGTGCGAGGTCGACCCCGAGCGCCAGCCCGGCGGCACCGGCCCCGACGACCAGCACGTCCACGTCCACACCCATGACGACCTCTCTCCTTAACAGCGTTAAGTTCCAACCCCCGAACCATGCACTTAACGCTGTTAAACTGTCAAGCGTGGCTACTCGCAGATCCCCGAAGCTGGACAAGAAGCAGGCGGTCGACACCTCCCTGCGGCTCCTCAACGAGGTCGGCCTCGACGGCCTGAGCCTGCGCGCGATCGCCAAGGAGCTGGACGTCCAGGCGCCCGCCCTCTACTGGCACTTCAAGAACAAGCAGGAACTCCTCGACGAGATGGCCACGGAGATGTACCGCCGGATGACGGCGGACTCGGCGCTCGCCCCCGGCCTCTCCTGGCAGGACCGCCTCCTCACCGTCAACCGCGGCCTGCGCACCGCCCTGCTCCGCTACCGCGACGGCGCGAAGGTCTTCAGCGGCTCCCGCTTCACCGGCACCGAGCACGCCGCGGGGATGGAGGAGAACCTCCGCGCCCTCACCGAGGCCGGCTTCACGCTCCCGCAGGCCGTCCGCGCCACCACCACGGCGTACTTCTTCACCCTCGGCTTCGTCACGGAGGAACAGGGCGTCGAACCCCTCCCGGGCGAGCGCCGCGATGGCTTCGACGTCGCCGAACGCGCCGAACGCCTCGCCGACTACCCCCTCGCCGCGGGCGCAGGAGCCGACCTCTTCCAGGACTACGACGCGGGCTTCGAGGAGGGCCTCGCCCTGGTCGTCGCGGGCATCGAAAACCGGTACGGGCCGACGCCCCGCGGCTGACACCCTGGACGGATGACGACGGAGCGGCGGCGATGAACGGGACGGCGTACGGATTCCTCACGGCCGCCGCGCCCGACGCGGACGCCCTGACCCGGGCCCTCGCCCAGGGTTTCGGGGTGCCCGCGGCGCGCGTGGACGTGGCCCCGGACGGGACGGTCGACGGCCGGAACTGGGACACCGCCCTGGTCACCTGTGAGTACGAGATCCTCCGCGCCGGCGACCTGCGCGGCATGGTGAACGTCTACGCCACCCCGGCCGTCACCACACCCCCCGCCCCCGAGGCTCTCGCCGCCACCCTGGCACGGGAGTCGGGAACGCCGGTGCTGGTCGAGTGGGGCAGGGAGCCGTGGATCCGGAAGGTGCTCCTTCCGCAGGGCTGGGCCACCTACGCGGCCGTCGAGGACCTCGACCTCGCGGAGGACCAGCCCTGGTTCCGCGTGTACGCCGTCCAGGCCGGGCTCCCCGCCTTCCCCGACGCGGAGGTGGAGGGGCTGCCCGCCGTCGTCCACGGTCTGCCGCCCCGGACCCCCCTCGCGGACGGGCTCGGCGCCCACCGCGCACTCCTCCACCCCTGGGAGGCCCTGATCTCCCGCATGGCCGCCGGCTGGCCCCCCGCACGCTGGTACGGCGCCGACCTGTACCGCGAGGACCTGGAGGCCCGCGACCGCCTGGAAGCCGCGCTCCCCGCCCTCCCCGGCCCCGTGCGCACCGCCCTCGCCGACCTCGACGCCCGCTTCCGCGAGCTGACGGTCGACGACGGCGGCGAGGAGCTGGGCGCCGACCCGTCGACCACCCCCTGGTACCGGCACCGCCGCCCGGCCGTCCTCCCCTGGCGCATGCTGCTGCCCGTCGACCCGGAGGCGGCACACTGGCTGTGGAAGTGGGTGGAGGAGGGCGCCGAAGGCAAACCCGGCGGGGTCGACCTCTCCTCCCTCGACCTCGGCGGCGCCGACCTGGCCGGGGCCGACTTCTCCTGCTCCCTCTTCTGCGGCACCCGCCTGACCGGCGCCCGCCTCACCGGCACCGAGTTCTACCGCTCGCACCTCCAGGGCGCCGACCTCACCGGCGCCGACGCCACCGGCGCCTGCTTCGTACGGGCCGACCTCGACCGGGCCGTCCTGCGCGGAGCGAACCTGGACGGCGCCGACCTGACCCGGGCGGACCTCCACTCCGTCGACGCCCGCGGCGCCCGCCTCCGCGGCACCCGCATCCGGGGCGCGAGCCTCATCGACACCGACCTCCGCGGCGCCGACCTCACCGGGGCGGAACTCCGCGAGAACTCCTTCGAGGTGACCCTGGACGACACCACGGTGGTGACGGGCCTGACCGGCACCCTCTTCGGACCCGCCACCCTCACCACCGGGACCGGCACCCGCTCCCTGGCCGGCCCCGCCCTCGAGGACTGGCTCCGCTCACGCGGGGCCGACGTACGGGTCGTCGCACCGCGATGCCCACGCGGTACGCCGGGCCCTGCTCGGCCGGCACCTTGAAGGGTGCACCCTCACCCTCGCCCTCGCCCTCACCCTCGCCCTCGTCCGGGCAGGGCGCCGTGTGCTCGCGGATCAGGGCCACTACCGGCTCCGGCGTCGAAGCGTTCAGGGCGAGGGCGAGGGCGAGGGCGATTTCCCGCGCGTACAGGCCGGCCATGACGGCCGTGCCACCGACCGACCTGCGGGTGGCGGCGTGCGGTCGTGCACGCCCCGAGCGCGGCACGGCAGCCGCCACCCCACGACCCGCACTCGTCAAGGCACAGGACCCTTGGCGTCCCCTCGCGACGAATCGCTCACCACCAGGGTGATCAACCCGTGACGAACCGTCAACACCTCGTTAGAGGTACACGCGCGGTTCCCGCTTCAGTACGACCTTTTTCGGGGACCCCGCCGGGGCCGCCGGAGCCTGTGCCGCCGCACGGTCGATCTCGCACCAGATGCGCTTGCCCGCGCCCTCGCGCTGCCAGCCCCACCGGTCCGCGAGGCCGTCCACCAGCTCCAGGCCGCGCCCGCCCGTGTCGTCGCCGCCGGCCTGCCGGCGGGACGGGGCGCGGTCGCTCGCGTCGGCGACCTCCACCCGTACGCCCGGCCCCCCGAGGAGCATCCGGAGCACGGCCGGACAGCCCGTGTGCACAACCGCGTTCGTGACCAGCTCGGAGATCAGCAGGATCAGCGTCTCCGCGAGGGGTTCGTCGTCCCCTATGCCCGACCCCGCCAGCCGGGAACGCGCCCACCGGCGCGCCCGGCCGACCTCGGCGGGGTCCGGTCCTACCTCCAGCTGTACCTGAAGCACCTGCACCGCTCACACCATCCGAACCGGCGGACACTTCGCCTCGCGACAGGACGGGATCACCGACCGTGATCCCCTTGTCGAGCAGCATGGTTGACGTACAGTCACCACAACAAGCGCTTCGGGCATATTCCAGCGCGAAGGAGTAGGCGTGGTGCATACTGTGCGACGCCCATGCCGCTCGTGCCGCTCAACCACTCGCATCGTGGGAGCGTACCGTGGCGCACCCCCGCCTCCGGGCCGTATCGGGGAGTGGGCAGGACACAAACCGATATCAACTCTCTGTAATCGGACATGAGTCCCGCGTTGTTCCTCCCGTGCCCTTCCGTGACAGCCTGCTATCCCCTCGGCCCGTGGTGATCCGCCTCCGCCTCCTCCCCCAGGCGGGACGCCAGGAGTTCCTCGGCCTCCGCCGCCGTGCGCCACTGCTCCGCCCGCACCCAGGCCCGTTTCAGGTGCAGGTGCACGTCCGCCTCCCAGGTGAAGCCCATCCCGCCGTGGACCTGGAGGCAGTCCCGCGCACCGCGCACCGCCGCCTCGTCCGCGAGGAGCTTCGCCGCCGCGATCTCGGCCGCGTCACCTGTAACCGCCGCCGCGTACACCGCCGTACGGGCCACCTCGGCGCGCACCAGCATCCCCGCGCACAGGTGCTTGACCGCCTGGAAGCCCCCGATCGGCTGCCCGAACTGCTCGCGCTCCCCCGCGTACCGCACCGCCAGCTCCACCGTCCGCAGCGCGCTGCCCAGTTGGAGCGCCGCCGTCAGCAGCGCCCCCTCCTCCCGGAACCCGGCGGGCGGCACCCCGGCGGACCGCCACAGCGGGGTCAGCGGGTCCACCGAGCGGACCGCCTCGCCGGCGGGCGGAGGGCCCTCCAGCCCGAGCACCGCGTCCGCCTCCCCCAGGTGCGCCACCAGCGGCCCGCCCAGGTCGAACGCCGTCACCACCGCCGAGCCCGAAGCCGCCCCCGGGACCACGCCGGCCGCCAGGTGCGTCGCCACCAGCGGCCCGGGGAGCAGGGCCCGCCCGGCCTCCTCGAACACGAGCACCGCCTCCGGCAGGCCCAGCCCGGCCCCTCCCTCGGACTCGGCGAGCCGCAGCGAGAAGAATCCCGCCTCGCCCAGCTCCCGCCACAGCACCCGGTCCACGGACGTGCCGCCGGACACCGACTTCCGCAGCACCTCCCGCCCGTACCGGCCCGCGAGCAGGTCGCGGACGCCCGCCCGCAGGGCCCGCTGGTCCTCCGTCAGCCGGAAGTCCACGGCCGCTCACCGCCCCTTCGGCAGGCCGAGGATCCGCTCGGCGACGATGTTCCGCTGGATCTGAGAGGTCCCCGCCGCGATCGTGTACGAGAGCGACGAGAGCCGCTCCGCCGTCCACTCCTCCTCCAGGGACAGGGCGCCGGCCCCCAGCACCTCCGCCGCCGCGTCGTACAGCTCCTGCCGCGCGTGCGAGTACGCCAGCTTGAAGACGCTGCCCCCGACGCCGGGGACCCCGTCCGAGCCCTGCGCCTCGCTGACGTTCCACTGCGTGAGCCGCCACAGCGCGCCGAACTCCCCGTGCAGGCGGCCCAGCCGGCGCCGCAGCACGGGGTCGTCCCAGCGGCCGTTGGCCTTCGCCGCCCGCGCCAGCGCGCCCAGCGTGCGCCGGCAGGCGACGACCTCGCCGACGAAGGCGGTGCCCCGCTCGAAGGAGAGCGTCACCATCGTGACCCGCCAGCCGTCGTTCTCTGCGCCCACCCGGTTCGCCACCGGCACCCGCACCTCGTCCAGGAACACCTCCGCGAACTCGGCCGATCCCGCGAGGGTGCGCAGCGGCCGGACCGTGACGCCGGGCGCGTCCATCGGCAGGGCCAGCCAGGAGATCCCCCGGTGCCGCGGCGCGGCCGGGTCGGTGCGTACCAGCAGCTCGCACCAGTCGGCGACCTCCGCGTGCGAGGTCCAGATCTTGGAGCCGGTGACCACGTACGCGTCCCCGTCCCGGACCGCCTTCGTCCGCAGCGCCGCCAGGTCGGAGCCGGCGCCGGGCTCGCTGAACCCCTGGCACCACACCTCGTCCCCGCGCAGCACGGGCGGCAGCCAGCGCGCCCGCTGCTCCGCGGTGCCCTCGGCGGCGATCGTCGGTCCGGCGTGCAGCAGGCCGACGAAGTTCGCGCCGACGTAGGGGGCGCCGGCGCGCTCGGTCTCCTCCAGGAAGATCAGGTGCTGGGCCGGAGTGGCGCCGCGCCCGCCGGCGTCGACGGGCCAGTGCAGGCCCGCGTACCCGGCGTCGTACAGCCGGCGCTGCCAGCCCAGGTCGTAGGCGCGGCGGCCGGGCCAGTCGTCCGGCGAGGGCCTGGGCGGCAGTTCGGGCAGCACCTTGGCGAGCCATTCCCGCAGCCGGGCCCGGAACTCCCGTTCCTCCGCCGAGTGGGACAGGTCCATCAGCGGTCCTCGTCGAGGGGCAGACCGAGCATGCGGATGGCGTTGCCGCGCATCAGCTTGTACACGGTCTCGTCGTCCAGGCCCTCCACGTGGTCGAGGGCGACCTCCTTGGTGTGCGGGAAGGTCGAGTCCACGTGCGGGTAGTCGGTCTCGAAGGTGGCGTTGTCGCGGCCGACGACGTCGAGCGAGGCGATGCCGTGCTTGTCGCGGAAGAAGCAGCAGTAGATCTGCCGGTAGTAGTACGTGGACGGCGGCTCGGGGATCAGGCCGCGGACCCCGCCCCAGGCGCGGTGCTCCTGCCAGACGTCGTCGGCGCGTTCCAGGGCGTACGGGATCCAGCCCATCTGGCCCTCGCTGTAGGCGAGCTTCAGCGCCGGGAACCTGACCAGGACCCCGCTGAAGAGGAAGTCCATCATCGAGGCCATGGCGTTGTTGAAGCTCAGCGAGGCCTGGACGGCGGGCGGGGCGTCGGGGGAGGCGGCGGGCATCTGCGACGAGGACCCGATGTGCATGTTGACGACCGTGCCGGTCTCCTGGCAGACGGCGAAGAAGGGGTCCCAGTGGCCGGAGTGGATGGACGGCAGCCCCAGGTGGGTCGGGATCTCGGAGAAGGTCACGGCGCGCACGCCGCGGGCGGCGTTGCGGCGGATCTCGGCGACGGCGAGGTCGATGTCCCACAGCGGGATGATGCACAGCGGGATCAGCCGGCCGCCGCTGTCGCCGCACCACTCCTCGACCATCCAGTCGTTGTAGGCGCGCACGCAGGCGAGGGCGACCTCCTTGTCGTGGGCCTCGGCGAAGGTCTGGCCGCAGAAGCGTGGGAAGGTGGGGAAGCAGAGGGAGGCCTCGACGTGGTTGAGGTCCATGTCGAGGAGCCGCGCCTTGGGGTCCCAGCAGCCGCGGCGCATCTCCTCCCGGGTGATGCCCTCCAGGGTCATGTCGTCGCGGTCGAAGCCGACGGCGGCGATGTTGCGCTTGTACGGGAACTTCAGGTCCTCGTAGATCCACCAGTCGGCCGGCGGGCCGTCGGGGTCCATGGAGATCACGTACTTGCCGCCGGTGTACTCCAGCTCGCCGATGCCGGCGGTGAGGGCCTTGGGGCCGCGGTCGCGGTACTTCGCGGGCAGCCACACGTCGAAGAGGTGGGCGGGCTCGATCACGTGGTCGTCGACGCTGATGATCCGAGGCAGTTCCAGTGCCATGTGCGCGCTCCCCAATCTGATGGATCGTCAGAAACAAGCTAGCCCCGCCACCCCTGGACCGACAAGCGCCGGAGCCCTACGCTCTGCCCTTGATCTGACTAACCGTCAGCTGGCTGTGTGCCGGCGCGCCCAGGGGGAGGTCCGGGATGACGACGACGGACGGCACGGCAGCGGACGGCACGGCAGCGGACCGCGCGGCGAAGGCCACCGCCACGGAGCTCGGCCGCTCCCGCACCCTCTGGGAGCTGGTCGCCCGCCGCGCCGCCCTCACCCCCGAGGCCCCGGTGCTCATCGAGGCCGCCGAGGACCCCGACGCCGACCGCACCCTCACCTTCGGCGCCCTGCGCGACCGCGCCGAACGCGTCGCCGCCGGCCTGTACGGCAGGGGCGTGCGCCCCGGCACCGTCGTCGCCTGGCAGCTCCCGACCCGCATCGAGACCGTCCTGCTGTCGGCCGCCCTCACCCGCCTCGGGGCCGTCCAGTCGCCCGTGATCCCCTTCTACCGCGACCGCGAGGTGGCCTTCGCCCTGCGCGAGTCCGGGGCCGAGCACTTCGCCGTCCCCGGCACCTGGCGCGGCTTCGACCACACCGCGATGGCTACCCGCCTCGGCGCGCGCGGGGTGTTCGAGGCGTACGCGGACCTGCCCGACGGCGACCCGGCCGTCCTGCCCCCGCCGCCGTCCGACGGGACCTCCGTCCGCTGGATCTACTGGACCTCCGGCACCACCTCCGACCCCAAGGGCGTCCTGCACACCGACCGCTCCCTGATCGCGGGCGGCTCCTGCCTCGCCCACGCCCTGCGCCTGAGCCCGTCCGACGTCGGCTCGATGGCCTTCCCGTACGCGCACATCGCCGGGCCCGACTACACCGTGATGCTGCTGCTGTACGGGTTCCCGGCGGTGCTCTTCGAGAAGTTCGCGATGCCCGGCGCCCTGGCCGGCTACCGCCGCCACGGGGTCACCATCGCCGGCGGCTCCACCGCCTTCTACTCCATGTTCCTGGCCGAACAGCGCAAGGACCCCGCCACGCCCCTCGTCCCGAGCCTGCGCCTGCTCGCGGGCGGCGGCGCGCCCAAGCCGCCGGAGATCTACCACGCGGTGGTGCGCGAGCTGGGCTGCCAGCTCACCCACGGGTACGGCATGACCGAGGTCCCGATGATCACCATGGGCTCCCCGGACGACACCCCCGAGAACCTCGCCACCACCGAGGGCCGCCCCCCGGAGGGCATGTCCATCCGCATCACCACCCCCGACGGCACCCCCCTGCCCGCCGGCACGGACGGCGAGGTCCGGCTCCGCGGCGAGGCCGTCTGCCAGGGCTACCTCGGCCGGAAGGACACCGCCGGGGTCTTCGACACCGACGGCTACCTGATCACCGGCGACCTCGGCCACCTCACCCCCTCCGGCCACCTGGTCCTCACCGGACGCAGCAAGGACGTGATCATCCGCAAGGGCGAGAACATCTCGGCCAAGGAGATCGAGGACCTCCTCCACCAGCTCCCCGCGGTCGGGGACGTCGCCGTCATCGGCCTCCCGGACGAGGAGCGCGGCGAACGCGTCTGCGCCGTGGTCGAGCAGCCGGCGGGCGCCGCCCCGCTGACCCTCCCCCAGGTGACGGCCCACCTGCGCTCCCAGGGCCTGTCCCCGTACAAGCTCCCCGAACAGCTGGAGCTGGTCGACGCCCTGCCCCGCAACGACGCCCTGCGCAAGGTCCTCAAGTACCGCCTGCGCGAGCGCTATTCCTGACGCCGCGGGACCGCTGTCACCAAGGCCCAGATGCTCGCCGCCCCGCAACTGGTCGGCCACCCGTGCGCGGCTCCGGGCCCCCGGAGCCGCGCACGGGTGCGCGTGTCCCTACAGCCGGCTCAGCGACGCCGCCGCGAACAGGACGTCGCGGATGGCCTCGCGGTCGCCGGTCTGGCCGACCGCGGCGTCCTCCGGGGAGATGTGTCCGGCGGCCAGCTGGCAGAACTCCAGGCCGTCCAGCGCGACCTCCGCCACCGTGTGCTCCCGCGAGGGTTTCGCCGCCGGGGAGTCCAGGGCGATGTCCCAGCCGCCCCCGCCCGCGCCCTCGATCTCCAGGTGCAGGGTGCGCCCCGGAGCCCCCGCCGCGACCAGCCCGCGGGCCGGGGCCGCCAGGCCCGCGCGGCGGCGGCCGGCCAGGGCTTCGGGCAGCAGCCGGGCCGCGAGGTCGATCATGCGGTGCAGGTGCGGGCCGGACGGCGGCTCGTACGGGTAGTCCACCGCCTCGGCGATGTCCCAGGCGTGCACCCAGCACTCGAAGGCCCGCTCCAGGAAGGCGTCCCCGAGCGGCAGCGCGAAGCCCCCGTAGTCCACGGCCAGCTCGGCCACGCCCCGGCCCGCGAAGGAGACGGTGCGGACCAGGGTGTGCCCCTGCTCCCGCCAGGGTTCGCGGACCTTCCGGCCCGCCGGGGCGGCGGAGTTCCAGAAGTGCTCGGTGCGGCCCGTGGGACCGGCCGTCGGTGCCTGCGGGCCGAGCGGGTCGTCCAGGCCCAGCGCGGTGGCGACCAGCCCGTCGACCGTGAGCAGGTGTCCGATCACGCCCGCCACCGTGGTGCGCCGGCTGCGCCGGTGCTCCTCCTCGAACCACTTGAGCCGCACCGGGGTGTCCCACTCCGACTCCCCGAAGTCCCGTAGCAGGGCGTCGAGCCGTGCGGTCTCGGTGTCGTACGGGGTCGCCCACACGGGTACGGGGATCCGGGCCGGGCGCTTGCCCAGGCAGTCCTCCAGCACCCGCGAGCGCAGCAGCGGCTTCAGGTCGAGGCTCTCCTCCGGGTGCAGCAGCCCGACCGCGTCGCGCAGCCGCAGGGCCTCGTCGGCGCAGGGCGCGCACTCGGTGAGGTGGTCCTCGACGGCCTGGGTCTCCTCGGCGGAGCAGGCGGCCAGCGCCCACGCCCCGAGCAGGGACTTCAGTACGGCGTGCGTGGGCGGCGCGGACGGCAGGACCTCGGGCGGTTCGAGGTCGTCACCGGCCGCGCGGGGACCCGGTATCCGCGTGTAACCGCCCGCCGGGAGCTCGTACGCGTCGTCGGGGGTGTCATCGGTGGGTCCGGTCATCGGGTGGTTCCGTATCCGCGTGGGCCGTATCCGGGCGGGGCGGTGTCCTCCCTCGGGAGGACGTTGGCGGTCGACAGCAGCTGGAGCCCGAGCCGCAGCCGGCGCCGCGCCTCGTCCTCGCTGATCTGCAGGTCGGCGGCGGCCTGCCGGTAGTCGCGGCGCTTGAAGTACGCGAGTTCCAGGGCGGCCCTCAGCGGCGCGGGCATGGAGGTGACGATGTAGTCGGCGCGGGCGGCGGCGTTGGCGCTGCGCACCTTCTGTTCGAGTTCCTCGCGCGAGCCCCGGCCCAGTTCGGCCTGGCGCAGCCGGGCGACGGCCTGGCCCTGGGTGATCCGGGCGACCCAGGAGCGCATGGAGCCCTGCTTGGGGTCGTAGGCGTCGGGGTTCTCCCAGATGTAGCCGAAGACCTCGCGGGTGATGCGGTCCGCGGCCTTCTCGTCCCCGAGCACCCGGTGGGCGAGGCTGTGCACGAGCGAGGCGAAACGGTCGTAGAGCTCGCCGAGCGCGGCGGCCTCACCGCGGGCGAGACGCTGCTGCATGCGGCGGTCCCAGCGCGGTGGAACGTCCTTCGCCATGATGCCTCCAGCCGTGTGTCGACCCGTCAAATGTAGTCGCCACCGGCCGGAGCGCGCCTGTTTTGGGGGAACCTCCTCCGCAAGCGCGACCTGCGTGCTACCCGATTCGCCGGCCCCGTCCGCGCACACACGTACGCGCCCCGCCGCGCTCCCCGTGCGCGGGTTCGATGCGGCCACCTCGCCGACCGCTCCGCTTAACGCGCAGGCCATCGAGGGCTTACGCTCCTGCCTGTCTTGATCTGCACCTCAAGTGCACCCCAACGCACATGTGAAGGCGGAACGCCGCATATGGACAGCGCAGAGTACGAGCGCAAGATCGCCTCCCGATTCGCCACCTTCGACCAGGACGGATCCGGCTACATCGATCGCGAGGACTTCAGTACGGCCGCCCGGGCCGTGCTGGCCGAATTCGGTGTGACCGCACGCTCGGACCGCGGCCAGGCCCTGTTCGCCGGCGCCGAGGCCTTCTGGCAGGGCATGGCCGGCATCGCGGACGTGGACGGGGACCAGCGGGTGTCCCGCGAGGAGTTCGTCACCGGGGCGGCGAAGCGGCTGCGGGACAACCCGCAGCGGTTCGCGGAGATCGCCCGGCCGTTCCTGGCGGCGGTGGTCGCGGTGGCGGACGAGGACGGCTCGGGCGCGACCCCGCAGACGGCGGCCCGCGTCCTGCGCGTCCTGGGCACCGCCCCGGACCTGGCGGCCCAGGTGGCCGCGGCCCTGGACGCGGACGGCGACGGCCGCATCGAGGAGCCCGAGATCCTCACGGCCTTCGCCGCCTACTGCGGCGTCGACCCGGACGCGTAGCGCCCGGCCGGAAGGGCGGGGCGGGGCGGGGCCGTGCGGCGCCGCCCCGGCCCGGCTACGCGAAGACGACGGTGCGGGAGCCGTTCAGCAGGACCCGGTGCTCGCTGTGCCACTTCACGGCACGCGCCAGCGCCTGGCACTCCACGTCGCGCCCGACCGCCACGAGCTGGTCCGGCGTGACCTCGTGCCCGACGCGCTCGACCTCCTGCTCGATGATCGGCCCCTCGTCGAGGTCGGCCGTCACGTAGTGGGCGGTCGCGCCGATCAGCTTCACACCGCGCGCGTGGGCCTGGTGGTAGGGCTTCGCGCCCTTGAAGCTCGGCAGGAAGGAGTGGTGGATGTTGATGATCCGCCCGCTCAGCTCCTTGCACAGGGTGTCCGACAGCACCTGCATGTAGCGGGCCAGGACCACGAGCTCGACGTTCTCCGCGCGCACCAGCTCCAGCAGCTGCGCCTCGGCGGCCGCCTTCGTCTCCTTCGTCACCGGGATGTGCACGAAGGGGATGTCGTACGAGCCGACCAGCTCGGCGAAGTCGGTGTGGTTCGAGACCACAGCCGCGATCTCCACCGGCAGCGCACCGATGCTCGCCCGGAACAGCAGGTCGTTCAGGCAGTGGCCGAACTTCGACACCATCAGCACGATCCGCATGCGCTCGTCGGAGCGGTGGATCTGCCAGTCCATCCTGAAGCTGTCGCCGATGGCCGCGAAGCTGGCGCGCAGCTTGTCCAGCGTGACCTCCGGCTCCGCCTCGAAGTGCACCCGCATGAAGAAGAGTCCGGTCTCCCGGTCTCCGAACTGCTGGCTGTCCACGATGTTGCAGCCGGTCATGAAGAGGTAACTCGACACGGCGTGGACGATGCCCTGCTTGTCGGGGCACGAGACGGTCAGGACGTACTGGGGCAGGGGCCGGGCCCCCGACTGCGGGTCGCTCATGACCCCATAGCCTTTCACACCGCGCGCGTGAGGATTTTCAGCACGTCCACCGAGGTCGGCCGCTCGTCGGGGTCCTCCCCGTCGGCGGTCGACATCCGTACGTGCGCCTCGCGCGACGCCCGCACGGCCTCGGGCCAGGCGGGGTCGTCCAGGTAGGCGGTCACGGGGGCGTCGGGGCCGACCTGGTGCAGGATCCGCAGCACCCGCAGCACCGCGAGGTCGACCAGGGCGGCCTCCTGCGCGTCGCGGAAGATCGTGCCTATGTACTTGTCGGCGGACCAGCTGTCGAGCCAGGTGTCCTCGACGAGGCGGTACACGGCGTCGGTGACGTCCCCGTACCCTTCGACGCCGGCGAGCCAGACCTCCTGCTGGAACGCGGGGTCGGAGAGCATGTGCAGCGCGGAGCGCACGTTGCTGCGCCAGCGCCACCACGGCATGTCGTTGAGGGGCATGCCGCCCATGGTGGAGGAGCGGCCGCCGCGGCGGGAAGAGTTCTTCGAACCTTGGGCGAATGTCACGCTTTCGATCGTACGTTCCCCACAAATGCGATCTTGACGCACCTATCCCCACCCAGGCCCCGGGCGTTCACCCGGGCGTCACCGGATGTTGTGTACACCTCAGCGCCGAGTTACCCCTGGGGCGGAATGGTCGGGGGACATGACCAAAAACCGACGCGCTACCACCCTGTCCCGCCTGCTCCTTGCCGCAGCGACGGGTGCGTGTCTCACCACGGCGTGTGGGGTGGTCCCCGGGAGCTCGGGGGGCTCCGGGGACACCCTCACGGTCATGACCTTCGCTCCCATGGGAACCAAGGCCACCAACATGCCCGGCATGCCGGGCATGGCCAAGGCGTACGAACGCTGGATCAACGCCAACGGTGGCATCAAGGGCCGCAAGCTGCGCGTCCTGACCTGCAACGAGAAGAACACCGCGACCGGCGCCGCCGACTGCGCCCGCGAGGCCATCACGAAGAAGGTGGTGGCCGTGGTCGGCTCCTACAGCCAGTACGGACGCGCCTTCATGGCCCCGCTGGAGGCCGAGGGCATCCCCTTCATCGGCGGCTACGGGGTCTCCCCGGAGGAGTTCCAGAGCACCCTGTCCTACCCCGTCAACGGCGGCCAGCCCGCGCTCCTCGCCGGCGCCGGCCACCAGCTCGGCAAGGCCTGCTCCCAGGTGTCCCTGGTCCGGCCGGACACCCTCGCCGGGGACACCATGCCGGTGCTGCTGAACGCGGGGCTGAAGGCCGGCAGCACGCCGGAGGCCTCCGACATCCGGGCGGCCGAGGACGCCGTGGACCTGATGCCGCAGGCCCGGGAGGCCCTCGCCGACGCCGGCGCGGGCGGGGGCGGGGGCGGCACGAAGGAGACGGCGAGCCCGGCGCCCGCCGCCAAGGGTGACGGCACGCCCAGAGCCACCACCACCCCCGGCCCTTCCGGCGCCGCCGGCGCCACCGGCGCCACCAGGGGGACGTCGTCCAAGAGCTGCGTCACGGCCGTGCTCGGCGAGCGCACCGAGACCTTCTTCGACGCCTTCCGCCGCGCCGACTCCACCCTCCACCGCAACCCGCAGATCTCCTCGGTCCTCGGCAGCGTCAGCCAGGCCCTGGTCGACCGCACCGGCGGCAAGGAGAGCCCCTTCGAGGGCGCCTACGTCACCAGCTGGTACCCGGTGTCGACGGACCCGCTCTGGGCGCCGATGCGCAAGGTGATCAGCGACCAGGCCTTCGGCGACGACACCGTCGAGGCCGACGACAGCGGGGCCCAGACCACCTGGATCGCGTACACGGTGCTCAGCCAGGTCGTCCAGAAGTTCAAGGCCGACGAGGAGGTCACGGCCCGCAAGCTGGCCCAGACGCTCAACCAGACCTCGGGCATCTCGACCGGCAACCTCACCCCGGAACTGAGCTGGCGCTACCAGGACATGCGGGCGGTGGCCGGCTTCCCGCGGCTGGTGAACGGCCGTGTCAGCTTCCAGGTCGTCCAGCAGGGCCGGCTCGTCGCACAGCCCGGCGAGCAGGACGTGGACATGACCCCGACCCTGGAGTCGGCCCCGCGCTCGGCCTGACCCGCTACAGCTGGGTCTTGTCGCGCCGGGTGAGCCCGTACTTGGCGGCGATCGTGTTCCACATGGTCGCCGCCGACTCCTTCGCCTTGGTGGCCTCGGCGCTGGACTTGTTGCCGTCGGCGGCGTCGTCGGTCGGCTTGGCCTTGCCGTCCTTGCAGCCGCCCTTGTCGTGGCCCGCGTCGTCCGCCCAGCCCGCGTAGCTGTTGTCGGCGTCCGCCGAGGCCTTCCACGCCTTGGTGAGCGCGGCCGTGAGGCGGGCGTGGTTGGGGAGCAGGTCCGTCTTGAGGTCCTGGAGGCGGGTGACCAGCTCCTCGCGCTGCCGGGCCGCTTCGCGCAGGTCCTGGGCCGCCTGGCCGAGGTTCTTGCAGTCCTTGATGTCGTCCACGGCCTTGATCACCGAGGTGCGGCTGTCGTTGGCGTCCGCGAGCAGGTTGTCGAGCTGGACGGCCTGCGGGCGCGCCGGGTCCACCGGCGCGGACCCGCCCGGGGCGTCGGCGGCCGCGGACCCGCCGCCCGCCGCCGGGGGCACCGCGACGGGGTCGTTGTTCTGTGCCTTGCCGTCGCTGAGCAGGGCGCCCACCCCGAGCCCGGCCACGGCCAGCCCGAAGACCGCGGCGGCGATCACCGCGGGCGGGATCCGACGCGCGGGCGCGGGCGGCGGCGGGGGCGGGGGCGGGGCTTGGAACTGCTGCCGCGGGGCGGCGGTCTGCGCCGGGGGCCGCCGCGGACCGCGCCGCTGCGGCGGCGCGGGCGGCGGCGTCCGCCGCGCCACCGGCTCCGTGACGGGCGGCAGCTGCTGGGTGTGCCCGGCCCCCGGGTCGGCGCCGCCGTCCCGGAAGAGCCCGTCGAACCCCTCGGCCCCGCCGCCGGCCGGACCAGGCCCCGCGGGGACGGGAGGGATGTACTGCGTCGCGTCCTCACCCGCGCCCGCCGGGACCGGCGGGATGTACTGCGTCGCCGCATCAGCCGCACCACCGGCCGGGACCGGCGGGATGTACTGCGTCGCCGCGTCGGCGGCCGGTGCCCCCGGCGCGGGTGCCAGCGACGGGACGACCTGCGTCTCGGCCCCGGCGATCATGGCGCCGGGCGTGCCCGGACCCCCCGGAACGGGCGGCGCGTACGGCGCCCCGGGACCGCCGGCGCCCACCTGCGGCACGTACTGCGTCGCCGCGTCCGCCATCTGCGCGGCCGGCCCCGCCTGCACCGGCGGCACGTACGGCGGCGCGCCGCCGCCCACCTGCGGCACGACCTGCGTCTCGGCCCCCGCCACCATGGCCCCCGGCGCACCGGGACCCCCCGGAACGGGCGGGGCGTACGGGGCCCCGGGACCGCCGGCGCCCACCTGCGGCATGTACTGGGTGGCCGCGTACGGCGCGTCCGCGTCCGCCGGCTGCCCCGCCGGCCCGCCCGGCGGCGGGTAGCCGTAGCCGTGCGGGGCGCCCGGCCCCTCGTAGCCGGGGCCGGCGACATGGCCCGCCTGCGGGTAGCCGTACGCCGGGCCGCCGGGCTCCGGCGGCGGGACGTAAGCGGGCTGGACCGGCCCGCCCTGCTGCCCGTACGCCTGCTGCCGCGGCGCGCCCTGCGGGTCCTGCGCGGGCGGGAACCCGTACGCGGGCGCCGCCCACGCCTGCCCGGCCTGCGGCGTCCCGGGCTGGGGGACGCCCCCTTGTCCGTTCTCCGTCACCGGGACTCCTTCTCGCCTTCTCCGACGTCCGCGCTCCGGGGGGAACCCGTGCGGCCGTCGGGTCACGCTACCCGGTCCCGGCGTGTCGACGTCAGGCCACCTGGACCTCCAGCCTCGCTCCGAACTCCCGCACCGCCGCTTCGTCCCGGTACGGTTCCAGCCGCGTCCGGAAGTCCTCCAGGTACTCCGCGCCCCGCCGCGAGCGCAGGGATCCCAGAAGGTCGGCGGCCTTCGCGGCGGTCTGGCAGGCCTGCTCCACCTCCCGCTGCTGCACCTGCGCCACGGCCAGCAGCAGCAGGCCGATCGCCCGTCGGCGGGCCTTCGTCACAGGGAGCCCCCGCAGCGCCTCCTCCGCGCGCCGGCCCGCCGCGTCTGCCTGGCCGAGGTCGCGGTGGCAGTGCGCGAGCTCGTCCGCCAGGTAGGCCTGGTCGAAGTGGCGGATCCACACCGGGTCGTCGCCCGACTCCGGCTCGGCCCGCTCCAGCGCCGTGACCGCCCGGCCCGACAGCACCGCCGCGGAGCGGGCGTCGCCGAGGAGCGCGTGCCCGCGCGCCTCCGCCGCGTAGAACATCGCCTCGACCCTCGGGGTGACCTGCCCGCGCGTGCCCTCCTGCGCGGCCCGCGCCAGCTGCGCGATCTCTCTCGGGTTGCCCAGTTCGGCCGCGAGGTGGCTCATCGACGCGGCCAGGACGTAGCCCCCGTAGGCGCGGTCGCCCGCCGCCTGCGCCAGGCGCAGCGCCTGGATGTAGTAGCGCTGGGCGAGGCCCGGCTGGCCCGTGTCCACCGCCATGTACCCGGCGAGTTCGGTGAGCCGGGCCACCGCCGCGAACAGGGCCCGCCCGACCGGTTCCCGGTACGAGCCGCCGATCAGCCCGGAGACCACGGAGTTGAGGTAGTGCACGACGACGGGCCGGACGTGCCCGCTGCCGAAGCGGTGGTCGAGGTCGGTCAGCGCCGCGGTGGTGGCCCGGACGGCCTCCACGTCGGACATCCCGACGCGCGCGCCGCCGTTGCGCGCCACCTGCGGGTCGGCCCCGGTGATCAGCCAGTCGCGGCTGGGCTCGACGAGCGCGGAGGCGGCCACGCTCGACCCGGAGAGGAAGTCGCGCCCGCCGACGTCGCTGCGCCACAGCTCGCAGACCTGCTCGATGGCGCCGACGACGGTCGGGGAGAACTGCAGGCCGACCCCGGAGGCGAGGTTCTTGCCGTTGGCCATGCCGATCTCGTCGATGGTGACGGTCCGGCCGAGTTTGCGCCCCAGCGCCTCGGCGATGATGCCGGGCGCCCGCCCGCGCGGCTGCTGGCCGCGCAGCCAGCGGGCCACGGAGGTCTTGTCGTAGCGGAGATCGAGGCCGTGCTCGGCCCCGCACATGTTGACGCGCCGGGCGAGCCCGGCATTGGAGCACCCGGCTTCCTGGATGAGCGCCTGCAGCCGTTCGTTGGGCTGGCGGGCGACGAGAGGCCTGGCTGCCATGAAAACCCCCTGAGACGCGGGTGATCGTAGGAATGATCACTTCCCGCCTGAAGTGCGGAGAATCTTCCTCTCTGCGACATGTCGTTACCCATCGGCCGCGCCCCGGCCTCCTGCGCGCCCCCGCGCATGCACCCGTGCGCCCCGCGTGCAGGATCGGTGCAGCGCCGACCGGCGCGTCTGTCCCCGTAACCCCGTGTGACCCCGGGAGTTGTGCTGGGCGTGGAAGAGACCATCGGAGTCACGGAGACCGCGCCCATCCCCCAGCAGCGCGGCGAGCTGCTGCTCGACCATGCCGTGCGGTACGTGGAAGAGCGGCACTGGGACGTCTTCGCTGGTACGTGGCTGGAGTTCGGCGACGGCCGGGAACTGTGCTCCTGCGGGGTCGCCGACTGCCCGGCGCCCGGGGCCCACCCGGCCGTGAAGGACTGGCGCTCCCTGGCCTCGGGCAGCGCCGTCGGTGTGCGGCGGATCTGGGGCAAGCACCCGGGCGCGTCGATCCTGTTGCCCACGGGCCGCACCTTCGACGTCCTGGACGTGCCGGACTCCGCCGGCTTCCTCGCGCTGGCCCGGCTGGAGCGGATGCAGCGCACGCTCGGCCCGGTCACCCTCACCCCCGACCACCGGATGCTGTTCTTCGTGCTGCCGGGCGCCGGGGCGAAGGTCCCGGACCTGGTGCGCAAGCTCGGCTGGCTGCCGCACGCCATCGACCTGGCCACGCGCGGCGAGGGCGAGTACGTCGCGGCGCCGCCGACCCGCTACGGCGGCCGGGGTCCGGTGCAGTGGGCCCGCAAGCCCACCCCGGCGAACCGGTGGCTGCCGGACACCGAGGAGCTGATCGACGCCCTCGCGTACGCCTGCGGGAGCGAGGCGGCCGCGGCCCGGGGCCGCCGCCCGGCATAGCGCGGAACCCGCCCGTCTGACATACGTGTCCGGAGGTTCATGACATTCGTAACTGCTGCGGCCTCTCCCCTTCCTCCTATGGTGAGGAAAGTACGACCACGGGGATGAGAACGAGAGGCAGGCGCATGCCGGACCAGGGTTATGCGGCAGCGGGCGGTAGCGGTGACGGCGGGACGGGTGGCGCGCGACCCGCGTCGGCCGTGGCGGCCGTGCGGATAGAAGGGCTGTGGAAGCGGTTCGGCGACCAGGTGGCCGTCGGGGGGATCGACCTGGAGCTGCCGGCCGGCCGCTTCGTCGGCCTCGTCGGCCCGAACGGCGCCGGCAAGACCACCACGCTGTCGATGGTGACCGGGCTGCTGCGCCCGGACATGGGCCGGGTCACGGTCGCCGGCCACGACGTGTGGGCCGACCCGGTCGAGGTGAAGAAGCGCATCGGCGTGCTGCCCGAGGGGCTGCGCATGTTCGAGCGCCTCTCGGGCCGTGAGCTCCTCGGGTACATGGGCCGCATGCGCGGACTGCCGGGCGAGGAGACCGACAAGCGGGCCACGCAGCTGCTGGACGTCCTCGACCTCGCGGGCTCGCAGCACAAGCTGGTCGTCGACTACTCCACGGGCATGCGCAAGAAGATCGGCCTGGCGGCCGCACTGCTGCACAACCCCGAAGTGCTCTTCCTGGACGAGCCGTTCGAGGGCGTCGATCCGGTGTCGGCGCAGACCATCCGCGGGGTGCTGGAACGTTACACCGCGTCCGGTGCCACCGTCGTCTTCTCCTCCCACGTGATGGAGCTCGTCGAGTCGCTCTGTGACTGGGTGGCCGTCATGGCGGCCGGGCAGATCCGCGCCGCCGGCCCGCTGGCCGCCGTACGGGGCTCCGCGCCCTCCCTGCAGAACGCCTTCCTCGAACTCGTCGGCGCCCGCGACCACGCCGCAGGCGACTCCCTCGACTGGCTCGGCGGCGCCCGATGAGCACCGCCGCATCCGGCGCCGCGGCCGCACCCGCCGTGCCCCTCACCCCGCTCTTCGTCCGCCTCAAGCTCTCGCTGATGCGCAACGGTCTGAAGGGCTCCTCGAAGCGCAAGGCCGCCTGGATCTCCAGCCTGGTCGTCTCGCTGCTCTTCTCCGCCTTCGCCACCCTCGGCCTGGCGATGCTGCGCGGCCACACCCACGCGAGCACGGTCGTCGTCCTGATGGGCGCGATCCTCGCGCTGTCCTGGACCGTGATGCCGCTGTTCTTCCCCACCGGCGACGAGACCCTCGACCCGAGCCGGCTGGTGATGCTGCCGCTGCGCCCGCGTCCGCTCGTACGGGCCCTGCTGGCCTCCTCCCTGGTCGGCATGGGCCCGCTGTTCACGCTCTGCCTGGCCGTCGGCTCGGTGGCCGCGGTGGCGCACGGTGCGGCGGGCGTCGTGGCGGCCGTACTGGGCGCCCCGCTGCTGCTCCTGGGCTGTGTGGCGCTCGCCCGGGCCGTGGCCACGGCGAACGTCCGGCTGCTGACCAGCCGCAAGGGCCGCGACCTCGCCGTCCTCAGCGGGCTCCTGATCGCGATCGGCGCTCAGGTGGCCAACTTCGCCAGCCAGCGCCTGTTCCAGCAGGGCGGGCTGTCGGCGCTGGAGCCGGTCGAGGCGGTCGTGCGCTGGCTGCCGCCGGCGACGGCGGTCGGCATGGTGGACTCGGCGGGCCGGGGCGCCTACGCCGAGGCCGCGGCCCAGCTGGCCCTCACTCTGGCCGCCCTCGCCGCCGTCCTGTGGTTCTGGGAGCGCAGCCTGACCAGGCTGATGGTCAGCCCCGACGGCTCGACCCTCGCGGCCGCCGCGCCGGAGAAGGACCGCGGCACCGGCGGCGCCTGGGCCTTCCTCCCCGACGGCCGCACGGGCGCGGCGATGCAGCGCACCCTGCGCTACGTGGTGCGCGACCCGAAGACGAAGTCGGCCTGGGTGTCGGCGCTGGCGATCGGCCTGATCGTCCCCGTCTTCAACGCCCTCCAGGGCACGGGCTCCGTCTACCTCGCCTGCTTCGGCGCGGGCATGCTCGGCGTGCAGATGTACAACCAGTTCGGGCAGGACACCTCCGCCTTCTGGATGGTCGCCCAGACCATCTCCTCCCCACGCGACGCGTACGTGGAACTGCGCGCCCGTGCCGGTGCGCTGGCCCTGGTCACCGTCCCGTACACGGTGCTCGTCACGGTCGTGACGGCCGCGCTGGTCGGCGACTGGGCGCAGTTCCCGGCCGCCCTGGGCCTGGGTCTGGGCCTGCTGGGCGCGATGCTGTGCACGGGTGCGCTGGCCTCGGCGCGCTTCCCGTACTCCATCCCGACGGACGGCGCCTTCAAGAACGTGGCCCCGGGGCAGGCGGGCCTGGCCTGGATGGGCATCTTCGGCGGCATGCTCGCCTCGGCGGTGATCTCCGCCCCGGTGATCGTCCTGGCGGTCTTCGTCAGCCTGTCGGACAACCCCGGCTCCCTGGCCTGGCTGACCCTGCCGGTCGGCGTCGTCTGGGGCGCACTGGCCGCCTGGGCGGGGCTGCGCCTGGCGTCCCCGACGGTCTCCCGCAAGCTCCCGGAGATCCTGGCGGCGGTCAGCAAGGGCTGACCCCCGTCCCTCCTCCCGCAGGGGGTGGCAGGCCGCCGGCCCGCCGCCCCCTGCGGCGTTCCCGGGCGGCCCCGGTGTCAGTGGGGGGCGTTAGCTTCGGGGCATGTCGATCAACGCACGACTGCGCGACTCGGCGTTCCTGCCGGGTGGGACCGCGCTGGTCAACGGATTCGCCTTCGAGAGCCGCAGTGGCGGTGCGCGGCGGGCGCTGCTGAGGAACGGGCACGAGCTGGAGGTCTTCGACCTCGAGGAGCTGTTCACCGGGGATCGGGCGCCGGGCGCCGTCTTCCCGCTGCCGTGGCCGGGCTGGGAGTGGGGGGTCCATTCCGTGAGCCCGGACGCGTCGTTCGCGGTGTTCTCCGGGCAGCGCGCCGTACGGGCCGTGGGCGCGGGCGGGGAGCCGCTCTGGGAGTACCGGCACGCCTGCTGGGGGCCGGAGCTGGGCCATCCGCACAGCGGGGACGAGCAGGAGGTGTGCCGGGGGTCGGAGCACGGTTCCTGCCGGGTCTCGGACGACGGCCGGCTGGTCTGGGCGCATGTCGTGACCGGGGATGGGGAGGACGACTGGCAGGAGATGTGGGTCGTCCTGGACGCGAGGGACGGGCGGGAGCTGGCCCGGCTCCCGCTGGACAGCGCGGCGGAAGGCTCGCACCACCTCTCCCACCCGGACGGGATCCACATGGGGCTGTCCATCGGCATGGGCCAGGACGGCATCCTGCTGCACTGGGCCCGCTGGGACGGCGAGCGGCTGACCGAGTGGGACCTCAACGAGAACCTGGACCGGATCCTGATCGACGTCCACCCGGGACACGCGGGCTACCTCACCGTCGAGCACTACGGATCGGACCTCGAACTGCACGCCCTGGACGGCGACGTCCTCGCCTCGGCGGAACCGGACGACGGTACCGCCGAGGCTCCGGCGAGCTGGGACTACGGCTGCGGCTTCGTCGACGCCGGCACCGTCATCGCCTCGGTCCCGGACGACGACGAGTTCCCCGACCTGGCCGGCCACTGGCTCCTCGACGCCCGGACCCTGCGGAAGCGGGGGCGCGTCTCCTATCCCGCCGGCTCCGTCACCGCGCAGCACCTGCTGCCGCTCGGCGACGGCAGCTGGCTGACCTACGACGGCGCCGCGCAGACCCTCAACCGATGGACCGAGTCGGCGGGTTGAGCGCGGCGTCCGGCCCCGGACGCACGCCGTGGACTCGGGGGACAACGTGCTGGCGGTCCGGCGGCTCCCTCGGGACAGGCCACAGAGCGTTCGGGCCGTCGCGGCCAGGCACATGCGGCGGGCCGCGCTGGGCTCACCGGAGGGCCGCGATCCACCCCGTCGGGTGAGCGCCGGACCGGCGGAGGACGGGCCGGGTCATCGGGAGGCCACGCCGGCGACCTCCTCCAGGAAGGGTTCCAGCGCCGCGCGCAGGGCGGCCGGACGGTCGAAGTGGACGTAGTGGCCGGCGTCCGGGATCTCGGCGTACTGGCCGGCCGGGAGGACGCGGACCATCTCCTGCGCCTCCGCACGGCCCAGTTCGCCGTCCAGCGCGCGGACGACGAGGGTGGGGCAGCGGACCTGGGCCAGCTCCTCCCAGTGCGCGTCGTGCACCCAGGTCTCGCGGGCCGTCAGCATCTGGCGGCGGGAGAAGAGGGGGCGCCAGCCGTCCGGGGCCTGGTGCATCACCTCGGCGAAGAAGGCGCCGCGGCCGGGGTCGGGACGCTCCACCCGGGGATCGTCCTCGCCGAACCAGCGGCGGGCGGCGTCCTGGGTGGGGAAGGGCAGCGGCCAGCGGCGGAACCACTCCTCCCACTCCTGCTGCGAGGCCTCGCCGAGCGCGGAGGCCCGCATGTCGCAGATCACCAGGGCCTGGACGAGGTCGGGGCGGCGGGCGGCGAGCTGCCAGCCGGTGAGTGCTCCCATCGAGTGCCCGACGACGACGACGGGGCCGAGGCCCAGCTGTTCGACGGCCGCCTCGGCATCGGCCACGAAGGCCTCGCGCCCGAGGGAGGGGGCGGGGGCGCCGGGGGCGGAGGGAGGGGCGCCGAAGCCGGTCGGGCCGCTCAGGCCCCTGAGTCCGCCCGGGGCGCCCGGCCCGTTGATCGCGGGGTGCTCGCTCTGGCCGTGCCCGCGCTGGTCCAGGGCGACCACGCGGCGGTGCTCGCCCAGCCAGTTCGCGGTGCCGGCCCAGTGGTGGGCACGGCCCATCAGGCCGTGCAGTAACAGGACCGCCGGCTGACGGGGCTCGGCGGGCGGATCGCGGAACTCCCAGGCGGCCAATCGGACGCCGTCGGCTGCAGTGACATCGATGCGCTGAACCACCGAGGATGCACCCCCTTCGCTCCCGGCCAGACTATCGAACCCGCATTCGAAAACGGGCGTCTCGCCGACAACACCGCTCTTTCGAGTGACCTTGCTCAAGGATTGGCGACCCCTGCCGATGGAGATCCTTTGAACAGGGAGGCGGGCCGCTCGGGGAAGACGGTCCGAAGGGGATGACCTTGAGAGCTCGGGGCTCCAGGTCAGCCAGGGGAGGACGGGTCCCGGCGCCGCGAGGCGCCGGGACCACTCGTCTTCACGGGGACTGCGTCAGCCGGATCGGCATGCGCGCCGCGGCGTCGACGGACGCCGCGGCCGCCGCGCGGGCTCCGCCCGCGTCAGCGCTTGGCGACGAACACGTGCGAGGCGATGTCCGCGTCCAGCTCGGCGGCCTCGCCGCCGCTGCCGACCAGCACCCCGCCCGGGGACTCGGTGACGCTCACGACCGAGCCCGGCTGCACGCCCGCGCGCCGCAGCGTGTACATCAGCTGGGCGTCGGTCTGGATCGGCTCGCCGATCCGGCGGACGACCACGGTCTTGCCCTCGCTGCCCGGGTCCAGGTCCGACAGGCTGACCATGCCGTCCTCGATGAACGGGTCGGCCTCGGCCTTCTCACCCAGCTCCTCCAGGCCCGGGATGGGGTTCCCGTACGGGGACTCGGTCGGGTGGCGCAGCAGCTCCAGCACGCGCCGCTCCACCGCCTCGCTCATCACGTGCTCCCAGCGGCAGGCCTCGGCGTGCACCTGCTCCCACTCCAGGCCGATGACGTCGACGAGCAGGCACTCCGCGAGGCGGTGCTTGCGCATCACGCGGGTCGCGAGCTTGCGGCCCTCGTCGGTCAGCTCCAGGTGCCGGTCGCTGGCGACCGCCACCAGCCCGTCGCGCTCCATGCGCGCCACCGTCTGGCTCACCGTCGGGCCGCTCTGGTCCAGCCGCTCGGCGATCCGGGCGCGCATGGGGACCACGCCTTCCTCTTCCAGCTCGAGGATGGTGCGGAGATACATCTCCGTGGTATCGATCAGTCCGGACATTCGTGCCCCTCGGATTGCGTGCGCTGGCCCTGTCCCCAATTCTGACGCATCGCACCGACAACCGTCCCGCGCCTGACGTCAAGGCATGTACGGGACATCCGCCCCGAACGCCGGGACGGCGCCCGGGACGCGCGGTGCGCGTGGCTCCGGTCCCGGGATTGACGCCCGTATTGACACGTCCTTGGTCCAGACCGCACGGTGAGCGGCGGACCATCGACGACGCATCCACCGCACCCCACCCTGGAAGGGCCTTCGGCGTATGAGCGAGAGCAAGCTGGCCGGGCAGTTCTTCGACGCGGCCATCGGCCTGCTGGAGCGGGTTCGCGACGAGGAGGGCGCGCGGATCGCCGAGGCCGGGACCGCGATCGCCGAGGCCGTCGCGGCGGGCAACCGGCTGTTCGCCTTCGGCGCCGGGCACTCCTCGCTGCCGGCGCAGGACGTGGTCTACCGGGCCGGCGGGCTGGCCCTGATGAACTTCCTCGCGGTGCCGGGCACGGCCGGGGTGGACGTCATGCCGGCCACGCTGGGCAGCGCGCTGGAGCGGGTCGACGGGCTCGCCGGGGCGGTCCTGGACAGCAGCCCGGCGTCCGAGGGGGATGTGCTGGTGGTCATCTCGCTCTCCGGGCGCAATGCACTGCCGGTCGAGATGGCCATGAACGCGCGGGCGCTGGGGCTGACGGTGATCGGTGTGACCTCGGTGGCGTACGCGACGGAGACGAAGTCGCGGCACGTGTCGGGGACCTTCCTGAAGGACCACTGCGACATCGTCCTGGACAGCAAGATCGCGGTCGGGGACGCGGAGCTGACGGCGGACGGCATCGACGCCCCGTTCGCCCCCGCGTCGACGGTGGTGACGAGCGCGATCATGCAGGCGGTGATGGCGGCCGCCGCCGGGGAGCTGGCCGCCCGCGGGGTGGAGCCGCCGCTGCTCCGGTCGGGGAACGTCGACGGCGGGCACGAGTGGAACGGGCGCGTGATGCGCGAGTACGGGGACCGGATCTTCTTCCGGCACTAGGAAGGCCGCGCCTTCCGGGCCGGGCCTGCCCGACCGGGCCGGCCCGTCAGCGGGCGGCCCGTCAGCGGGCGGCCAGGTCCAGGTCGGCGGCCACCCGTGCACCCACCTCCTCCGCGTACGCCGCGTCCGCGCGGTCGAACGCGGGGCGGGAGGGGCCGCGGACGAAGGTCAGGACGCCCAGGGTGCGCCCGCGGCTGCGCAGCACCGTGCACAGGCCGTGGGCGGCGCCCGCAGGCCACTGGCGGGCCCGCGCCCACCCCTCGGCGGTCTCGCTGCCCGGGGCCCCCGGCGCACTGGCGCGCACCGGGCCGATCCGGTCCAGTGCCTGGAGCGCCGGGTGCGCGGCCTCGTAGCGCACCAGGATCGCGCCCGGGCCCGGCAGGACGAGGGCCAGCCCCGACGGGGAGGCCGCCGAGCGGACCAGCCGCCGCCCGTCCCCCGCCACCACGTCGACCAGGGCGTGCTCCGCGAACCCGGCCAGCGCGAAGTCCAGCCGTACGGCCGCCGCCTCCGCCGGGTCCGCGCACTCGGCGGCGGCCCGCCCCGCCCGGTACAGCTGGTTGGACCGGAACCGCACCTGCCCGGTGTCCAGCTCCGCCTGCCGGGCCTCGGTGACGTCCTGGAAGAGCCACCCCACCCCCAGCGGCACCGGCTCCTCCGCGAGCGGCGAGGCGAGCCGCAGGAACCCGCAGCGCCAGCAGCGCCGCCGCTCGCCCTCCGGGGTGCGCAGCGACACCCACAGCTCCACCGGCCCCGGCGGAGCCCCCTCGGCCAGTACGTGCTGGAGCGCTCCCTCCAGCTCCTCGACGCCCTGGGACAGGAGCTCGCCGAGCGGCCGGCCGAGCAGCGTCGTGCGGCCGGACCCGAAGGCGCGGGCGGCGTGCGCGTTGACCACCGCCGGGCGCAGGTCCACGTCGACCAGGACGACCCCCCAGGAGGCGTCGTCCATCAGGGCCTCGCTGAGCGCGATGGAGCGCTCCAGGTCGATCTGGGCGTGGACCTCGCTGAAGGCGCAGTAGACCCCGGCGGGCTTCCCGTCGGCACCCGGCACCCCGGCGGACTGGGTCCGTACGAGGATCCGCCCGCCCTCCTTGGTCAGTAAGGGGAACTCGTGCACCTGCCGGCCCGGCGCCTCCTGCACCGACATCAGCCGTTCCTGCACGTCGTCCGCGTCGGCGGCGCGCACCGCCCAGCCCGCGAAGCCGCGCCGGCCCACCGCCTCGGCGGCGCTCCAGCCGAGGATCCGCTCGGCCTCGCGGTTCCAGTGCGTGATCACGCCGTCGGAGTCGAACGCGCACAGGGCGGCGTCCATCCCGTCGAGCAGCGCTGCGAGCAGATCGTCGGTGGTCTCACCACGTCCGGAAGCCCTCACCTGGCACCCCCTGCAGGTGTTCGCGTGTGCGGCACGTCAGATCATTGAACTGGAACGTGACCCAGACCACACCCGCTTCCCGGAATCCTCCCGGAATGTCCGGTTCGGAGGAGGGCGGGAGGGGGAGCGCTCAGGTGCTCGTGACCATCACGATCATCGCGATGACGAAGAGCGCGAAGAAGATCCCGCACCCCCAGACGGCGGCCTTCAGCATCCGCCCCTCGCGCACCTCCTGGCGCTCCATGCGCGCGTGCGCCTGCGGGTTCGGCACCCAGCCGGGGCCCCGGAGCTCCTCCCAGGCGGCCCGCATGACGGCCACCTCGCGCGCGACGTCGACGTGGTTGTCGTCCACGTACATGAGCTGGACCCGGCGCCCCTCGCCGTCGTAGGCGTAGGAGATGAGGCCGGGCTGGTTCTGCCCCATGCCCGCGCCCGGGTTGCGGACGGCCCGGATCTCCTGGATGTCCTCCCAGGCCAGCCGCCGGCTCCCGGTGAACCGGCGGACCCGGATGCCCTTGAGGTCGGCGGAGGTCGCACAGTGCCTGGAGGCCCAGACCAGCCAGCCGAAGAGGAGCAGGACCAGGGCGATGATCACCAGCTTCACCGGGCCGGGGACGTCGTCCAGGTTCAGCACGGACAGGGCTGTGCCCGGCAGCCCGACGCCCACGGCGAGGTAGACGGCGGTCATCTGCTGGGACCGGATCCGGTAGTCGCGTGGCAGCAGCTCGGCGCCCACGGCACCCCTCCCCCGATGACGGAGAGCCAGTGTAGGGAGGAACGGCCTTACACAGTAGGGCAGTTGCCGACATCCGCGCGGAGCCTGAGAAATAAGTTGAGGCCCTCCGGGAGGAGGCATAGGCTCTGCCGTACACGAGAAGGGAGGTGGTTCCCGAAATGTACGGAAACCGGACGCGTGAGGTGGCTGCGGGCTAAGGGCCCGTCGTCAGCAGCGCACCCAGTGCGGTGCCCGGCGGAATCCGCCCGGCGCCAATCCCGAGCAGTCACCCGACCCGCGGGCTCGCCGGCACGTCCGGCCGGCTCCTCTCACTGCAGGAGAGGAACCCGAGCCCGCGGGTCGTCTGCGTTCTCCCCGCCCTTACGGGCAGAGGCGCTCGATCCGCCACCCGCCCCCGTCGAGGACGTACCGCAGCCGGTCGTGCAGCCGGTTCTCGTGCCCCTGCCAGAACTCCAGCGCGTCGGGCACCACCCGCAGCCCGCCCCACTCCGGCGGCACCGGCACCTGCTCGCCCTCCGGGTAGCGCTCCGCCAGCTCCGCGTAACGGCGGTCCAGCTCGGCCCGCGAGGCGATCACCCGGGACTGCTCGCTCGCCCAGGCGCCCAGCTGGGAGCCGTGCGGCCGGGACCGGAAGTAGGCGGCCGTCTCGTCGCGGCCGACCCGGACCGCCCGGCCCGTCACGATCACCTGGCGGGCGATCGGATGCCAGGGGAAGAGCAGCGAGACGTACGGGTTCTCGTCGATCTCCCGCACCTTGCGGGAGCCGTAGTTGGTGAAGAAGACAAAGCCCCGCGTGTCGAACTGCTTCAGCAGTACGGTGCGGGAGCTGGGCCGGCCGTCGGCGGTGGCGGTCGAGACGACCATCGCGTTCGGCTCGAAGAGGTCCGAGTCGGCGGCCTGCTGGAACCACCGGGCGAACTGCGCCATCGGATCCTCGTCGAGACCCGCCTCCTCGACGATCTCGGAGCGGTACTGCGTGCGCATGGCGGAGGGGTCAATGTCCTGATCGGTCACACGGCCATCCTGCCGCAGCAACCCGACGGCGGGTGTGCCGTATGTCACGCTTCCGAAGGTCCGGTGGAACGGACAAAATCTTGGGGCCGGTCCGAGGGTCCCCGCACGGATGACCATCGGCCGTGCCGGGCATCAACGGTGATGACCGCGCCGGACCGCGAATCACGCCGGGAGCCGCGCGTGTTCGCACTATCTGAGGGAGCCGCCAGATGTCCGACTTCGTACCCGGACTCGAAGGGGTCGTCGCGTTCGAGACGGAGATCGCCGAGCCCGACAAGGAAGGCGGAGCGCTCCGCTACCGGGGGGTGGACATCGAAGACCTCGTCGGCCATGTCTCCTTCGGGAACGTCTGGGGCCTGCTGGTCGACGGTGCGTTCAACCCCGGCCTGCCGGCCGCCGAACCCTTCCCGATCCCGGTCCACTCCGGTGACATCCGCGTCGACGTGCAGTCCGCGCTCGCCATGCTCGCGCCCGTGTGGGGCCTGAAACCGCTCCTCGACATCGACGAGCGGACCGCCCGCGACGACCTCGCGCGGGCCGCCGTCATGGCGCTCTCCTACGTCGCCCAGTCCGCCCGCGGCCAGGGCCTGCCCATGGTGCCGCAGCGGGAGATCGACAAGGCCGAGTCCGTGGTCGAGCGGTTCATGATCCGCTGGCGCGGCGAGCCCGACCCCAAGCACGTCAAGGCCGTCGACGCCTACTGGACCTCGGCCGCCGAGCACGGCATGAACGCCTCCACCTTCACCGCCCGCGTCATCGCCTCCACCGGCGCCGACGTCGCCGCGGCCCTGTCGGGCGCCGTCGGCGCCATGTCCGGTCCGCTGCACGGCGGCGCGCCCTCGCGCGTCCTCGGCATGATCGAGGAGATCGAGCGCACCGGCGACGCCGTGGCGTACGTGAAGAAGGCCCTGGACAAGGGCGAGCGGCTCATGGGCTTCGGGCACCGCGTCTACCGCGCCGAGGACCCGCGCGCCCGCGTCCTGCGGCGCACGGCCAAGGAGCTGGACGCCCCCCGCTACGAGGTGGCCGCCGCGCTGGAGAAGGCCGCGCTGGAGGAGCTGCACGCGCGCCGCCCCGACCGGGTGCTCGCGACGAACGTGGAGTTCTGGGCCGCGATCATGCTGGACTTCGCGGAGGTCCCGGCGCACATGTTCACCTCCATGTTCAGCTGCGCCCGGACCGCCGGCTGGTCCGCGCACATCCTGGAGCAGAAGCGCACGGGCCGCCTGGTCCGCCCTTCGGCCCGCTACATCGGCCCGGGCCGGCGCGACCCGCGTGAGATCGAGGGATACGCCACCATCACGGACATCGCCTCCACCGCCTGACCGCTCCGCCGTCCGGGCGCCGCACCCCCTCGCAGGGGTGCGGCGCCCTCGCGCGTCTCAGCCCAGCGCGGCGTCGAGGATCCGGGACCACTGGGCGACGACCCGGTCCCGGCGGGCCGTGTCGTCGGTCAGCACGTTCGCCAGGCCCAGGCCCCGGGCCATGTCGAGGAGGCCCTGCACGGTCTCCCGCACGCCCGCCACCGACTCGTCCGCGCCGAGCAGCTCGACGGCGATGCGGTGCGTCTCCCGGCCGACCCGGGCCTCCAGCTCGGTCACCTGGGGGCGCAGCTGCTCCTCGTTGGAGGCGGCGACCCACAGTTGGAGCGCGGCCCGGAACAGGGCTCCGGTGTAGAGGTCGACCAGGGCCTCGACGACCGCCGGCCGGGGGGCCGGAGCGGACTGGAAGAGTTCTCGCAGGGCGGTGGAGCGTTCCTCGGCGACGTACTCGACGGCGGCCGTGAACAGCGACTCCCGGGTCGGGAAGTGGTGCTGGGCCGCACCGCGCGAGACCCCGGCGCGTTCGGCGACGACGGAGACGGTGGAGCCGGCCCAGCCGTGCTCGGCGAGACAGGAGACGGCCGCCTCCAGCAGGTGGCGGCGGGTGACCCGGCTGCGGGCCTGCTTGGGGACGGCGCCCGCGCCGGGGCGGGGGCGCGTGCCGGTGGTGTCGGCGCCGGTCAGCGTACCCATGACGGGTCCCGGCGCTCGAAGCGGGCGGTGATGCCCTCGCGGGCCTCGGCGGAGGCGAAGAGGCGCGCGGAGAGCTCCGTCAGGCGGTCGCCGTCCCGGTCCAGGGCCTCCCGTACGCCGGCGGCCACCATCGCCTTGGTCTCCGCCAGGGCCTGCGGGGAGGCCTTGCGCAGTCCGTCGAGTACGGGGGCCAGGGCGGTGTCCGGGTCCCCGTCCGTGTGGAGGGTCAGCAGCCCTATGCGGGCGGCCTCGGCCGCGTCGAAGGGTTCGGCGGTCAGGAAGTAGCGGGAGGCCGCGCGGGGGTCGAGGCGGGGCAGCAGGGTCATCGAGATCACGGCGGGGGCCAGGCCCAGGTGGGTCTCGGTGAAGGCGTACGAGGACTCCGGCCCGGCGGCGGCGATGTCGCAGGCGCCGAGCAGGCCGAGGCCGCCGGCGCGGACGTGCCCGGTGACGCGGGCGACGACCGGCTTGGGGAGCGTGGTGAGCTCGCGCAGCAGGGCGAGGAAGTCGGCCGGGTCGCAGGGGGACTTCAGGTCGGCGCCGGCGCAGAAGGTGTTGCCGGTGTGGGTGAGGAGCACCGCGCGGGTGCCGGTGTCCGCTCCGGCCTCGGCGATCGCGGCCCGCAGCTCGCCGACGAGCTGCGCGGAGAGCGCGTTGCGGTTGGCCGGGGAGTCGAGGGTGAGGGTGGTGATGCCGGCCGCCTGGGCGGCGTGCACGAGTGGGGCCATGTCTCCTCCGGAGGGTCTGCCGACGGGGCGCCATCCTCCCGGCCGGCCCCACCGGGGAGGGTACGCGGCGCGACCCGGGGGGCTCGGCCCCGCCCGTGGCCCGCCCCTGCGGGGCGGGCCCGTCGGCGGTCCGGCGTTCACCCGGTCGGGTCCACCGCCGCACCGGCCGGGGGGTGCGCGGTGACGGGGCGCGGGCGGTCAGTAGGACTTCGGGAGGCGCAGGGTCTGGTGGGAGACGAAGTTGAGGATCATCTCCCGGCTGACCGGGGCGATCCGGGCGACACGGGCCGCCGTGATCAGGGAGGCCAGCCCGTACTCACGGGTGAGTCCGTTCCCGCCCAGGGTGTGGACGGCCTGGTCCACCGCCTTCACGCACGCCTCCCCCGCCGCGTACTTCGCCATGTTCGCCGCCTCGCCGGCCCCCATGTCGTCGCCCGCGTCGTACAGCCGCGCGGCCTTCTGCATCATCAGCCGTGCCAGCTCCAGGTCGATGTGCGCCGCCGCGAGGGGGTGGGCGACGGCCTGGTGGGCGCCGATCGGCTCCTTCCAGACCTGCCGGGTGCGGGCGTAGTCGACCGCCTTGGCCAGTGCGTACCGCCCCATCCCGATGGCGAAGGCCGCCGTCATGATCCGCTCGGGGTTCAGGCCCGCGAACAGCTGGAGCAGACCCGCGTCCTCGTCCCCGACCAGCGCCTCGGCGGGGAGCCGGACCTCGTCCAGGACCAGTTCGAACTGCTTCTCCGCCGCCTGCAGTTCCATGTCGATCACCGACCGGGAGAAACCGGGGGTGTCACGGGGGACGATGAACAGGCAGGGCTTCAGCCGGCCCGTGCGGGAGTCCTCGGTGCGGCCGACGATCAGCGTGGCGTCGGCGATGTCCACACCGGAGATGAAGACCTTGCGGCCCGTGAGGACCCACGCGTCGCCGTCGCGCCGGGCGGTGGTGGTGATGCGGTGGGAGTTGGAGCCGGCGTCGGGTTCGGTGATCCCGAAGGCCATCGTGCGGCTGCCGTCCGCGAGGCCGGGGAGCCAGGCCCGCTTCTGGGCCTCGGTGCCGAAGCGGGCGATGACCGTGCCGCAGATGGCCGGGGAGACCACCATCATCAGGAGCGGGCAGCCCGCTGCGCCCAGTTCCTCCAGGACGATGGAGAGTTCGGCGATCCCGCCGCCCCCGCCTCCGTACTCCTCGGGGAGGTTGACCCCGAGGTAGCCGAGCTTGGCGGCGTCGGCCCACAGTTCGTCGGGGTGGCCGCCCTCGCGGGCGAGGCGGGCGAGGTAGTCGCGGCCGTAGCGCTGCCCGAGGGCGGCGACGGCGGCGCGCAGGGCCTGGTGCTCTTCGGTTTCGGTGGCGGGGCTCATGACGGCGTTTCCTCCTGGACTACGGCGAGCAGGGCGCCGAACTCGACCTGTTGGCCGGTGGCGGCGTGGAGCGCGGCGAGCGTGCCGGAGGCGGGGGCGAGGATGCGGTGCTCCATCTTCATGGCCTCCAGCCAGAGCAGGGGCTGCCCGGCGGTGACGGCGCAGCCGGGGGCGAGGCCCTCGGCGACGCGGACGACGGTGCCGGGCATGGGGGCGAGCAGGGATCCCGGTTCGGTGCGGTCCCGGGGATCGGGGAACCGGGGGACGGGGGTCAGGGCGTGGGAGCCGAGGGTGGAGTCCACGTAGACGGTGTTCGATTTTTGTTTCACGTGGAACGGACGTCGTACGCCGTCGACTTCGAGAGTGACGAGACCGGGTGCGACGGCCAGGACGCGGACGCCAGGATGGTCCACGGGGTGGTACTGGACCTCGTGCTCGGTGCCGGCGACGGTGTAGCGGCGCGTCCGCGGCTGGGAGCGGAGGTTGCGCCAGCCGCCGAGGCGGGACGCGAGCGGGGCGCCGGGGGCCGGGGCGGCTTCGGCGAGGGCGGCGGCGAGGCAGGCGAGGGCGGGGTCCGGGGCGCCGTCGGTGAGGGCGTCGAGGTGCCGGTCGTAGAAGCCGGTGTCGAACCGGGCGGCGGTGAAGTCCGGGTGGCGCAGGGAGCGTACGAGGAGTTCGCGGTTGGTGGCCGGGCCGTGGATCCGGGCCCGGGCGAGGGCGTCGGCGAGGACGCGGACGGCTTCGGCACGGGTGGGCGCGTGGGCGACGACCTTGGCGAGCATGGCGTCGTAGTGGACGGAGACGCTGTCCCCGTCGGTGAACCCGGTGTCGACGCGGACGTGCTCCGGGATGTCGAGGGTGTGCAGCACGCCGGTCTGCGGGCGCCAGTCCTGGCCGGGGTCCTCCGCGTAGAGGCGGGCCTCGACGGCATGGCCCGCCGGCTCGGGCGGGGCGGGCGGAAGGGCCTTCCCCTCGGCGATGCGGAGCTGGAGCGCCACGAGGTCGAGGCCGAAGACGGCCTCGGTGACGGGGTGTTCCACCTGGAGACGGGTGTTCATCTCCAGGAAGTACGGGCGGCCGTCGCCGGCGACGAGGAACTCGACCGTGCCGGCGCCCCGGTACGAGACGGCCCGTGCCGCGGCCACGGCTGCGGCGTGCAGGCGGGTGCGCAGGTCCTCGGGCAGGGCGGGGGCAGGGGCCTCCTCGATGACCTTCTGGTGGCGGCGCTGGAGGGAGCAGTCGCGGGTGCCCAGCGCCCAGACGGTGCCGTGGGCGTCGGCGAGCACCTGCACCTCGACGTGGCGGCCGCGCTCCACGTACGGCTCGGCGAAGACCTCGCCGTCACCGAACGCGGACAGGGCCTCGGCCGCGGCCGCGTCCAGGGACTCCTTGAGGGAGTCGAGGTCGCGTACGACGCGCATCCCGCGGCCGCCTCCGCCCGCCGCGGCCTTCAGCAGCAGGGGCAGGTCCGCGGCGGTGGCGGTGGCGGGGTCGACGGGCTCCAGCAGCGGCACCCCGGCGGCCCGCATGAGGTCCTTGGCCCGGGTCTTGGAGGCCATGGCCTCGATCGCCGCGGGCGGCGGGCCGATCCAGGCCAGGCCGGCGGCCTCGACCCGGCGGGCGAAGTCCGCGTTCTCGGAGAGGAAGCCGTACCCGGGGTGGACGGCGTCCGCACCCGCCGCGCGGGCCGCCCCGATCAGCAGGTCGGCGCGCAGGTAGGTGTCCGCGGGGGCGGCCCCCGGGAGCCGGACGGCCGTGTCGGCGGAGCGGACGTGCAGGGCGTCGGCGTCGGGGTCGGAGTGGACGGCGACCGTGGCCAGGCCCAGGGCGCGGGCCGTGCGGAAGATCCGTACGGCGATCTCGCCCCGGTTGGCGACGAGCAGGGAGGTGATCGGGTTCGTCATGGGCGGGCTCACATCCGGAAGACGCCGAAGCCGCCACGGGCGCCCTCGACGGGGGCGTTGTGGACGGCCGACAGGCACAGGCCGAGGACGGTACGGGTGTCGCGCGGGTCGATGACGCCGTCGTCGTACAGCCGCCCGGACAGGAACAGGGGGAGGGACTCGGACTCGATCTGCGCCTCGACGAAGGCGCGCATCCCGGCGTCGGCCTCCTCGTCGTACGGCTGCCCCTTGGCGGCGGCGGACTGCCGCGCCACGATCGAGAGCACGCCGGCCAGTTGCTGCGGCCCCATGACGGCGGACTTGGCGCTGGGCCAGGCGAAGAGGAACCGGGGCTCGTAGGCGCGGCCGCACATGCCGTAGTGGCCGGCTCCGTAGCTGGCGCCAATGAGGACGGACAGGTGCGGGACCCGCGAGTTGGACACCGCGTTGATCATCATCGAGCCGTGTTTGACGATGCCGCCCTGCTCGTACTCCTTGCCGACCATGTAGCCGGTGGTGTTGTGGAGGAAGAGGAGCGGGATGTCCCGCTGGTTGGCGAGCTGGATGAACTGGGCGGCCTTCTGCGACTCGGCGCTGAACAGCACGCCCTGGGCGTTGGCGAGGACCCCGACCGGGTAGCCGTGGACGGAGGCCCAGCCGGTGACGAGGCTGGTGCCGTAGAGGGGCTTGAACTCGTCGAAGTCGGAGGCGTCGACGACGCGGGCGATGACCTCGCGGGGGTCGAAGGGGGTCTTGAGGTCCGGCGGGACGATCCCGAGGAGCTCCTCCGCGTCGTACAGCGGCTCCTCGGCGCGGGGCGGTTCGGGGTACGGCTTGCGGTGGTTGAGCCGGGCCACGATGCGGCGGGCCTGGCGGATGGCGTCGTACTCGTCGACGGCGTAGTGGTCGGCGAGGCCGGAGACACGGGCGTGCATGTCGGCGCCGCCGAGGGACTCGTCGTCGCTCTCCTCGCCGGTGGCCATCTTGACGAGGGGCGGACCGCCCAGGAAGACCTTGGAACGGTCCTTGATCATGACGGTGTGGTCGGACATCCCGGGGATGTAGGCGCCGCCGGCGGTGGAGTTGCCGAAGACGACGGCGACGGTGGGGATGCCGGCGGCGGAGAGGCGGGTGAGGTCGCGGAAGACCGCCCCGCCCGGGATGAAGATCTCCTTCTGGGAGGGCAGGTCGGCCCCGCCCGACTCGACGAGGCTGATGCAGGGGAGCCGGTTGCGCAGGGCGATCTCGTTGGCCCGCAGGGCCTTCTTCAGGGTCCAGGGGTTGCTGGCACCGCCGCGGACGGTGGGGTCGTTGGCGGTGATCAGGCACTCGACGCCCTCGACGGTGCCGATGCCGGTGACCATCGAGGCACCGACGGGGTGGTCGCTGCCCCAGGCGGCGAGCGGGGACAGTTCGAGGAACGGGGTGTCGGGGTCGAGCAGAAGCTCGATCCGCTCGCGCGGGAGCAGCTTGCCGCGGTCCCGGTGGCGGGCGGTGTACTTCTCGCCTCCGCCGGCGAGGGCCTTGGCGTGCTCGGCGTGCAGGGCGTCCAGCCGTTCGAGGGCGGCGGTACGGGCCTGCGCGTACTCGGGGGCGAGGGGGTCGACGGCGGTACCGAGACGGCTCATGGGCGGATCCCCTCCGGGGCGGGTGGCGTACGGTCGGCCGCCCCGGCGGGGGCGGGGGTGCCTTGGGGGGCGGAGGGCCCCTCGGGGGCGGGAAGCCCCCCGGCGCTGGAAGGCGCCCCGGAGGCGGAGGTGTCCCCGGCGGCGGAAGGCCCCCCGGGGGCGGAACCCTCCAGGGCGGGGGTTCCCTCCGGGGCGGGGGTTCCCTCCAGGGCAGGAGCTCCCTCCAGGGCAGGAGCTCCCTCCAGGGCAGGAGCTCCCTCCGGGATGGAGGGGTCCTCGGGGGCCGGGGGCAGGAGGTGTGTCGGGATGTCCACGTGGCGGGCGCGGAGCCATTCGCCGAGGGCCTTGGCCTGGGGGTCGAACCGGTGCCCCGAGGCGACCCCGTCGCCGAGGATCCCGGTGACGGTGAAGTTCAGCGCCCGGAGGCCGGGCAGTTCGTGGCGGGCCACCCCGAGGGGGGCGGTCTCGGGGAGCAGGGTCCGGAGGGCCTCGACGGTGAGCGTGTCGCGGAGCCATTCCCAGGCCGCGTCCGTCTCGGCCCAGACCCCGACGTTGGCGTCGCCCCCCTTGTCCCCGGACCGGGCCCCGGCCAGCACCCCGAGGGGCGCGCGGACCGTGGGCCCGTGGGCCTGCGCGCCGGTCGGCGCCGCCCGGGCGGCGGGTTCCGCGCCGGGCACGGCGGGAGGGGCGGGAGGGGGCGGGGCGGCGAAGCCCTCGTGCGCGGCCCCGGCCGGCAGCCCGGAGCCGTCCCGGACCGCCCCCGCCTGCGGGACCGGGGCGGCCGGGTCCCCCACGACGGCCGCGGCCCCGGCCGGCAGCAGCCCGGAGCCGGCCTGCACCGACCCCGCCTGCGCGCCGGGGGCAGCCGGGTCCCCCGAGACGGTCCCGACCGGGACCCGGGTGCCGTCCGGGAGGACCGCCACGTGCGCGACGGATTCCGCCGGGACCAGGGCCGACGTGAACACCCCGTAGGGCTGGGCCGGCCCCGGCGGGGCCGTGACGTGGAAGCCCGGGTAGCTCGCCAGGGCCAGTTCGACCGCCGCGCCGGTCAGGCCCCGGCCCACCCGGTCCGGCGACGGGTCGCGGACCACCAGGCGCAGCAGGGCGCTCGCCGCCTCCTGCGTGTCGGCGTCCGCGTGGTCGGTGCGTGCCAGGGTCCAGCTCACCCCCGCCACCCCCGTCAGCGCGTCCGCCAGCTGCTCGCGGACCAGCGCCGCCTTCGCCTCGACGTCCAGGCCCGTCAGCACGAAGACGACCTCGTTGCGCCAGCCCCCGACCCGGGTGACCCCGACCTTCAGGGTGTCCGGCGGCGGCTCCCCCACGGTGCCGCTGATCCGGACCCGGTCCTCGCCGTCCGGGGTCAGGCGGACCGTGTCCAGGCGGGCCGTCACGTCGGGGCCCAGGTAGCGCGCGCCCTGGGTCTCGTACAGGAGTTGCGCGGTGACCGTGCCCCGGGAGACGAGCCCGCCGGTGCCGGGGTGCTTGGTGACGACCGCCGAGCCGTCCTCGGAGACCTCCGCCAGCGGGAAGCCGGGCCGGCGCACGTCGTGGGCGGTGAAGAAGGCGTAGTTGCCGCCGGTGGCCTGCGTTCCGCACTCCAGGACGTGGCCCGCGACCACCGCCCCCGCCAGCCGGTCGTACTCCTCGGGCCCCCAGTCGAACCACCAGGCGGCCGGCCCGCTCACCAGTGCCGCGTCGGTGACCCGGCCGGTGACGACCACGTCCGCGCCCGCCCGCAGGCAGGCCGTGATCCCGGCGCCGCCGAGGTAGGCGTTGGCGGTCAGCGCCCCCTCCCACGCCCCCGCGCCCGTCCACGCACCCGCGTCCGCGCCCGTCACCGCGTCCCCGTACGGCATCAGGTCGTCGCCCTCGACGTGCGCGACGCGGACGGGCACCCCCACCTTGCCCGCGAGCGCGCGCACCGCGTCCGCCAGCCCGGCCGGGTTCAGCCCGCCCGCGTTGGTGACGATCCGTACGCCCCGTTCGTGCGCGAGCCCGAGGCCTTCCTCCAGCTGCCTCAGGAAGGTCCTGGCGTAGCCGAGGCCGGGGTCCTTCAGCCGGTCGCGGCCGAGGATCAGCATGGTCAGCTCGGCGAGGTAGTCGCCGGTGAGGACGTCCAGCGGGCCGCCGGTCAGCATCTCGCGGACCGCGCCCAGCCGGTCTCCGTAGAAGCCCGAGGCGTTGCCGATGCGCAGCGGGCGGCGGGCGGTCACCGGCGCCCCTGCGGTTCGCGGCCCGGGCCGGCCGGGCCGGCGAAGGCCTGGGCGATGTCCAGCCAGCGGTCGGCGTCGGGACCCTCGGCGGTGAGGGCGAGGTCGGCGCGGTGGGCGCGCCGGGTGACCAGCAGGCAGAAGTCCCGCGCGGGCCCGGTGACCCGCTGCCCGGCGTCCTCGGGGCCGTACGCCCACACCCGCGCTCCGTCCGGGGCGGTCAGCTCCACCCGGAACTCCTCTGCCGGCGCCGCCAGTCCGCGCACGGCGTACGCGTAGTCGCGTGCCCGTACCCCGATCCGCGCGACGTGCCGCAGCCGGTCCGTCGGGGCCCGGCGCACACCGAGCGCGTCGGCGACGTCCTGGCCGTGGGCCCAGGTCTCCATCAGCCGGGCGCCGGCCATCGAGGCGGCCTTCATCGGGGGCCCGTACCAGGGGAACCGGGCGTCGGGCGAGGCCTCGGCGAGGGCCCGGTCCAGCGCCTCCCGCCCGGCCCGCCACCGCGCCAGCAGCTCGGCGGGGGCCAGCCGGGCCCCCTCCTCGGCGCCCTCGTCGACGAAGGAGTCCGGCGCCTTGAGGGCCGCCTCCACCTCCCGCGCGAACCCCTCGGCGTCGGTGAGGGCGAGGAGCGCGGCCCGGTCGGTCCAGTGCAGGTGGGCGATCTGGTGGGCGATGCCCCACCCCTCGGCGGGTGTCGGCCGCGCCCACTCGGGCCCGGTCAACCCCCCTACGAGGGAGTCGAGTTCACGGCCCTCCTCGCGGAGATCGGCGAAAACGGCGACGACGGACGGCTCGGGCACGGCGTGCTCCCCTCTCGGCGTGAGGGGAAGCCTGGCAGCCGGCCAAGAAACAATCAAGCATGCTTGCATGATTTTCATCCGAACCCGACGGGTTCCCGCCACCGGCCAACCCGCCTGCATCCCCGGCGACTTGAGCCCACCCGCCCCTCCCCCGGGGCCCACGGAGCCGCCCGCGACGCCCACCCCCACGGGCGATTCCGGCCGTACGCCGCAAGCCCCCCGAGCACGCCCCGCGCACCACCCCGATACTGAGTGCTCCGCTCACGCCGCCGGAGCAGAAGCAGCGCACCCACCCCCGCATCCGTACCCGTCCATGCCACTCGACGACGAGACGACGAGGATGATCCGACGTGCACCCAGCTGCCCACTCCCTCTACCCCGAACTCGACGCCACCGCCCTCGGCGCCTTCGCCGCCGCCCTCGAAAGCGGTGAGACCGCCGGCCTGCCGCCCGCGCGCGCCGCCGAGGCCGAGGCCGTACGGGCCGTCGCCGTCTTCGGCCGCGGCAAGGTGACCGGCGCCGACGGGGACCTCCTCGACGCCGCGCTCTGGCGGCACACCGGGTCGGGGCCGCGGCCCGCGGTCGTGATGCCCGCGCCGTGGACGGACCTGGGCTGGCCCGTGTACGCCATCCAGGCCGCCCGGTTCGCGACGCGCGGCTACGACGTCCTCGCCTACAGCCCGCGCGGGTTCGCCGCCTCCGAGGGTCACGCCGACTTCGCCGGGCCGCTCGACGTCACCGACGGCCGCCACGCCCTGGACCACCTCCTGGAGCGCGCCGCCGGACCGGTCACCCGGATCGGCCTCCTCGGCGTCTCCTACGGCGCCGGCATCGCCCAGCTCGTCGCCGCGCACGACGCCCGGGTGGACGCGGTCGCGGCCCTCAGCGGCTGGGGCGACCTCGGGGAGGTGCTCCGGGAGAACTCCACCCGCCGCACCGCCGCCGCCCACGCCCTGCTCACCGCCTCCCCGCGGGCCCGGCTGAGCGGGCCGACGCAGCGCGCCCTGGAGAACGTCCTCGCCCACCGCGCCGTCCACGAGACCCTGGCCTGGGCGGAGCAGCGCTCACCGTTCACGCTCGTCAAGGAGCTGGGCCGGCGCCGGGTGCCGGTGTTCTACGCCCACGCCTGGCACGAGACCCTCTTCCCCGCCAACCAGGTGCTGCGGATGTTCCAGGAGCTCGACGGGCCCAAGCGCATCGACCTCTCCATCGGCGACCACGGCGGCCCCGAGATGACCGGCCTGCCCGGACTGCCGAACCGGATATGGACGGACGCCCACCGCTGGTTCGACCACCACCTCTGCGGCGCCGACAACGGCATCGACGCGGAGGGGCAGGTGCTGTCCGAGGTGATGTGGAGCCACGCCCTCGAACCCTCCCCCGCCTGGCCCGTCCCCACCCGCCGCGTCCGCCGCCTCCACCTGACGGGCACCGGCGAACTGTCCGACGCCCCCGACCCCGGCTGGGCGGCGGGCGTGCTGTGCGGGGTCGGCACCCCGGTGACCGTCGCCGACGCGATCGCCCGCTCCGGGTACGCGGAGCTGGCGGGCCGGCCCAGGCCCTACCCGGACGCCGCCGCCATGGACCGCACGGCCACCGCCGTGTGGACCGCGGCCCCCACGTCGGCGACCACCCGCCTGCGCGGCACCCCGCGCCTGCGCGTCACGTACCGCGCGGCGAACTCCGGCTCCACCTTCGTGGCCTACCTGCTGGACCTCGCCCCCGACGGCTCGGCCCGTCTGATCACCCACGCCCCGTCCAGCGACCTGGACGCCCCGCCGGACAGCCTGATCACCGCGGACATCGACCTCCAGGCGACCGCGTACGACCTCCCGCCGGGCCACCGCGCGATGCTGGCCCTGACGGCCCGCGACCCCTTCTACGCGGACGCCAACCTCCCCCGGGCCACCCTGTCCTTCACCTCACCGGAGCCGACACCGTCGTACGTGGAGCTGCCACTCGGGTGAGATCTCTTACGAGGACACGGTGCGGGCCGGCTTCTTCCCCTGCCGGCGGTCCGCCTGGGCCGGACGGCACCGCCCGGCCCAGGCCGTCAGTGCCGCTTCTGGGCCTGTACCGCGCCCATGCTGGCCGCGATGACCAGGGCTATCGCCAGGGCGTCCAGCGGGGACATGGCCTGGTGGAGGACCAGGAAGCCGGCCGTGGCGGCGATCGCCGGTTCCAGGCTCATCAGGATCGCGAACGTCGGGGCCGGCAGACGGCGGAGGGCGAGGAGTTCCAGGGTGTAGGGGAGCACCGAGGAGAGGACCGCCACGCCGAGGCCCAGGGCCAGGGTGCTCGGGACCAGGAGGTCGGAGCCCGCCTCCACCACGCCCAGGGGGAGCGAGATGACCGCGGCCACCGCCATCGCCAGGGCCAGGCCGTCCGCCTGGGGGAAGCGGCGGCCGGTGCGGGCGCTGAAGACGATGTACGCCGCCCACATCGCGCCCGCGCCGACCGCGAAGGCCGCGCCGAGCGGGTCCAGGGAGCCGAAGCCGAAGTCTCCGCCGCCGTGGCCGGAGAGGAGGACCACGCCGCCCAGGGCCAGGCCGGCCCACAGGAGGTTCACGAGGCGGCGGGAGACCAGGACCGAGAGGGCCAGGGGGCCCAGGACCTCCAGGGTGACCGCCGGGCCGAGGGGGATGCGGTCGATGGACTGGTAGAAGAGGCCGTTCATGCCCGCCATGGCCACGCCGAAGGCGACGACCGTGCCCCAGTCGGCGCGCGTGTAGCCCCGCACCTTGGGCCGGCAGACGGCCAGCAGGACCAGCGCGGCGGCCGCGAGGCGCAGCGTGACCACGCCGGCCGCACCCGCCCTCGGCATGATCATGACCGCGAGGGCGGCACCGAACTGCACCGAGACCCCGGCCGCGACGACGAGTGCCACCGGGCCGAAGCGGCTGCCGCCCTGCGGGAGGGGGGTGGAGCCGGACGGGGCGGGCCGGGACTGGGCGGGGGTGGTCGCGGAGGACGGGAAGGGTGCGGGCATTTTTACAGATTAAGGGGTGAGTAAGGGTCGTGCGTGCGTGTTCTGGCTTACATGGGGTGCCGGTCCCGGTCCGGGTCCTGCTCCGGTGGGAGGGCCTCGGCGAGGAGTTCCGCCAGGTGGCGGGCGCGGTGGTCGGAGAACTGGGCGATCTGGGTGCGGCAGGAGAAGCCGTCCGCCAGGACCGCGGTTCCGGGGACGGCGGCGCGCAGGGACGGCAGGAGCTGTTCCTCCGCGCAGGCGACGGAGACGGCGTGGTGGCCGGGTTCGAAGCCGAAGTTGCCCGCGAGGCCGCAGCAGCCGCCGCTGAGCTCGCCGGTGAGGCCGGCGCGGTCGCGGAGCCGGCGGTCGGCGGCGTCGCCGAGGACGGCGTGCTGGTGGCAGTGGGTCTGGCCCGCGACCGGCCGGTCCAGGCGGGGCGGGGTCCAGTGGGGGGCGTACTCCTCCAGGGTCTCGGCGAAGGTGCGGACCGCCGCCGCGAGGCGGTGGGCGCGGGGGTCGTCGGGGAGGAGGGCGGGCAGGTCGCCGCGCAGGGCGGCGGCGCAGCTGGGTTCCAGGACGAGGACGGGGCCCTCCGCCTCCCCCAGGGCGTCCAGGGTGCGGCGCAGGACCTTGCGGGCGCGGGTGAGGCGGCCGGTGGAGACGTAGGTCAGGGCGCAGCACACGGGGCCGTCGGGGACGGTGACGGGAAGCCCGGCGGCGGCCAGCACACGGAGGGCCGCGCGGGCGGTGTCGGGGGACAGGTGGTCCGTGAAGGTGTCGGGCCACAGGGTCACCCGGGGCGGCGTCGCCCCCGGGGCCACCTGGACGCCGGCGGGCGGCGCGGCCGGGGCCAGGGGCACGACCGCAGCCCCAGCCGGGACCGACGACGGGGCCGGGGGCACGGCCGGGGACGGGGCCGGGGGCGGGGGCACGACCGGGGACGGGGCCGGGGACGGGGCCGGGGACGGGGCCGGGGACGGGGCCGGGGACGGGGCCGGTGGCACGACCGGGGACGGGGCCGGGGACGGGGCCGGGGGCACGACCGCAGCCGTGGACGGGGCCGGGGACGGGGGCGAAGCCGGGGGCACGACCGGGGCCGGGGGCGAAGCCGAGGGCGGCGGCGAAGCCGGGGACGCGGACGTGGACGAGGCCGGAGTCCCGGTCGCAGCCGGGGCCGGGTGCCGGCGGAGCCGCCGTCGGCCGGTGAACGGGGTCGGTGCCACCTCCGGCAGCCGCCGTTCCCGTGCCAGCCCCGGTACCCACAGGAGCCGTCCCGCGGCGTTGACCAGCCGGGCGGCCCGGAGGGCGGCGATCATGCGGAGCCAGGTCGGGAGGCCACCCAGGAGGTAGTGGGACAGGGGGCGCGGGCGGCCCTTCCAGTGGCGGTGCAGGAACTCGGACTTGTACGCGGCCATGTCCACGCCCACCGGGCAGTCGCTGAGGCAGCCCTTGCAGCCCAGGCAGAGGTCGAGCGCCTCGGCCACCTCCGCGGAGCGCCACCCGTCGCGGACGACCTCCCCGGCGAGCATCTCGTGCAGCAGCCGCGCGCGTCCCCGCGTGGAGTGCCGCTCCTCGCCCGTGGCCCGGTACGACGGGCACATCACCTCCGCCCCGCCGGTCTCCTCGGACCGGCACTTGGCGACGCCGACGCAGCGGGCCACCTCCCGTGCCAGCGGGGCGGAGGGCGGCAGGACGGCGAAGCGGAGGTTGTCGTCGAGGCGGGCCGGGCGGACCAGTACGCCGGGGTTCATGCCGCCCGCCGGGTCCCAGACGTCCTTGACGGCGCCGAAGAGCCCGATCACCTCGGGGGCGTACATGCGCGGCAGCAGTTCCGCGCGTGCCTGGCCGTCTCCGTGCTCCCCGGACAGGGAGCCACCGTGGGCGACGACCAGGTCGGCCAGTTCGGAGGAGAAGGAGCGGAAGCGGGCGATCCCGGGCCCTGACACCAGGTCGAAGTCGATCCGGACGTGGACGCAGCCCTCCCCGAAGTGCCCGTACGGGGTCCCGCTCAGCCCGTGCCGGGCCAGCAGGGCCCGGAACTCGCGCAGGTACGCGCCCAGCCGGGCCGGGGGCACGGCGCAGTCCTCCCAGCCGGGCCAGGCCATCCGGCCGTCGGGCAGCCGGGTCGCGGTGCCGGCGGCGTCCTCGCGGATCCGCCACAGCGCCCGCTGCCCGGCCGGGTCCGCGACGACCACCGCGTCGAGGGCGTCGGCGGCCCGTACGAGGCCGTGTGCCGCCCCCTCGTCCCAGGTCTCGACGAACAGCCAGGCCCCGCCCCTGGGCAGCCCGGCGGCGCCCCGGACCAGGTCCTGGGCCATGCCTTCCACGGTCAGCGGCCGGTACGGGAGCAGCCCGGCCGCGGCGTCGGCGGCGGCGCTCTCGTCGGGGTAGCCGAGCACCGCGAGGGCGGGTGCGGGCGGGAGTTCCACGAGGCGGACCACCGCCTCGGTGACCACGCCGAGGGTGCCCTCGCTGCCGCAGAAGGCCTGGGCGACGCGCGTGCCCCGTTCGGGGAGCAGCCGGTCGAGGCCGCCGTAGCCCGAGATCCGGCGCGAGAACCCCCCGTCCGGCCCCCCTCCGAGTCCCGTGCGCAGGACCGCGAGGTTCCCCGCGACCAGGTCCCGCAGCCCGGGCGGGGCGCCGGTCCAGCCCTCGGCGAGCCGGTGGCGGGCGCCTCCGTACGTGGTCACCGACAGCTCCGCGACGTTGTCGGCGGTGGTGCCCCAGGCGACGGAGTGGGCTCCGCAGGCGTTGTTGCCGATCATGCCGCCGAGGGTGCAGCGGGAGTGCGTGGACGGGTCGGGGCCGAAGGTCAGCCCGTACGGGCGCACCGCCTCGCGGAGCCGGTCGAGGACCAGTCCGGGCTGGACGACGGCGGTACGGGCGGCCGGGTCCACCGCGACGAGGGCGTCCATGTGCCGGGTGAGGTCGAGGACCACGCCGGTGCCGGTGGCCTGCCCGGCGATGGAGGTGCCGCCGCCGCGGGGGACGACGGGGACGCCGGCGCCGGCGCACACGCGCAGCGCGGCCGCCACGTCCTCGGCGTCGCGCGGGGCGACGACACCGACCGGCACGCGCCGGTAGTTGGAGGCGTCCATGGTCGCCAGGGCCCGTGCGGCGGCCCCGAAATCCACCTCCCCGCGCACCTCGGCCCGCAATGCCCGCTCAAGATCCCCTGGAGACGTCACGGACACACCCTCCCATCACCCGCGTATCACCCGCCCGTGTCTCACCGGGTGGACGCGGCTCCGACGGCCGGTCCGAGACCCGATACGCTCCGCTCGTGGCTGAGATCCAGATTCCCGCTGACATCAAGCCCGCCGACGGACGCTTCGGCGCGGGCCCCTCCAAGGTGCGGACCGAGGCGCTGGACGCCCTCGCCGCCACCGGTAACTCCCTGCTCGGCACCTCGCACCGCCAGGCCCCGGTCAAGAACCTGGTCGGCTCGGTGCGCCAGGGCCTCCGGGACCTCTTCTCCCTCCCCGAGGGCTACGAGGTGATCCTGGGCAACGGCGGCTCCACCGCCTTCTGGGACATCGCGACCGCCGGTCTCATCGAGCGGAAGTCCCAGCACCTGACCTTCGGCGAGTTCTCGTCCAAGTTCGCCAAGGCGGCGAAGCTCGCGCCGTGGCTGGACGAGCCGTCCGTCATCTCCTCCGAGCCGGGCACGCACCCCGAGCCGGTGGCGGAGGCGGGCGTGGACGTGTACGCGTACACGCACAACGAGACCTCGACGGGTGTCGCGGCGCCCGTCAAGCGCGTCGCGGGCGCCGACGCCGGGTCGCTGGTCCTGGTGGACGCGACCTCGGGCGCGGGCGGTCTGCCGGTGGACATCACCGAGACCGACGTCTACTACTTCGCCCCGCAGAAGTCCTTCGCCTCGGACGGCGGCCTGTGGCTGGCCGCGTTCTCCCCGGCCGCCCTGGAGCGCGCCGCCCGCGTGCACGCGTCGGGCCGGCACATCCCGGAGTTCTTCTCGCTGCCGACGGCGATCGACAACTCGCTGAAGAACCAGACGTACAACACCCCGGCGCTGGCCACCCTCTTCCTGCTGAACCAGCAGCTGGAGTGGATGAACGGCCAGGGCGGCCTGGAGTTCACGACCTCCCGTACGGCGGCCAGCGCGCGCAACCTGTACGGCTGGGCGGAGGCGTCGAAGTACGCCAGCCCGTTCGTGCAGGACGCCGACAAGCGCTCGGCGGTCATCGGCACGATCGACTTCGACGACGAGATCGACGCGGCGGCCGTGGCGAAGGTGCTGCGCGCCAGCGGCATCGTGGACACCGAGCCGTACCGCAAGCTCGGCCGCAACCAGCTGCGCATCGCGATGTTCCCGGCGATCGACCCGGCGGACGTGCAGGCGCTGACCGCGTGCGTCGACTACGTGATCGAGCACCTCTGATCCCCGTCCCTGCCCGCTGACATGCGTGGAGCCCCCGGTGCCGTCCCGGCGCCGGGGCTCCTCGCGTTCGGCGGCCCGGGCGCCGGAACCTTGGTCCCGGAGATCCGGGCGGAGGGAGCCGGTCACGGACGCCTTGGCGGCGGGGGCGCTCCTCCGCCCTCCGGCTGTCCACCGACTTCGGCCGCCCCCGCGACGAGGTCGTCATCACCGTGAACACCGGCCGGGCCCCCGCCCGCGCCTGGGTCCGCCCCGTCGGCGTCGTCGTGTTCACCCACCTCACGGGCGAGGCCCAGGCGCCCACGCGATACCTTCACAGCAGGACGTGGAGGCAGCACAGCGTGGAGGCAGCGGCGTGAACGTGCGAGTGACGGCGGCCCAGAGCGGCATGGACCCCTTCAGTACCGCCCGGCTGCGGCGCGCGGTGCTCGACGCGTGGGCGGCCGGGCCGGCCCGGTTCCGCGAGGACGCCAACGCCGAGGAGGACCTGGCCCTCGGCGGCTACCGCGACCGGCTCGTCGTCGAGCTGGCGCAGAACGCCTCCGACGCCGCCGCCCGCGGCCGCGTGCCCGGCCGGCTGCGGCTCACGCTGCACCCCGCCGCCCCCGGCGAGGGCGGGCACGGCGTACTGGCCGTCGCCAACACCGGCGCCCCGCTGGACGCGACGGGCGTGGAGTCGCTCAGCACCCTGCGCGCCTCCGCCAAGCGCGAGGGCGCCTCCTCCGCCGACACCGTCGGCCGATTCGGCGTCGGCTTCGCGGCCGTCCTGGCCGTCTCGGACGAGCCTGCGGTGCTCGGCCGGCACGGCGGCGTCCGCTGGTCCCTCGCCGAGGCCCGCGAAATGGCCCGGGAAGCCGCCCACTTCAGCCCCGGCCTCGGCGACGAACTGCGCCGCCGCGACGGCCACGTGCCACTGCTGCGCCTGCCCCTGCCCGCCGAGGGCACCGCCCCCGACGGCTACGACACTGTCGTCGTCCTCCCACTGCGCGACGCCGCCGCCGAGGACCTCGCCGAACGCCTCCTGCACGGCGTCGACGACGCCCTCCTGCTCACCCTCCCCGGGCTGACCGAGGTCGTCGTGGACACCCCGTCCAGCGGCACCCGCACCCTCTACCGGCACACCGACGGCCCGTACACCGTCATCGAGGACTCCGCCTCCGGCACCCACCGCTGGCGCACCGTCCGCCGCAACGGCCCCATCGCGCGCGAACTCCTCGCCGGCCGGCCCGTCGAGGAGCGGCTGCGGCCCACCTGGAGCGTCACCTGGGCCGCCCCCGTCGACGCCGACGGCGCCCCCGAACGCCCCCGCACCGCGCCCGTCGTCCACGCGCCGACCCCCACCGACGAGCCCCTCGGCATCCCGGCCCTGCTCATCGCCTCCCTGCCGATGGACACCTCCCGCCGCCACCACGCGCCCGGCCCGCTGGCCGACTTCCTGGTGGAGCGCGCCGCCGACGCCTACGCCGAACTCCTCGCCGCCTGGGACCCGGTGACCCCCGCCCTGGTGGACCTCGTCCCCGGCCCGCTCGGCAAGGGCGAGCTCGACGGCGCCCTGCGCGCCGCCGTCCTGCGGCGCCTCCCCCGCACCGGCTTCCTCGCCCCGGCCGTCCCCTCCGAGGAGCTGGCCCGGCTGCGCCCCTTCGAGGCCGAGGTCGTCGAGGGCGCCGGCGCCGACACCGTACAGGTCCTCGCGGAGGTCCTCCCGACCCTGCTGCCCGCCGGGCTGGAACGGCGGCCCGAACTGCGCACCCTGGGCGTGGGCCGGCTCCCGCTGGGGGAGGCCATCGAGCGGATCGCGGGCATCGAGCGCACCCCGCAGTGGTGGCACAGCCTCTACGACACCCTGGCCGGGGTGGACCCGGACCGGCTGTCGGGGCTGCCCGTGCCCCTCGCCGACGGCCGCACCGCGATCGGCCCGCGCCACATCCTGCTGCCGGGCCCGGACACCCCGGCCGACCTGGCCCGGCTGGGGCTGAAGGTGGCCCACCCGGACGCCGCGCACCCGCTGCTGGAGAAGCTGGGCGCCCTGCCCGCCACCGCCCGCGCCGTCCTGACGACCCCGCAGATCCGGGCCGCGGTGGCCGGCTCGCTGGACGCGGGCGAGGTCTGGGACGAGGACTCCGACGCCCCCGACGCCGAGGAGCTCGCCGAAATCGTGCTGACGCTGGTCCGCGACGCCGGCCTGGCCCCGGGCGACGAGCCCTGGCTGGGCGCGCTGGCGCTGCCCGACGAGGACGGCGAACCGACCCCGGCCGGGGAGCTGCTCCTCGCCGGGAGCCCCCTCGCGTCCGTGGTCCGCGAGGACGAGATCGCCTGCCTGGACGCCGAGCTGGCCGCCCGCTGGGACGCGGACACGCTGGCCGCCTGCGGGGTGCTGACGACCTTCCAGCTGGTCCGCGCCACCGACGTGGTCCTCGACCCGGACGAGCTGGAGCCCCGCGAGGGCGACTACGCCGAGCCGGACGACGCGGGGCTGCTGGACGCCGTCGACGTGTGGTGCGAGGACATCCTCGACCAGTTCCCCGACTCGCCCGTGCCGCCGGTGGCCACCGAGCTGATCGCCGTGCGGGACCTCGACCTCGTCGACGACGACCGCTGGCCCCAGGCCCTGGCGATGCTCGCGCAGCCCCCGCTGCGGGACGCGCTCACCCAGCCGGTGCGGGTGCTGCTCCCGGACGGCACGACCCGGTCGGTCCGCCCGTACACCGCGTGGTGGCTGCGCGACCACCCGGTGCTCGACGGCCGCCGCCCGGCGGGGCTGCGCGCCGCGGGCGGGGACCCGCTGCTGGCGGGGCTGTACACCCCGGCGGACGCGACGGGCTTTGAGGACGAGCAGGTCCTGCGGGCACTGGGCGTGCGCACCTCGGTGCGCGCCCTGCTGGAGGAGCCGGGCGGCGCGGCCGAGCTGCTGGGCCGCCTGGCGGACCCGGACCGCGAGGTGTCGGGCCGGCAGCTGCACGGGCTGTACGGGGCACTGGCCGACCTGGACCCGGAGCACGTGACGCTCCCGGACGAGCTGCGGGCGGTGGTGGACGGGGAGGTCGTCGTGGTGGACGCTGCCGACGCGGTCGTCTGCGACGCCCCCGACCTGCTGCCGCTGACGGAGGGCCTGCCGCTGCTGCCGGTGGCGCCGTCGCGGGCGGCGGACCTGGCGGAGCTGTTCCAGGTGCGGCGGCTGTCGGAGACGGTCCCGGCGGAGGTGACCACGCCGGGCGAGGTCCACGAGGTGCCGGAGGCCGTACGGGTGCTGCTGGGCGCCGCCACCCCGGAGACGTACGTGGAGCACGGGGACCTGGTGGCGGGCGGCACGGAGCTGGACTGGCGGCTCACCCCGGACGGCGTCCTGCACGCGGCGACGCTGGAGGGCGTGGCGGCGGGCCTGGCCTGGGCGGCGTCGCAGTGGCCGCGCCGCTTCGAGGTCGCGGCCCTCCTGGAGGACCCGTCCCGCACGGCGGAGCTCGCCCGGGACCGGTGGTTCGACTAGGGGCTGCCGTCAAAGTCCTGTCGTCGCCCGGAGGCGGCCCCGTCGCCGGCCGGGCGGTACGGTCCGGCCGGCGACGGGGCGTGGTCGCGGGTTACGCCGCCGGGGCCAGTTCGCGCGGCGGGGTCGCCGGGACGAAGGTGAGGCCGTGGCGGCCGAGGCGCAGGCGGAGGTTGCCGACGCGGCGCAGGATCAGGCCGACGGCCACCGCCGCGGCCAGGGAGACCGCACCGCCCGCGGCCATGCCGAGGCGGGCTCCGTAGGTGTCGGTGATCCAGCCGACCAGCGGGGCGCCCACGGGGGTGCCGCCGGTGAAGACCATCATGTAGAGGGCCATCACCCGGCCCCGCATCTCGGGGTCGGTGGCCATCTGCACGCTGGAGTTGGCCACGACGTTGACGGTCAGCCCAAACATGCCCACCGGCACCAGCAGGGCCGCGAACAGCCAGTAGCCGGGCGCGAACGCCGTCACCAACAGGAGGACGGAGAAGAGGACCGCCGCCGTCACCAGCAGCCGCAGACGGGTGTTGCCGCGCCGGGCGGCGAGCAGGGCGCCCGCCAGGGAGCCGGCGGCGATCAGGGTGTTGAACACGCCGTAGGTGCCCGCGTCCCCGTGGAAGACGTCGTCGACGAAGGCCGACAGCCAGATCGGGAAGTTGAAGCCGAAGGTGCCGATGAAGCCGACCAGGACGATCGGCCAGACCAGTTCGGGCCGGCCCGCGACGTAGCGCAGGCCCTCGCGCAGCTGTCCCTTGGCGCGCGGCTGCGGCTCGACCCGGTACAGCTCGCGGGTGCGCATCAGCAGCAGCGCGGCGATCGGCGCCGCGAAGGACAGCCCGTTCAGCAGGAAGGCCCAGCCGGAGCCGACGGCGGTGATCAGCACGCCGGCGATCGCCGGGCCGACCAGCCGTGCGGACTGGAAGTTCGCGGAGTTCAGGCTGACGGCGTTGGCGACCTGCGCGGGGCCGACCATCTCGGAGACGAAGGTCTGCCGGGCCGGGTTGTCCACGACGGTGACCAGGCCGAGCAGGAACGCGGCGAGGTAGACGTGCCACACCTGGACGTTCCCGGCCAGGGTGAGGGCGGCGAGCGCGACGCCGGTGAGGCCCATCGCGGCCTGTGTGGCGATCAGCAGCGGCCGCTTGGGCAGCCGGTCCGCGAGGACGCCTCCGTAGAGGCCGAACAGCAGCATCGGCAGGAACTGCAGGGCGATGGTCACGCCGACGGCCGACGCCGAGCCGGTCAGGGAGAGGACCAGCCAGTCCTGCGCGATGCGCTGCATCCAGGTGCCCGTGTTCGAGACGACCTGGCCCGCGGCGAAGAGCCGGTAGTTCCGGATCTTCAGTGAGCTGAACATCGAGTGCGAGCGGGTGCCCGGTCCTCTGTTCCCGCTCGGGGTCTGGGGGGTGGGTATGTGGCCGGGTGCGGAGTTCCCTCCGGTTCCCGTACTCAAAAGCGTTCGCCTCCTGGCGTCGTTCCTAGAGGTGCGCGAGCTTCTCCAGGACGGGAGCGGCCGCGCGGAGCTTGGCCCATTCGTCCTCGGTGAGCTCGGCGGCGAGCCCGGCCAGGAAGGCGTTGCGCTTGCGGCGGCTCTCTTCGAGCATCGCCTCGGCCTCCTCCGTCTGGCTGACCACCTTCTGGCGGCGGTCGTCGGGATGCGGTTCCAGCCTGACCAGTCCCTTGGCCTCCAGCAACGCGACGATGCGGGTCATCGACGGCGGCTGGACGTGCTCCTTGCGGGCGAGCTCACCGGGCGTGGCCTGGCCACAGCGGGCGAGGGTGCCGAGCACCGACATCTCGGTCGGGCTCAGCGATTCGTCGACGCGCTGGTGCTTCAGGCGCCGGCCCAGCCGCATCACGGCGGAGCGGAGGTCGTTCACGGCGGCAGCGTCGTCGCCATGGGAGAGGTCTGGCATGTACTTAGAATAACTCATTACTCTAGCTAACGAACGCAGGGGGTGACGGACGGGGCGGCGGAAGGGCCAGGAGAACCGATCCGGCCGGATCACTCGTACGGGTGAGTCCGGCGGGGAAAGGGGCGCACGCGCTCACCCCGTGGCCCGACCCTTTCGGCATGGGGACTCATGTGCTGAGCATGCGCATAGACGGGGAGCTGCTGGAGCGGCTGAGGCACCACGCCGCCAAACGCGGAATGAGCGTCCAGGACTATGTCGTCCGGACGCTCATTCGCGATGACTTCGACGAGCGGTTCAAGGCCGCCGTCGACGAGACGGAGAAGTTCTACGGGCTTACGTGAGGCCCAGGGCCGGCATCGCGTAGTAGAAGACGAAGACCGCCGAGACGGCGTACATGGCCGCCGGCACCTCGCGGCCCCGGCCCGTCGCCAGGCGCAGCACGCAGAAGCTGATGAAGCCGATGCCGATGCCGTTGGTGATCGAGTAGGTGAACGGCATCATCACCATGGCCATGAAGGCCGGGACGGCGACGGTGAAGTCGCTCCAGTCGATGTCCCTGACCGAGCCGGCCAGGATCAGGAAGCCGACCACCACGAGCGCGGGGGTGGCCGCCTGCGAGGGAACCATGGTGGCGAGCGGGGTCAGGAAGAGGGCGACCGCGAAGAGGCCGCCGGTGACGATGTTGGCCAGGCCCGTCCGGGCGCCCTCGCCGACGCCCGCCGTGGACTCGACGAAGCAGGTGGTGGCGGAGGACGAGGTGGCGCCGCCCGCGGCGACGGCGAGGCCGTCGACGAGCAGGACCCGGTTGATGCCGGGGAAGGTGCCGTCCGGCTTCGTCAGCTTGGCCTCGTCGCCGACGCCGAGGATGGTGCCCATCGCGTCGAAGAAGCAGGACAGCAGCACGGTGAAGACGAACAGGACGCCGGTGAGCACCCCGACCTTGCCGAAGCCGCCGAAAAGGCTGACCTGGCCGACGAGCCCGAAGTCGGGGGCGGCCACCGGGTTGCCCGGCCAGGCCGGCACGGTCAGGCCCCAGGCGGTGTCCGGCAGGTCGGTGGCGAGCTGCACCGCGACCGCGACGACGGTCATGGCCACGATGGAGATCAGGATCGCGCCGGGCACCTTGCGGATCAGCAGCACGAAGGTGAGGAGCACGCCGACGATGAAGATCAGGACCGGCCAGCCGTGCAGGTGGCCGTTGCCGCCCAGCTGGAGCGGGACCGTGGTGTGCGCGAGGTCCGGGATGCGGGTGACGAAGCCGGAGTCCACCAGGCCGATCAGCATGATGAACAGGCCGATGCCGATCGCGATGCCCTTGCGCAGGCCCAGCGGGACGGCGTTCATGACCCGCTCGCGCAGACCGGTGGCGACCAGCAGCATCACGACGAAGCCGGCCAGGACCACCATGCCCATGGCGTCGGGCCAGCTCATGCGCGGGGCAAGCTGGAGGGCGACGACGGTGTTGACGCCCAGGCCGGCGGCCAGCGCGATCGGGACGTTGCCGATGACACCCATGAGAAGGGTGGTGAAGGCCGCGGTCAGGACGGTGGCGGTGACGAGCTGGCCGCCGTTGAGCTGGTGCCCGTACATGTCCTTCGCGCTGCCGAGGATGATCGGGTTCAGCACGATGATGTAGGCCATCGCGAAGAAGGTCGCCAGGCCGCCCCGGACCTCGCGGCCCACGGTCGAGCCGCGTTCCGAGATCTTGAAGAAGCGGTCCAGGCCGCTGGTGGGGGCCGCGGCGGGTGCCGAGGTGCTCATGCGGTCCTCAAACTGGTCGATTTAGTGGTTCCTACGAAGGAATCCGGCCGTAGGCAAACCGTTTCAGTATGAACACACCAGCCGCGGGCAGTCCATCTCCGCGCGTAGACTCCGAAATCGGCCACCTAGACTGGGTCCCATGGCGAAGTGGACTCCTACGCACGAGGCGCCCGAGCCCCTGGAGGGGCCGGTTGTCGCCACCATCACCGGCGGCACGATCCTCTGGTTCGCCATGTTCCTCGTCCAGCTGCCCTTCTACGGCTGGTTCGCGGACCAGGACCTGCTGTGGTGGGTGTGGACCTGCGCGGCCGGCGGCGGACTCGGACTCATCGGCGTCTGGTACGTCCGCGGCCGGGACGCCGCCCTCAAGCGCCACGCCGCGGAGCGGGCGGAGCGGGCCGCGCGGGGCGAGCAGCCGCAGTAGCCGCCGTAGCCGCGGGGCGGCCGGACGGCGGACGGCGGACAGCGCACGGGGAGACCAGGGGACGATTCCGCTCATCCTGAAGTCGGATCTTCCCGGCGCTCGGCGGGTGAAGCGCAGGAACGCCCTTTACCGTCGAAAACATGACCCAGCGGGCGAGGATCGACCAGGACGGGCCCGAGCGGCCGGCGGCCGCCATCGACGCGGGGGCCGAGCTGGACCCCGTACACCCGGTGAAGCCCCCCGCCCCCCGCTTCAAGCCGGGCGGTCTGACCACTCCCGAGGTCGCCGAGCGGGTCGCGCGCGGCGACGTCAACGACGTGCCGCTGCGCTCCTCGCGCTCCACCGCCGAGATCGTCCGCGCCAACGTCTTCACCCGCTTCAACGCCATCATCGGCGTCCTCTGGGTGATCATGCTGATCGTCGCGCCCATCCAGGACAGCCTCTTCGGCTTCGTGATCGTCGCCAACACCGGCATCGGCATCATCCAGGAGATGCGCGCCAAGAAGACCCTCGACGGACTCGCCGTCATCGGCGAGGTCAGACCGAGCGTGCGCCGCGACGGCGCCACCGCCGAGATCTCCACCTCCGAGATCGTCCTCTCCGACGTCATCGAGCTCGGCCCCGGCGACAAGGTCGTCGTCGACGGCGTCGTCGGCGAGGCCGACGGGCTGGAGATCGACGAGTCCCTCCTGACCGGCGAGGCCGACCCGGTCCTGAAGAAGCCCGGCGACCCGGTCATGTCCGGCTCCTTCGTCGTCGCCGGCGGGGGCGCCTTCACCGCCACCAAGGTCGGCCGCGAGGCCTACGCCGCCCAGCTCGCCGAAGAGGCCTCCCGCTTCACCCTCGTCCACTCCGAGCTGCGCACCGGCATCTCCACCATCCTCAAGTACGTCACCTGGATGATGATCCCGACCTCCGTCGGCCTGATCATCAGCCAGCTCGTCGTCAAGGAGGACAACCTCAAGGACGCCATCGCCCGCACGGTCGGCGGCATCGTCCCGATGATCCCCGAGGGCCTCGTCCTCCTCACCTCCGTGGCCTTCGCCGTCGGTGTCATCCGGCTCGGCCGCAAGCAGTGCCTCGTCCAGGAGCTGCCGGCCATCGAGGGCCTCGCCCGCGTCGACGTCGTCTGCCTCGACAAGACCGGCACCCTCACCGAGGGCGGCATGGACGTCACCGAGCTCCGCCCGCTCGGCGGCGCGGACCCCGCCTACGTCGAGAAGGTCCTCGGCGCCCTCGGCGAGTCCGACCCCCGCCCCAACGCCAGCCTCCAGGCGATCGTCGACGCCTACCCCGACAGCGCCGAGTGGCGCTGCACCGAGTCGCTGCCCTTCTCCTCCGCCCGCAAGTACAGCGGCGCCAGCTTCAGCGAGGGCGACGGCGAGAACAACACCTGGCTGCTCGGCGCCCCCGACGTGCTCCTGCCCAGCGGGGACCCCGCGCTGGACGAGGTCGCCGGCCTCAATGAGGAGGGGCTGCGCGTGCTGCTGCTGGCCCGCTCGGCCCGCGAGCTCGACGACCCGGCCGTGGCCAGCGGGATCCGGCCCACCGCCCTCGTCGTCCTCGAACAGCGGCTGCGGCCCGACGCCGCCGACACCCTGCGCTACTTCGACGACCAGGAGGTCAGGGCCAAGGTCGTCTCCGGCGACAACGCCGTCTCCGTCGGCGCGGTCGCCGGCAAGCTCGGCCTGCCCGGCGCCGCCGACACCGTGGACGCCCGGCACCTGCCCGCCGAACGGGACGCGATGGCCGACGTCCTCGACGGCAACACCGTCTTCGGCCGGGTCACCCCGCAGCAGAAGCGCGACATGGTCGCCGCCCTCCAGTCCCGCGGCCACACGGTCGCCATGACCGGCGACGGCGTCAACGACGTGCTCGCCCTCAAGGACGCCGACATCGGCGTCTCCATGGGCTCGGGCTCCGAGGCCACCCGCGCCGTCGCCCAGATCGTCCTCCTCGACAACAGCTTCTCCACCCTGCCGTCGGTGGTCGCCGAGGGCCGGCGGGTCATCGGCAACATCACCCGCGTGGCGACCCTCTTCCTCGTCAAGACGGTCTACTCGGTGCTGCTGGCGATCCTGGTGGTCTGCTCCCAGGTCGAGTACCCCTTCCTCCCCCGCCACCTCACCCTCCTGTCCACGCTCACCATCGGCGTCCCGGCGTTCTTCCTGGCACTGGCCCCGAACACGGAACGGGCACGGCCGCACTTCGTGCGGCGGGTCATGCGCTACGCCATCCCCGGCGGGGCCGTCGCGGCGGTGGCCACCTTCGTCTCGTACCTGATCGCGCGCGCGTACTACACCGGCCCGGACGCCCTGACGTCCGAGACCAGCGCGGCGACGCTGACGCTGTTCCTGACCTCGCTGTGGGTACTGGCGATCATCGCCCGGCCGTACACCTGGTGGCGGCTGGCGCTCGTGGCCGCGATGGGGGCGGCGTTCCTGCTCGTCCTGGTGGTGCCCTGGCTCCAGCACTTCTTCCAGCTCAAGCTGGAAGGGGTGACGATGCCGTGGATCGCGGTCGCGATCGCGGCAGCGGCGGCGGCCCTGATCGAGATCGCCTTCCGCTGGGTGGACCACCGCTTCCCGGCGTAGGAACGGCACAGGGCGCAGGCCCGCCCAGCGGCTATCGTCGGAGCGTGAGGCTATTCGCAGCCGTCCTGCCGAGCAGTGACGCCGTCGCCGAGCTACGGGACGCGGTCCAGGCGGTGCCCGCCACCGAAGACCTCCGCTGGACCGGCGAAGCCGGCTGGCACTTCACCCTCGCCTTCATGGGCGAGGTGGCGGACCCCCTCCTCCCCGAACTGCACACCCGCCTCGCCCGGGCGGCCGCCCGCACCGCACCCTTCCCCCTCCGCCTCCACGGCGCCGGCCGCTTCGGCCGCCGCGCCCTGTGGATCGGCGCCGCCGGCGGGCTCGACGCGCTGCGCCTGCTCGCGGAGCGGGCCGACGCCGCCGCCCGCCGGGCCGGCATCCCCATGGAGCAGCACCGCCGGTACGCCCCGCACCTCACCCTCGCCCGGGCCCGCCACGACCACGCCGACCTGCGGCCCTGCCTCGACGCCCTCGCCGGCTTCGAGGGCACGCCCTGGCAGGTCGATGCCCTGCGCCTGGTCCGCAGCAATCCGCCCGTCCCCGGGGTCCCCGGCGAGCAGCCGCGCTACGAGGTCGTCGGGCAATGGCCCCTGACCGGCCATTAGCACTATTCGGGCACTCGTGCAGGGTTTTCGAAAAAGGTTTCACATACGGAAGCAAAGGATCCGCTGAACCCTTGCCCCACCGACGGCAGCCCGATGTGATGCGCGAGTCCTGTCGCTGAACCGGACGCGCCGCGCTCCCCCGCGCGGGCCGGGGGACGGCCGGGGGCACGGCCGGCCGGAACCAGCAGTGCATCCGAACAACGAGGTCGAACCACACCGTGCGTCAGATATCTCCCGTCGCCGCCCTCTTCGCCGTCGCGGTCCTTCCGCTCGCGCTCACGGCCTGCTCGGCCACCCCGAAGGCCGCCCCCAAGGCCGCCCCGACGACCGCCGCGCCGAAGGCACCCTCCGCCGCCGCCCCCGCCGCCGCGCCCGCCGTCGACGGCCCCAACAAGGGCCTCCTGACGGGTACGCAGCTCAAGGCCGCGCTGGCACCCGCCTCCTTCTTCGCCGCCGGCTTCACCGCCGACCCCGCCGACGAGCGCGACACCGGCCCCGCCTACCGGGCCCCGGCCACCGCCGAGGTCCCCACCCCCGACTGCACCAAGCTCGGCGGGACCGCCTGGACCGAGATCACCGGCATCACCGGCGTCTCGTTCGCGCAGAACGCGTACGTCAACAAGAACACCTCCGAGGAGTTCGCCCAGGAGGTCGACGTCTACCAGGGCACCACCGCCACGACCGTCCTGGGCGCGCTCGGCATGCTCTCCAAGGCCTGCCCGAGCTACCCCGACGAGCCCACCCACAGCACGGTGACCGTCACCGAGAAGCCCCTCGCCGGCGTCGGCGACGGCGCCTGGGCCATCACCGAGACCAGCCCCGCCTGGCAGGGCGGCACCACCCTCGTCGCCGCCCGGGTCGGCCACTCCGTGGTGACCGTCCTCGTCAGCAGCAGCACCGACAAGGGACTGGCGGGCGCGACCAAGCTGACGAACCAGCTGGTCGGCAACCTCAAGGGCAAGGCCTGACCCACGCACGCCCCGGTGCCGCTCCCGCCCCGCGGGGGCGGCACCGCCGCGCACTCCCTCAGGCCCCCTGGTGGGTGATGGTCACGTACAGGTACTCGTCCAGCAGCTTGGCCAGCGGCAACCCCGGCCGGCCCAGCTCCGCGGCCAGCGCGGCCTCGTCCAGGCCGCCGCTCTCCGCGAGCGCGGCACGCGCCCAGGCCCGGCCCGTCGCCAGGTGCCGGGCGAAGGCCGCCTCGTCCCGAGCGCCCCACAGCCGCTGCGCGATCGCCGCGTCCCAGGGCATCACCGTGTCGGGCCGGAGCGCGAACAGCGCCTTCGCGGCGGCCGTCGGACCGAGGGTCCGGCGCCCGACGGGCAGCGCGGCCAGCTCCCCGTACGCGGCGGCGAGCCGGGCGATCTCCCGGTCGCCCAGGTCCGCCAGCCGGGTCCCGGGCAGGTCCTCGTGCCGGGACCACCAACGGGCCAGCCCCTCCCCGAACACGTCCGGCTCGCCCTCCCGCGGATAGCGGATCCGGCAGCCCCAGGCGTTGAGCCAGCGGTGCAGGGCGGTGCGGTGCCCGGCGCCCGACAGGTCGAGCCCGGGCACGGTGTCCGCGCGCAGCGCCAGCCAGCTGCGGTCGACCCCGGGGAACGCCCCGAACACCTCGGCCGCCGCCCGCAGCCGGGCCAGCCCGGGCGCGGGCGGCAGGCCGCCCTCCAGGTACGCGCGGGCCACCCCGGCCGGCACGCACATCCGCCAGGCGTCGGTGACCAGCTCCTCCAGCTCCGCCACGTCGAGGGCGGCCATCCGCGCCTCGACCCAGTGGTAGCGCATGTCGCCCGGGCCGGGCAGGAAGAACTTCTCCGGCTCGGCGGCGACGAGCGCGGCCCGCTCCTCCTTGGGGAAGGCGAAGCCGAGCTCGGTCTCGTCCCGCGAGAGGGCGAGGTAGACGATCCGGCCTGTCCGGAACTTCACCCGGTCGCGGACGAGGTGCTCCTCGGTGCGCGGCAGCGCGAGCGCCAGCCGCCGTACGTCGTCGACTGTGACCATGACGGAAGTCTCGCAGCCCCTGGCACGGGGGCCGGGGGCTGCCGCGTTAGTCTCGACGGGTGGATCCGAAGACCAGAAACCGCGTCATGGCCGGTGTGCTCGTGCTGATGTTCGTCGTCGTCGCCGTGGCGGCCGCGGTGGGCCAGTAGCCCCGGGGCCGCCCCTCCCCTACCAGGCGAAGGCCTCCGGCGACGGCCCCGGCCCGGGGAAGATCCCGTCCAGCCCGGCCAGCACCTCCTGGGACAGCTCCAGCTCCACCGCCCTCAGCGCGGACGCGAGCTGCTCCCGCGTACGCGGGCCGACGATCGGTCCGGTGACGCCGGGCCGGGTCAGCAGCCAGGCCAGGGCCGTGTCGCCGGGCTCCAGGCCGTGCTTGTCGAGCAGGTCCTCGTACGCCTGCACCTGCGCCCGCACCGTGGTGTCGGCGAGCGCGTCCGCCGTCCGCCCGGAGGAGCTGCGCCCCGTCCCCCCGCCGGCGGCCTGCTTGCGGATCGCCCCGCCGAGCAGGCCCCCGTGCAACGGCGACCACGGGATGACACCGAGCCCGTACTCCTGCGCGGCCGGGATGACCTCCATCTCGGCGCGCCGCTCGGCGAGGTTGTACAGGCACTGCTCGCTGACGAGCCCGAGCCGGCCGCTGCGCGCGGCGGCCTCGTTGGCCTGGGCGATCTTCCAGCCGGGGAAGTTGGAGGATCCGGCGTAGAGGATCTTGCCCTGCTGGATCAGGACCTCGACGGCCTGCCAGATCTCCTCGAAGGGGGTCCGGCGGTCGACGTGGTGGAACTGGTAGACGTCGATGTGGTCGGTCTGCAGCCGCTTGAGGCTGGCGTCGACGGCGCGGCGGATGTTGAGGGCGGAGAGCCGGTCGAAGTTCGGCCAGGTCTCCCCCTCGCGGGACATCGAGCCGTAGACCTTGGTGGCGAGGACCGTCTTCTCGCGGCGGCCGCCGCCCTGGGCGAACCAGGTGCCGATGATCTCCTCGGTGCGGCCCTTGTTCTCACCCCAGCCGTAGACATTGGCAGTGTCGAAGAAATTTACGCCCGCGTCGAGCGCCGCGTCCATGAGGGCGTGGCTGGTGGGTTCGTCGGTCTGGGGGCCGAAGTTCATGGTGCCGAGTACGAGTCGGCTGACCTTGAGGCCGGTGCGTCCGAGCTGCGTGTACTTCATGGGGCCCAAGCCAACTGCCTGGAGTGGGCTCGAAGCAAGACCCCCGCGGCCGCGCCGCTTTACGCGTCGGCCGGTCGGCGGTAGGGGCCGCCGATGCCCCAGGCCTGGTGGAGGACGGCCGCGAACTCGCCGGCCAGGCGGTGTTCGCCGGAGGCGTTGGGGTGCGTGCCGTCGTAGGTGTCGCGGTGGATGTCGTACGCGTGCGGGCGCGCGGCCAGCAGGATCGGGGAGGCGGCGTCGGCGAGGTCGGCGACCGTCTTCGCGAGCAGTTCGTTGAAGCGGACGACCTCCTCGGCGAAGGGGGCGTCCTCCTCGGCGCGGACGTTGGGTATGACCGGCAGGAGGACCATCCGGATCCCGGGGCGGGCCTCGCGGGCGGCCTCGACGAAGGCGCGGGCGTTGGCGGCGGTCTGGTCGGCCTTGGTGTAGAAGCCGAGGTCGATCAGGCCGAGGGAGACGAGCAGGACGTCGGCCCGGGCCTCGCGGACGGCCGGTCCGATGAGCGGTGCCATGTGCTGCCAGCCCTCGCCCCAGCCGGCCAGGTGGCGGCGGGCGGGCCCGGGGAAGGCCGGGTCGGCGTAGGCGTCGCTGGAGGGGGCGTCGCAGGCGGTGTCGTAGAGCGCGCTGCGCGGGCCGACGACCTCGAAGGAGCCGTCGCCGAGGGTGGCGCCGAGGTGCTGCCACATCCGGTAGCGCCAGGTGTAGTCGCCGGCGCGTCCGATGGTCATGGAGTCGCCGACGAACATGAAACGCATCCGGTCATCATCGCGGATCATGCGGCGGGAGCCCCTGTGATGCCGGACACGCCGGGGTCCGGACGGGCCGTGCCGCCCGGCCGGGCCGGTCCTGGCAGGCTGGGGGGATGCGCCTGCTGACCGTGCCGACGACCGCCGTTCCCGCCGCTCTCGTCCTGGGCCTGCTGCTGCCGGGTGCCGCCGCGGCCTCCGGCGCCGCCCCGGCCACCGGGAGTCCGGCCCCCACCGCGTCCGGGTTCACGATCACCGATCCGCGGATCACGGAGTCGAGCGGGCTGGCGGCCAGCCGGATCCATCCGGGCGTGTACTGGACGCACAACGACAGCGACGACGGCCCGTACGTGTACGCGGTGGACTCGGCGACGGGCAAGACGGTGGCCCGGATCACGATGGCCGGCATCGGCACCCCGCGCGACGTGGAGGCCATCTCGCTCGGCCCGGACGGGAACCTCTACGTCGGGGACATCGGCGACAACCGGGACGGCACCTGGGACCACGTGTGGATCTACCGGTTCCCGGAGCCGAAGGAGCTGGCCGACGCCACCGTGAAGGCCGAGCAGTTCACGGCCGTGTACGCGGACGGGCCGCGCAACGCCGAGGCGCTGATGGTGCATCCGGTGACGGGCCGGGTGTACATCGCGAGCAAGAACGAGCAGGGCGGCGGCCTGTACGAGGGTCCGGAGAAGCTGTCGGCGGACGGGCGCAACGTCTTCCGGCGGGTGGCGGAGGTGCCGTGGGTGACGGACGGGGCGTTCTCCCCGGACGGCACCCGGCTGACGCTGCGCGGCTACTTCACGGCGCGGACGTATCCCTGGAAGGACGGGCGGCCGCAGGGTGAGGGTGAGCGGGTGGACGCGCCCTGGCAGGGGCAGGCGGAGTCGGTGACGTACTCCCCCGACGGGCGGACGCTGCTGTTCGGGGCGGAGGGGGCGGGCAGCCGGGTGGTGGCCGTTCCCGTGGCACCCGCCGCCTCCGCGGCCCCCTCCGATCCGGCGCACCCCGCGCCGGCGGCGGGGTCGTCCGGTGCGAAGGGCGCGGACGGGGCGCAGGGCGGCAGTTTCACGAAGGGCGCCCTGGTGCTCGCGGCGGGGACGGCCCTGGTCCTGGCGGCCAAGCGGGTGCTGCGGCGGCGCCGGCCGAGGGGCTGACGCCGCCCGCCCCCGGCCGGAACCGCCGGGGAGCGCGGAGGCGTCCCAGCCCTCGAACAGCGATATGGCATGCCCATGCAGGGCACGACACGGAGGGGCGGGGGCGGCATGGAGTACCTCGACCTGGGCCCCGTCCGGGTGTCCACGTCCCCCCGCACCGCCGACCCCGAGCGCTACCAACTGGCCCTGGTCACCGGCGACCTGGTGCTCTGCGACACGTCCCACCCGTACGAGGCGGGCGCCACCCCCGCTGCGGACCGCACGGTGGTGCTCCAGCTCCCGCGCACCTCGCTCCCGTTCCGGCCGGAGCGGGTGGACCGGCTGCTGGCCCAGCCGATCCCCGCCACGCGGGGCACGGGCGCGGCCCTGGCCCAGTTCCTCGGCAGCGTCGGCGCCCACGCCGACGGCTGCGGGGAACGGGAGCTGGCCCGGCTGGGCTCGGCCGCGCTGGGCCTGGCGACCGCCTGCCTCGCCGAACGCCTCGACGTGTACGACGACCTCTCCACCGAGGCCCGCGAGGAGGTGCTGCTGCGGCAGATCGACGCCTACATCGAGCACAACCTCGCGGATCCGGAGCTGACTCCGGGCGCGGTGGCCGCCCGCCACCACATCTCCCTGCGCCGCCTGCACCTCCTCTTCGAGGGCCGGCCCGCGGGCGTCGCCGCCACCATCCGCGGCCGTCGGCTGGCGGCCGCCCGCGCCGACCTGCTCCGGCCGGACCTGAGGCGCCGGCCGGTGCACTCGATCGCCGCCCGCTGGGGCTTCAGCAGCGCCACCGTCTTCAGCCGGGCGTTCCGCCAGGCGTACGGGACGAGCCCGACGGAACTGCGCCGCAAACGCGTTGCGCGCAAGGTCAACGATCCTTGCGCGCAACGCACGTGCACCGGAGCGGCACCGGCCTAGGATCGCCTTCCGGCCACCCGGCGGTGCCCGTCGCCGGTCAGGCGCGGTCCCCGTCGATCGGGACCTGCGTCCCGCCGGGGCCTCTGCCGTTCACGGGGGTGACGGCAGGGGCCGGTCCCTCCCCCTTCTGCTGGGCGGCCATCGACGCCAGCAGCTGACGGGCCACGCCGAGCCCCGTACCGCCCATCGTCAGGGCCTTGGCGAACATCTCCGACATCCCCTCGGCCCCGTTGAGCAGCACCATGTGCTCGACGCTGCCGAAGGCGCCCGCGCCCGCCTGGACGATCGCCGGCCAGTTCTCGGCGAGCTGCTGGGCGACCACGGCCTCCTGGTTCTCGGCGAGGGCCGCGGCCCGCGCCTTGATCGCCTCGGCCTCGGCCAGGCCCCTGGCCTTCGCCGCCTCCGCCTCGGCGAGGCCGTTCGCCCGCGCCGACTCGGCCGCCGCGAGGCCCTTGGCCTGGGTGGCGGCCGCCTCGGCCTCACCGCTGACCCGGGTCGCGGTGGCCGCCGCGTGTCCGCGCGCCTCGGTGGCCTGGGCCTCGGCCGCCGCGGCCGTCCTGACCCGCGTCGCCTCGGCGGCCGCCGCCAGCTCGGTCTCCTTCGCCTTCGCCTGCGCGGCCGAGATGCGGGCGTCGCGCTCCGCCTCGGCGAGCGTCCTCGTCTGGTACGCGGCCGCGTCCGCGGGCTTGCGCACGTCGGCCTGGAGCTGCTGCTCCCTGCGGTGCGCCTCCAGCTCGGCGACCCGGGTCTCCTGGACGACGACCTCCTGGCGGGCGGCGGCCTCGGACAGCGGGCCCGCCTGCCGGGCGGTGGCCGCGGCCTTGTCCCGTTCGGCCTGGTAGCCGGCCTGGAGGATCTCGCTGTCCCGGGTGGCCTCGGCCATCCGGGCGAAGGCGGTCTGCTCCGCCTCGGTCGCGAGCCGGTTCGCCTCGGCCTGCGCGATGCGGGCGTCGCGCTGGACGGCGGCGGCGTGCGGCATCGCGAGGTTCTTGATGTACCCGGTCGGGTCCTCGATCTCGTGGATCTGGAGCGAGTCCACGATGAGCCCGAGCTTCTCCATCTCGGTCCCGCAGGCCGCCCGGGTCTGGCCGGTCAGCTTCTCCCGGTCGCGGATCATGTCCTCGACCGTCAGACCGCCGACGATGGAACGCAGATGGCCGGCGAAGACGATGTGCACCCGCTCGGGCATCATCTTCTGCTGGTCGAGGAAGCGGCGGGCGGCATTGGCGATGGACACGTAGTCATCGCCGATCTTGAAGATCACGACCCCCTTGACCCGCAGCGGGATCCCCTGGTGGGTCACGCAGTCCACGTTCAGCTGCGTCTCGTTGAGGTCCAGCGAGAGCTTGCGGACCGCCTGTACGCCGGGCAGGACGAGCGTGCCGCGGCCGGTGACGATCCGGAAGCCCATGCCCTCGCCGATGCCCTCGGTCTTGTGCGTGGAGCCCGAGATGACGAGCGCCTCGTTCGGTTCGGCCACCCGCCACATGAGCTTGAACAGGCCGATCAAGGCAATGATTGCGGCGAGAACGACTCCCGCCACGACGCCGACAGCCATCGGCAACGCCCCCTTAGAACGGTGCCGTTCGGCACCGACGGGGTGAGTCTGCGCCCGTGAGGCGGTGGTGGAGAAGTGGCGGGATCGTTCTTGTCGCCATCTTGATACGCGGTCGGGTGTCAGCCCTCGTAGACGGGCATCACGTACACGGTGCGCGGGGGTTGGTACTCGACGACGGCGACCACGGTCCCGACGGCGATCCGGGTGCTCTCGCCGGGGGCGGGGTACGCGAGGAAGTGCTCGGCGCCGCCGCGGACACGGACGATGACCTCGCCCACCAGCCCCGGCCCCACCGTCCCGGTCACCCGCCCGGTCATCCCCACCATGTCCATGCCGCCGAGCGTACGGCGCCGCCGCCCTGCGGGGCAGGCCCCGGCCGGCGGCGGCACCCCGGCACCGGCGGACGGCGGGCCCGGCGGACGGCGGCGGCTACGCGTGCCCGAGGTCCTCGGACGGGACGTCCGCCGCCGGAACCGAGCCCGTGTCGGCGGCCGGCCGCAGCGGGAACTCGTCCAGGGCCATGGAGTCCAGCACCGGCTCCGCCGGCCTCGGCGGCTTCGGCATCACCGCGGCCTCCGAATGGCCGCCGCACCCGTACGAGAGCGACACCAGCCGCCCGTCGGCCGGGCCGAACTCGTTCGCGCACACCCCGAAGGCCTGTCCCAGCGAGCCGCCGATGGCCACCAGGAAGCCGCAGGACACGCACGAGGCCGGCGCGGCCTGCGCCATCGGGGTCTTCGCCCCGAAGGACTCGTCCCAGCGATCGGCGGCCGTGTGCAGCCCGTACCGGGACAGCACCCGCGCACGCCGCATGCCCAGCTCTTCCGCCACGGCCGTGATCGAGCCGCGCGCCGGGACGACCACCCGGTCGGTGACGTCGGCGTCCTCCGCCTCCACCAGCGCGGCCATCTCCGCCGAGACCACCGAGTTCGGCGGGGCCGCGTCCTCGCCGCTGTACCCGGGCTCCAGCCTCAGGTCGTCCGCGTCCGTCGGGAGCAGGTCGCCCGGGCCCATGTCGCCCGGCCGCAGCCGCTCGCTCCACGGCACCCACTCCGGCGCGAGCAGCGCGTCGTCACCCGGCAGCAGCACCGTTTCGTCCAGGGTGACGTTCTTGGCGCGCGACGCGCGGGTGACGGTGACGGCCCAGCGCCAGCCGCGGTATCCGGCTTCCTCGCACTCGAAGAAGTGAGTGACGACCCGGTCACCCTCCGCCACGGCCGAGACGTGCTCGCCCACCACACCGGGGTAGGCGGCCTCCTCGGCCGCCTCGCGGGCGAACTCCACGGCCTCGACGCACAGGCGGTCGGGGGCGGGGGTACGCGGGGTACGGCTTCGCGTCGTCGCAGCACTCACAGGTCTCGTTCTCTCCTACGCCGTCTCACGAGTGCGCCGTCCGTACTGTCGTCCACAACGACCCGTCGGTCTCGTCCGTACGTAGCGCGGGCGGAGCGGACCAGAGGGCCGCGTCGACGTCCGCGCCCCGATCGGCCTCGGGCGCACCCCATGTGATCCATTCTGCGGGATCGCGAAGAGGCGCGCGGCCAAGAGCAACCGCCGGTGGCGCGCTACGCACGCTACCTCCTCTGAAGCCTTCGGCCCACATGCGAGGTCCGATTCGCGGACATCGGAGGCACCCGGACCACCCCCCGGCGGCGGCCCGACGCGCCGGGACGGCTCCCGGCGGGCCGTCTGGGGCACTATGGCACGGTGGCTCCCGCACGGTCGTCCGCAGACGGCTCGGGACCGGCCAGGCGGGCCGGCCGGGCGGTCGGGCGCGCCCTGCACCTCCCGTTCACCGGTACGGCGCGCGGGATCCGGCGCGTCACGCATGCCCACGGGGCGGGCGAATCGGGGCTCGGGCGGCTGATCGAACTGCACGCCATCAACGGCGCCGGCGACGTCATGATCACCGTCGCGCTCGCCTCGACGGTGTTCTTCTCCGTTCCCACGGACGAGGCACGCGGAAGGGTGGCCCTGTACCTCGCCATCACCATGGCCCCCTTCACTCTCCTGGCCCCCGTGATCGGCCCCCTGCTGGACCGGCTGCCGCACGGACGGCGGGCGGCGATGGCGTGCGCGATGCTGGCGCGGGCGCTGCTGGCGGTGCTGATGTCGGGCATGGTCGCGACGGGCGGGCTGGCGCTCTACCCGGCGGCGCTGGGCGTCCTGGTCGCCTCCAAGGCGTACGGCGTCGTCCGCAGCGCCGTGGTCCCGCGCCTGCTGCCGCCGGCGTTCTCGCTCGTCAAGGCGAACTCCCGGGTCACGCTGGCGGGCCTCCTCGCGACGGGCGCGGCGGCGCCGGTGGCGGCCGGCCTGCACTCGATCGGGCCGCCGTGGCCGCTGTACGGGGCCTGCGCGATCTTCGTGTGCGGGACCTTCGCGGCGTTCCAGCTGCCGCACAAGGTGGACGAGGCCAGGGGCGAGCGCCGGGCCCGCCTGTCCACACACGAGGCGCACTCGAAGCGGCCCGGGCTGCGGACGGTCAGCCGTCCGGTGCTGTGCGGGCTGCTGGCGAACGCGTCGATGCGGGCCCTGTCCGGGTTCCTGATCTTCTTCCTGGCGTTCCTGCTGCGCGAGCACCCGCTGGGCGGCCGGAGCGCGGCGGTGTCCCTCGGCATCGTGGGCGTCGCGGCGGGCGTGGGCAACGCGTGCGGCACGGCGGTGGGGGCGTGGCTGCGGACGCGGGCCCCGGAGGCCATCATTGCCGCGGTGCTGTCCGCCACCCTGGCGGTGGCGATCCTGGCCGCGGTCTTCTTCAGCGGCCCGCTCGTGGCCGTCCTGGCCTGCACGGCCGGCTTCTGCCAGGCCCTGGCGAAGCTGTCGCTGGACGCGATGATCCAGCGCGACGTCCCGGAGGCCGTCCGCACCTCGGCCTTCGCCCGTTCGGAGACCCTCCTCCAGATGGCGTGGGTCCTGGGCGGCGGCATAGGCATCGCCCTGCCGCTGAACGGCGTCCTGGGCATGGCGGTGGCTGCCGGGCTGGTGGCCCTGGGCACCGTGATGGCCCTCCGGGGCCTCCTCACCGCCCCCCACCGCCACCGCAGCGCCCCCCACCCCCGCGTGGCCTGAGACCCCCGCCGGCGCAGGGGCGCGCCGCCGTGGGACCCCCGTGCGGCGGCGCAGCCCGGCGGCCCGATAGCCTTCGGCTCATGACCGCACCGCTTTTCCCGGGTAGGGCCCGCCGCAGCGTCGCGGCCCTCGGAGCCGTGTCCGCCGGCCTCCTCCTCCTGTCCGCCTGCGACAAGCCGACGCCGCTCGCGACCGTGACCGTCGGCAGCTCGTCGGTGTCCGCCGAGTCCGAGTGCCGCGCCGACAACGGCGAGAACGGCAAGGAGCTCTCCATGGACAAGGTCCAGGAGTGCCTCACCGCCCGCAAGGACGCCAAGACCATCGAGTACGGCCGCGGTGACACGCTGCGCCTCGGCGTCGAGCCGGCGGTCGTCGAGGACGGCAAGAAGTGGCAGGCGGTCCTCGACGGCCAGCCGATCACCGAGCCGTCCTCGAACACCTACCGCAGCTTCGCCGGCGCCGACGTCTTCGCGACCGGCGGCCAGGGCGAGGCGCCCCAGTCGAAGATGCTGAGCTTCGTCCAGGTCGGCGAGGACGGCAAGCCCCTCGCCGTCTGGTCCTTCAAGCTCAAGCTGAAGAACAGCTAGTCGGCGGCGCGGCGTGCGCGTGCTGATCGTGACCGCCGTGGCCGCGGAGGCAGACTCCGCGGCCGCCGGTCTCACCCCTCATCAGGATCCGGTCACGCCCGAGCCGCGCACCCTGCCCGGCAACTACTCCGTCACCCGCCGGGACCTGCCCGGCCTCGCCGCCGACGTGCTCGTCGGCGGTGTCGGCCCGGCCTCCGCCGCGGCCGCGACGGCCACCGCGCTCGCGCTGGCCGAGTACTCCCTCGTCATCTCCGCCGGCATCGGCGGCGGGTTCGCCCCCGCCGCCCCGCTCGGCTCGCTCGTGGTCGCCGACGCGCTCGTCGCCGCCGACCTGGGCGCGGAGACCCCCGAGGGCTTCGTCCCCGTGCAGGAGCTCGGCTTCGGCCGCAGCGTGCACCTTCCGCCCGCCGACCTGGCCGCCCGGGCCGCGGAGGCCACCGGGGCGCTCCTCGCGCCCGTCCTGACCGTCTCCACCGTCACCGGCAGCGCCGCCCGCGCCGCCGAGCTCGCCGCCCGGCACCCGCTCGCCGGGGCCGAGGCGATGGAGGGCTTCGGGGTCGCGGAGGCGGCCGCCGCGCACGGGCTGCCGGTGCTGGAGATCCGCGCCGTGTCCAACGCCGTCGGCCCGCGCGACCGGGCCGCCTGGCGGATCGGGGACGCCCTGGCCGCCCTCGCGGACGGGTTCCGCGCGCTGGGCCCCGTACTCGTCACCTGGGGAGAACGCCATGACCGCGACCGCTGACCGCACCCCGCCGATCACGCTGGACATCGCCTACTCGCCCTGCCCGAACGACACCTTCGTCTTCGACGCGTGGGCGCACGGCCGCGTCCCGGGCGCGCCCGCCCTCGACGTGACCTTCGCCGACATCGACGTCACCAACGGCATGGCCGAGCGCGGCGAGCTGGACGTGCTGAAGGTGTCGTACGCCGTGCTGCCGTGGGTGCTGGAGGAGTACGCGCTGCTGCCCTGCGGCGGGGCGCTGGGGCGCGGCTGCGGCCCGCTCGTGCTCACCCGCGAGCCTGGGCTGGACCTGACCGGCAGGACGGTCGCGGTGCCGAGCGAACGTTCCACCGCCTACCTGCTGTTCCGGCTGTGGGCGGCGGACGTGCTCCCCGGCGGGGTCGGCGAGGTGGTCGTCCTCCCGTTCCACGAGATCATGCCGGCGGTGCGCGACGGGCGCGTGGACGCCGGACTGGTCATCCACGAGGCCCGGTTCACCTATCAGGAGTACGGGCTGCACTGCCTGGCCGACATGGGCGAGCACTGGGAGTCCACCACCGGCCTGCCGATCCCGCTCGGCGCGATCATCGCCAAGCGCTCGCTGGGCGCGGACACGCTGCGGGCGCTCGCCGAGGCGGCCCGCACGTCGGTGCGGATGGCCTGGGACGACCCCGGGGCCTCCCGGCCCTACGTCCGGGCGCACGCGCAGGAGCTGGACCCGAAGGTCGCCGACCAGCACATCGGGCTGTACGTCAACGAGTTCACCGCCGACCTGGGCGACGCCGGCTACGCGGCCGTCCGCGGGCTGCTGACCCGGGCCGCCGCCGAGGGCCTGGTTCCGGCCATCGGGCCGGACGCGCTGGCCTTCCCGTAGCCGCACCCCGCACGCGCCGGTGCCCCGCCGCTCGGAGGAGCGGCGGGGCACCGGCGTACGCGCGTGGGAACGCTCAGACGTCGAGCTGGTCGGCCACCGCGCGCAGCAGGCCGGCGATCTTCGCGCCGTGCGCCTTGTCGGGGTAGCGGCCGCGTTCGAGCATCGGGGTGATGTTCTCCAGCAGGGTCGTCAGGTCCTGCACGATCGAGGCGAGCTCGTCGGGCTTGCGCCGCTGGGCGGCGGCCACCGACGGCGTCGGCTCCAGCACGACTACCGAAAGCGCCTGGTCACCGCGCTGCCCCGCGACGACGCCGAACTCGACGCGCTGCCCGGGCTTGAGCGCGTCGACCCCATCGGGGAGCACCGACGAGTGCACGAAGACGTCGCCGCCGTCGTCACGGGAGAGAAAGCCGAAGCCCTTCTCGCTGTTGAACCACTTGACCTTGCCGGTAGGCACGTCCGTCCTCTGTCCTTGTGCTCGTCGGGTCCGGTTTGCCGAGGTGAACGGCTCCGGATAGCAGTACAGCGGGTCCAGCGACCCGCCTCCTCCAGGCTAATGGTCCTGATACGGGTGACAAGACGTTCCCCGGTCCTTCCCGCTTCACCGCTTCGGCCAGGGAACTACCCTGGTGGGGTGACTGTTACTCCTCACCCCGACGAACCCCGGCCCGGCGACGGACTGGTCAAGGCCGGCGGCATCGTGTTCATCGTCGGCGCCGTGGCGACGCTCGTGACGATGGCGCCGCTGTTCCTGGGCACCGACCCGTTCCCGTCGTACGCGTGGGCGGTGTGCATGCTGATGGGCGTGGGCTTCGCGATCTCGGCGGCGGGCGTGTTCCGCTCGGCCGCGGCACAGCGCAGGGCGGCCCGGGAGTCCCAGGCCGCCTGACGCGCGCAGCGGTTCGTTCCGGCGGTTCGTTCCGGCGGTTCCTTCTCAGGCCGCGCGGGCGCGGACGAAGGCCTCCAGCCACTCCGGCAGAGCGGTGAGGTCGTCCAGCACCACGTCGGCGCCGGCCTCGCGCAGTTCGGACGCCGCGCACGGGCCGGTCGTCACCGCCACCGACAGGGCGCCGGCCGTCCGGGCACCGCGCACGTCGCCGATGTGGTCGCCGACGTACACCTGCGCCCCGTACTCGCGCAGCGCCTTGGCCTTGCCCTCGGCCCAGAGCCAGCCGATGACGGCGTCGGCCCCTATCCCGAGGTGGTCGAGGTGCCGGCGGGCGTCGGGCTCGTTCTTCGCCGTGACCACGATCGCCCGGCCGCCGAGCGCCTGGACGGCCCTGACCGCCTCGCGGGCGCCGGGCAGGGCCGGCGTCGGCTCGATGGCACAGCTCGGGTACATCTCCCGGTAGAGGTCCCGCATCTCGGGGATCCGCTCCTCCGGGAACCAGTAGGCGAGCTCCTCCTCGAGCGGGGGTCCGAGGCGGGTGACGGCCAGGTCGGCGTCGATGTGCGCCCCGGTCTTCGCCGAGAGCGCCTGCCAGGCGGCCCTGATGCCGGGGCGGGAGTCGATGAGCGTCATGTCGAGGTCGAATCCGACGGTGAGCTGTGGGGGGGTGGAGGTCATAGCGCCATTGTGCCGAGACTCCAGCGGCCCGCGGGAAGCTAAGCGGAGGTTGGCTTATCGGATAGCGGTATTTGGCGAGATGTCAGCTCTTGCACCTTTTGGGGGCACTTCCATGCCTTTTTCGCCCCGGGCATCCCGCCCCGGCTACCTCCGACGGCTGCGCCAGGCCAGGTAGGCCGCCAGGACGGCGCCCGCCGCGCGGGCCAGAGTGGGCCACATCGACTGGAAGGCCGGCCCGAGCTGCGCGTTGGGCAGGGGCTCGCCCCACCGTCCCGTGGTCCGGCCCCACAGCCACAGCACCGCCACCGTGAACACCCCCGCGGGCACGCCCAGGACCACCCACTTGCGCTCCAGCGGCCCCAGCACCCGGGAGGCGTACGCCACCAGCGCGCCCGCGCCGAGCAGCAGCCAGTACCCCGTGACCGCCCCGACGGCCAGCAGCACCGCCGCCAGCAGGAGGAAGCCGTGCGGACGGGGGCGCGGCGCCTTGGCGGCCCCCGCCTCCCCGGGGGCCTGCGCCGACGCCTCCTCCCGCCGCTCGCGGCGCTGCCGCAGGTAGCGCCGCAGCCCGCCGCCGGCCGGCGGCGGCGCGGGCGGCGCGGCGGGCGCGGCCTCCTCCTCCGGCGGCCCGAACAGCTCGGGGATCTCGATGCCGCCCGCGAACCCCTCGACCTGCGGCCCCCGCCCGGCGGCCGGCAGCCGCCACCAGTCGGGCTCGCCGCCGTCCGACGACGACGCGCCGAGCTCGTCCAGCCCGGCCAGATGCGGCGGCACGTTCCGCGGCTCCGGGGCCGCGGCCTGCTTCGCGCCCGCGCGGCGCCCGTTCCCGCGCTGCTCCGGCACCGAGACCGGCGGCACGGCGCCCGCGGCCGTCGGCCGGCCCACCGCGTCCAGGACCTCCTCCGGCGTGCCGAGCCGCTCCAGGACGGCCCGTACCGCCTCCGGCGTCTCCGGCTCGAACCGCGCGCGCCGCCGGTCGATCTCGTCGCGCAGCCCCGACACGAGCCGCATCCGGTCCGCCGACGACAACTGCCGCTGCTGCGCCAAGTCCCCGACCCGGCTCAGGTATTCGTAGACCAGATGGTCGCTCTCGATCCCCACGCCCCAGAAGGTAGCGCGTGCGGGCGTGGAGCGGCCGTCGGCGCAACGGATACCGTTGCCCGGATGGGGACCGGCCGACGACCGGCCGACGTGACCAGGAGGCGACCACCGTGCCCGAGGGAAGTCCGAAGGGAAGCACTCCGGGAAGCGCAGCAGGACGTACGCCCGCGAGCACCGGGAGCGGCTCCGCAAGCAGCGCCGCGGGCGCCGGCTCACCCGCCCCGCGCTCCCTCGCCGAGGCCCTGCGCGCCCGCGACGACGCGGCGCTCGCCGCGCTGCTGCACGCCCGCCCCGACCTGCTGAACCCGGTGCCCGCCGACATCACCCAACTGGCCACCCGCGCCGGCACCCGGGCCTCGGTGGTGCGCGCCCTGGACCGTCTGGACCGGTTCGCGCTCCAGACGGCCGAGGCCCTCGCGGTGGCCCCGGACCCCTGCCCGTACGCCGTGCTGGAGGAGCTGCTCACCGGCAGCGGCGGCGAGGACACGAGGGACGCCGCGGCCCGGGACGCCCTCCCCCGGGCCCTGGGGACGCTGCGCGACCAGGCCCTGGTGTGGGGGGACGACGACCGGCTGCGCCTGGTCCGCACCGCGCGGGAACTGCTCGCCCCCTCCGCGCAGCGGCCCTCACCGACCGGGCTCGGCCCCACCGTCGCCGAGGCCACGTCCGGGATGTCGCCGACCCGGGTCCAGGAGATCGTCGCGGCCGCCGGGCTGCCCGCCACCCACGACCCGGTGTCGGCGGTGGCCGCCCTGACGGGGCTGTTCACCGACCCGGAGCGGATGTCGGCGCTGCTGGACCAGGCCCCGGCGGAGGCGCACCAGGTGCTGGGGCGGCTCGTGTGGGGGCCGCCGTACGGGGAGGTGACCCCGGATCCGACGCCGCCGGTGCGCTGGCTGCGCGACCGGGGGCTGCTGCTGCCGGCCTCGGCGCGCACCGTCGTCCTGCCCCGCGAGGTGGCCCTGCACCTGCGCGGCGGGCTCGCACACCGGGCGACGGCGCCGGTCGCGCCGCCGGTGGGCGCGCACCGCGAGCACCGTCCCCAGCTTGTGGACGCCAACGCCGCCGGGCAGGCACTGGCCGCGCTGTCCACCGTCGAGGAACTGGTGAAGTCCTGGGAGCACACCGGGCCGCTGGTGCTGCGGGCGGGCGGGCTCGCCGTGCGCGACCTGAAGCGGACGGCCTCCGCCCTGGACACCACCGAGCAGGCGGCCGCGTTCTGGATCGAACTCGCCTACGCGGCCGGGCTGCTGGCCAGCGACGGCGAGGCCGACGAACGGTACGCGCCCACCCCGGCCTTCGACGACTGGTGCGAACGGCCGCCCGCCGAGCGGTGGTCGGCGCTGGCCTCGGCCTGGCTGGCGGCGACCCGCACCGCCGGGCTGGTCGGCGAGCAGGACGCCAAGGGCCGCACCCTCGCGGCACTCGGCCCCGAACTGGACCGCTCGCCCGCGCCGGAGGTGCGCCGCCGGGTCCTCGAACTCCTCGCCGCCCTGCCCGAGGGCGGCGCGCCCGACCCCGACACGCTCCTCGAACGGCTCGCGTGGGAGCGCCCGGAGCGCGGTACGAGCGACCTGCGCGCCCGCCTCGCGCACTGGACCCTGCACGACGCCGAGGTGCTGGGCGTCACCGGCCGGGGCGCGCTCAGCGCCTTCGGGCGGGCCCTGCTGGAGGGCCGCGACCCGGCGGCGGCGCTGGCCCCGCTGCTGCCGGAGCCGGTGGACCACGTGCTGCTCCAGGCCGACCTGACGGCGGTGGCCCCGGGGCCGCTGCGCCGCCCGCTCGGTGACGTGCTGGCCGTGCTCGCGGACGTGGAGTCCAAGGGCGGGGCGACCGTGTACCGGTTCACTCCGGGCTCGGTGCGCCGGGCGCTGGACTCCGGGCAGACCGCCTCCGACCTGCACGCCTTCCTCGCCGAGCACAGCCGCACCCCGGTGCCGCAGCCGCTGGCGTACCTGATCGACGACGTGGCGCGGCGGCACGGCCACCTGCGCGTCGGGGTGGCCTCCTCGTACGTGCGGTGCGACGACGACGCCATGCTGGGCGAGATCCTGGCCGACAGACGCTCGGCGGGCCTGGGGCTGCGCAGGCTCGCGCCGACGGTGCTGGCGGCGCAGGCGGAGCCGGGCGCACTGCTCGACGGGCTGCGGGCGATGGGCTACGCCCCGGCCGCGGAGTCCCGTACGGGCGACGTGCTGGTGGCGCGGGCCGCCGCGCACCGCACCCCGGCCCGTTCGGCGCCGGTGCCGGTCCCGGACGGGCCGCCGGTGCCGGACGCGACGCTGCTGGGCGCGGCGGTACGGGCGGTGCGCGCGGGCGACCTGGCGGCGACGGCCGTCCGCAAGGAGCCGGCCGGGCCGTCGGCCGCCCCGGCGCCGGGCGAGCTGCCGCGCACCAGCGCGGCGGAGACCCTGGCCACGGTGCAGGCGGCGGCGCTGACCGGGTCGGCGGTGTGGATCGGGTACGTCAACGCGGAGGGGGCGGCGAGCCAGCGGGTCATCGCCCCGGTGCGGGTGGAGGGCGGCTTCGTCACCGGCTACGACCACACGGCGGACGAGGTGCGCACGTACGCCCTGCACCGGATCACGGGAGTGGCGGAACTGGAGGAGGACCAGGTCTGAAGACCGGGTCTGAGGACCGGGCCCGAGGACCGGGTCCAGGGCCGCTCGGGGAGGGAAATCCGCTGGCGGGAAGGGGTGCGGGGCCCGCACCCTGACCCCATGTCGGAAACACCCCAGCAGATCCCCCAGCACCGGATCCCCCCGCACCGGATCCCCGAGCGTCAGGTCCGCGCCGCCCACACCGCCGCCACCGTGACGGTGTACCAGGCGTACTCCCCCGCCCTCGGCCTGCCGGCGGCCCGCGACGGCCGCTTCCCGGCGGCGTGGAAGCGGGAGCGGATGACGTGGATCAAGCCGTCGTTCCTGTGGATGATGTACCGCTGCGGCTGGGCCACGAAGGCCGACCAGGAGACCGTGCTGGCCGTCGAGATCAGCCGCAAGGGCTTCGACGGGGCCCTCGCGGAGGCCTGCCTGTCCCACTACGTGCCGGAGGTGCACGGGGACCGCGAGGCCTGGAAGGCGGCCCTGTCCCGCTCCCCGGTCCGTGTCCAGTGGGACCCCGAGCGCGACCCGCACCTGAACCCGCTGCCCCACCGGTCCCTCCAGCTGGGCCTGTCGGGCCCGGCGTCGCGGGCCTACGCCGACGCGTGGACGGTCTCCATCCGCGACGTCACCCCGCTGGCCCGCGAGATCCACGGCCTGCTCCGCGCCGGCGACACCGCCGCGGCCCGCGCCCTCCTGCCGGTGGAGACCCCCTACCCGACGGGCCCGCTGCCCCACCTCGGCGCGTAGGCGCCCGCGCGGGACCCGCGAACCCCCGGCGGTACGGCAGACTGGAGGTTTGGCCGCCCGCGCCCGGGCGGCCGCCACCCCGCCGGAAAGGGACATGCGTGAACGGGCCCCTCATCGTTCAAAGCGACAAAACCCTCCTTCTGGAGGTCGACCACGAGCTCGCCGGAGCCGCGCGCCGGGCCATCGCCCCCTTCGCCGAGCTGGAGCGGGCACCCGAGCACATCCACACCTACCGGATCACCCCGCTGGGCCTGTGGAACGCGCGAGCCGCCGGGCACGACGCCGAGCAGGTCGTCGACGCCCTCGTGGAGTTCTCCCGCTATCCCGTCCCGCACGCGCTGCTCGTCGACGTGGCCGAGACGATGGCCCGCTACGGGCGGCTCACCCTCTCCAAGCACCCCGTCCACGGGCTGGTGCTGACCAGCACGGACCGGCCCGTGCTGGAGGAGATCCTGCGGTCGAAGCGGATCGTCCCGCTGGTCGGGGCCCGGATCGACGCCGACACGGTGGCCGTGCACCCCTCGGAGCGGGGGCAGATCAAGCAGACGCTGCTCAAGCTGGGCTGGCCGGCCGAGGACCTCGCCGGATACGTGGACGGTGAGGCGCACCCGATCGAGCTGGAGGAGAACGGCTGGGCGCTGCGGCCGTACCAGGCGCAGGCCGTCGAGGGGTTCTGGCACGGCGGGTCGGGCGTGGTCGTGCTGCCCTGCGGCGCGGGCAAGACGCTGGTCGGCGCCGGGGCGATGGCGAAGGCCAAGGCGACGACGCTGATCCTGGTGACGAACACGGTCTCCGCGCGGCAGTGGAAGCACGAGCTGGTGAAGCGGACCTCGCTGACGGAGGAGGAGATCGGCGAGTACTCGGGTACGCGCAAGGAGATCCGGCCCGTCACGATCGCCACCTACCAGGTCCTCACCACCAAGCGGAAGGGCGTCTACCCGCACCTGGAGCTGTTCGACTCGCGTGACTGGGGGCTGATCCTCTACGACGAGGTGCACCTGCTGCCGGCGCCCGTCTTCAAGTTCACCGCGGACCTCCAGGCCCGCCGCCGCCTGGGTCTGACGGCGACTCTGGTGCGCGAGGACGGCCGGGAGTCGGACGTGTTCTCGCTGATCGGGCCGAAGCGCTTCGACGCCCCGTGGAAGGAGATCGAGGCGCAGGGCTACATCGCGCCCGCGGACTGCGTCGAGGTCCGGGTCAACCTCACCGAGTCCGAGCGGCTGGCGTACGCGACGGCCGAGACGGAGGAGAAGTACCGCTTCTGCGCGACGACCGCGACGAAGCGGAAGGTCACCGAGGCGCTGGTGCGCAAGCACCAGGGCGAGCAGACCCTGGTCATCGGGCAGTACATCGACCAGCTGGACGAGCTGGGCGAGCACCTGGACGCGCCCGTCATCAAGGGCGAGACGTCCAACGCGCAGCGCGAGAAGCTCTTCGACGCCTTCCGCGAGGGCGAGATCAGCGTGCTGGTCGTGTCGAAGGTCGCGAACTTCTCCATCGACCTGCCCGAGGCCACGGTCGCCATCCAGGTGTCGGGCACCTTCGGCTCGCGGCAGGAGGAGGCGCAGCGCCTGGGCCGGGTGCTGCGGCCGAAGGCGGACGGGCACGAGGCGCGGTTCTACTCGGTCGTGGCGCGCGACACGATCGACCAGGACTTCGCCGCCCACCGCCAGCGCTTCCTGGCGGAGCAGGGCTACGCGTACCGGATCATGGACGCCGACGAGCTGCTGGCGGGCGACTGACCCGCGCGGCTTCCTCCCTTCCCAGGGGTGGCCTCGGGGCGGGGATGCGGGCCGCCGCCGGGCGGTGGGGGCGGCAGCGGCGGAGGGCTCCCGCCGCTCTCGTTGCCAGGAGGGTGAGCGGGGGCACGGCCCACACCCACAGGTGCTGCCAGTGCAGCAGCGGGGCCCCGCCGGCCGCCGGCGGGTGGTGGGTCCAGAAGTCGGCGGAGGCCTCGGGGAGGACCAGGGCGCCGAGCAGGGCGGTACCGGCGAAGCCGGCCAGGGCGGTCAGGGCGGCCCGGACCTGTCCGGTGAGCAGCAGGTACGGGATGAACACCGCCGGGGTCAGGGTGATCCCGGCGGCGGTGCCCAGGGCGAAGCCCCGGCCGAGCGCGGCGCGCGGTCGGCCGAGGTCCCACAGGGTCAGGCAGGCCAGGGCGAGGTTGATCTGTCCGGGCAGCGGACTCTGGAACAGCGGCTCCAGCCACAGCCCGGCGATGGTGGCGGCCAGGACGGGGCCCGGCCGGGCCCGTACGCCCGCGAGGCGGCAGGAGAGCAGGATCAGCAGGGCGAGCAGGCCGCCGTTCCCGAGGACGAGGACGGCCTTGAGCACGCCGGTGGGCAGCCAGGCGGCGGGGGTGAGGAGGATCGCGGCGAACGGCGGGTAGCCGGCGGGCGGGTGCCAGTCGGCGGGGCAGAAGCCGCTGAGCAGGGCGTCGGCGGTCGGGACGCGCAGGGCGATGCAGAGGACGCCGAGGGTGAGGAGCGCCCCGGTGACCAGCATGCCGGCGAGGGGCGACGGCGAGCGGTCGGGATCGGGGCTGCGGGTCACGCGCGTGACCCTAGTGGATCGTCGGGGGGCCTCCGCCGGGATCAGGCCACCTGCCGCGTCCGCAGGTCAGCGCCGTGCGCGTCCGCCGATCGGCGGTGGCCGCCCCGGCGGGCCGGCGGCCTGCGCGGCGCCCCGACGGCCTGCGCGGCGGGGTGGTCAGCGGCGTATGACGCCCGCGTCGGAGGAGTACTCGCCGAGGACGACGACCCGTATGGCGGCCGTCACGTAGACCTTGACGGCGCGCAGCGCGTCGCCGACGCGGTGGCGGGAGTGGTGGGAGGAGGTGGCGGTGGCGCCGCTGGGGCGGCCGCCCCGGGCCGGGGTGAAGGTTGCGGTGCTCATGTCTCCATGGTGCGCGTCCGGCGCGTTCCGCACATCGGTCCGGAGAGCCAATCTCAGGGGCCTCCGGCTCCTCCTCACGTCCCATGGCTTCCCCTAGGGCTCTGCCGAAGGTCTGACACTCCCGGGTATGACGCCCGTCCGGAGGTACGGGCCGTCGGGAACCCGCCTCCCGTAAACCCGTTCGCGCCGGTCCCGTCCGCTGACTACAATCTCCGCTCTTGCCGCCTCCCGCCGCCGTACCGGGGAGAGCCGCCTGCCGGACGGCAACCGGTGGGTTTCTGTTCCGCACCGAGCCGCTGGAGGCAGTCCCGTGCCCGCGCACGCCCCCGACACCACGCCCGAAGACACCGCGCCCGGCACGGCCGCCGCATCCGACTCCGCCGGTCTCCTCGGCCGCGAGCGGGCCCACCTGGCCGCCTCCCGGGCCGCGCTGCGCGCGATGCGCGAGGACGTGGAGGCGCTCGACATCCGCGACGTCACCGCGAACTGGGTCAACGCCGTCGTCCTCCAGGCGCAGATCGACGACCGCATCAAGGCCCTGGCCGACCTCGCCCACACCCCGCTGTTCTTCGGCCGCCTCGACTACCTCCACGCCCCGGGCGCCGACCTCGCCGAGGGCGCGGGCGGCGAGCAGTTCTACATCGGCCGCCGTCACGTCCACGACGCCGACGGCGACCCGATGGTGATCGACTGGCGTGCGCCCGTCTCCCAGCCGTTCTACCGCGCCTCCAAGGCCGACCCGCAGGACGTCGGACTGCGCCGCCGCTTCGGCTACACCGGCGGCGACCTCACCGCGTACGAGGACGAGCACCTCTCCGACCCCGCCGAGGCGGCGGCCGTCAGCAAGCTGCTCCAGCAGGAGATCGAGCGCCCCCGCGTCGGCCCGATGCGCGACATCGTCGCCACGATCCAGCCCGAGCAGGACGAGATCGTCCGCTCCGGCCTGTCCGGCTCGGTCTGCGTACAGGGCGGCCCCGGCACCGGGAAGACGGCCGTCGGCCTGCACCGGGTCGCGTACCTGCTGTACGCGCACCGCGAGCGGCTCGCCCGCACCGGCACGCTCGTCATCGGGCCGAACCGTTCCTTCCTCCACTACATCGAGCAGGTCCTGCCGGCCCTGGGCGAGCTGGAGGTCCAGCAGGCCACCGTCGACGACCTCGTCGCCCGCCCGGGCCTGGAGGTCCGCGGCGCCGACGCCGCCGCGACCGCCGTGGTCAAGGGCGACGCCCGGATGGCGGAGGTGCTGCGCCGCGCGGTCCGCTCGCACGTCACCGCGCCCGCCGAGCCGCTGATGGTGGTCCGCGGCTCGCGTCGCTGGCGGGTTCCGGCGTACGAGCTGGAGGAGATCGTGGGCGAGCTCCAGAACCGCGACATCCGCTACGGCGCGGCGCGCGACGCGCTGCCGCAGCGCATCGCCCACGCCGTCCTCGTCCGCATGGAGCAGGCGGGCGAGGCACCGGACGACCGGGTGCAGGACGCGGTGGCCCGCAGCGCGGCGGTGAAGGCGGCGGTCAAGGCGGTCTGGCCGCAGGTGGAGCCGGCGAAGCTGGTGCTGCGGCTGCTGTCGGACCCGGAGTTCCTGGCGCTGCACGCCGAGGGGGTGCTCACGGAGGAGGAGCAGAAGCTGCTGCTGTGGCCGAAGCCGTTCCGCAGCGTGAAGTCGGCGAAGTGGTCGGCGGCGGACCTGGTGCTGATCGACGAGGCCGCGGACCTGGTGGAGCGGACGCACTCGCTCGGGCACGTCGTCGTCGACGAGGCGCAGGACCTGTCCCCGATGCAGTACCGGGCCGTGGGGCGGCGCTGCACGACGGGTTCGGCGACGGTCCTGGGCGATCTGGCGCAGGGCACCACCCCGTGGGCGACGCGCAGTTGGGCCGAGGCGCTGGCGCACCTGGGGAAGCCGGAGGCGGTGCTGGAGGAGCTGACGGCGGGCTTCCGCGTGCCGCGCGAGGTGATCGCGTACGCGTCGCGGCTGCTGCCGGAGATCTCGCCGGGGCTGGCCGCGGTGTCGTCGGTGCGTGAGGCGCCGGGGTCGCTGACGGTGTCCGCGTCGTCCCCGGACGGGCTGGTGGCGGACGTGATCGGCGCGTGCCGTGCCTTCCTCGCGCACGAGGGGTCGATCGGGCTGATCGCGGCCGACGCCCGGATCCCGGTGCTGGCGGAGGCGCTGCTGGCGCAGGGGCTGCCGTATCTGTCGCCGGGCGAGGAGACGACCGCCGAGTCCCGGCTGACGCTGGTGCCGGCGTCGCTCGCGAAGGGTCTGGAGTACGACTACGTGGTGCTGGACGAGCCGGCGGCGATCGTGGACGGCGAGCCGGACGAGCGGACGGGGCTGCGCCGCCTGTACGTCTGCCTCACCCGAGCCGTCTCGGGCCTCGCGGCCCACCACGCCGCCCCGCTCCCGGCGGCCCTGGCGTAGCGGAGCCCGCCGGCTGCGCGGGGCTCCCTGGGGCTCCGCCCCGGACCCCGCGCCTCGATCGCCGGCGGGACTGGAATTCCGCTGTGCGAAATCCAGCCCGCGCGGCGTTCGAGCGCACGGGCGCGCAGCGCACGTACGGGGTCAGGGGCGGAGCCCCTGGGAACGGGCGAAGGGTGGGTGGGGGACCTCGCCCCGCGCAGCGGCCCCCGCACCGGCACCCGGCCCCGCGGGCTAGGCCAGCGCCGCCCGCCACTGTGCGACCGCCGCCGCGGACACCGGCCCGTCCCACCCGGAGGGACGGGCCGCGCCTCCGATGTGGAAGCCGTCGATGCCGGCCTGCCTCAGCACCGGCACGTGCGTCAGCGTCAGCCCGCCGCCGACCAGGATCCGCGGCCCGTACCCCGGCTCGCCGCTGCGCGCGGCCTCCGCCAGCAGGACCGGGAGCCCCTCGGGGACCCCGGCCGCGGAGCCCGCCGTCAGGTACGTGTCCAGCCCGGGCAGGTCGGCCAGCGCCTTGCGCAGCCCGTCCCGGTCGGCCGCGCGGTCGATCGCGCGGTGGAAGGTCCAGCGGCAGCCGTCCAGCTCCGCCAGGACCGCCTCGACCGCCGTCAGGTCGGGGCTGCCGTCCGGGTGCAGGAACCCGAGGACGAACTCCTGCGCTCCCTCGGCCCGCAGCTCCCGCGCCGCCCCGGCCAGCGCGGCGACGTCGCCCGCCGCGAATCCGTCCGTCCCGCGGAGCATCACGCGCAGCGGGATGTCGACCGAGGACCGGATCGCCGCGAAGGTCTCACGCGAGGGGGTGAGCCCGTCGGCGGCCATGTCGGTGACCAGTTCGAGTCGGTCCGCCCCACCCGCCTGGGCGGCGACCGCGTCCTCCACGTCGAGGGCGATCACCTCCAGGAGCGCACGGTTGCTCATGTGATCCCATCCTTCGGAACATAGGGAAAATAGGTCTAGTCCAATATCCAGGGTACGGGCCCCGGCCCGCGCTCCACCAGCACCATCACGCCACCCGCACAATGTCCGCATGGAGACCGACAAGGGCACGGACGCAGGCACGGGCACGGACGCGGGAACGGACGCAGGCACGGGCACGGACGCGGGAACGGACGCAGGCACGGGCACGGACGCAGGCACGGGCGCGGGAACGCACACGGACGCCGCGCTGCGCCGCCGCTGGGCGGTCACCGCCGCGGCCGCGGGCGCCGACCGCGACCCGGCCCCCTACGCCGACCGCCTCCTCGCCGCCTGGGCCGAGCCCCAGCGCCGGTACCACACCACCGCCCACCTGGCCGACGTCCTCACCCGCGTCGACGTCCTCGCCGCGCACGCCGCCGACCCCGCCGCCGTCGAGCTCGCCGCCTGGTTCCACGACGCCGTCTACCGCCCCGACCGCTCCGAGAACGAGGAGCGCAGCGCCGCCCTCGCCGAGCGGGCCCTCCCCGAGCTCGGCATCGACGCCGCCCGCACCGCCGAGGTCGCCCGCCTCGTCCGGCTGACCGTCACCCACGACCCCGCCGCCGGGGACACCAACGGCGAGGCCCTCTGCGACGCCGACCTCGCCGTCCTCGCGGGCCGCCCCGACGATCCCGGCGCGTACGCCGCCTACGCCGCCGCCGTCCGCGCGGAGTACGCCTTCGTCCCCGACGAGGCGTTCCGCACCGGCCGCGCCGCCGTCCTGCGCCGGCTCCTCGGCCTGCCCCACCTCTTCCGCACCCCGTACGGCACCGCCCACTGGGAGGCCCCCGCCCGCCGCAACCTCGCCGCCGAGCTGGCCGCCCTGACCTGACACACACGCGCGGCACCACCGGGAATGCGGCCGCCTCCCGTCCGGTTCGTGAGAAGCATGCCCCCAGCCTCAGCGAACACCCGTTCCCGCATGCCCGTCGCCGTCTACGTCCTCGGCCTGTCCGTCTTCGCGCTCGGCACCAGCGAATTCATGCTGTCCGGGCTTCTGCCGCCCATCGCCGAGGACATGGGCGTCTCCATCCCGCGGGCGGGCCTGCTCATATCCGCCTTCGCGATCGGCATGGTCGTCGGAGCGCCGCTGCTGGCCGTCGCCACCCTGCGCCTCCCCCGCCGCACCACCCTCGTCGCCCTCATCAGCCTCTTCGGGCTCGGCCAGGTCGCGGGCGCGCTGGCCCCCTCGTACGGCTTCCTCTTCGCCTCCCGCGTGGTCTCCGCCTTCGCCTGCGCCGGCTTCTGGGCCGTCGGCGCGGCCGTCGCCATCGCCATGGTCGGCAAGGACCAGCGCGCCCGCGCCATGTCCGTCATGATCGGCGGCCTCTCCATCGCCAACGTCCTCGGCGTGCCCGCGGGCGCCTTCCTCGGCGAGCAGTTCGGCTGGCGCTCCGCGTTCTGGTCGGTCGGCGCGGCCTCGGCCGTCGCCCTCGCCGGCATCCTGGCGCTCATCCCGAAGATCCCGCTGCCCGCCGAGAAGCCCCGCCTGCGCCGCGAGCTCTCCATCTACGGCGACCGCCAGGTGTGGCTCGCCGTCGCCGTCACCGCCCTCGCCGCGGGCGGCGTGTTCTGCGCCTTCAGCTACCTGTCGCCGCTGCTCACGGACGTGGCCGGACTGGACTCGGCCTGGGTCCCGTGGGTCCTCGCCCTCTTCGGAGTCGGCGCGCTCGCCGGCACCACCGTGGGCGGCCGGATCGCCGACGGCCGCCTCTTCGCGGTCATGACCGGCGGCATCACCGCCTCCACCGTCTTCCTCGCCGCCCTGGCCCTGCTGGCCTCCGTCCAGGCGGCGGCCGTCGCGCTCGCCTTCCTGCTCGGCGTCTCGGCGTTCTTCACCGCCCCGGCCCTCAACGCCCGTGCCTTCAACGTCGCCGGCGCCGCCCCCACCCTCGCCGGCGCCACCACCACCGCCGCCTTCAACCTCGGCAACACCGGAGGCCCCTGGCTCGGCGGCGCCGTCATCGACGCCGGCCACGGCTACGCCGCCACCGCCTGGGCCGGCGCCGCCATGACCGTCACCGCGATCGCCCTGACCCTCCTGGCCCTGCGCATCGACCGCCGCACGGGAACGGGTACGACCCGCGTCGTCGCCGCGTCGGCGGACACCCCGGCGGAACGGACCCCCGCCCGCGCGTAGGAGGCCGCCGGGCCTACGCCGCCGGGGCCGGACGCCCCTTCGGGCGGCGCAGGCCCGCCTGCGTCAGCCGGCGGACCAGTTCCTTGCTGCCGATCTCCACCGCCCCCGCGCCGACCGCGTCCGCGTACCGGTGCGACGGAACGTCGTAGTGGTCCCGTTCGAAGGCCCGCGGCGGGCAGCCGATGCCCGCCGCGAAGGCGTGCAGCTCCTCGTACGAGACGTCGCTGACCATGTGCGACCACATGCGGCCGTGCCCCGGCCAGACCGGCGGATCGATGTACACCGTCACCGGCGGCTCACCCGCCCGGGTGGAAGACGGGGCCGAGACCGCCCACCGCCGCCACCTTCACACCGGCCTCCGAGCACACCCAGTGCGGATCGGGGCCCAGCTCCGGCTCCACGTCCAGCGCGTGCGGCTCCCCGTGCCCGCACACCGGGCACAGCGGCCAGCGCCCGTACTTCTCCAGCAGGGCGTCCTTCACGTCCTGGGCGACGAGTCCGGCGAGGTAGCCGACCCCCTCCGGCCACTGCTCCACCCACCACCTGCGGTGCGTGACCGAGTCCTCGACGAGAGACACGACATCGGCGTCGGCGACCTCACCTGCGGCAAGGTCGGCGAGAACCAGAGCACGGGCGACATGCAGGGCCTGTTCCAGGGGGGTCGCGTGGTCCATGGGCTCATTCTGACCCCTCACCGCCCGAAAAGGGGAGGCCGTGCCCCCGCCTGCGGCCCGGTGCACCGCCCCCCGGCCGCCACCGGTGCACCATGGCTCCCACACGGGGAAGCCCCGGCGCCCGCCGAGCCACCGCCCGCAGGAGCCCGCCATGACCGCGCACGCCGACCTCCGCGCCCAGCTCGACACCCTCACCACCGAGGCCTTCCGCCCCGAGCTGGCCGAGATCGACCGGCTACCCACCCTGGAGATCACCCGGCTGATGAACGCCGAGGACGCCACCGTCCCGGCCGCCGTCGCCGCACAGCTGGAGCGGATCGCCGCCGCCGTCGACGCCATCGCCGAGCGGATGGCCCGCGGCGGCCGCCTCGTCTACGCGGGCGCGGGCACCGCCGGCCGGCTCGGCGTCCTGGACGCCAGCGAGTGCCCGCCCACCTTCAACACCGACCCCGCCCAGGTCGTCGGCCTGATCGCGGGCGGCCCCGGCGCCCTCGTCACGGCCGTCGAGGGCGCCGAGGACTCCCGGGAACTGGCCGCCGAGGACCTCACCGCCCTCGCCCTGACCGCCGACGACACCGTCATCGGCGTCTCCGCCTCCGGCCGCACCCCCTACGCGATCGGCGCCGTCGAGTTCGCCCGCTCCCGCGGCGCCCTGACCGTCGGACTGTCCTGCAACGCCGGCTCCGCCCTCGCCGCCGCCGCCGACCACGGCATCGAGGTGGTCGTCGGCCCCGAGCTGCTCACCGGATCCACCCGGCTGAAGGCCGGCACCGCCCAGAAGCTCGTCCTGAACCTCATCTCCACGGTGACGATGATCCGCCTCGGCAAGACGTACGGGAACCTCATGGTCGACGTACGCGCCACCAACGAGAAGCTGCGCGCCCGCTCGCGCCGCATCGTCGCCCTGGCCACCGGCGCACCCGACGCGGAGATCGAGGCCGCGCTCACCGCCACCGGAGGCGAGGTCAAGGACGCGGTCCTCGTCCTCCTCGGCGGAGTCGACGGCCCCACCGCCGCCCGCCTGCTCACCGCCTCCCGGGGCCACCTCCGCGAGGCCCTCGCCGTCGTCCGCTGACCTCCGCCCGCGCAGCTCCCGCAGCTCCCGCACGCACAGCAAGGCCACCGCATGTCCACTGACACGAACCGCGCCACCGCCGCCGCGATCCTGCCCCTGGTCGGCGGCCCGGACAACATCGGCTCCGTCGCGCACTGCATGACCCGCCTGCGGATCGGCCTGCACGACCGCTCCCTCGCCGACGCCGCCGGGCTCAGGGCCCTGCCCGGCGTCCTCGGCGTGGTGGAGGACGACACCTGCCAGATCGTGCTGGGGCCCGGCGCCGTCGCCCGCGTCACCACCGCCTTCGAGGCCCTGCTCGCCGAGGCGCGTACGGCGGCGCCCGCGCGGCCCGTCACGGCGCAGGAGCTGGCCGCCCGCGGCGCGGCCCTGAAGGACGCCCGCACCGCCCGCAACGCCACCCCGTTCAAGCGGTTCCTGCGCCGGATCGCGGCGGTCTTCGTCCCGCTGATCCCCGCCCTCATCGGCTGCGGGATCATCGCGGGCCTGGGCGGCCTGCTCGCCAACCTCGGCTGGGTCCCGGCCCTGGTCCCGGCGCTGACCGCGATCGGCTCGGCGTTCATGGCCCTGATCGCCGTGTTCGTCGGGCACAACACCGCCAAGGAGTTCGGCGGCACCCCCGTCCTCGGCGGGGCGGTCGCGGCCGTCGTCGTCTTCCCCGGCGTCGCGAAGATCGAGGTCTTCGGGCGGCACCTCTCCCCCGGCCAGGGCGGGGTCCTCGGCGCCCTCGCCGCCGCCCTGCTCGCCGTCCACGTCGAACGGTGGTGCCGCCGACGGGTCCCGCAGGCCCTGGACGTGCTGGTCACCCCCACCCTCACCGTGCTGGTCCCCGGCCTGGTCACCCTCTACGGCCTGATGTTCCTCGCGGGTGCCGTCTCCGCCGGCATCGGCACCTTCGCCGACCGGCTGCTCGCCACCGGCGGCGCCGTCGCCGGGCTGGTCCTGGGCGGGCTCTTCCTCCCCCTGGTGATGCTCGGCCTGCACCAGGCCCTGATCCCCATCCACACCACCCTCATCGAACGGTCCGGCTACACCGTCCTGCTGCCCATCCTCGCCATGGCGGGCGCGGGCCAGGTCGGCGCGGCCCTCGCCGTCTACTGCCGCCTCCCGGGCAACCCCTCCCTGCGCGCCACGATCCGCTCCGCGCTCCCGGCCGGCCTCCTCGGCGTCGGCGAGCCGCTGATCTACGGCGTCTCGCTGCCGCTGGGCCGCCCGTTCGTCACCGCCTGCGTCGGCGGCGCGGCGGGCGGGGCGTTCATCGGCCTGTTCAACCAGCTGGGCGTGGCCTTCGGCTCCACCGCCATCGGCCCCTCGGGCTGGGCCCTGTTCCCCCTGCTGGAGGGCACCCGGGGCATGGCCGCGGCCCTCGCGGTCTACGCGGGCGGCCTGGCGGTCGGCTACGTGACGGGCTTCGCGGCCACGTACTTCTTCGGCTTCACCCGCCGCATGCTGGACGAACTGAACACCGCCCCGCCGGAGCCGGCGGGTCCCCCCGGCCAGACCACCGGGCAACCGGCCCTGGCCTGACCCGGCCGACTGACGGGAGGCGCGGCTACGGTACGGAGCCCTGCTCCACCACCCACTCGACCGGCTGTCCCGTGACCTGGGCGATGCCGTCGTAATCCGCGTCGTAGTGCAGGACCACCGCGCCGTGACGCTCGGCCGTGGCCGCGATCAGCAGGTACGCCAGTGAGGCCCGGCGATGGTCCCCGCTCTGCGCGAGCAGCCCCTGCACCTCGATGGCCCGCTCCCCGACCTCGTCGGTCAGGGGGAGCCAGTCGAAACCCCGGCGCACGGAACGTGCCCGCGCATGGTCCTCGGCGTTGCGCGTGCTGTAGAGGATCTCCAGGTCGACGACCGCGCACGTGGCGAGCACACCACGCTCCAGCAACGGCATCAGCCTGTCCCTGACGGGGGACAGGTGCATCCGGGCCCACGCGCTCTTGTCGACCAGGTACCTCACCGCCATGCGTCCCCCATCACCTCGGGGTCGCGCAGGTCGTCGAAGACGCCCTGGTCCATCAGTTCCACGAAGCGCCGCCGCCGCGCCGCCGCCACGAACTCCGCCAGCGCTCCGTTGATCGTCGCCCGCTTGGTCGTGGTCCCCAGTATCTCCGCCGCCTCGGCGAGCAGTGCATCATCCAGGTCCACCATGGTGCGTGACATCGCGCCCGCCAGGCATACGGATCGGGCAGATCCGTATGCCATGCTACGCCCGGACGTGTCCACCGGGCCCGCTCACTTCCGCACCGGGTCGGCGGGCACGGCCCCTGCGCCGAGGGCCCGCAGGAACCCGGCCAGGTCCTCCACCGAGTACCCCAGCCGCGGCCCCCGCTCCGCCGCCATCAGCAGCAACTGGCCCACGGATTCCGCACCCCATCCGTCACTCCCGTCCGCCGACCACTCCTCCGGCCGCGCGAGGGCCAGGTCCGCCATCAGCAGCCCGTACCCGTCCCGGATCTCCGCGCAGGTAGCGGCGACCGCGTCCAGCAGCCGCGCCCCCGGCCGCTCGCACCGCAGCGCGAAGCACCCATCGACCTCCTCCGGCACGCACCCCCCGGGCGGCCGCGCCCGCAGCGCCGCGTAGCACGGGTCGTCCGGCGCCGGCCAGTCGTCCACAGGCCTGTGGACCAGCGTGAACCGGTGCCACCCCGACGGCGGGGGCGGCTGCGGCCGCCAGGCCGTGAGCCCGAAGGCCTCGTGCACGAGCGCGGTCGCCTCGTCCGCCGACCCGGCCGTCCGCGCCTCGCGCCGCTCTCCGTCGTCCCCGACGGCGGTCCACAGGCCGGCATCCGGGTCGAGCCACGCCCGTACGGAGAGCCCCGCGCCCTTGCGCCGCCTGCCGCCCCCGCCCACGGCCGCGTCCAGCCCGCGCAGCCGCCACCCGAGCTCGAACGCGAACTGCGCCGCGTCCACCACCGGCTCGCTCACGCGCCCGCCCGCTCGTGCAGCACGGCCGCCAGCCGCAGGGCGGTGTCCAGGTTGCAGCGGCCGAGGTCCACGAGGGGCAGGCCATAGGTGCCGGCGGCGGAGACCCCGTCCACGTCGAGGGAGGGGAAGGTCACCCCGACCCCCTCCAGGGACTCCCTCAACTGCCGCACGGCCTCCTCGGCCGCCCGCATCCGCTCCTGGGGCGTGAGCACCACGACATTCCACCTTTCCACTCTGAGTATTCAGTTCTCTACACAGAGTGGCCGCACCCTCGATAGCCTTCAAGAAGGTCAACCACAGCAACCGCAGCTGTTGGAGCAGGAGTTGCCATGCCAGGAAAGCCCCTCGACCCCTCCTCACCCCGCGCCCTCCTCGGCGCCGAACTCCGCGTGGCCCGCGAACGCGCCAGCTTGAGCCAGGCCGCCCTCGGCGAGAAGCTCTTCGTCAGCGGTTCGTACGTCGGCCAGATGGAGGCGGGCACTCGGCGGATCACGCTGGAACTCGCCACGGCCATAGACCAGGTGCTGGGCACGGACGGGTTCTTCACCCGCAACTGCGGAAAGCAGGGGAAGTCCAAGTACCCGGAGCACTTCGTGGAGGCGGCTGAGGCGGAGGCGGAAGCCCGAGCCATCCGGGAGTACGCACCACTCGTCGTCCCAGGCCTCCTCCAAACGGAGGCATACGCGCGGGAAATCTTCCATGCGTACCAGCCGACTGCACCGCAGGCCGTCATCGACCAGCTGACCGAGGCTCGGCTCGACCGAGCGAAGCTTCTCTCTGACCCAACAACGCCTCTGTTTTGGTGTGTCTTCGACGAAGCGGCGCTCCGACGAGTCGTGGGAAGCCCTGCGGTGATGGCCGAGGCTATGCGTCACATCGCAGACTTCATCCGCGCGCGACGAATCATCGTGCAGGCGCTCCCGTTCAGTGCCGGTGCCCACGCCTCGGTGAGTGGCTCCCTCAAGCTTATGGACTTTGAGGACGCACCCCCACTCGCCTACATCGAAGGCAACGGAACCGGGATGCTGTTGGACGATCCGTCCCAGGTCGCGCACCACTCACTGACCTACGATCTCCTCACAGCCAGCGCGCTCTCACCGCGCGAATCCCTGGCCCTGATCGAATCCATGGCGGAGGATTACGCACATGATCAGCACGCCTGAGTACGACCTGTCCACGGCCACCTGGCACAAGTCGAGTTACAGCGACGGCAGCGGCGGCAACTGCCTGGAGATGGCCACCTGGCGCAAGTCCACCCACAGCGACGGCAGCGGCGGAAGCTGCGTCGAGGTCTGCGACGCGCACCTCGACCTCGTCCCCGTCCGGGACTCCAAGGTCCCGGACGGTCCTCACCTCGCGTTCCGCGCACCGGCCTGGGCCACCTTCGTCGCGGCGCTCTGACGGCCGGGGCCCCGCGCGCTACTGCGGGGCCGCACTGTTCGGCGGGGCGATGTTGAACGAACCGTGCCCGGCCCACGCACCACCCGCACCGCCGCCGTCCCACCACTGCGACCGCACCGACCCGTCGGAGCCGATCCAGAACACGTCCAGGTGACCGTTGTGCTGGGAGACGGCGGCAATCCCCGAACTCACGGCCGCGGCGCCGGGCGAGGCGATGTTGAACGCACCATGCGCGGCCCACGCACCACTCGCACCGCCGCCGTCCCACCACTGCGACCGCACCGAACCATCGGGCCCGACCCAGAACACGTCCAGGTGACCGTTCTGCTGGGACACGGCGGCTACGGCGGAGCCCTGTGCGGCGATCCCGGGAGGTGCGATGTTGAACGAGCCGTGCGCAGCCCACGCACCACCCGCCCCGCCGCCGTCCCACCACTGCGACCGCACCGAACCATCAGGCCCGGTCCAGAACACGTCCAGGTGACCGTTGTGCTGGGACACGGCCGCGATCCCCGAACCGAGCGCCGCCGCACCGGGCGAGGCGATGTTGAACGCACCGTGCGCGGCCCACGCACCACCCGCGCCACCGCCGTCCCACCACTGCGACCGCACCGAACCATCGGGCCCGACCCAGAACACGTCCAGGTGACCGTCCTGCTGGGACACGGCGGCTACGGCGGAGCCCTGTGCGGCGATCCCGGGAGGTGCGATGTTGAACGAGCCGTGCGCAGCCCACGCACCACCCGCCCCGCCACCGTCCCACCACTGCGACCGCACCGAACCATCAGGCCCGGTCCAGAACACGTCCAGGTGACCGTTGTGCTGGGACACGGCCGCGATCCCCGAACCGAGCGCCGCCGCACCGGGCGAGGCGATGTTGAAGGAGCTGTGCGCGGCCCACGCACCACTCGCACTACCGCCGTCCCACCACTGCGACCGCACGGACCCGTCCGGTCCGATCCAGAACACGTCGAGATGGCCGTCCCGCTGGGAGACCGCCGTGATGGCCGAGCTGACGACGGCACTGCCCGGAGCGGCGATGTTGAAGGAGCTGTGCGCGGCCCACGCACCACCCGCGCCACCGCCGTCCCACCACTGCGACCGCACCGAACCATCGGGCCCGACCCAGAACACGTCCAGGTGGCCGTTGTGCTGGACGACGGCACTGGTGCCCCGGAAGGGCTGGGTGGGCGCCGGGGGCGGTGGGACCGGGGGAACCGGGCTGCCGGACGGGATCGCCCGCTGCCCCTGGATGTTGCCCGCAGCCGCGTACCGGCAGACCAGGATCCACCCGGTGCCGCCGCCCACCGGCACGCCCTCCTTCACGCCGCAGCCGATCTGGGTGGTGGGCGACTGGGGGGACATCCACACGATCTGGGAATAGTGGCCCCAGACCTTGTAGTTGCTGCTGTCGACGACGGCGTTCTTGTCGGTGTCGAACGCGGTCTTCTCGGCCATCCAGCTGTAGCTCACCGAGGGGTCCATCGCCAGCATCGGGCGCGCCGGCCCGGGCGAGGAGTTGAGGAGGTTCTCGCCCTCGTTGCCGTTCGTGGCACGGCTGCTGTGGTGGAGCCCGCCGCCCTGGCTGGACGCCGGGTCGTCCGCCCAGGCCTGCGCGTCACAGGCGAGCTTGGGGCTCCAGGTGACGGAGGTCGGGGCGAGGCCGGGGTTGTACTTCTGGACGGCGGCCAGGCGCGCGTCGTTGTGGGCACGGACGAGGGCGTCGGCGTCGGCCGCGCCGACCTGCGAGCCCGTACCGGGCGGCGGGTCGGTCGTGGGGCAGACGGCGGACTTCGCCACGGCCGCGGGGGTGAGCGCGAAGGCGGCCGGAGTCGAGCCCATCATGACGAGGCCGCACAGCAGGGCGGCGGCCTTGGTGAAAGGTTTCGGCTTCATCGGAATACCTCGATGGGATGTCATCGAAGGCGGGATTGCCGGGCCGGGATGCCGCGCATCAACCGGAGTTGGCGATGGGACCATCATCACCCATCCGGACCGGCTCCGCCCGTCCGGCCGCCGCCGGGAGGTCCGCGCACAGGGCGGGACCCGGACGGACTACGTCCCCGGCGGGAGCAGCGCCAGCAACGCCGCACGGGCCACGGCGCCGCCCGACAGGATGCCCGTGTAGCGGCCCGCGTCGGTGAAGGCGATGAAGTCGCCCTCGTCGAGGAGGGCCGCCCGGAGCCAGGCCGCGTCGTCGTCGGTGTGCTCCAGCGCCCGCGTGTGCAGCACCGGGGTGAACAGCGCCAGCAGCCGCGGGACGTCGATCTCCTCGGGCGCGGTGTCGAACCGGTCCAGGCCGCGGGCCAGCAGCTGTTCCTCCAGGAACGGGTTGAGGGCGTCGCGCGGCGGCGGATGGGTCAGGCGGCGCATGCCCTCCAGACCGAGCTCCTTCATCAGCCGTGCCGACGGCGCCGGCCCCGACGCCTCGGCGAGCCGCACCCCGGCGGCCTGGCCGGAGGCTTCCAGGTACGCCTTGCGCAGGTCCGGGTCGCCGTCCTGGAGGCGCTGGAGGAGGTCGGCCGGGCTCGCCCAGCCGACGAACTGGCCGGGCCTGCCCTGCCGCTGGGCGGTGAAGACGACCACCGCGGGCCGGCCGAGCCGGGCGGCGGCGGCGCACAGGAGCAGCAGCCGGTGCTCCCACCAGGCGTGGCCGTCCTCCAGGTCGACGATGACGACCTCGGTGCCGCGCAGGCCGCGCAGCGAGGTGACGGCCTCGGCCCCGCCGGAGCCGGCCAGGGAGACGCCCCGCTCGGGGACCACGTTCCGGGGGACGGCCAGGCCCCTCCGGGACCCGGCCGCCGCCGTGAGGGCGATCTTGACGGTGCCCGGGTCGACGGTCCCCCCGCCGGAGGCGACCCCGCTGAGCACCACCAGCAGGACGGGCAGCAGGCTCAGGGCGACGATGGCCAGCAGCACCCACCCGGGCGACACGGACTCCATGCCCAGCCAGGTCCGCGCGGCGCCCCAGGCGACGGCCAGGACGACCAGCAGGACGGGGACCAGGAGCACGGCCGCCCGTACGCCGAACGGCCAGAACGCCAGGCCTGACCCCTTGGGCCGGGCCGTGGCCTTCGCCCGGGTCGCGCTGCGCGGGGAGTCCACGGCACCCATTATCGGCGGGCCGGCACACCGCCGCCCGGGGAGCGGGGAAGGGCCCGGCGGGACGGCGCTAGCTCCGGTACACCCGCAGCGCGGACACCTCGTACGACATCTCGGTCTGGCCCGGGCCGGGCGCCGGGTGGTAGCGGCCCGCGGAGACCGACAGGTTGACGATGAGGTACGCGCGCCAGCCGCGCGCCACACCCCGCCCGTCGGAGAAGACACGGGCACCGTTGACCCACCAGACGACCGACCACCTCCCGAACTCGGTCCTCAGGTCGACCCAGGCACCGGGCCGGATCGCCGGGTCGCGGTAGTAGCGGTGGGCGTCGCGGACGTGGTTGGAGAGTTCCAGGAGGTCGGGGTTGTCGGGGTGGTACTCGAAGACGTCGATCTCCTGGCCGCCGTCGCGCCAGGTCCAGATCGCGGGCCAGGCGCCCGTCGCCGTCGGCAGTTTGACCCGGGCCTCCAGGACGTCACCGGTGCGGACCATGAAGTCCTGGTCGCTGCCCTCGGTGGTGAGCAGCCCGGTGTCCCAGTTGCCGTCGGGGCGGCGGGTCGCCCGGAAGGTGCCGCTACGGCTGTAGGCGGGGTCGGCGGTGAGGTGGTCGAGCTTGTTGTCGCCCGGGTTGACCGGGCCGCCGTTCGGATAGGCCCAGGATCGGCCGGCGACCCATTGGGCGGGGGAGGTGAAGTCGGCGGTGAAGACGGGGGCGCTGCGCGGCGTGAACACCGGCAGGCCCCCGCCGCCTGCGGCGGGGAGGAGGCGGCCGGTCAGGCGGCGCAGCCATCCGGAGTTGTCCGATTCCATACGGATGTCCTCCCCGCCGGGCAGCCGAACACTCCAATGTTCTCACACAGAGTAATACTATGATTTCGCAGCGTTGACGAAGGCGCGGATCAGCTCGGGCGACTTCACCCCGCGCTCCCGCTCCACCCCGCTGGAGACGTCCACTCCCCAGGCGCCGGTGGTCCGGACGGCCTCGCGGACGTTGGCCGGACCGAGCCCGCCGGCGAGCAGCCAGCGGCCCTCGGGCGCCGTGAAATCCGCGGAACCCCAGTTCCAGGGCTTGCCGGAGCCGGGGTCGGGGGCGTCGATCAGCAGCAGGTCCTCGCCGTACTCCCCGCAGCGCGCGACGTGCTCGGCGGTGGCCCGCAGCAGGGTCCGGCCCGGGGCTCGGAGCCCTTCGTAGTACTCGATGCCCTCGTCCCCGTGCAGCTGCACCCCGCGTACGCCGCTCTCCTGCGCGAGCCGGCGCACCTCCTCCAGCGGCTGTCCGCGGAACACGCCGACGGTGAGCACCCCGGACGGCACCCGCGCGGCCAGCTCCCACGCCAGGTCGGCCCCGATGGTACGAGGGCTCCCAGGCGCGAGCACGAACCCGACGGCGTCGGCCCCGGCGGCCACGGCCACGTCGACGTCCTCGGGCGTCTTGAGCCCGCAGATCTTGATGAACACGCTCTTCCCGTCGCTCATGCCGGCAAGTCAACCAAACGCCGCCCTGCCGCGCCGTTTCGTCCCACCCCGCGGGCGGCCGTCGGCGCCCGGGGCTCAAGCAGCGGGAGTCCGAGCGCCCTGTCTGTGGAATGGGTGGTGGGCGGAGCCCACCACCACCCACCACCCTCCCCGACCCGCGGCCATACCAGGCGAGATGACGATCTGTGACGGGTTTGCCACCCAGGGCCATCAGGCCCTACCTTGCGGCTGGAAAAGAAATCGGCCCCCGCTGGTGCGCCAACACCACACGAGGGCCTGACCAACGAGATCGAACCCAAGAAAAGCGATCCCATGGATGACAGCCAGCTTAGTGCCGCCCCGCACCCCCTCGCCAAGCCCGGCTACGGCAAAATCGCCGCACCGGAGCAAGCGCCCCGCACCGCCCGCGACTTCGCGCACCTCCCGGCCCGGGAGGCGGCCGTCGCCGGGTACCTCGACCGCCTGCCGGACGGCGCGGACATCAGCGTGAAGACCCTCGCCGCCGTCCTGCCCCTGTGGGGCCAGTGCGCCCTGCGCACCGCCCTCAGCCGACTGGCCACCGCCGGACACCTGCACCGGGTACGGCAGCGGCTGCCGGGGGCGGAGACCCGCTGGGTGACCCGTACGTACTTCTCCCGCACCCCACGGGACGGCGTCTGGTGGGCCCGGTTCACCCGGAGGGATTCCCCCGCACCGGCCGCCCCGCCACCACCCTCACCGGCCCCGCCCCCGGCTTCGGCTTCGGCCCCAGCCCTCGTACCGGCCCTGCCGCCCCGGGCACCGGCTTCGGTCCCGGTACCGGCTCCGCCCCCGGTCCCGCACCCGGCACCAGCCGGAGGCGTGGCCCCCGCCCCGCGGCCGTCCGCGGCGCTCCCCGCACCCCCGCCACCACCCCCGGTACCGGCCCTGCCCGCCGCCGACGCGTACGGCATCCTCGCCTCGCTCGGCCGCTCCGCCCCCGCCCTCGCGCTCTCCAAGGCCGACTGCGCGGCCCTCGCCCCGCTCCTCGTGCCCTGGCTGGCCCGGGGCGTCAGCCCCGACCGCATCCGGCTCGCCCTCACCGCCGGTCTGCCCTCCCCGGTCCACCACCCGGCGGCCCTGGTCCGCAAGCGCCTGGAGTCCAAACTCCCCGCCGCACCGCCCGCCCCGGCCCCGGCAGCGGCACCCCCGGTCCGCGTCGAGTGCACCGAATGCCGCGCGCCCGGCCCGCCCGCCGCCTTCGCCGAAGGCCGCTGCCGCGCCTGCCGCCCCGGAGGCACCCGGCCGCCGGTCTTCACCCCGACCCTCACCCCGGCCGAGGTCCGCGCCCACGCGGCCCGCATCCGCGAAGGGAACCGCCGATGACCAGTCCCCCGCTCCACCGGCGCCGAACCCGGGCACCATGGTGTCGAGGAGGCGACCCCATGACCCCCAGCACCGCCGCACACGCCCAGATGTCCCTGGAGGACTTCGAGACGCTGGCCCGCCGCGCGCCCGAGACGGTCACGCTCGAATTCATCAACGGAAAGCTCGGAGTCAAGCCGTTGCCCGATCAGCGCCACGGCGCCATCGTGATGTGGCTGCTGCGCCAGTGCATGCGGCAGCGCCCGGAGCTCGCCCTCTACCCCGAGCAGGGGCTGAAGGTGGAGAGCTACCGCACCGGGCGGGCCCGCGCGGACGGCGCGCTCGCGCCGTACGACCACTACGCCGCGCAGGAAGGCGAGTGGGCGGATCCGGCCGGGACGCTGATGGTCGTGGAGGTCACGTCCTTCGACCCTGATACCGACCGGCGCGACCGGCGCGAGAAGCGCACCGCGTACGCCCAGGCGGGCATCCCGGTGTTCCTCCTCGTCGACCGGGACGAGGACGTGCTCACCGTCCACAGCGACCCCGAGGACGGGATGTACCGGCGGTCCGTCTCGTACGCCTACGGGAAGACGGTCACGCTGCCCGCCCCCGTGGGGATCACGCTGGACACCGAGAAGCTCAAGGACTACGCCCGCTGAGTCCGCCCCGGAAACGCCCGAGGGCGGCACCCCCTCCGCCGGGAAGGGGTGCCGCCCTCGTTCGAGAACAGCCGATCAGCCGGGGGCCGATCAGAAGTCCATGTCACCGCCCGGCATGCCGCCCGGAGCGGCGGCGGCCTTCTCCGGCTTGTCGGCGATGACGGCCTCGGTGGTCAGGAAGAGCGCGGCGATGGACGCGGCGTTCTGCAGCGCGGAGCGCGTCACCTTCGCCGGGTCGATGATGCCCTCGGCGATCATGTCGACGTACTCGCCCGTGGCGGCGTTCAGACCGTGGCCGACGGCCAGGTTGCGCACCTTCTCCACGACGACGCCGCCCTCGAGACCACCGTTGACGGCGATCTGCTTCAGCGGGGCCTCCAGCGCGAGCTTCACGGCGTTGGCGCCGGTCGCCTCGTCACCCGAGAGCTCCAGCTTCTCGAAGACCGAGGAGGCCTGGAGCAGGGCCACGCCACCGCCGGCGACGATGCCCTCCTCGACGGCCGCCTTCGCGTTGCGGACGGCGTCCTCGATGCGGTGCTTGCGCTCCTTGAGCTCGACCTCGGTCGCGGCACCGGCCTTGATGACGGCCACGCCGCCGGCCAGCTTCGCGAGGCGCTCCTGGAGCTTCTCGCGGTCGTAGTCCGAGTCGGAGTTCTCGATCTCGGCGCGGATCTGGTTGACGCGGCCCTGGACCTGGTCGCTGTCACCGGCACCGTCGACGATGGTGGTCTCGTCCTTGGTGATGACGACCTTGCGGGCGCGGCCGAGCAGGTCGAGACCGGCGTTCTCCAGCTTGAGGCCGACCTCCTCGGAGATGACCGTGCCGCCCGTGAGGATGGCGATGTCACCGAGCATGGCCTTGCGGCGGTCGCCGAAGCCCGGGGCCTTGACGGCGACGGACTTGAAGGTGCCGCGGATCTTGTTGACGACCAGGGTCGACAGGGCCTCGCCCTCGACGTCCTCGGCGATGATCAGCAGCGGCTTGCCGGACTGCATGACCTTCTCCAGGAGCGGCAGCAGGTCCTTGACCGAGCCGATCTTGGAGTTGACGATCAGGATGTACGGGTCGTCGAGCGACGCCTCCATACGCTCCATGTCGGTGGCGAAGTACGCCGAGATGTAGCCCTTGTCGAAGCGCATGCCCTCGGTGAGCTCCAGCTCCAGACCGAAGGTCTGGGACTCCTCGACGGTGATGACGCCTTCCTTGCCGACCTTGTCCATGGCCTCGGCGATGAGCTCGCCGATCTGGGTGTCGGCGGCGGAGATGGAGGCCGTGGAAGCGATCTGCTCCTTGGTCTCGACATCCTTGGCCTGGGCGAGCAGGGCGGCGGAGACGGCCTCGACGGCCTTCTCGATACCACGCTTGAGGGCCATCGGGTTGGCGCCGGCGGCCACGTTGCGCAGACCCTCGCGGACGAGCGCCTGAGCGAGGACGGTGGCGGTGGTCGTACCGTCGCCGGCGACGTCGTCCGTCTTCTTGGCGACTTCCTTGACCAGCTCGGCGCCGATCTTCTCGTAGGGGTCCTCGAGCTCGATCTCCTTGGCGATGGAGACGCCGTCGTTGGTGATCGTGGGCGCACCCCACTTCTTCTCAAGGACGACGTTGCGACCCTTGGGGCCAAGGGTGACCTTGACGGCGTCGGCGAGCTGGTTCATGCCACGCTCGAGACCGCGCCGGGCCTCCTCGTTGAACGAAATGATCTTGGCCATCTGAAGTGGTCCTCCAGGACTGGGGTTCCCCCCGCGCCGCCAGGCACCAGGGGAGGGTGGATTGCTCCGGACCGCGCCCGCGCCCGCGACGGACGGCCTGCCGACCCGGCGGTTCCTTCCCGCCGGACCCTGCGGGCCTCACCGGCCCGGTCCTCGTCTTGTAGCACTCTCACCCGGAGAGTGCTAACGCCAATGATTAGCACTCGGCCCCCACGAGTGCAAGCGGCTTCGAGCCATGCCGGGCCGGGACCTACGAACCCGGACATACGTGAGGGGCCCGCATCCCGTCCGGGATGTGGGCCCCTCACGTGTTGGTGCGTGCGTCGGTGGCCGATCGCGCTTCGACTCAGCCGGCCGCGAGCTTGACCATGTCCGCCTGCGGACCCTTCTGGCCCTGCGAGATCTCGAACTCGACACGCTGACCCTCTTCAAGGGTGCGGTACCCGTCCATCTGGATGGCGCTGTAGTGGACGAACACATCCGCACCACCGTCGACCGCGATGAAGCCGTAGCCCTTCTCCGCGTTGAACCACTTGACGGTGCCCTGAGCCATGCCTAACTCCCCTATTACTGGCCCTTGCGCAGGTCCGCACTTCGCGGACCCGGGTCAGAACTTGCGCCGGAACGCCTCGACCGGGGCTGAATGTATCTGCACCGCTGCTGTCTGCAACAGGTCATTCCGACGAGAAATCTGGACACGCGCAAAAGGGGAAATGGGCTGAAAATTTGGCCTATTCCTGGGCAAGTCGGGCCAGACAACCCTCACCAACGCCCCAAAAGGCACACGCATGTTGACTCAATGTCAACCCTCCCGCAGCCCGTTCATATGCGGCGGGCAAGAACAGCGGAGGGGACTTCCCCAACTCTACCGCGCCCAACCAAGCAGAATTGCCCCCTCCACTTTTAGCGGAGGGGGCAATTCAGATTCCCGGGATCAGCAGCCGCCCGCCACGGCGGGGATGATCGAGACGCCGGCGCCGTCCGGCGTCGCCGCCTGCAGGCCGCCCTCGAAGCGCACGTCGTCGTCGTTGACGTAGACGTTCACGAAGCGGCGCAGCCTGCCCTGGTCGTCCAGGACGCGCGCGGCGATCCCCGGGTGGTTCGCCTCCAGGGAGTCGATGACCTCGGCGAGGGTTGCCCCCTCGGCCGGGACCTCGGCGGCGCCGCCGGTGTAGGTGCGCAGGATGGTGGGGATGCGGACGTTGACGCTCATGGCGCTACCGCCTTTCCGTGGAGTGCTGGGGAAGGGTCAGGCCAGGCCGGCGGCGCGGAACGCGTCCAGGCTCGGGCGGATGGTGGCGGTCTGGCCGGTGCCGGACACCGCTTCCAGGGTCTTGAGGCCGTCACCGGTGTTGAGGACCACGGTGGTCAGCGAGGGGTCGAGCTGCCCGTTCTCGATGAGCTTCTTCGTCACGCCGACGGTCACGCCGCCCGCGGTCTCGGCGAAGATGCCCTCGGTCCGCGCCAGGATCCTGATGGCCTCGACGACCTGCTCGTCGGTGACGTCCTCGACGAAACCGCCGGTGCGGCGCGCGATGTCGAGCACGTACGGGCCGTCCGCCGGGTTGCCGATGGCCAGGGACTTGGCGATCGTGTTCGGCTTCTGCGGGCGGACCACGTCGTGGCCGGCCTTGAAGGCGGTCGACACCGGGGAGCAGCCCTCGGCCTGGGCGCCGAAGATCTTGTAGGGCCTGTCCTCGACCAGACCGAGCCTGATCAGCTCCTGCAGACCCTTGTCGATCTTGGTGAGCTGCGAGCCGGAGGCGATCGGGATGACGATCTGGTCGGGCAGCTGCCAGCCGAGCTGCTCGCAGATCTCGTAGGCGAGGGTCTTGGAGCCCTCGCCGTAGTAAGGGCGCAGGTTGACGTTGACGAAGCCCCAGCCCTCGCCCAGCGGGTCGCCGATGAGCTCGGAGCAGAAGCGGTTGACGTCGTCGTAGTTGCCCTCGATGCCGACCAGGTCGCCACCGTAGACACCGGCCATGACGACCTTGCCCTGCTCCAGGTCGTGCGGGATGAACACGCAGGAGCGGAAGCCGGCGCGGGCGGCCGCGGCGCCGACGGCTCCGGCCAGGTTGCCGGTGGAGGAGCAGGAGAGGGTGGTGTAGCCGAAGGCGCGGGCTGCCTCGACGGCGATCGCGACGACGCGGTCCTTGAAGGAGTGCGTCGGGTTGCCGGAGTCGTCCTTGACGTACAGCTTGCCGGTGACGCCCAGCTCCTTGGCCAGGTTCGCGGCGTCCACCAGCTGGGTGAAGCCGGGGTTCAGGCTGGGCTTGGAGGCCACGTCCGCGGGGACGGGCAGCAGCGGCGCGTAGCGCCAGATGTTGTTCGGGCCGGCCTCGATCGCCGCGCGCAGGGCCTCCGGGTCGCCGGCCGGCAGCTCGTAGGCGACCTCCAGCGGACCGAAACACTCGACGCAGGCGAAGATGGGGCCGAGCTCGAAGCGGGTACCGCACTCACGACAGGAAAGGCCGGTGGCGGGGCCGAGATCGACGGATCCGGGAGTGGCGGAAGTGGCGACAGTCTGTGCAGCCATGATGGCGAGGCCCTTTCTCCTCATCTTCCCCATGGCGCACTTCGCCATGAGACGGAATTGGCACCTTCCCTAGCCGGGGCCCCGCGCGAGCGAGAACCGACTGGAGGGTTGCCGGGGCTTCAACGGGCCGTGTCCCTCTGCCCCTCTGGATGAGCGGTATGGCACCGGCACACGCGCTCGATGGCGCGCCGGTGCGTTTGTTCGCGAAGACCCCCGGCATGCGGTGGACCTTCGCGTTGTTCAAGACTGTAACTGAAGGGGCGGCCGCTTGAGACGGCTGTCCGAACCGCGAGATGGATCACAATTCGGCCCAAATCCGCCGGGTGTGACGCCGCCTCCGAGTGACCAGGGAGTACCGAGGGTGCTGGATGAGGTGGAGCGCTGGCTGGCCGACCGCTCCTGGTCCGCCGCCGACCGACCGCTCGACCAGCTGCTGGAGCGGAAACGGGCGGCCGGGACCACCGTGAGCGTGGTCCTGCCGGCCCTCGACGAGGAGGCCACGGTCGGGGAGATCGTGGAGGTGATCCGGCGCGACCTCGTCGAGGGCCTGCCGGTCCCCCTGGTGGACGAGCTGGTCGTCGTCGACTCCGGGTCGAGCGACCGTACGGCCGAGGTCGCCGCGAAGGCCGGCGCCCGCGTGGTCCACCGGGACGAGATCCTCCCCCGCGTCCCCGCCGTGCGCGGCAAGGGCGAGGTGCTCTGGCGCTCCCTGCTCGCCACCACCGGCGAGGTCGTCTGCTTCGTTGACGCCGACCTGCGCGACTTCTCGTCCGCCTTCGTCTCCGGCATCGTCGGCCCGCTGCTCACCGACCCGCAGGTGCAGTTCGTCAAGGCGATGTACGACCGCCCGCTGGGGGACGCCCCCGGCCAGGGCGGACGCGTCACGGAACTGGTGGCCCGCCCCCTCCTCAACCTCCACTGGCCGCAGCTGGCCGGCTTCGTCCAGCCCCTGGGCGGCGAGTACGCCGTACGCCGCTCCCTGCTGGAACGCCTGCCGTTCCCCGTCGGCTACGGGGTCGAGCTCGGCCTGCTGGTCGACGCCCTGCACACCGTCGGACTGGACGCGCTGGCCCAGGTCGACGTCGGCGTCCGCCTCCACCGGCACCAGAACGGACAGGCTTTGGGCCGGATGGCCGCCGCCATCTACCGCACCGCACAGCTGCGGCTCTCGCGCGCCCACCTCGTACGGCCGGAGCTCACCCAGTTCGAGAGGGGGCCGGACGGGTTCGTTCCGCGCACCTACCCCGTGGACACCGAGGAGCGGCCGCCGATGCTGGAGATCGAGGAGTACGCGGTCCGGCGCGTGGCGTGAGGCGGAAAGCGGGGCCCCCGTGACCGGTACGTGACGAACCGGTCATTTCCCGGACGTTTGAGCGAGGAGACCCCGGGCTAGGTTCGCGGCATGGCTTCTCAGGTACTCGTCGCCGCCAACCGCGGCCCGCTCTCGTACGCCCTCGCCGCCGACGGCACGCTCACCGCCCGGCGCGGCGGGGGCGGTCTGGTCTCCGGCCTGTCCGCGGCCCTCGCGGCGCAGCCCGGGGCCCTGTGGATCTGCGCGCCCCTCTCCGACGCCGACCGCGAGGCCGTCCGGCGCGGGGTCTCCGAGCCCGGCGTGCGGATGCTGGACATCGATCCCGAGGTCTACCACGACGCGTACAACGGCATCGCGAACTCGGTGCTCTGGTTCACCCACCACCACCTCTACGACATCCCGCGCGAGCCCGTCTTCGACGCGGAGTTCCGGCGGCGCTGGGACGCGTACACCACCTACAACCAGGCCTTCGCCGAAGCGCTCGCGCAGGAGGCGGCGGAAGGCGCCCGCGTCCTGGTCCAGGACTACCACCTGGCCCTGGTCCCGGGGGCCCTGCGGGAGCTGCGCCCGGACCTGCGGATCGCGCACTTCACGCACACGCCGTGGGCCTCGACCGACTTCCTGCACATGCTCCCGGACGACATCCGCAGCCGGCTGGTGTGGGGGATGCTCGGCGCCGACCAGCTGGGCTTCCACACCGCGGCCTGGGCCGCCGCCTTCATCAGCGGCGCCACCTTCGACGACGTCCACGGCGTCGCGGACGGGTTCGTCCCCCGGGAGGACCACCCGGGCGGGGTGCACCACCGCAGGCTGGCGGAGGACGGCCGGTACGGGGAGACCCGCTTCACCGGCGTGGGCCAGTACCCCCTGGGCGTGGACGGGGACGACCTGCGGGCGCTCGCCCACCGCCCCGAGGTCGACGCGAAGCTGGCCGCGCTCCGCGCCGAGGTCGGCGACCGCCGGACCATCGTCCGCGTGGACCGCACGGAACTGTCGAAGAACATCCTGCGCGGCCTGCTCGCCTACCGGGAACTGCTGACCGCCCACCCCGAATGGCGGGGCCGGGTCGTCCACCTGGCCTCGGCCTACCCCTCCCGCCAGGACCTGGAGGTCTACCGCAGCTACACGGCCGCCGTCGCGGACCTGGCGGCGGAGATCAACGCGGCGTTCGGGACGGCGGACTGGGAGCCGGTGCTGATGTCCGTGCAGGACGACTTCGACCGGTCGCTGGCGGTGTACCGGATGGCGGACGTGGCCCTGATCAACCCGGTGCGCGACGGCATGAACCTGGTCGCGAAGGAGATCCCGGTGGTATCCGAGGCGGGGTGCGTGCTGGTCCTGTCGACGGGGGCGGGGGCGTACGAGGAACTTCACCAGGACGCGCTGACGGTGAACCCGTACGACGTCACGGCCACGGCCGAAGCCCTGCACGCGGCCCTCTCGATGCCGCATGAGGAACGCACGGCCCGCACGAAACGCCTCGCGGCAGCCGCCACGGCCCTCCCCCCGGCGGCCTGGCTCACGGCACAGCTGGAGGCCCTGGGGAACTGAGGCCGGGCGGAGTGCGGTGAGGGCCGGCCGTCTGCCCCTCAAGGGGCGGTGGCCGGCCCGCACCGCGAGCCCCGTACCCCCCCTACCCCCGCAGCGCCCCCGCCAGTTGCGACAGGAACGCCGCCACCGCGGCGGGGCCCGGGAGGACCAGGTCGGCGCGGGCCGCGAGTTCCGGGACCTCCGCGGAGCCGCTGCACACCAGGAGGCCCGGGAGGCCCTCCGCCCTGCGCTTCTCGACCGCCGCGTACGCCGCGAGGTCGCCCAGGTCGTCCCCCGCGTACAGGACCGGCCCCGCGTCGCGCTCCCGCAGGAACTCCGTCAGGGCGACGCCCTTGTCCATCCCCGGCGGCCGCAGTTCCAGGACGGCCCGGCCCGGCTCGACGATCAGCCCGTGGCGGGCGGCGAGCTCCGCGAGGGGCTCCCGCAGCGCCTCGAACGCGGCCTCGGGGTCCTCCGCGCGCCGGGTGTGGACGGCCAGGGCCCGGCCCTTCTCCTCGATCCAGGTCCCGCGCCACGCCCCGATCGCGTCGAGGAAGCCGGGCAGCTCGGCCCGTACCGCCGCCACCCCGGGGTGTGCGGCGGGGGCGTGCACGACACCGGTGACGGCGTCCCAGCGCTCGGCCCCGTAGTGGCCCAGGACCACCAGGTGCTCCAGCCCGGACACGCCGGCGAAGCCTCCGTAGCGGACGGCGACCCCGGCGGGGCGGCCGGTGACCACGGCGACGGCCGCCACCTCGGGGGCCAGTGCGGCGATCGCGGGTACGGCGTCCGGGTGTGCGCGGGCCTGGTCGGGGTCGGGCACGATGTCGGCGAGGGTGCCGTCGAAGTCGAGGGCGACGACGGCTCTGCGGGGTGTGCGGAGGAGGGCTTCGAGTCCCTCGCGTCCGGCTGCGGTGGCGGGCACGGGCATCGGCGGATCGTGCGGATGGCTCCCCATGCGGACGACCCTACCGGCGCCGTGGGGACCCCGCCCAGACCCTCCAGCCGCGATCCAGCACGGGAACCCCCGCCGCGGCCGCCGCCGGCTCCGCCGCGGCAACCGGCCCCGGACCTACCGCCGGGCCCGCTGGGCCTCGCGGATGCGGCGGAGCCGGTTGACGGTGCCGGGGGCGTGGGCGAGGGCCCGGGGGTCGTCCATCAGGGCGTTGAGCAGCTGGTAGTACCGGACAGGGCTCAGCCCGAGCCCTTCGCGTATCGCGCGCTCCTTGGCTCCGGGCCCCGGCCAGCTGCGGCCCTCGTACGCGAGCACCGCGGCCTCTGCGGCGCTCAGCCGCCCCGGCGCGGCCTCGGCGGAACGCTCCGCGGCCCCGGCGGAACCCGCTCCGGCCCCGGCGTCGGTCGGACGGGCCTCGGCCGTCTCCGCCGCCGTGCCCGCCTCACCCGCCTGGCCGCCGTCTGTCATACGGCCAGACTAACGCCGCCCGCCGACAGCGCCCCCGACAGCGCCCCGGGCGGCCGCGGGGGCCGGCCGCTGCCGAATCGCCGGCCGCCCGGATGCCGGATGCCGGATGCCGGATGCCGGATGCCGGATGCCGGATGCCGGATGCCGGATGCCGCGGGAGCCTACTTCTCCCCGTCCGCCTTGCGGGCCGCGTCCGCGATCTGTTCCAGGACCTTCGCCGACTGGCCGCCCGGCTGGACCGCCTTGCCGATGTTCTGCTTCACGTCCTCGCTGACCCCGGCCCAGGACTTCTTGCCCACCGGGTACAGGCGGGCGTTGGGCAGGGCGGTCAGGAAGGTGCGCAGCTGGGTCGCGGCGCCGCCGTTCGCGGCCTCCATCGCGCGGTAGCCGCTGGTCGTGACCGGCAGCAGGTCGTAGGTGCTGGTGAAGGTGGTCACGTTCTTCGCCGAGTACAGCTGGTCGAGGAACTTCCCGGCTTCCTTCTTGTGGCCGTTCTTGAAGGCCATCACCCAGTCCGCGACGCCCATCGTGGAGTGGTCGGTGCCGTCCGCCGTGGGCATGGCGACCATGCCGAACTTCACGCCCTTGCCGGCGGCCTGCTTGAGCAGCGTCGGGTGGCCGTTGAGCATGCCGACCTCGCCCCGGGTGAAGCCGTCGAAGGCGGCCTGCCGGTCGAGCTTGCCGGGCTCGACGGGGCCGGTGAGGCCCTGGCCGACCATCCGGTCGCGCAGGAACTCGAAGGTCTTGATGTTCTCGGGGGCGTCGATCGCGTACGCCTCCTCGTTGTCGGTGTAGCCGCCGCCGCCGGAGAGCATCCACATCATCGTCTCGGCCTGGGCCTCCTCGCGGCCCAGGGGCAGGGCGAAGGGGGTGGGGACGTTCGCGGCCTTGAGCTTCCTGGCGGCCGCCTCGACGTCGGCCCAGCTCTTGGGCTGCCACGGGGTGGAGCCGTCCTTGGGGATGACGCCGGCGTCGCCGAGGAGCTTGGTGTTGTAGAAGAGCAGCCGGGTGCTGGCCACGAACGGCATGCCGTACTGGACGCGCCGGACCTTGCCCGCGTCGGCGAGCGGGGCGAGGAAGTCGGCCTCGGTCTTCACGGAGAGCAGCTCGTCGGCGGTGTAGAGCTTGCCGGCCTCGGCGTAATCGGCGTAGGCGCCGATCTGGGCGATGTCGGGGGCCTTGCCGGCCTTGACCATCGCGGCGACCTTGGCGTCGACCTCCGACCAGGAGTAGACGCTGACCTCGACCTTGACGCCGGGGTTGTCCTTCTCGAAGGCGGCGGCGAGGTTCTTCCAGTAGCCGGTGGAGGAGTTCTGCGGATTGTCGCCGTAGTCGGCCGCCACGACCCGCAGGGTCACCTCGTTGTCCCCGGCGAGGCCCGACACGGTCCCACAGCCCGTCAGCGCCACGCCGGTCAGCCACAGTGCGGCGCCGGACGCGGCCAGCCTCAGGTAACGGCCCTTCACAGTTCTCGATCCATCCCAGGTTGTACGTACGATCCGACGTAAGGTCTACACCACTTTGGCGGCTCTTCCACATCCGGCGGCGGGGTCACGCGCGGACTGTTTCGAAACTGTCTCCGAACGCGCCGGAACAGGGCTTCCGGATTTGTATGGCCGCTCAACAATCCCGCCCAATGGACTAGACCTTTCCCCTTCGAGCACGCGAGACTGTCCTCTGTGAAACCCGTGAAACACGTCATCGCCCTTGATGTGGGCGGCACCGGGATGAAGGCCGCCCTCATCGCCGGAGACGGCACCCTGCTGCACGAGGCGCGCCGCGCCACCGGCCGCGAGCGGGGCGCCGAAGCCGTCGTCGAGACGATCCTGGACTTCGCCGCCGAGCTCCTCGGCCTCGGCCGGGAGCGCTTCGGCACGGCCGCCTCGGCCGCCGGGGTCGCCGTCCCGGGCATCGTGGACGCCGAGCGCGGCATCGCCGTGTACGCGGCGAACCTGGGCTGGCGCGACGTACCGATGCGCGAGCTGCTCAGCGCGCGCCTCGGCGGCATCCCGGTGGCCCTGGGCCACGACGTCCGCACGGGCGGGCTCGCCGAGGGCCGCATCGGCGCCGGCCGGGGCGCCGACCGCTTCCTGTTCGTCCCCCTCGGCACCGGCATCGCCGGCGCCATCGGCATCGCCGGCCGCATCGAGGCCGGCGCCCACGGCTACGCCGGCGAGATCGGCCACATCGTGGTCCGCCCCGGTGGACCCGCCTGCGGCTGCGGCCGGCACGGCTGCCTGGAGACCCTGGCCTCCGCCTCCGCCGTCTCGCGCGCCTGGGCGGCCGCCTCCGGCGACCCCGAGGCGGACGCGGCGGACTGCGCCAAGGCCGTGGAGTCGGGCGACGTACGCGCCGAGGAGGTCTGGCTGAGCGCCATCGCCGCGCTCGCCGACGGGCTGGTCACCGCGATCACCCTGCTGGACCCGAGCACGCTGATCATCGGTGGCGGGCTCGCCGAGGCGGGGGAAACCTTGTTCACACCACTGCGGGCGGCCGTCGGGGAACGCGTGACGTTCCAGCGGCTGCCCGAGATCGTTCCGGCCGCCCTCGGGGACACCGCCGGATGCCTGGGCGCAGGGCTGCTCGCCTGGGACCTACTCGCCACGGAGGTACCTGCCTGATGTCCGGACGCACACAGAGCACCGTTCTCTCCGGCGCCAGGGTGGTGCTGCCCACCGGGATCGTGGCGGGCGGCCGCGTCATCGTCGAAGGCGCGCGGATCGCGGGCAGCGCCCACGAGGACGCGCGCACCGTCGACCTGTCCGGGCACTGGATCGTCCCCGGCTTCGTGGACATGCACAACCACGGCGGCGGCGGCGCCTCCTTCACCTCCGGCACCGCCGAGGAGGTCCTGACCGGCGTACGGACCCACCGCGAGCACGGCACGACCACCCTCGTCGCCTCCACCGTCACCGGCGGCCTCGACGAGCTGGCCCGCCGCGCCGCGCTGCTCGCCGAGCTCACGCAGCAGGGCGAGATCGCCGGCGTCCACTTCGAGGGCCCGTTCATCAACCCCTGCCGCAAGGGCGCGCACAAGGAGGACCTGCTGCGCGACCCCGACCCGGCCGAGGTCCGCAAGCTGGTCGACGCCGCGCACGGCGCCGCCCGCATGGTCACCCTCGCCACCGAGCTGCCGGGCGGGCTGGACTCCGTACGCCTGCTCGCCGAGCAGGGCGTGATCGCGGCGATCGGCCACACGGACTCCACGTACGACCAGACGCGCCAGGCCATCGACGCGGGCGCGACCGTCGCCACCCACCTGTACAACGCGATGCCCGGCCTGGAGCACCGCGCCCCCGGCCCGATCGCTGCGCTACTGGAGGACGAGCGGGTCACCGTCGAGCTGATCAACGACGGCACCCACCTGCACCCGGCGATGCTGGAGCTGGCCTTCCACCACGCGGGCGCCCACCGCGTCGCGCTGATCACCGACGCGATGGACGCGGCCGGCTTCGGCGACGGCACCTACCACCTGGGCCCGCTGGAGGTGGAGGTCAGGGACGGGGTCGCCCGGCTCGTGGAGGGCGGCTCCATCGCGGGCTCCACCCTCACCCTGGACACGGCCTTCAAGCGGTCGGTGACGGTCGACCGGCTGCCCGTCGAGTCCGTGGTGCAGGCGATCTCCGCCAACCCGGCGAAGCTGCTCGGCCTCTACGGGGAGGTCGGCTCGCTGGAGCCCGGCAAGTACGCCGACCTGGTGGTCCTGGATACGGACTTCGACGTCAAGGGCGTCATGCGGCGCGGCGAATGGATCGTCAGCCCGCTGGGCTGAACCGGCTCTTCAGCCGTACGTAAGCGAGGCGACCGGCCCGGAGGACTGGGCTGGCCGCCCTCCATTTGGCATGATCCCGGCACACACCAAGACCGGGACTGGCCATGATCCTCACCGTGACGCTCAACACCGCGCTCGACGTCACCCACCGGGTGCCGCGACTGCTGCCGCACACCTCCCACCGGGTCACCGCCGTCACCGAACGGGCGGGCGGCAAGGGCCTGAACGTGGCCCGGGTGCTCGCCGCGCTCGGCCACGAGGTGACGGCGACGGGCTTCGCGGGCGGCCCGGCCGGCGCGGTCGTACGGGACCTGCTCGCCGGCTCGCCCGGCGTGGTGGACGCCCTCGTCCCCTGCGCCGGCACCACCCGGCGCACGCTGGCGGTCGTCGACGAAAGCACGGGCGACACCACCCAGTTCAACGAGCCGGGCCCGCAGATCACGGCCGCCGAATGGTCGTCCTTCCTCGCCCGGTACACCGAACTCGTCGCCGGGGCGCGCGCGGTGGCCCTGTGCGGGAGCCTGCCGCCGGGCGTGCCGGTCGGGGCGTACGCGGTCCTGGTACGGGCGGCCCGCGCGGCCGGCGCCCCCGTGCTCCTGGACACCAGCGGCGAGGCGCTGCGCCGCGGGGTCGCCGCCCGGCCGGAGATCATCAAGCCCAACGCGGCCGAACTGGCCGAGCTGACGGGCTCGCGCGACCCGCTCCCCGCCACCCGCGACGCCCGCCGGCGCGGCGCCCACGCGGTGGTCACCTCCCTGGGCCCCGAGGGCCTCCTGGCCGCCACCCCCGAGGGAACCTGGCAGGCCGCCCCGCCCCGCACGCTGAAGGGCAACCCGACGGGCGCGGGCGACTCGGCGGTGGCGGGCCTCCTGTCGGCCCTGGCGGAGGGCCTCGCCTGGCCGGACCGCCTCACCCGCGCGGTAGCCCTCTCCACGGCCACGGTCCACGCCCCGGCGGCGGGAGAGTTCGACCCCCGCACCTACACGGAGGTACGGGGGTCGGTGAAGGTCACGGCCGTCCCGGCGAACGGGGGGTGAGGGGCGCGGTCAGCCCCGCTCGAGCCAGAGCTGGTCGAGGTTCACTTCGCATGAGTTGCCCGCCTCGCACGAGAGCTTGATCTGGTTCGTGCCCTGCTTGAGTTCAACGAGCGAGTAGGTGTTGGTCCAGCCGTTGGCCCAGTCTCCCGGCTTCGCGTTCGCCCAGTTCTTCATGTTGGCGGGGCGGGACTGGGCCTCACCGTTGATGCCCAGCGTCATGTTGGCGTCCTTGCCCGGCACCCCGTAGGTCATCTTCAGCTTGTACCGCCCGGCCTGCGGCACCTCCACGGTCCACGTCGCCGCTGCACCTATCGTGCTCAGGCCGCCCACGTACTGTCCGCCCGCGCTCTTCGCGCCGGGCACGGTGGTCTGCAGGGAGGCGCCACCCGTGAGGGACATGCCCGCACCGGAGAAGTCCGCCTTCGGTAGCGGGCTCTGCGACGCCACCGGCGACGCACTCGGCTCCGGGGAGCCGTCGGGCTGCTTCGGGGCCGTCGACACGGACGGGCCCGTCGCCTGGTTCTTGTCGGCCTTGTCCTTGTCCTTGCCGAAGACGACCGCCGCGCCGATGCCGATCGCGACCGCGGCCACCACGGCTACCGCCGCGATGAGTATGCCCTTGCGGCTGGAGCCGCCGCCGCCGTTGCCGCGTCCGCGGCCGCCCGACGGGGGAATCTGCTGGGTCTGGGACTGGGGGGACGGCTGCTGCGGGACCCCGTAGCCGTTCGCCCGGAGGGCCTCGGGGGCCTGGTACTGGGCCTGGTAGGCCTGTGGGGGCTGCTGCTGGGGGACGGCGCCGCGCTGGCCGCCGTACGTCCGCTCGCCGACCGTGCGCACCTGGTTGTACGAGGTGCGGGGGACGCCGGGCTGCGCGCCGGGCTGTCCTCCGACCGCGGGGCCGGGGTAGCCGTACCCGCCGCCCTGACCGGGCGGGGTGGCTCCGGCGGCCTGGCCGTCCGCGTAGAGGTAGCCGAACGGGTCATCGCCCTCGGGCTGGTTCGCCCCACCGTGCGGGCCGTTGTTCGCGGGCGTCGTCATCGCAGGTCACTCCTTTCGACCCACGGGAGCCTACCCCGAACACGTGCGCCCACGGGTGGCCGATCCGGTCAACCGGCCCGGCGGTGGGCCTTGGAGCGGGACCTCTTCTCGATGTACATGCGCTGGTCGGCGGAGCGCAGGACCTCGTCGGCGGACATCCCGCAGCTGGCCCAGCCGATGCCGAAACTCGCGCCGACGCGCACGGCCCGGCCGTCCACCCGGATGGGCGGGATGATCGCGTTGCGCAGCCGCACGGCGAGATCGGCGGCGTCGGCGGCGCCGAGGCCGTCGGCGAGGACGACGAACTCGTCACCGCCGAGCCGGGCGACCGTGTCGCCGTCCCGGACGCCGGTCGTCAGCCGCCGGGCCACCTCGATCAGGACGGCGTCGCCGGTGTGGTGCCCGAACCGGTCGTTGATCGACTTGAAGCCGTCGAGGTCGCAGAAGAGCACCGCGAGGCCCTTCGTGCCGTCGTCGATGTCCGAGGCGGGGGCGACGGTGTGCACGTGGTGGTCGTACGGGCCCTCGGGCTGCCCGGGAAAGCCGGCGGGGAAGTCGAAGCCCTCGCCGCCGGGTCCCGGTCCGGCCGGGACGGCGGCCGCGGCGTAGCCGTCGTAGCCGTGCTCGCCGGTCCCGACGCCCTCCGGCCGGCCTTCGAAGGCCGCGTCCAGCGCCTCCACCGCACCGGCCCGCACCGACTGGGGGCGCCGGCACAGCCGTGCGCCGAGCCGGGCGCGCAGCTCGGCGCTGTTGGGCAGCCCGGTGAGGGAGTCGTGGCTGGCGCGGTGGGCGAGCTGGAGCTCGTGCCGCTTGCGCTCCTCGATGTCCTCGACGTGGGTGAGCAGGAACCGCGGCCCGTCGGCGGCGTCGGCGACGACCGAGTTGCGCAGCGAGACCCACACGTACGTCCCGTCGCGCCGCCCCAGCCGCAGTTCGGCACGGCCGCCCTCGGCCGAGGTGCGCAGGAGGGTGCCGATGTCCTCGGGGTGGACGAGGTCGGAGAAGGAGTACCGGCGCAGCACGGACGCGGGCCGCCCGAGCAGGCGGCAGAGGGCGTCGTTGGTCCTCAGCAGCCGGCCGTGCTGGTCGCCGCCCATCTCGGCGATGGCCATGCCGCTCGGCGCGTACTCGAAGGCCTGCCGGAACGACTCCTCACTGGCCCGCAGCGCCTGCTGCTCGCGCTCCAGCCGGACGAGGGCCCGCTGCATGTTCGCGCGCAGGCGCGCGTTGCTGATCGCAATGGCCGCCTGGAAGGCGTACATCTGGAGCGCCTCGCGGCCCCACGCGCCGGGGCGCCGGCCGTTGCGCGGTCTGTCCACCGAGATGACACCCAGGAGTTCCCCGCCCGTCGCATACATCGGGGCGTAGAGCCGGTCCTCGGGGTGCCACTCGTCCTCGAAGCGCGGATCGGGTCCTTCCGTATGCCACTGGGGCACGTCGTCCTCCAGCAGGACCCAGCCCTCGGTGTGCGGGATGAAGCGCAGTCCGTCCCACTCCTCGCCCATGGTCAGGCGGCGCTCCCAGGCGGCACGGGAGCCGACACGGCCGGTGATGAGGGCCTCGGCGGCGGGGTCCCCGGCGAAGGCGGCGACGACGAGATCGCCGTCAGGGCGTACGAGGTTGACACAGGCGAGCTCGTAGCCGAGGCCGCGCACGATGCCGTCCACGACGGTCTGCAGAGTGTCCGCCAGGCTCCGGGCCGTGTTGAGCTCGGCCACCACCTGGTGCAGCTGCCGCAGGGTCGCAAGACGGACGTACGGCTCCGACTCGGTCTCCATTGCTCGCTCTCCCCGAGACCTCGACAGCAACTCCAGGTTTGTCATCGGCGTTTCGTTGCGGTGTCCCGTCCACTGAATCACAGTGAGCTGTGCGGCAGGTACACAGGGTCAACAAATCTTGCTCTCTGTGACTCAAGTCACATGAGATGAATACTGCTGTGGTACAGGCCTGTTGAGGACGAGGGGCACTCCTCCGCCTTCCCGTGAGCAAACGATACGCCCGGGCCTAGTCCCTGCGGTGGGGACGCGGCTCGGACCAGCGCCCGATGTGCGCCACAGGGCGACCGTACTAGCGTGCGGTACGTGCCGAAAACGACCCCCGCACCCCAGCCCTGCGCCCCTGCGTCCCCCGTCTCCCCCCATCCTGAAGGGGTGAGCAACGACGAGTTCCGCGCCGCCATGTCCCGGATGGCGGCGGGCGTGTGCCTGATCACCGCCCACGAGCCGCCCCTGACCGCCGACGGGCCGCGCGGCGAGGACGCCGGCATGACGGCCACCGCCTTCATGTCGGTGTCCCTGGACCCGCCGCTGGTCCTGGTGAGCGTGCGCGAGGGGTCCCGGATGGACGACCTGCTCGCGGAGCAGCCGCTGTGGGCGGTGTCCCTGCTGGCGGACAGCCAGCTCCAGGTGGCGAGCCGGTTCTCCATGAAGGGCCGGATCAGCGACCGGCTCCTCTTCGCGGACCTCCCCCACGAGCGGGGCGCCGTCTCGGGGGCCCCGCTGCTCTCGGGGGCCCTGGCCACCCTGGAGTGCCGCACCCGCTCCCGGATCCCGGCGGGCGACCACACCCTGGTCGTCGGCCACGTCCTGGCGACCGGTCTCCCGTCGCCGGACGCCCTGCCCCTGACGTACTTCCGCGGCCGCTACCGCCACCTGCGACCGTAGCCCGCGGCGACGGACCGCTCGGGGCGAACGGGCCGCTCAGGGCGAACGGGCCGCTCGGGGCGGGCCGGGCCGGGGTGACGGGCCGGGCAGAGCAGGGCAGGGCAGGGCAGGGCCGGGGCCGCGGCGGTCGCCGGGGCTACCAGTCCCGCGAGGTGCGCCCGCGCTTCGTCTCGCCCCGTGCCTTCTTCTCCCGCAGCCGTCGCTCGTTGATCCCGCGCGGGATCTTCGTCGGCCGCCGGACCTTCGGCGGGGCCGCCGTCGCCTCCGCCAGCACCGCGGCCATCCGGACCAGCGCCATCTCCCGGTTGCGGTACTGCGACCGGTGCTCGGACGCCCGTACCGTCAGCACCCCGTCCACCAGCCGGGCGGCGAGCCGCTCCAGCGCGCGCTCCTTCCACACCGCCGGCAGCGCCTTCGTCGCGGCGACGTCGAACAGCAGCTCCACCCTCGAGTCCGAGGTGTTGACGTGCTGTCCGCCCGGCCCGGAAGAACGCGAGAACCGCCAGGCGAGCTCCGCCTCGGGGAGCACGACCGCACCGCGGATGACATAGGGACCAGGCATGCCCCTATGATCCGCTCCCGCCCCAGCCCCCGTCACCCCCATTTACCGGCCCGGGAACACCCCGTCCCCCCGACGACACCCCGGACGACGCCCCGGGCGCCCCCTTCGGGATCTCCCCCGGAAACCCCCCTGGAACCTCCGCGCCCCCTCCTCGCGTTATGAAGGGCAGCGGTAGCTTGACCCCACATCGGGTCGCGCACCCGGAATGACGAGGAAGGACACCAGTCACATGGCAGTAAGCCTGTCCAAGGGCGGCAACATCTCGCTCTCGAAGGAGGCCCCCGGCCTCAGCGCCGTCACGGTCGGCCTCGGCTGGGACGTCCGTACGACGACCGGTGTCGACTTCGACCTCGACGCCTCCGCCATCGCGGTCGACGCGACGGGCAAGGTCGTCTCCGACGGCCACTTCGTCTTCTTCAACAACAAGTCCACCCCGGACCAGACCATCGTCCACACGGGCGACAACCGCACCGGCGAGGGCTCCGGCGACGACGAGTCCATCAAGGTCAACCTCGCCGGCCTGCCCGCCGCCGTCGACAAGATCGTCTTCCCGGTCTCCATCTACGACGCCGACTCCCGCAGCCAGAACTTCGGCCAGGTCCGCAACGCGTACATCCGCGTCGTCAACCAGGCCGGCGGCGCCGAGATCGCCCGCTACGACCTCTCCGAGGACGCCGCCACCGAGACCGCCATGGTCTTCGGTGAGCTCTACCGCAACGGCGCCGAGTGGAAGTTCCGCGCGGTCGGCCAGGGCTACGCCTCCGGCCTCACCGGCATCGCCCAGGACTTCGGCGTCAACGTCTGACCCCGGCCCACGACGGAGCCCCCTTCCCCGCCGTCCCGGGGAAGGGGCCCCGCCCGGCCTCGCAGGGGCCTGCCCGCCTGGCCCTGTGCCCTAAGGCGCCTTCGGGCGCCCCTCCCCGTACAGCCACACGTCCCACACCTTCCTCAGGTCGACGCCCGTGCGCCGCTCCGCGTACGCGGTGAAGTCGGCCGTGCTCGCGTTCCCGTACCGGTGGTCGGCGGCCCAGCCGCGCAGCAGGTCGAAGAACTTCGCGTCCCCCACCTCCTGCCGGATCCGGTGCAGCACCATCGCGCCCCGGTAGTACACGGGGTCGTCGGAGATGTGCCCCGCACCCGGCGGCGCGGCCGGCGGGAAGGCCGCCCATTCACCTCCGGCCTGCGCGTCGACCGAGGTGTCACCGGCCAGGAAGGCCTCGAACCGCCGCTGCGCCGAGACACCCCCGTGGGACTCCGCCCACAGCCACTCCGCGTACGTGGCGAACCCCTCGTTCAGCCACATGTCCTTCCAGGACTTCGGGGACACCGAGTCCCCGAACCACTGGTGGGCCAGCTCGTGCAGCACCAGCTCCTCATCGGGCGCACCCGAGTAGACGGGCTTGGTCTGCGTCTCCAGCGCGTACCCCAGGGTCCCCGCCGGCATCACGATCGAACCGGCCGTGCCGAACGGATAGGGCCCGAAGGTCGCGCTCCCCCACTCCACCATCTCCGGCACCCGCGCCAGCGCACCGCGTCCCGCCTCCTCCTCGGAGGGCGCCACGGCCTGGTACACGGGCACCCCGGAAGGGGTCTTCCCCGTGCTCACCTCGAACTTCCCCACGGCCACGGTCGCCAGATAGCTCGCCATCGGCTCCGCACTGCGCCACGCGAACGCCGTCCGCCCCCCGCCCACATCCCTCCGGGACCGCAACTCCCCGTTGGACACCGCCTCGTACCCCCGGGGAACGGTCACCGTGATGTCGTACGTGGCCTTGTCACTGGGATGGTGGTTGCCGGGGAACCAGCCCATCGACCCCACCGGCTCGCCGACGGCGACCGCGCCACCGCCTCCGGCGGTGATCCAGCCCTCCTTCGAACCGTCCGGATCGACCATCGTCTTGGGCCGCCCGCCGTAGTCCACCCTCGTACGGAAGACCTCGCCCCTGCGCAGGTCCCTGGCCGGCCGCACCGTCAGCTCGTTGCCGGTCCGGTTGAACCGCGCCCCCGCGCCCTGCACCTCCACGCCCTCGACCTTCAGCCCGCTGAGATCGAGGTTGAACGAGCTGAGCCCCTGCTCGGCCCGCGCGGTGATCACGGCCGTCCCGTGCAGCTCCCCGTCGGCCGGGTCGTACGCCAGGTCCAGCGCGTAGTGGTCGACGTCATAGCCCCCGTTGCCCGCCCGCGGGAAGTACGGATCCCGCAGCCCGGACGCGCCCGGCCGCCCCTGCACCGTCGCGCCCGTACACCCCGAGGTGAGGGCGATCAGAACGGCGAGGGCGGGGGCGGCAAGACGGATGAGCGTGCGGTTTTCCACACGCTCGATCCTAAAGGGGACTACTTGCCCAGGGCCTCGACACCGGCCTTGGCGAACTTCTCGTCCAGGTCACCGCTGGGCGCACCGGCCACACCGATACCGGCCACCGGAGCACCGCCGGCCTGGACCGGGGCGGCGCCGGCGAGGAAGAGAGTGCCGGGGATGTCCTTCAGGTTCGGGGTCTGCGCGAGCCGGCCGGCGAGCACCGACGTCGGGGCGTTCCAGGACACGGCGGTGTACGCCTTGCGCTGCGCGGACTCGTAGGACTGCGGGCCGGCGCCGTCGCCGCGCAGCGTGACGACGGTGTTGCCGTTGCGGTCCACCACCGCGACGGTGACCTTCTGGTTCTCCTTCTCCGCGGCCCGGAGCGCGGCCTGGGCGGCGCGGGTGGCGGCGTCGACGGTCAGGTGGGTCGAGGTGGTGAAGTCGCTCTTCGCCTCGTCCTTCCTGGCAGGGGTGGCGCTCGCGCTGACGGCCCCGAACGTCCCGGCGCCGAAGGCGATGGCGAGGGCGGTACCGGTGAGGACGCGGGTACGGGTGTTCATCTCTGCTCCTGGTGGTCTCGACTGGCTCCCTCCCACCATCACCGCCGCCCCTTCCCCCAGCCGTCCCCGTACCGGCTCGCCCCGGCGACCGCACCGGCTGACCCGGGGGTCATCCGATCGGCCGATGCGGCACGGCCGGCGGCCCGCTTTCCTGAGCCCCGGGACTCCGCCCCGGACCCTCCCCCAGCCACCGCTGGGGATACCCCCACGCCTCGGACGCCGGCGAGGCCGGACACGGCCGCCCCGGCACCGACCCGGCCCACCCCCGCAGACCCAGGCCCCGCCCAAGACCACCCGCCCCCACCCGGCCCACCCGGCCCGCCCGGCCCGCACCCCGCACCCCGCACCCCGCACCCCGCACCCCGCACCATCCGCCCACGCCCGGCCCGTGCCCGGCCCGCACCCCGCACCCCGCGAGACCCGCACCACCCGAGACCACCCGCCCACGCCCGGCCCGCACCCCGACCCCGAACCGCCCGGCCAGGGCAGGCGCACAATGGACCCGTCCCCACCCCCCAGGAGCCCCGCCGTGAGCCACCCCCCGCGGAAAGCCGACACCCGCGCCCTGGCCACCGTCATGCACACGGCGTTCTTCCTCCTCCTCGGCGCCTCCGTGGCCCGCTTCCTCCTCCGCCACCCCGGCGAACCCCGCACCCCCTGGGTCATCGCCCTCAGCATCACCCTGGCCCTGCTCTACGTCCTCGGCCCCGCCGTCGGAGGAACCACCACCGACCCGCCCCCCGAGCCCTCCGCCCCCCGCACCCCCACCCTCCGCCGAAGGCTCTGGCTCGGCCTCGTCGTCGCCACCTGGGTCGTCCTCGTCGTCCTCGCACCGAGCTTCGCCTGGTGCGCCGTCCCCCTCTTCTTCACCGCCCTGCGCACCCTCCCCCCACGCGCGGCGGTGGCCCTCGTCACCGTCCTCACCGTCTTCGTCGTCGCCGCCCAGCTCAAGCTCTCCACCGCCTTCGACCCCAACCTCCTCCTCGCCCCGCCCGCCGTCGCCGCCCTCGCGACGGCCGTCTTCATCCACATGGAACGCCAGGCCCAGGCCCAGCGCACCCTCATCGACGACCTGATCCGCACCCGCCGGGAGCTCGCCGCCACCGAACGCCGCGAAGGCACCCTGGCCGAGCGCCAGCGCCTGTCCATGGAGATCCACGACACCCTCGCCCAGCACCTCTCCAGCCAGCGGATGCTGCTCCAGGCCGCCGACCGCACCTGGGACACCGACCCCGTCACCGCCCGCGCCCACGTCCGCAACGCCACCGGCATCGCCGCCCGCGGCCTCGCCGAAGCCCGCCGCCTGGTCCACGACCTGGCCCCGCCCGAACTGGAGAACGGCGCCGGCCTCGCCGACGCCCTGCGCGCCCTGGACGCCGGCCCCGACATCGAGGTCCGCTTCCACCTGGAAGGCACCCCCGCCCCCCTCCCCGACCGCGCCGAGTCCGCCCTGCTGCGCATCGCCCAGGGAGCCCTCGCCAACATCCGCGAACACTCCGGCGCCCGCACCGCCGCCCTCACCCTCAGCTTCCTCGGCGACCAGGTCGTACTGGACATCGCCGACGACGGCACGGGCTTCACCGCCGCACTCCCCGCCACCCCCGCCCCCGCCGACCGCGGCCACGGCCTCCCCGCGATGCGCGCCCGCGTGCGCCAGCTAGGCGGAACCCTGACCATCGAATCCACCCCGGGCGAGGGAACCGTCCTCTCCGCCTCGATCCCCCTGGAGACCACGGGATGACGACGATCCTCCTCTGCGACGACCACGTCGTCGTACGCGCCGGACTCCTCGCCCTGCTCGGCAGCGAACCGGACATCGAGGTCCTCGGAGAAGCCGGCAGCGGCGAGGAGGCGGTCGCCCTCGCCGCCAAGCTCCACCCCGACGTGGTCCTCATGGACCTCCAGCTCGGCGAGGGCATCGACGGCGTGGAAGCCACCCGCCGCATCACCGCACTCCCCCGGCCCCCGCACGTCCTCGTCCTGACCACCTACGACACGGACGCGGACATCACCCGGGCCATCGGCGCGGGCGCCACCGGCTACCTCCTCAAGGCGGAACGCCCCGAGGAACTCTTCGCCGCCATCCACTCGGCCGCCGCAGGACGCACCACCCTCTCCGCACCCGTCGCCAGCCGCGTCATGGCCCACATGCGCGGCACGCGCCCCACCCTCACCGACCGCGAACTGGACATCCTCGGCCAGCTCGCCCGCGGCCTCGGCAACCGCGACATCGCCCGCGCCCTGTTCATCAGCGAGGCCACCGTCAAAACCCACCTCGGCCGCATCTACGACAAGCTCGGCGTCGACACCCGCGCCGGCGCCGTGGCCGTGGCCAAGGAACAACGCCTCCTGCCGTCCTGACCCGACCAGCCGCAGGCCCACAACCCACAGCCCGCGCAGCCCACCACCCACACCCCCGCACGGGAGCGGCCCGACCGGCCACCGCACACCGACCCGTGACACCATCGGCTACGTGCTCGACATCGGCTACTCCCTCTCCCGGCGCTTCCCGGACCCCCCGCAGACCGACTACCGCTCGGCGGACGTCCACACCCTGCGCCACGACCTCTTCTGCGGCGACGTCTACCTCGCCGACACCGACAAGGACACGGAAGTGTCCACAGCCTGGGGATGGGTGCCCGTACTCGACTTCGCCTGGGCCCTCTGCGACATCGTCGAACAACTCGACCAGGACCCCCGCGGCAGCCGCTCCTCCCACAGCCAGTACGCCGAACTCGACTTCACCGAGTCCGCCGACCGCATGCTCTTCGAGCGCCGCTTCGGCTGGGTCGACATCGAGGCCGACTGGATGCCCCCCGAAGAGGAAGCCCTGACCTTCAGCCACCGCCTCCTGCGCCGCGAGGCCCGCGACTTCCTCCACGACCTCATCGCCGACCTCATCGACATGCACGAGGGCCTCGCCGACAACCCGGTCATCTGGACCCTCCAGTCCCGCTTCCCCCGCGTCCCCGCCTGACCCACCCCACCCCGCACCGACGCCCGCCGCACCGCGAGGAGAAGCCCCATGCTGCTGCGCAACGTCACCCCGGACGACATCGACGCCTACGTCCGGATGCGGTGCGACCCGGTCATGATGGCCGACCTCGGCGGCCCCCAGCCGCCCGAGGACATGCCGGCCAAGGTCCGGCGGGACGCCGAACAGGCCGCATCCGACCTGGCCTGGATCAAGATGATCGTCCCCGACCCGGCCACCCCCGACGTGGTGGCCGGAACCGTCACCCTCTGGTCCCACGACACCGCCGACGGACCCGCCTCCGAGATCGGCTGGATGGTCCTGCCCGAACACCAAGGCCGCGGACTGGGCAAACACGCCGTCCGCACCCTCCTGGAACAAGCCCGCGACGCCCACCGCTGGGGAGTCGTCCACGCCTACCCCGCCACCGGCAACGCCGCCTCGAACGGCATCTGCCGCTCAGTCGGCTTTCGCTTCGTCGCACGGACCCGGACGCCCTTCGCCGGACGGATGTTCACCACCAACCACTGGTCCGTGAACCCCGCGACCGACCTCCCCTGACAAACCGCCCCCCCTACCCCACCACCCGCACCCCCAGCTGCGCCGCCAACGCCGGAGCCAGATCGGACAACTGCGACGGGCTGATCACCGCCCCGGCCAGCGACTCCACCCCGCGCGCCACCCCCAGCTCCACGGCACCCCGCAGATCCACATCCGTCAGCCGCGCCCCCGCCACATCCACCCCCCGCAACACACAGTCCCGGAACTCCACCCGCTCCAGCACCGCACCCCCGAAATCCGGCTCCACCAGCACGCACCCCTCGAACACCACATCCCGCAGCCGCGCCTGCCGCAGATTCAAATAGTCGATCTTCCCGCCGCGCACCAGCACCCGCTCCAGCACCGCCCCGTGCAGCTGCACCCCGCCCAGCCGGGCCTCCGCCACCTCCACATCCCGCAACGAAGCCCCCGACAGGTCCACCCCCACCCCCCGGACACCCTCCAGCACCGAATCCAGGACCCGCGCCTTCGCCAGCCCGGCCCCGTCCAGCCCGCACCGCCGCAGCGCACAGTCCATGAACCGCGCCCCCACCGCCTCCTGCCCCGCCAGATCCAGATCGGCGAACTCCAGCCCGTCGTAATCCCCGTCCGGCTCCAGCCCACCGCCCTCCCACGCCACCAACCCCGGCAGCCGCACCTCCGCCCGCCGAGCCGCCTTCACCGTCTGCCCACCACTCCGACCCCTGCGCACCATGCCCCCATCGTCACCCACGGCACTGACAACCCGACCGCCCTTGACCTCGACCCCGCACCCGCGCCACCACCGGCAAGGTCGTCCCCCAACCCTGGAAAACCGACGCCCCCACACCCCGGCCCGCATCGGACAACCAGCCTGCAACCCACCCCGGAAACCCGACACCCGGCACCTGGACACCCCTCCGGCACCCCGTGTACCAACTCCCCCATGACGATCAACGGCGGTATCTCCTTCTGGTACGCGACCGACACCACCGCCCCCCAGCCACCCCGCGCCCCCCTCACCACCGACGCCGCCGCCGACGTGGTCATCGTCGGCGGCGGCTACACCGGACTGTGGACCGCCTACTACCTCAAGCGCACCGCCCCCGACCTCCGCGTCACCGTCCTGGAGCAGAAGTTCTGCGGCTACGGCGCCTCCGGCCGCAACGGCGGCTGGCTCTACAACGGCATCGCCGGCCGCGACCGCTACGCCAAGCTCCACGGCCACGAGGCCGCCCTCCGCCTCCAGCACGCCATGAACGACACCGTCACCGAAGTCATCGACGTCGCCGCCGAGGAAGACATCGACGCCGACATCCACCGCGGCGGCGTCCTCGAAGTCGCCCGCACCCCCGCCCAGCTCACCCGCCTCAAGGCCTTCCACACCGCCGAACTCTCCTTCGGCGAGACCGACCGCGAACTGTACGACGCCACCGCGACCCGCAACCGCATCGACGTCGCCGGCGCCGTCGGCTCCAGCTGGACCCCGCACGGCGCCCGCGTCCACCCCCTCAAACTCCTCCGCGGCCTCGCCACCGCCTGCGAACGCCTCGGCGTCGTCATCCACGAGTCCACCCCCGTCACGGAACTCGCCCCCCGCCGCGCCGTCACCCCCTACGGCACCGTCCGCGCCCCGTACGTCCTGCGCTGCACCGAGGGCTTCACCGCCGCCCTCAAGGGCCACAAGCGCACCTGGCTCCCCATGAACTCCTCGATGATCGTCACGGCGCCCCTCCCGCCCTCGGTCTGGTCCCAGCTCAACTGGACCGACGCCCCGCTCCTCGGCGACATGGCCCACGCCTACATGTACGCCCAGCGCACCGCCGACGACCGCATCGCCATCGGCGGCCGCGGCGTCCCCTACCGCTTCGGCTCCCGCACGGACAACGACGGCCGCACCCAGCCGGCCACGGTCAACGCCCTGCGCGACCTCCTCTTCACCTTCTTCCCGGTCCTCACCGGCACCGAGATCACCCACGCCTGGTCAGGCGTGCTCGGCGTCCCCCGCGACTGGTGCGCCACCGTCACCCTCGACGCCACGACGGGCCTCGGCTGGGCGGGCGGCTACGTCGGCTCGGGCGTGGCCACCGCCAACCTCGCCGCCCGCACCCTGCGCGACCTGGTCCTGGGCGAATCCACCCCCCTGACCGCCCTCCCCTGGGTCCACCACCGCGTACGCCGCTGGGAACCGGAACCCTTCCGCTGGATCGGCGTCCACGCCCTGTACGCCGCGTACCGCGAGGCGGACCGCCACGAAACGACCACCCACACCCCGACGACAGCCCCCCTGGCCCGCCTGGCCAACCGCGTCTCGGGCCGCAGCTGAGGCACGCAAAAGGCCCCGGGTGATCAACCCGGGGCCTTCCGCCTCTGTGCGAATTCCCTCGACCAGATACCCTCTGACCTGGGACGGAGCCGCCTGTCGGAATCGAACCGACGACCTGGAGCTTACAAGGCAACCGCTCTGCCAACTGAGCTAAGGCGGCAAAGGAACCACCCGCAGGACCATCGCGCGTGGAGCCGCCATCACTTTACACAGCCCCGGAATCCCCGAGCCATCACATTGACCGGGCCGCGTAACCACTCACGCACGTGTTCGTTGACCGTACTGGTGTGCCGTTCTGGAGAACCGCTCCACCCCGTCCCCACCTCACAATCCGCCCCGTCAGATTGCTGACAGAACCCCCCGCACCGGGTAGCGTCGGGCGGAGTCCTGAATATTGGACTAGACCTTCCACTCGGATCGTCCGGCACGTTCCTGCCGGTAGAAGGGATGCATCACCATGGCTTCTGTCACCTTCGACAAGGCGACCCGCCTCTACCCCGGCGGCGACAAGCCCGCCGTCGACCAGCTGGAGCTGGAGATCGAGGACGGCGAGTTCCTCGTCCTCGTCGGACCCTCCGGCTGCGGCAAGTCCACCTCGCTGCGCATGCTCGCCGGCCTGGAGGACGTCAACGGCGGCGCCATCCGCATCGGGGACCGCGACGTCACGCACCTGCCGCCCAAGGACCGGGACATCGCGATGGTGTTCCAGAACTACGCGCTCTACCCGCACATGACCGTCGCCGACAACATGGGCTTCGCGCTCAAGATCGCCGGCGAGGACAAGGCCACCATCCGCCGCAAGGTGGAGGAGGCGGCGAAGATGCTGGACCTCACCCAGTACCTCGACCGCAAGCCCAAGGCGCTCTCCGGCGGCCAGCGCCAGCGCGTCGCCATGGGCCGGGCCATCGTGCGCAAGCCGCAGGTGTTCCTCATGGACGAGCCGCTGTCGAACCTCGACGCCAAGCTCCGCGTGTCCACCCGTACGCAGATCGCCGCGCTCCAGCGCGACCTCGGCATCACCACCGTGTACGTCACCCACGACCAGGTCGAGGCCATGACCATGGGCGACCGCGTGGCGGTGCTCAAGGACGGCCTGCTCCAGCAGGTGGACACCCCGCGCAACATGTACGACCGGCCGGCGAACCTCTTCGTCGCCGGGTTCATCGGCTCGCCGGCCATGAACCTGGTCGAGGTGCCGATCACCGACGGCGGCGTGAAGTTCGGGGACAGCGTGGTGCCGGTGTCGCGCGACGCGCTGTCGGCGGCCGCCGACGCGGGCGACAAGACCGTCACCGTCGGCGTGCGCCCCGAGCACTTCGACCTCGGCGAGAGCGGCGGTCTGACGATCACCGTGAACGTCGTCGAGGAGCTGGGCGCCGACGGCTACGTCTACGGCAGCCGCGAGGGGCAGGACATCGTGGTCCGCGTGGGCGGCCGGCAGGTGCCCGAGAAGGGTTCCTCGCTGCACGTCGTGCCGCGCCCCGACGAGATCCACGTGTTCTCCACGTCGACCGGGGCACGCCTCTCCGACTGAGGCACGGCAGGCACCCGCTGGAGGGGCGTTCCGTCAAGGGGCGCCCCTCCGGCGGCAGTTGCGGGTGGCGTTGGCCACGAAGCCCGCCAGCCCGGGCCATTCGGCCGTACGCGTCAACCCGTAATTCGAAAAGCCGCGTCGAACCATCCCCCGACCGGGTGACCGAATGTCGCCAATTACCCACCGAGCGCTACTCTCGCCCTCGTGACCCACACTGCCCGCCGAATCGGCCGTTCCCTCGCCCTGGTCCTGCCCGTCGTCCTGGTCCTGTCCGGGACCCTCGCGGTCACCATGGTCCCCTGGGCGGACAACTCCCCGTCCCAGATCCTGACCGCCTCCGCCGAGGACGTGTCCGTCCCCGCGAAGCCGCGCGCCGCTCAGGACGTGCTGCGCGACAAGCTGCTGAGCGAGCTGCAGCAGGGAGAGAACCCGGGCGTCGTGCTCGGGCACCTGCAGGAGCAGGTGAACGGGCGGCCGTCGCTCGCCGAGCACTGCATGGGCATCGCCCGCGCGCTCGGCCGGGCCGCCGTCGAGGCGTACGGGCCGACGAAGGCGCAGTCCTACTCCCGTCCGGTGTGCGACACCTCGTACGCGTCCGGGGTCGCCTCGATGGGCTGACGCCCGTCGTGCCGCCCCGGCCGGGACGGTGGCCGTCCCTACGCTGGCGGCCATGACCGACGCCCCTCCCTCCACTGCATCCTCCACCGACCGCGCGGCCGTGTTCCCGGCCCCGCCCGTCCAGGCCGTCGTCCTGGCGGGGGGCCAGGGTTCGCGGCTGCGGCCGTACACGGACGACCGGCCGAAGCCGATGGTCGAGATCCCGGGGACGGGGCTGCCGATCATCGGGCACCAGTTGGCCTGGCTGGCGGCGGAGGGGGTCACCGATGCGGTCGTCTCCTGCGGGCACCTCGCGGAGGTGCTCCAGGAGTGGCTGGCGGGGGCGGAGCTGCCGTTGCGGGTGACGACGGTGGTGGAGCCGGAGCCGCTGGGGCGCGGGGGCGGGCTGAAGTATGCGGCCCGGCGGCTGCCTTACCCCGACCGGTCCTGGTACGCGACCAACGGGGATGTATGGACGCGTTTCCCGCTGCGGGAGATGGCGGCGTTCCATGCCGAGCGGGGGGCGACGGCGACGCTGGCGCTGGCGCGGCCGCGGATTCCGTGGGGGGTGGTGGAGACGAACGAGTTCGGGCAGGTGCTGGACTTCGTCGAGGCGCCGCCGTCGCCCTATCCGGTCAACGCCGGGGTGTACGTGTTCGCGCCCGGATTCGCGGCGCTGCTGCCGGATTTGGGGGACCACGAGCGGACCACGTTCCCGCGTCTGGCGCGGGAGCGGCGGCTGGCGGGGTTCCCGCTGCCGCAGGGGGCCTACTGGCGGGCGATCGACACGGCGAAGGACCTGGCGGAGGCGGCGCGGGAGTTGGCGGCCTACGGCGTCGTCTGAGGCTTTTCCTGCGCCTGTTGGCCGTTGCGTGCGCCGGAGCGGGATCCGGGGATCGTTCTGTTCTCCGGACGGAAACATTCTTCCGGTCGTGCGGCCGGCGCGAGGACACCCAGCGGGCGGACGGCTTCAACGGGGCGACCGCCCTGTTCGGGCTGGGCCGTGCCGCCGAGGCCCGTCCGCCGGCCGCGGCCGGTCATGGCGACTGCCCGGAGGCCTTCGGCGCGGACCATCCCCGCACCACGCACGCCCGGTCGCTGCTCGACCGTATCGGCGGCGCCTGACGGGGTCGGACACGGGGGAAGGGCCCGGCGCGCTGTTGGTTCGCGTGCCGGGCCCTTCGTGTCGGTCGCCGTGGTCAGCCGAGGAGGCCGCCGACGAGGCCGGGCTTCTTGGCGGTGGTGTCGCCGCTGCCGCCGGCCCGGCTGCCGGAGGAGCTGGCCGGGGACTTCTGCGGGCTGGACTGCCTGGGGGCGGTGCTGCGCGGGCTCTGGCCGCTGCTGCCCTTGGTGGCGCTGGGGGCTCCGGAGCCGGTGCCGGTGCTCTGGGTGGGGGCTCCGCTGCCGGTGCGGCCGGACTTGGCGGCAGGTGTGGAGGGGGAGGCCGACGCGGAGGGCGAGGGCTGCTTGGAGGGCTGCTGCTGCTTGGCCGGTCCGGTCCGCTGGGCGGGGGTCTGGGGCAGCGGGCTGCCGGGGAGGTAGTTGCTCGGGGCCTGGCCGGGGCCGGGCACGGTGACGACGGTGCTGGAGCGGACGGCGCCGCCGAGGACGGAGCCGATGATGAGGGTGAGTCCGCAGACGACGGTGGCCATGACGGTTCCGCGGCGCAGGACGCGGCGGCGGAGCTGCCACATCTCGGAGCGGGGGCCGAGGGTGCGCCAGGCCTCGCCGGCGAGGCGTCCGTCGAGGGAGTAGACGGGGGCGCCGGCGATGACGAGCGGGCTCCAGGCGGCCAGGTAGATGATGTCGGGGGCGTCGTAGGCGGGGACGGTCTTCCAGCTGACGGTCATCAGCAGGGCGGCGGAGAGCAGGGCGCCGATGCAGGCGGCGAAGCGCTGCCAGAGGCCGAAGACGGTGAGGACGCCGACGATCACCTGGAGGAAGGCGACGCTGAGTCCGGCGCCGACCGGGTGGGCGAGGGCGAAGTCGCGGAGGGGTTCGGCCAGGGCCCAGGGGTGCAGGGTGTGCAGCCAGGTGACCATGGAGCCGCGTTCGCCGCCGTCGAAGTAGACGGGGTCGCAGAGTTTGCCCATGCCGGCGTAGATGGAGATGAAGCCGAGGAAGACGCGCAGCGGGAGCAGCACGACGCCGAGGTTCATCCGGCGGCCGGGGTAGTAGGAGGCCTGGGCACGGTTGTCGGCGGGGCGCCGGAGCTCGGTGCCGGGGCCGCCGGGGTGGGGGGACTGGTGGTCGTAGGGCTCGTACGGCTCGTACGGCTCGTAGGGCTGGCGCGGCTGGTCGGGTACGGCGCCCAGCGGGCGGGTCTCGTCGGCGTGGTTGCGCTGGCCGATGACGGTGGGGGTGGCGAGGGTGTCCTCGGTGAGGTCGCGCGCGAGGTCCACCCGGGGGATGGTCTGGGTGGTGCCGGCGTCGTAGTCGTCGTGGCCGCGTCCGGCTTCCCGTACGGCCTGGAGGAGTCCACCCGTGGCCGCGGCGTCGCCGCCGGGGGCGGTCTTGCCGCTCCAGACGACGGGGGCGCGGCGGCGGGTGGCCCCGGCGGCCGCGACGGCTCCGGCGGCCAGGACCGGTGCGCGGCCGGGGCCGGGGGCATTCGCGGGCTTGGAACGCGCGCTCGGGCTCGGTGCGAGCCGCACGCGGAAGCTGGCGTGGTTGACGATGACCTGTGCGGGGTCGCACGGCACCTTGACCATGCTCAGCGCGGGCTGGTCGTCGAACCCTGACGTTCTGGTGTCCACACTCATCTAACCGAGTGATCAGTGTTTAGGACACTGCCTTGACAGCAGGGATCTGTCCGAGACCCGTCAAGATCAAGTCGCCCCGCCCGGAAGGGGCGGGGCGACACGCTCACGGGTCATGTTCCGTGGGCCGAGTGGATCAAGGCCGGGCCGGGTGCGGGACCCGTACGGCCGACGGCTCAGACGCGGCCGCGGGTGGCGCGGCGGCGGGCGGCCTCGTAGAGGACGACGCCCGCGGCGACACCGGCGTTGAGGGACTCGGCGCCGCCGGGCATGGGGATGCGGACGAGGTAGTCGCAGTTCTCGCCGACGAGGCGGCCGAGGCCCTTGCCCTCGGAGCCGACGACGATGACGACGGGGCCGCCGAGGGCCTCGAGGTCCTGGACCTCGTGCGTGCCCTCCGCGGCGAGGCCGACGACGGTGATGCCGGCCTTCTTGTACTCCTGCAGGGCGCGGGTGAGGTTGGTGACGCGGGAGACCGGGGTGCGGGCGGCGGTGCCGGCGGAGGTCTTCCAGGCGCCGGCGGTCATGCCGGCGGCGCGGCGCTCGGGGATGACCACGCCGTGGCCGCCGAAGGCGGAGACGGAGCGGACGATGGCGCCGAGGTTGCGGGGGTCTGTGACGCCGTCGAGGGCGACGATGAGGGGGTCCTCGCCGTTGTCGTAGGCGGCGTCGGTGAGGTCCTCGGGGTGCGCGTACTCGTACGGCGGGACCTGGAGGACGAGGCCCTGGTGGTTGAGCCCGTTGGTCATGCGGTCGAGCTCGGGGCGCGGGGCTTCCATCAGGTTGATGTTGCCGCGCTCGCCGGCGAGCTTGAGGGCGTCGCGGACGCGCTCGTCGTTGTCGATGAACTGCTGCACGTAGAGGGTGGTGGCGGGGACGCCGTCGCGCAGGGCCTCGAAGACGGAGTTGCGGCCGACGACCATCTCGCTGCTGCCCTTGGGGCCGCCGCGGCGGGGGGCGGGGCGGCGCTTGGCGGCCTGGCGGGCCATGGCGTTGGCGATGCGGTTCGCCTTGTGCTTCTTGCGGTCCTCGGCCTTGGGCGTGGGGCCCTTGCCTTCCAGGCCCCTGCGTCGCTGGCCACCGCTGCCGACCGTCGCGCCCTTCTTGTTGGACGTGCGGCGGTTCCTGCGCTGGCTGTTCCCGGCCATGACCTCTACCTGTTTTCGTTCGTGCTGCGATATGTACGTATGAAGAGTGTGCCGCCCGGAAGGCCGAGCGGCACAACGGCGCTGGTCCGAGCGGGTCCGGACCGGCTGCGGACCGGGCCCGATCGGGTCGGATCAGCGTGCGCCGAGCATCCAGCGGGGGCCGGTCGGGCTGTCCTCGATCACCAGGCCGGACTGCTGGAGCTGGTCGCGGATGGCGTCGGCGGTCGCCCAGTCCTTGCGGGCCCGGGCGGACTCGCGCTGGTCCAGGACGAGGCGTACGAGGGTGTCGACGGCGCCGTGCAGTTCCTCGCCGCGGTCGGTCTCGCCGGCCCACTGGGGGTCGAGCGGGTCCAGGCCGAGGACGCCGAGCATGGCCCGTACCTCGGCCAGGCGGGCGATGGCCGCGTCCTTGTCGTCGGCGGCGAGGGCGCTGTTGCCCTGGCGGACGGTGGTGTGGACGATGGCGAGGGCCTGCGGGACGCCCAGGTCGTCGTCCATGGCCTCGGCGAAGGCCGGCGGCACCTCGGCGGCGGCCTCGACGGGCCCGCCCGCCTTCTCGACGACGCGCTGGCAGAAGCCCTCGATGCGCGCGAAGGCGGACTCGGCCTCGCGCAGCGCCTCCTCGCTGTACTCGATCATCGAGCGGTAGTGCGGGGTGCCGAGGTAGTAGCGCAGGACGATCGGACGCCACTGCTTGACCATCTCGGAGACGAGCACCGAGTTGCCGAGGGACTTGGACATCTTCTCGCCGGACATGGTGACCCAGGCGTTGTGCACCCAGAAGTTCGCGAACTCGTCGCCGAAGGCCTTGGCCTGGGCGATCTCGTTCTCGTGGTGCGGGAAGATCAGGTCCAGGCCGCCGCCGTGGATGTCGAAGGCCGAGCCGAGGTACTTGTGGGCCATGGCGGAGCACTCGAGGTGCCAGCCGGGGCGGCCGCGGCCCCAGGGGGTCTCCCAGGAGGGCTCGCCGGGCTTGGCGGCCTTCCACATGGCGAAGTCGCGGGAGTCGCGCTTGCCGGTCTCGCCCTCGCCGGAGGGCTGGAGGAGGTTGTCGAGCTCCTGGTTCGACAGCTCCAGGTAGCCGGGGAAGGAGCGGACGTCGAAGTAGACGTTGCCGTCGGCCTCGTAGGCGTGGCCGCGCTCGATGAGGCCGCGCATCATCTCGACCATCTCGGTGACGTGGCCGGTGGCGCGGGGCTCGTAGGTGGGCGGCAGGCAGCCGAGGGCGGTGTAGCCGTCGTTGAAGGCGCGCTCGTTCTCGTAGCCGATGGACCACCAGGGGCGGCCCTGGTCGGCCGACTTGGTGATGATCTTGTCGTCGATGTCGGTGACGTTGCGGATGAAGGTCACGTCGTAGCCGCGGTAGGCGAACCAGCGGCGCATCATGTCGAAGTTGAGGCCGGAACGGATGTGCCCGATGTGCGGCGCCGCCTGAACGGTGGCACCGCACAGGTAGATCGAGACGCAGCCCGGGACGAGCGGGGTGAAGTCGCGGATCTGCCGGGCGCTGGTGTCGTACAGGCGAATAGTCACGGCATCCAGGGTAGTGCGCCTGCGGGAGTGCCCCGCGACTGTTTGAGGTCGCGGGGACGCTTTGTTGCCGAAGAGGTGACATCGGTCATCGGCGGCCTGACATCCGTAACGCCAGGCTTGCGGGCGTACCTCGTGCTCAGTCCCGGTTCGTGCGGTACACGAGTGCCGTGGCGATGGCGGCGAGGCCCTCGGCGCGGCCGGTGAGGCCGAGTCCGTCGGTCGTCGTGCCGGAGACGGAGACGGGGGCGCCCGCCGCCGCGGCGAGCGCCTTCTGTGCTTCTTCGCGCCGCTTTCCGATCTTCGGGCGTACTCCGATCACCTGGATCGCGATGTTGCCGATCTCGAAGCCCTCGGCGCGGACGATGCGGGCGGCCTCGGTCAGCAGGGTGGCGCCGGAGGCGCCGGACCACTCGGGGCGGGAGGTGCCGAAGTGCGCGCCGAGGTCGCCGACGCCCGCGGCGGAGAAGAGGGCGTCACAGGCGGCGTGGGCGGCGACGTCGCCGTCGGAGTGCCCGGCGAGGCCGTCCTCTCCCTCCCACAGCAGGCCGGCGCACCACAGTTCGCGGCCGGTCTCGAAGGCGTGGACGTCGGTGCCGATGCCGACGAGCGGCATCGGCGGGACCGCGGCGGGGCCGGTGGCGGGATCAGTAGGCATCGGTGGCCCTCCTGCGGGCGAGTACGGCCTCGGCGAGGACCAGGTCGAGGGGGCGGGTGACCTTGAAGGCCTCCTCGTGGCCGGGGACGACCACGACGGTGACCCCGGTGCGCTCCACCATCCCGGCGTCGTCGGTGGCGCCCTCGCCGGCGACGGCGATGGTGTCGTGCGCGTGGAGGAGGGTCTTGAGGTCGAAGCCCTGCGGGGTCTGCACGGCGCGCAGCCGGGCGCGATCGGGGGTACCGAGGACGGGTTCGGGCTCGCCGGGCGCGCCGGGCTCGACCTCCTTGACGGTGTCGGCCAGCGGCAGGGCGGGGACGACGGCGGGGGCGCCGTCGCGGACGGCCTCGACGACGGAGTCCACGGTCTCGACGGGGACCAGGGGGCGGGCCGCGTCGTGGATGAGGACGGAGGTGATGTCGTCCGGGAGGGCGTCCAGGCCCGCGCGCACGGACTCCTGGCGGGTGTCGCCGCCGGGGACGACGAGGAGGTCGGTCCGGTCGGGCAGTGGGTACTCGTCGAGGAGGTGGCGGACCTCGGTGGTCTCGGCGGGCGGGGCGACGACCACGACGAGAGACACCGCGCGGGAGCGGGCCATGGCGCGGACGGCGTGGACCAGCATGGGCGTCCCACCGAGGGCCCGCAGGGCCTTGGGGGCGCCGGGGCCGAGGCGTACCCCGCGGCCGGCGGCCGGGATCACCGCGGCAGTGCGGTGGGGACGGGATTCGTCAGACATCAGTAGCTCCGAGCCAGGTTTGTGACTTCGGCCGACATGGGTATGGCCTCAAGGGTGCCGGGTGCGACGCCCTCGCCCCTTCCGTGACCACCGGTCGAGCCGGCTGCCCGGACCCGGCACGCCAGGTGCGGGACGTCGAGGGGGATGCGGTGGATGCGGACGCGGATGACGCGGATGACGCGGATGCGGACGCGGATGACGCGGATGCGGACGCACACATGCCGCAGCGCCCGGCAACGGCCCCCTCGCGAGCGAGAGGGCCTGTCATCGGGCACCGCGGCACACTGTGATCGGTTCGAGCGTCAGGACGCGAGAACCTCGTCGAGGAGGGCCTCGGCCTTGTCCTCGTTCGTGTTTTCAGCGAGCGCGAGCTCGCTCACCAGAATCTGACGCGCCTTCGCGAGCATCCGCTTCTCACCAGCGGAAAGCCCACGCTCACGCTCACGACGCCACAGGTCGCGCACCACTTCGGCGACCTTGATGACATCGCCCGAAGCGAGCTTCTCCAGATTTGCCTTGTAGCGACGGGACCAGTTCGTGGGCTCTTCTGCGTACGGTGCGCGGAGCACCTCGAAGACCCGGTCCAGCCCGTCCTGGCCGACTACGTCGCGAACGCCGACGAACTCCGCATTGTCCGCAGGCACACGAACCGTCAGGTCGCCCTGGGCGACCTTGAGCACCAAGTAGGTCTTGTCCACGCCTTTGATCTGGCGAGTTTCGATGGCCTCGATCAGCGCGGCCCCGTGATGGGGATAGACCACGGTGTCGCCAACCTTGAACGTCATGTGACAGGTACCCCTTCCGTGGCTATCCAGGGTAACACGAGAACTGAGTGTTATGAATGGCGTTTTCGCAGGTCAGGGCACATCTCGGGGCTTGACAACAGCGACACGAACGTGCTGCGGAAGGCTTCCGGAGGGGGGTATTCGCAGGTCGGAGGCGCTGTGCGGACCGGGCGAAACGACCACGTTACACCTGGCGGGTGCACCCACCAGTGTGACGTACGTCCCGTTTTGCCGGGTTCCATGACAGGAAACCGAAGTACTCCGTTCGACTGGCGGCCGCCCGTACGGAGCGGGTTCCGGCCCAATCCGGAATTGATCACGGACCGGTGTTCGGGGGAATGCCTGAATTCGATCACCGGGGGGCCCTCCGGAGCGATACCGGAATGCAAGATCGCGCACGCCCGCGGCGCGGTGCGCGCACAGCGGAGGGTCGGGTGCGGGGGCAGGGTGGCGGCTCGGTAACCTAAGCCCGCTGACACACCCTTAGGGCGGCTTTACCTCGGCCGCTCCGAGAGCCCACCGTCCCGTCCGTACGTCCAAGGAGTTGCCGCCGCCGTGAGCCGCAGCCTTCGACGCGGCGCCCTCGCCGCTTCCGCCGTAGTGTTCTCGCTCGCCTCGCTTGCCGCGTGCGGCGCGGGCAACGACGCGCAGACTCTCCAGATCAAGCCGGACAACGCCGCCGTCACCAAGGGCGACATCAAGATCCAGAACGCCCTGGTGCTGACCAAGGGCGACAAGGAGAAGAAGGGCCCGGCCTCCGTCTCGGCGACCGTCTTCAACGCCGGCACCAAGGACCAGACCCTGGACGCGATCACCCTGGAGGGTGGCAAGTCCAAGGTGACCCTGAAGGGCGCCGAGGGCTCCGGCAAGATCACCGTGCCCGCCGGCGGCTCCGTGGTGATCGGCGGCAAGGGCAACGCCTCCGCCGTCGTCGACGGCGGCCGCGAGGCCGTCCAGAACGGCAACGTCCAGGCGGTCACCTTCCAGCTCAGCGACGCCGGTGACGTGAAGCTGGACGCCTACGTCGTCCCGGCCGCCGGCATGTACGCGGGCTACGGCCCGACGGAGGCCCCGGCCGCAGGCGCCACCCCGGCCCCCTCGGGCTCGGCCGCCGCCCCGTCCGGCAGCCCCTCCGCCGGCCCCTCCGGTTCGCCGTCCACCGGCGCCACCCCGTCGGGCGCCGCGTCCGGCAGCCCGTCGGGCGCCGCCTCGCCGTCGCACAGCGCCGGCCACTGACGCGGAACCACGCCGCCAGGTACGAAGAAGGGGCCCCGGCCGCATCGCGGCCGGGGCCCCTTCCCCGTTTCCCGTCCGGCAGGGCTGCGGCTTACGGCTCGAACTTGTAGCCCAGGCCGCGGACCGTGACCAGGTAGCGCGGGGCGCCCGGGTCCGGCTCGATCTTGGCGCGCAGGCGCTTGACGTGGACGTCGAGGGTCTTGGTGTCGCCCACGTAGTCGGCGCCCCAGACCCGGTCGATCAGCTGCATGCGGGTCAGCACGCGGCCCGCGTTGCGCAGCAGCATCTCCAGCAGGTCGAACTCCTTGAGCGGGAGGTCCACCTTGGCCCCGCCGACGGTGACCACGTGCCGGTCCACGTCCATCCGTACCGGGCCCGCCTCCAGAGCCGCCGGGGTGACCTCCTCCGGCTCGCCGCGGCGGCGCAGGACCGCGCGGATGCGGGCGACCAGCTCCCGGGAGGAGAAGGGCTTCGTGACGTAGTCGTCGGCTCCTATCTCCAGCCCGACGACCTTGTCGATCTCGCTGTCCTTGGCGGTCACCATGATCACGGGAACGTTGGAGCGGCCGCGCAGCTGCCGGCAGACCTCGGTGCCCGGCAGGCCGGGCAGCATCAGGTCCAGGAGGACGAGGTCGGCGCCGTTGCGCTCGAACTCGTCGAGCCCGTCGGGCCCCGTCGCGGCGATCGCGACCTCGAAGCCTTCCTTGCGGAGCATGTAGGACAGGGCGTCGCTGAAGGATTCCTCATCCTCGACGACGAGCACTCGGGTCACGGAAGGACCTCCGGGGAGGGGATGACTGGTTCGGGGTCGAGCAGGGGCCGGGCGGGTTCGGGGGCCGTGGCCGGAGCCGCCCCGCCGGTGTCCGGGGCGGGTGCCGGGGTGGCCGCCTCGGGGAGCTTCAGGGTGAACGTGGAGCCCTGGCCCTCGGAGCTCCACACCGACACCTCCCCGCCGTGCGAGGCCGCCACGTGTTTCACGATCGCGAGGCCCAGGCCGGTTCCGCCGGTCGCGCGGGAGCGGGCCGGGTCCACCCGGTAGAAGCGTTCGAAGATGCGTTCGCGGTCCTTCTCCGGGATGCCGATGCCCTGGTCGGTCACGGCTATCTCGATCAGGTCCCCGCCCGGCGCGGTCACCCGGCGTGCGGCGATGCCGACGCGGGTGCGGGCCGGACTGTAGTTGACGGCGTTCTCCACCAGGTTGCCGAGGGCGGCGGCCAGCTGCCCGCGGTTGCCCCAGACGCGCAGGTCGGCAGTGCCGCCGGCGGCCATGGTGATCTGCTTGGAGGTGGCCGTGTGGCGGCAGCGGTCGATGGCCTCCGCCACCAGCGTGTCCACCCGGACGGGCTCGGCGTCCTCCAGCGGGTCGTCGTTCTGCACCCGGGAGAGGTCGATGAGCTCCTGTACGAGGTTGATCAGCCGGGTGGCCTCGATCTGCATGCGGCCCGCGAAGCGGCTGACCGCCTCGGGGTCGTCCGCGGCGTCCATCACCGCCTCGGAGAGCAGGGAGATCGCTCCGACCGGGGTCTTCAGCTCGTGCGAGACGTTCGCGACGAAGTCGCGGCGGACCGCTTCGATGCGTCGGGCCTCGGTGAGGTCCTCGACGAGCAGGAGCACCAGCCGGGAGCCGAGCGGGGCGACGCGGGCGGAGACCGCGAGGGCCTCGCCGCGGCCGGTCCCGCGCCGGGGCAGGTCGAGCTCGATCTGGCGTATCTCACCGTCCCGGCGGGTGTCACGGGCCATGTGGAGCATGGGCTCCACGGCGAGCTTCCCGCCGCGGACCAGGCCCAGGGCGTAAGCCGCCGAGCTGGCCTTGACCACCGCGTCGCCCTCGTCGAGGACCACGGCGGAGGAGCGGAGCACGGAGAGCACCGTGTCCACGCCGGGCGGGAGCACCGCGTTGATGTCGGGGCGCATGGAGCTCCTCGTGGGGCGGGCTTGGTCGCGCTCGCTCCAGCGGAACGCCAGCATGGCGATCACGCCGGTGCAGAGACCGGCGATCGCCGCAGCTGCGGCGACCGCCGCGTTCACGTCCATGCGTCCAGGTTAAGCAGCCTCCGAGACACTTCCACAGCCGTTCGGGTGGCACCTCGAACAGTCGTCGCCCAGAGTTCACCCTGACGACGGTGTTGATTCATTTGTGATGCCGGAGTCGGACGCGTTGGCGGCGGAACCTGTCACCGTGGGCACGAGAGTCCACGGCAGCAGAAGCAGAAGCAGCAGAAGCAGAAGCAGCGAGCAGTAGGCAAGCAGGCAGGAGAAGGACACATGCGCGACGCGTACCACGAGGAACTGGACTCGATCGGAGAGAGCCTGGTCGAGATGGCCCGGCTCGTCGGTTCCGCGATCGGGCGGGCCACGACCTCCATGCTGGACGCCGACCTGAAGCTCGCCGAGAGCGTCATCGCCGCCGACCAGAAGGTCGACGACCTCCAGCACGACCTGGAGGCCCGCGCCATCGCCCTGCTGGCCCGCCAGCAGCCCGTCGCCACCGACCTGCGCATCGTCGTCACCTCGCTGCGCATGAGCGCCGACCTGGAGCGCTCCGGCGACCTGGCGCAGCACGTGGCGAAGCTGGCCCGGCTGCGCTTCCCGGACCGCGCGGTGCCGCAGGACCTGCACGCCACGATCCTGGAGATGGGGCAGCTGGCGCAGCGCCTGATGGCGAAGGCGGCCGAGGTCATCATCACGAAGGACGTCGATTTGGCCCTCCAGCTGGAGCAGGACGACGACGAGATGGACCAGCTGCACCGCACCCTCTTCCAGCACCTGATGGACGACCGCTGGAAGCACGGCATCGAGACGGCCGTCGACGTGACCCTGCTGGGCCGCTACTACGAGCGGTTCGCCGACCACGCGGTGTCGGTGGCCAAGCGCGTCGTGTACCTGGTGACGGGTGAGCACGCGGACGAGCTCCAGCAGCCGACGCAGGTGGACGGCGTCTGAGGGAAGACGTCCGGAGGGGCCCCGGGGCGGGGGCCGGGGCCGGGCCGGGCGGAGCCGCTGCGCGCCCCAATGCGCCGTTGACGCGCCGGTGTGGCTGGGCATGAATGAGGCGAAGGCACTACGACGTCCCGTACGCCGCCTGCGAGGAGGATCCATGCCCGATTCCCCCGTCCCCATCACCCCGGAGCAGGAGCAGCCGCCCCGTCCGGACCCCCTGCGCCTGCCCCTGCTCGCGGCCTGCGGCTGCGGCTCCGGCTGCGGCTGCGGCTGCCAGTCCGGCGCCCCCTGCCAGTGCGGGGGCTGACGGCCACCGCCGCCCGCGAAGCCCGGAGGGCCCCGTCCGAAGCGCCGGACGGGGCCCTCTCGCGTACCGCCTCACACGGCGAGTCCGGTGGTGGAGCTGCCCGTGGGGCCGCCCGGGACGGCCTGGAACGCCTTGATGAGGTCGTTGATGAAGTGCCGTGTGTCCTCGGGGTTGAGCGCCTGCGCCTGAAGGTGGTCGTACATGATGTGGTACGGGTACCGGTCGGCGTACTTCTCCAGATAGAGGTCGCTGGTGAAGCGTTCCAGGTAGACGACTCCGGCGTCGGAGTCGGGGAACCCGAGGATGGAGAACTGCCCCAGGAGACCGGCGTGGGCCCCGGCGGAGTGGGGGAGGACCTGCACGGTGATGTGGGGCTGGGCGCCGAGGGTGTTCAGGTGCTCCAGCTGTTCGCGCACGGTCTCGCGGTCGCCGACCGTGCGGTGCAGTGCGGATTCGTCCAGGACCGCCCATAGGCGGAAGGGGCGGGCGGGGTGGTGCGCCCGGTGCTGGCGCCGCAGCCGGACCTCCAGGCTGACGGCGGCCTGCTCGTCCGTGATGCGAGGGACCGTTTCGGCGATGAGGGCGGCCGCGTAGGCCCGGGTCTGCAGCAGGCCGGGGATCACCATCGGCTCGTAGGTGTGGATGGAGGAGGCGCCCGTCTCCAGCCCGATGTAGACGCCGTAGGGGACGTCGCCGCAGGAGACCCACCAGCCCTGCTGGCCCGATTCCTTCGCCGCCCGCATCAGCGCCTCGACGATGTCCTGGTCGGTGACCCCGTAGAGCCGGCACAGGTCGCGCACGTCCCGCGGGTTGATGGGGCGGCGGCCGGTCTCGATGAGGCTGATCTTGGACTGCGACACCAGCAGATGGCCTGCGGCCTGCGTCGACGTCATACCCGCGGCCTTGCGGAGCTGCCGGAGCTCGGCACCCAGACGGCGCCTCCTGACCGTCGGTTGTCCGTTCGCCGCCATAGGCGGTCTACCTCCAGCTCAAGAACACGCGCAGGCTACTCACCCCCACGGTCTGCATCGACAGAACGCATTGTGCATACGCGGCCGAACAGGCCGGGCACCCGCGAGGCGAGCACCACCTGTTCGGCCCAATGCGGAGTTGACCGGACGTCCGCTTGCAGCCCGTAATGGCCGATCAGGCCGTGGATGGGCATATTCATTCCGCACTGTCGGAGACGGACGGCGGGTACGGACGACGGCGGCGGCGCGGGGGCGGATCGGGCCCCCGTCAGAAGGTGCCGGTGATCCATCGCAGGAGGGCCGCGTAGGTGGTGTCGTCAACCAGGGAGAGCACCTCGATGGCGTGCAGGTCGCCGGCGCGCGGCGGGATGCCCGCGACGGTCAGGCACGCGTGCAGGTCGAGGCGTCGGCGCCGGCGCTCTGCGGTGTCCGGGACGTCCGGCCGGCGGTCAGGGACGTCCGGCCGGCGGTCCGGGGCGGGGAGGGGGACGGACAGGGGGGTCGGGGGGAGCCTGGCGCCGGCTTCCCCCTCGTTCGGTAAGCCCCGTAAGCCGGGGAGGCGGTAGGGGTCGGTCTGCCATGCGTTCATGCGGCCTCCTCCGGACCGGTCACCTGCCCGATGCCTCCGGTCCGGCCGCAGGACTCACTTCTGCCCACCTTCCAGGGCGCGGGCGCCGGCGGCGATGACCTCGGCCAGCCGGTTGGCGACGGCGACGCTGCACCCGCCGAGCCGGACGAAGCCCCGGCAGCCCAGGGGTCCGTCGTTGCACAGCGACGGAAGGACCAGTCCGGCGAGGGCGAGTGCGGCCTGGAGGTTCGCGACGGCTTCCTCCCCGGCCTGGTAGGCGGCGTCCTGGCGCCGCTTGTACTGGATGCGTTCGGCGTGGGTGAGCTCGTGGATCATGGTGTCGCCCTCTCGGTCTGCGATGGAGTGGATGGAGCGCGGCGCGCCGCGGACACGGAGGACCGGGGGCCCCGGTGGTGGAAGGGGTCCCTGTGGGCCCGGGTCGCGGCAGGTCAGCGCGGGAGACCCGTAGGGCTGAGACTGTGCACAGCCCGTGACTTATGGGTTTCGATCTTCGTTCCTGAGATGCACGTGATCACGTTCGTTGCAGTCCGGGAAGGCCCGAGGTGTCCGAGAAGTTAGCGACGCTCGACCTCGTTGCGTCGAGTGCCGGCGACGCCGTGCTCCGTGGAGCGGGCGTCGCGGACCCCTGTGGAGCCGCCCCGCCCCCGCGGCGCACCGGCCGGCCGCCGGACCTCTCCCCCGCCCCGCACTTGTGCGTCCTGCCCGGCCCGCGCGTTCCGCCCTGCTCGTCCGTCCCGCTGGGCTTACGGGTTCCCGGCGCCGGCGGCCCCGGCCGCCGCGGTGTCCGGGCGGCCGCTCCCCCGGCCGTGCGCTCCTGGGTCCGCCGGCCACCGGACGCGGCTTCCCGCGTCGCCCCGGGAGGGCCGGGGCACCCGGTCGCCGCCAGGACAGGAGCGCGTGGCCCTCATGAGCCGTAGCGGAACCGGTAGCCGGTGGAGGCGCGGAGGGATTCCCTCCGGTCCCGTACCGAGTAGTCGGGGATCGCGGTACCCGGGCTGCTCGCCGTGGCCGACGGCCGCAGCTGCGCGGACCGGCTGGTGCGGTGCCGGGGGGCGATTTGCCGGGGCGGGCGCGTCAGGGTGATCTGCCGGACGAGTTGCTGGAAGCAGGCCAGCGCGGCGATGGGCGGAAGGGTGGCCGCCGCCTGCGCGGCGAGGGTTCTCGGCGCCTGGGCCACGCACAGCAGGGTGGCCAGGGTGGAGAACAGCAGGACGATCGACCAGGAGTGCACGGCCCGCCGCTGGTGCAGGGCGGCCCGCAGGATGGACAGGGAGGCGACCATCCAGGGCCCGTAGATCAGCAGGGGCCACCAGCTGGCCACGTCGTGCGCGGTGCGCGGTCCGGCGCTGTGGCGCAGAGCCTCGCAGATGGCCAGGCCGCTGAAGATGCTGACCACGGCGGCGATGACGGCGACCAGTACGGCGGTGCAGAGGCTGCCGGTCCGCAGGAGGGTGACCACCGACGTCTTCGCCCGGCTCCCCCGGCGGTGCCCGCCCGGGGCCGAGGCGCGGGGCCGTTGCCCGGTCCCCGACGAGAACCCCCCGCCGGCCGGGCCGGAGGAAAGGCCCGCGCTCAGACCGGAGGTGACGCCCGGGGACAGCCCGGAGGACAGGCTCGTCGTGAGGCCCGGGGTCAGGCCCGAGGTGAGCGTCGAGGTGAAGCCGGCGGACAGGCCGGAGGCGAGGCCGGCTCCGCTGACCGTCTCACCGGTCTCGCCGAAGGCGACCTGGTCGAGCGGTTCCGCCCGATTCGGCGCCATGGCCTCCCGGCAGAGATAGGCCAGCTCCTCCGACGGGTCCCAGGAGGTGCTCGCCTCGCCCAGGCCGAAGAGCGGCCGGCCGTAGGCGGTGTGCTGTTCCTGGTCCGGCTCCTGCCAGAACACGGTGGGCTCCGGCTGCGGGGCGTAATGGCCGTAGTGCTCATTCACGGAACATCTGCCCGGAGCACTCGCCGGCCGGCGTCCTGAGCGGTGCGGCCTCCTGCGACCTTCGGTTGAACTCGTTCTGGATCCGGCGCACCACGTCCAGGAAGTCCTCCAGGACGGCGGACGAGTACTGGAGGTCGACCTCCAGCCCCTCGCACCGGAGGGTCGCGCCCTGCTCCAGGGCCGAGCCCGCCGGGACGGGCGTGTACGTCCATTTCCCCACCCGTGCGGCCCCGGTGTGACCGTCGCGCACGTCGCTCTGTGCGCCCCACGGGAACATTGCTGTGTGCTGTGCTGTTGTCATAGTCCACCCAACGCTCCGGATACCGGCGAGGGTGTGCTCCGTCCAGGTGATGGTGGCGAAGTAGAGGAGTGTTGACCAGTGTCTTTTATCAGTTCTACGCTCTTCGGCCACCCGTCCGGAGGCTGCTGCGCACCCGGTTGGCGCAGCGATCCTGCCAGCTCGAAGCGGGGAGGGCGGAGCCCGATCGGTTCGATCGGGCTCAATCGGTTTACGCGCCCGTGACCCTCCCCTACGCCCGCTGCGGTCAGATGATCGGGCCGCCGCAGGACGCCGCGCACTGAGCCGCGCCACGGCGCTCACTCCCGCACGCGCGCCCCCGGGCTCCGCCGTCGAACACCGCCGGGCCCGGGGGCGCGCGCGGCGGCAAACGGCTGACGGACCGCAACCCGGCATATGCCGACGCGTTATGACGAGGTGTCGCCGGGGGGCCGAAGCGGCCCCCCGATCACCTCCACCGGAGAGGAGCCGCAGTGACAGACACCCTCGTGTGGTTCGCACTGATCTGCTCGGTCCTGGGCACGGGTGTCACCGCCTGGACCTCGTCGGGCGTTGGCCGCCTGCACCCTCTGGACGCCCGCGAACTGCGGCGTCAGCAACGCTTCGAGGACATCCTGTCCCTGCACGTCGAGGAGACGAGACCACCCCGGATGAGCCTGCCCGCGGTCGCGCCCGAGGCGGTCGGCACCGCCGCCCGCGACGCGTGCGGCTCCTCGTCCGTCCACCTCTGAACGGACGGGAGCCGGGCGGCGGTTCGGCCGGCGGCGGCTCCTAGGATCTGCGGCATGACCACACGACTTGTGCAGATCAACATGAAGGCGCGGGACGACTCCGCGCTCGGCCGGTTCTGGGCGGAGGCCCTGGGCTGGGGCGTCGACAGCGAGGGCCCCGGCGTGACCAACCTCGAACCCGTGGGCATCGCCTATCCCGATCCCTCGGCCGTCTGCATCGACCTCATCGCCCGCCCGGAACCCAAGATTTCGAAGAACCGGGTGCACATCGACCTGGCGACCACCTCGGCCGCACACCAGGCCGAGCTGGTCGCGCGCCTGAAGGACCTCGGCGCGACGCTCGCCGACGTGGGCCAGGGCGACGTCCCCTGGACGGTCATGGCCGACCCGGAGGGCAACGAGTTCTGCGTCCTGGAACCCCGCCCGGTCTACCGGGACACCGGGCCGATCGCCGCGGTGGTCGTCGACTGCGCCGACCCGCGGGAGATGGCCCGGTTCTGGGGCGGGGCGATGGACTGGACGGTGCACGAGGTCACCGACGACCGCGCGACCATGCGTTCCGGCAAGGGCGTCGGCCCCTACCTGGAGTTCCTGCGCACCCCCGACACCAAGAGCGGATGGAACCGCGTCCACCTCGACGTCGCCCCCTACCGCGGCGGCGACGCCGCCGCGGAGGCGGACCGGCTGCGCGCCCTGGGCGCCACCGACCCGGGCATCGACCAGTCGTCCATCCACTGGACGATCCTGTCCGACCCGGAGGGCAACGAGTTCTGCCTCCTCACCCCGCGCTGAGACCCCGGAGCCGACCCGGCACGTGAAAACGCCTCCCACCGGCGCCGTACGCGCGGGCGGGAGGCGTGATCGGGGGAGCTACTTCTTCTTGCCCTGGTTCTTGACGGCCTCGATGGCGGCCGCGGCGGCGTCCGGGTCGAGGTAGGTGCCGCCCGGGGTGAGGGGCTTGAAGTCGGCGTCGAGCTCGTAGGAGAGCGGGATGCCGGTCGGGATGTTCAGGCCCGCGATGTCGGCGTCGGAGATGCCGTCCAGGTGCTTGACCAGGGCGCGCAGGGAGTTGCCGTGCGCCGCGACCAGGACGGTGTGGCCGTCGAGGAGGTCCGGGACGATCGAGTCGTACCAGTACGGGAGCATGCGGACGACGACGTCCTTGAGGCACTCGGTGCGCGGGCGCAGCTCCGGCGGGATGGAGGCGTAGCGCGGGTCCGCGGACTGGGAGAACTCGGTGCCGTCCTCGAGGGCCGGCGGCGGGGTGTCGTACGAGCGGCGCCACAGCATGAACTGCTCCTCGCCGAACTCGGCGAGGGTCTGCGCCTTGTCCTTGCCCTGGAGGGCGCCGTAGTGGCGCTCGTTCAGGCGCCAGGAGCGGTGGACGGGGATCCAGTGGCGGTCGGCGGCCTCCAGGGCCAGCTGCGCGGTGCGGATGGCGCGCTTCTGGAGGGAGGTGTGCACGACGTCGGGGAGCAGGCCGGCGTCCTTGAGCAGCTCACCGCCGCGGACCGCCTCCTTCTCGCCCTTCTCGTTGAGGTTGACGTCCACCCAGCCGGTGAACAGGTTCTTCGCGTTCCATTCGCTCTCGCCGTGGCGGAGGAGGATCAGCTTGTACGGTGCGTCGGCCATGCGTACGAGCCTAGTGGACGCTCCGGGGCGCTTGCGCGCGGTCAGGACACGGTCCGATTGACGGCCGGCGTCAATTGAGTGGCGGGCGCCGGGAGCCTCTCGTAACGTGCCGGACGGATCTGTGACACTTACATCGCCCGGGGGAATCCTTATGTCCTTTGCCCGTCTGAGTCGGTCCGCCCGGGAGAGCGTCTCGGGTCTGCCGCGCGCGTTCTGGTGGTTGTGGGCGAGCACGCTCGTCAACCGGCTCGGGGCCTTCGTCGCCACGTTCATGACCTTGTACCTGACCCTGGAGCGGGGTTACTCGGCCTCGTTCGCGGGGCTCGTGGCGGCCCTGCACGGGCTGGGCGGGGTGGTCTCCTCGCTGGGCGCGGGGGTGATGGCCGACCGGCTGGGGCGGCGGCCGACGATGCTGGTGGCGCAGGTGTCGACGGCCGGCACGGTGGCGCTGCTGGGGTTCATGGAGCACCCTGCGGCCATCGCGGCCGTGGCGATGCTGGTCGGGATGACCTCGAACGCCTCGCGGCCCGCGGTGCAGGCGATGATGGCGGACATCGTCCGGCCGGAGGACCGGGTGCGGGCCTTCGCGCTGAACTACTGGGCGATCAACCTGGGCTTCGCGGTCAGCTCGATGGCGGCGGGGCTGATCGCCGAGTACAGCTACCTGGCCGGGTTCCTGGGCGAGGCGGCGCTGACGCTGCTGTGCGCGGTGCTGGTGTTCGTGAAGCTGCCGGAGTCGCGGCCGGAGCCGGTCGCGGGGGGCGGGGGCGCCGAGGGGGCCGGGCCGGAGATCGGGCTGGGCGGCGTGCTGCGCGACGGGCGGTTCATGGGGGTCGTCGGGCTGTCGTTCCTGATCTCGCTGGTCTACACCCAGGGTTCGGTGGGGCTGCCGGTGGCGATGGGCTCGGCCGGGTTCTCACCCGGGGAGTACGGGCTGGTCATCGCGGTGAACGGGGTGCTGATCGTGGCGCTCCAGCTGCCGGTGACGCGGTTCATCGAGCACCGCGACCCGCGCCGGCTGCTGGTCGTCTCGGCGCTGCTGGTCGGGTACGGGTTCGCGCTGACGGCGTTCGCGGGGCCGCTGTGGGCGTACGCGCTGACGGTGTGCGTGTGGACGCTGGCGGAGATCGTGAACGCGCCGACGCAGACGGAGCTGGTGGTGCGGCTGTCGCCGGTGCAGGGGCGCGGCCGGTACCAGGGGATGTACACGATGTCCTGGGCGGTGGCCTCGCTGGTGGCTCCGCTGATGTCGGGGTTCGTGATCGACCGGTACGGGGCGGGGTGGCTGTGGGCCACGACGGGTGTCCTGGGGACGGTGGCGGGGGCCGGGTACTGGTTCCTGATGCGGGGCCTTCCCGGACGGGCGGAGGGCCGGGGGGCCTCCGGCAGCGCCCCCGCCACCGGTACCGCCCCGGCTCCGGTGGCGGCTGCGCCCGCCGCTCCGGCTCCCGCCGAGGCGTAGGCGGGGCGGGGCCGGGGGGCTACTCCGCCTGGGCGGACGGGCGGGTCAGGTGTTTGAAGGCGTCCAGGTTGCGGGTGGACTCGCCCCGCTCCGTGCGCCATGCGTACTCGCGGCGGATCGCGCTCGCGAAGCCCAGTTCCAGGAGGGTGTTGAAGGCTCCGTCCGCCGCTTCCAGGACCGTGCCCAGGAGGCGGTCCAGGTCCTCGGGGGTGATCACGGACAGCGGGAGCCGCGCCGTGAGGTAGACGTCGCCGAGCGGGTCGACCGCGTACGCCATCCCGTACAGCCTGAGGTTGCGCTCCAGCAGCCAGCGGTGGACGCCGGCCTCGTTCTCGTCGGGGTGGCGGATCACGAAGGCGTTCACCGACAGCGAGTGGCGGCCGATCCGCAGGGAGCAGGTGGTGCTCAGCTTGCGGGTGCCGGGGAGCTGGACGACGTACGTGCCGGGCCGGGGGCTCTCCCAGCCCAGCTCGGCGCCGGCCAGCGTGGACTCGATGATCGCGGCGGTGTCAGCCATGGTGGGAGCGTACGCGACGGCGGTGATCATGCATTGCCGCGGTGTACACGTCGGCGGTTCCGCTGGCGGCGGTGTCCCAGCCGAAGTGCTGTGCGTGCCGTGCGGCGGCGGCGCCCATGCGGTCCGTCAGGCCGGGGTCGTCGACGAAGCGGCGCAGCGCGCGGGCGTAGTCCACGGGGTCGTGGCCGGGCACGAGGACGCCCGTGACCCCGTCGTCGACGGCGACGGGCAGTCCGCCGACCGCGGCGGCGAGGACCGGTGTGCCCGTGGCCTGGGCCTCGATGGCCACCAGCCCGAAGGACTCGTTGTACGAGGGCATGACCAGGACGGACGCGGCCCGGAACCAGTCGGCGAGCCGGTCCTGGGACACCGGCGGGTGGAAGTGGACGAGGTCGGTGATGCCGAGCTTCGCGGCGAGCTTCTGCAGCCCCTCCGGCTTGGCGAGGCCGCTGCCGCTGGGCCCGCCGACGACGGGGACGAAGAGGCGGCCGCGCAGCGCGGGGTCGCGGTCGACGAGTTCGGCGACGGCCCGGAGCAGGATGTCGGGGGCCTTGAGCGGCTGGATGCGGCCCGCGAAGAGGGGGATCACGGCGTCCTGGGGCAGGCCGAGCCGGGCGCGGGCGGCGGCGCGGCCGTCGCCGGCGGTGAAGCGGTCGAGGTTCACGCCGGGGTGGACGACGGCCACCTTGCCGGGGTCGGCCTCGTAGTACCGGACGAGTTCGTCGGCCTCTTCGGCGGTGTTCGCGATCAGCCGGTCGGCGGCGGCGACGATCTGGGTCTCGCCGATGACGCGGGCGGCGGGCTCGGGGGTGTCGCCCTCGGCGAGCGCGGCGTTCTTGACCTTGGCCATGGTGTGCATGGCGTGGACGAGGGGGACGCCCCAGCGTTCGGCGGCGAGCCAGCCCACGTGGCCCGAGAGCCAGTAGTGGGAGTGCACGAGGTCGTAGTAGCCGGGGCGGTGGCCGGCCCAGGCCTGCATGACGCCGTGGGTGAAGGCGCACAGCTGGGCGGGCAGCTCTTCCTTGGCGAGGCCTTCGTAGGGGCCGGCGTCCACGTGGCGTACGAGGACGCCGGGGGCGAGCTCGACCACCGGCGGCAGGCCGCCGGTGGTGGCGCGGGTGAAGATCTCCACCTCGATGTTGATCGCGGCGAGGCGGCGGGCCAGCTCGACGATGTAGACGTTCATGCCGCCGGCGTCGCCGGTGCCCGGCTGGTGCAGCGGTGAGGTGTGCACGCTGAGCATGGCCACGCGGCGGGGCTTGCGGTGGTGGCCCACGGCCGGGAGGCGCAGGCGGGGCGCGTCCTGGCGGGCACCGCGGGCGGCGGCGATGCGGCCGCTGATGCTGCCGCCGAGGCGGGACACGTACTGGCTCAAAGGAGCAGTTCCTCTCGCTCGGATCGCGCGGACGGCGGACGGTGGTGCCGGTGGGGCGGCACGTCTTGCGCATGGCTGCGGGAGCGCGCGCGGCGCCCTGCAAGGAGTGCAACCCGGATGGCCGTCCCCCGCATTCCGGGGCGCGGGAACTTCCTGCTCGTCGGGACGGATTTTTTTGCGGACCGGGCGCTCCGCTTACGCTCGGCGCATGGTCTCCCGCAGCACTCCGCCACCCCCGAAGCGCCCCGTGGGCACCGTGACGCGGGGGACGACGAACCCGAACCGGCTGCGTCGCATGGACCGCTGGATCGCCGCCGTGCACGGGGCGGCGCTGCGCCGGGCGGACGCGCCGGTGGCGGTGGACCTGGGATACGGGGCGGCGCCGTGGACGGCGGTGGAGCTGCTGGCGCGGCTGCGGGAGGCGGCTCCCCGGGTGCGGGTGGTCGGGATCGAGATCGAGCCGGCGCGGGTGGCCGGGGCGAAGCCGTACGAGCAAGAGGGGCTGAGTTTCCGGCACGGCGGGTTCGAGGTGCCGCTGGACGGCGGGGAGCGGCCGGCGCTGATCCGCGCGGCGAACGTGCTGCGGCAGTACGAGGAGGAGCGGGTCGAGGAGGTCTGGCGGGGGCTGTGCGCGCGGCTGGCTCCGGAGGGGCTGCTGGTGGAGGGGACCTGCGACGAGATCGGGCGGCGGCACGTGTGGGTGGCGCTGGGACCGGAGGGGCCGCGGACGGTGACCTTCGCGACGCGGCTGGGTTCGCTGGAGCGGCCGTCGGACCTGGCGGAGCGGCTGCCGAAGGCGCTGATCCACCGGAACGTTCCGGGGGAGCCGGTGCACGCGTTCCTGCGGGACTTCGACCGGGCGTGGGCGGCGGCCGCGCCGTACGCCTCGTACGGGGCGCGGCAGCGCTGGATCCGGACGGCGCGGGCGCTGGGCGGCGACTGGCCGCTGGCGGACGGGCCGGCGCGCTGGAGGCAGGGGGAGCTGGCGGTGCGCTGGGAGGCCCTGCGGCCGGCGGGGTGAACCTTGCGGGGAGGGGGAACCGGGGGTGGGGGCGGCCCGTTGAGTCGTCTGGGATGGACGGTGCGTGTCCGGTCGTGATCGCAGCGGAATCCGGAGGGTGTTGGAATTCGCCGGTTCGTGGCACCATCCCGGGGACAGTGCAAAGTTACTGACGAATAGTCAGATCTGATGTCGGGTGATGTCGGCTCTGACTCGGGGCGCCTGGGGGAGCCATGGGGACCGTGAAGCGAGCGTCGTCGCGCCGGAGAGGGGCGTCCGCCCTGACGCTGCTGTGCGCGATGACGATACTGGCGGCCCCCGGACTCACCGCGGGCACGGCGTACGCGGCCCCGTCCGCACCCGCCGCCCCGGCCGCACCCCTGCCGGAGCCGGGGAACAAGTCCCTGGAGCAGGTCCGCAAGGAGATAGAGGACCTCTACCGCCAGGCCGGCAGCGCGACGGACGCCTACAACCTCGCGGAGAGCGAGACCAAGGCGCAGTCCGAGCGGATCGTCGAGATCGCCAAGCTGGTGGTGGCGGGCCAGGACCGGATCTCCACCCTGAAGGACCGCGCGGGCGCCGCCGCCCGCGCCCAGTACCGCTCGGGCGGCCTGCCGCCGGGCGCGCGGCTCGCGTTGAGCAACAGCCCCTCCGACTTCCTGGACGGGACGGACCGGCTGCGGCAGGGCGAGAAGGCCACCACGGACCTGCTCGCCGAACTGAGCCGCACCCAGGCCGACTTGGAGAGGTACGCGAAGGACGCGGGCGCCCTCTGGCAGAAGATGGAGGACAACCGGGCCAAGAAGGAGACCGCCAAGAAGGAGATCGAGGAGAAGATCAAGACGGCGGAGGCCCTGGAGAGCAGGCTCGCGGCCGAGGAGAAGGCCCGGCTGATCCAGCTGGAGCAGGACGCCCAGTACCAGGCGCAGACGGCATGGCTGTCGTCGGGCGCGATGAAGGACGTCAAGGGCCTGGCCTCGGAGGCCGGGAAGAGAGCGGTGCAGTTCGCCACCGCGCAGATGGGAAAGCCGTACGTCTGGGGTGCGGTGGGTCCGGCCTCCTACGACTGCTCGGGGCTGACCTCGCAGGCGTGGCTGGCGGCGGGGCGGCCGATCCCGCGCACCTCGCAGGAGCAGCTGCGGCTGCTGCCGAAGGTCGCGCTGAAGGACATGCGCCCGGGTGACCTGATCATCTACTTCGACGACGCGAGCCATGTCGGGATGTATGTCGGGGACGGCGCGATCGTGCACGCGCCGCGGCCGGGGCGGAACGTGACGATGGCCGGGGCGGGCTCGATGCCGATCAAGGCCGTGGTCCGGCCCGACGCTTAGGCCCTGGCCGAGCGGAGGCCCTGGCCGAGCGGAGGCACGGGCCGAGCGGAGGCACGGGCCGAGCGGAGGCACGAGCCGGGCGGAGGCACGGGCCGGGGCGCGCCACCGTGTCCTGGGGCTCCGCCCCGGGATCCTCCCCCCGACTGCGGCTGGGGGTACGCCCGGCGGCAGCCGGCGCGCAGCGCCCGGTCTGGGGGCCGGGGCTGGAGCCCCTGGGAGCGGGCGGAGGGTGGCTGGGGGAGGGCCGGCACCGCGAAGCGGGGTCCGTACGCCCCGCGACCGGGCCCTCCAGCCGGTCGTGACGTTCGTCATCCCAGCCTGCCGGGTTTCCGCCGGGATAGGGGTATATGCCACCGGGCCCCGCCCGTTCCGGCATTCCGCTGCCCCACCCCCGCCCGCTAGGGTCCCGGCATGAGCGCACTTCCGGGGGGAGGCAAGGAACCGGAGACGATGCCCGCACCCGTACCGCGGCAGAGAGAGACCCCCGCCACGGAGATCACCGGCCCCGCCCCCCAGGCGGCGCCCTCGCTGACCCTGCTGGTCATCGAGGACGACCCCGCGGGCGGTCTCACCGTCCCCGAGATCCTTCACGCCGACGGCCAGCGCATCCGGCTCCGCACCGCCCGCAACCTCACCGAGGCCGCCCGGCTGCTCACCCCCGACGTGCACTGCGTCCTCCTCGACCTGGCCCTGCCCGGCCCCGGCGAGGACGGCTTCGGCGCCCTGCGCGAGGTGCTGCGCATCGCGCCCCGCCACGCCGTGCTCGTCCTGACCGCCGAGGCCGACGCCGAGCGCGCCGCCGAAGCCGTCCGCGTCGGCGCCCAGGACTTCCTCTTCCGCGACGAGCTCGACGGGCGGCTCCTCAGCCGCGCCATCCGCTACGCCGTGGAGAGAAAGCGGGCCGACATCGCGCAGTACAAGCTCGCAGAATCGAAACTTCGGGCCCAGGAGAACGCCCGCCTGGAACGAGGCCTGCTCCCCACCCCGCTCCTCGACGGCTCCGACCTCCGCTTCGCCGCCCGCTACCGTCCCGGCCGCAGCCGGGCCCTCCTCGGCGGCGACTTCTACGACGCCGTCCGCACCCCCGACGGCACCGTCCACGCGATGATCGGCGACGTCTGCGGCCACGGCCCCGACGAGGCGGCCCTCGGCGTCGAGCTGCGCATCGCCTGGCGCGCCCTGACCCTGGCCGGACTGTGCGGGGACGACCTGCTCGCCACCCTCCAGGAGGTCCTGGAGGTGGAGCGGCCCTGCGAGGAGATCTTCGCGACCCTGTGCACGGTGGACATCTCCCCCGACGGCCGCCGCGCAGGCCTGTGCCTGGCCGGCCATCCGGCCCCGCTGGTCGCCCGCCCCGGCCGTGCCGCGCGGCTGCTGCCGTACGAGAACAACGGCCCGGCCCTCGGGCTCCTCCCCCGGGCCCGCTGGCCGCGCCGCCAGGTCGACCTGGGCGGCACCTGGAGCCTGATGCTCTACACGGACGGCCTCATCGAGGGCCGGATCGGCGAGGGCCGCGAACGCCTCGGCCAGGACGGCATGGTCGAGATGATCAACCGGCACCTGGAGGACGGGCTGACGGGCGAGGGGCTGCTGGAGGCGTCCGTCACCGAGGCCCGGCGCCTCAACGGAGGCGAGCTCACCGACGACGTCGCCGTCGTCCTGCTCTCCCGGGCCGGCGGCTGACCGACCGCTAGCGGCCGCCGTTGTACGGGCCGTACGGGCCGTCGCTGCTGCTCCCGCCGCGGCGCCGGTTCCCGCCGCCCGAGACCTGCTTGAGGGCGGGGCGCACGTCGACGAGGAACACGATGGACGCCACCAGGCCCGCGATCTCCAGGAACAGCATCCCGAGGAAGAAGTCCACCAGGACCGTGACGCCGAGGATGACCAGCCAGAAGGTCTTGGTCTGCTTGTCGGCGGCCCGGTACGCGTCCTCGCGCGCGAGCAGCGCGAGGACGAAGGCCACGACGGCGAGCGCCAGCATGGCGTAGCCGAGCAACGGGAGGACTCCGTTATCGAACCCCTGCATCAGCATCGTCTCGACCGCCTTCTCGCATCCAGCTCTTCTGACTCCACGCTACCGCCCGAGCAGCCTTCCGAAACGAGAACGAACCGGACACCCCGCGGGTGCCCGGTCCGTCCCCCTCGCGGTCAGCTCTCGACGGCGGCCTCGGCGGCCGGCTCGGCGGCGGCCCGCTTGGCCGCGGTGCGGCGCGCGGCGGGCTTCTTCGCGGAGGCCTTCTCCTCATCGGCCGCCCCGGCGGGGGCGTCCTGGGCGGGCACCTCGGCCTGCGCCGGCTCCGGCTCCACGATCTCGGCGATGTCCACGATCTCGTCGGCGACCTCGCCGCGCCAGGAGCGCACGGCCTGCTCGCCGTGCTCGGCGACCCGGTCGTAGGTCTCCTTGGCCCGGACGGCGTACTCGGCGGCCACGCCGACGCCGCGCAGCGCCAGGTCCTGGGCGGTCTCGCCCAGCTTCTTCGGGTCGATCGCCCCGAAGACCTCGACGACCTTCGCCGTGACGGCGTCCTGGGCCACCTTGGCCTTGTCCTGGACGACCTTGGGGTCGGTGTCGAGCACGGCCTCGATGCGGGCCGGGGCCTCGGCGCGCAGCTGCTCCAGCAGGCCGGGCACCTTCCTGGCCTGCTGGAGGGCGAGGTCCGCGGTGCCGGCGGCGAAGTAGAGGGGGGTGGGGTCGGTGAGGGTCTTCTTCAGGTCATCGGCGATGGCCATGTGCGGGTCCTCCCGGATCCGGTCAGTTCGTAGGGGGTACCGCGCCGTCGGCACGGGTGCCGGCGGCCGCAGCCGCGTCGGCGTCGACATCGGCGTCGGCCGCTGCTCGGGCCGCTGCTCCGGTGTCCGCGCCGGGGGCCTGGTCGGCCTCCGCCGCGTTCTCCTTGCGGAACGCGTCGTAGATCTGGAGCAGCACCTGCTTCTGCCGCTCGTTGATCGACGGGTCGGAGAGGATGACGGCCCGCGTCTCCACCTCGTCCCGGTCCCGCTCGTCGAGGATCCCGGCCTGTACGTAGAGCGTCTCGGCGGAGATCCGCAGCGCCTTGGCCAGCTGCTGGAGGATGTCCGCGCTCGGCTTGCGCAGCCCGCGCTCGATCTGGCTCAGGTACGGGTTCGACACCCCCGCCGCGTCGGCGAGCTGCCGCAGCGACAGCTGGGCCTGCCGCCGCTGCTCGCGGAGGTACTCGCCGAGGTTTCCGACGTTGAGCGATGCCATGCTCCGATCCTGCCGCACCTTGCTAACTATTGCAAGCGCTTGCTTGCAGGAGTACCCACTCGGCCCCCTCCGCAGAAATGTCTTCCCGTCGGCGTCACATCCGTGCGCGGCCCCGGGTCAGAGGGGTGTCGGACGCAAGAGAGCGCCGGCCACACCGACCGTCCCGAAGGAGCCCCCGATGTCCACCACCGCCACCGTCGTCACCCTGGTCGCCGCCTTCATGGCCGGGTTCTCCGGCCTCTCGGTCCTGCGCGGGGCGAAGTTCGTCACCGAGCCGCTGGTCGAGTACGGCGTCCCGCAGGGCATGTGGACCTTCCTCGGCACCGTCAAGATCGCCGGAGCCCTCGGCCTCCTCGCCGGCTTCGTCGTCCCCGCCGTCGGCATCGCCGCCGCGACCGGCCTGGTCCTCTACTTCACCGGCGCCATCGTCACCGTCCTGCGCGCCCGCTCGTACGCGCACGTCGCCTTCCCGCTGGTCTACGCGGCCCCCGCCGCCGCCGTCCTCGCCCTGGTCTGAGACCGGGGCGAGGACGGCGGCGGAGGCCGGGGCCGGGGCAGGGGCCGGCGGCGGCCCGGCCCCGGCCGGCGGAGCCGCTCAGTCCGCCAGGGCCGACAGGTCCAGCGCCCCCAGGCGCTCCGGGTCGGACAGCACGTCGATCGCGACGATCCGTCCCCCCACGACCGTGAAGGCCATGACCGACACGGCCCGGTCCTTGCGCACCACCACCACGCCCGCGGCGCCGTTGACCAGCGCCGGGCGGACGAACGGGGCCAGCGAGCCGTACGTGACCGCCTGGCCCGCCACCGTCCGCGCACCCGTGAGCACCACGGTGAGCGCACCGCCGGCCCCGCCGTCCGAACGCAGCACCACGTCCGGGTCGAGCACGGACAGCAGCGCCTCGAACTCCCCGTCCCGCGCCGCCGCGAAGAACGCGTCCACCGCCTCCCGCTGGCGCGCCAGGTCCTTGTCGGGAGCCGGGGCCCGGCCCTGCACCTTGCGGCGGGCCCGGCTGGCCAGCTGCCGGGTCGCCGCCGAGGACTTCTCGACCAGCGGGGCGATCTCCTCGAACGGCACCGCGAACATGTCGTGCAGGACGAACGCCAGCCGCTCCGCCGGCGACAGGGACTCCATCACCACCATCAGCGCCAGCCCCACCGAGTCGGCCAGCAGCACCTCCTGCTCCGGGTCGACCCGGCGCTCGGAGCCGATCAGCGGGTCCGGGATCCGCGTCTCCAGCCGCTCCACCGGGTCCTCGCGCCGCTGCTCGCGCGAACGCAGCATGTTGAGGCAGATCCGCGAGACCACGGTCGTCAGCCATCCGCCGAGGTTCTCCACCCCGCTCACGTCGGTGCGGTCCAGCCGCAGCCACGCCTCCTGGACGGCGTCGTCCGCCTCACTCAGCGAGCCGAGCATCCGGTAGGACACCGCCCTCAGATGACCGCGGTGCTCCTCGAAACGCTCCGTCAACGAAGCACTCTCGTCCACCTGTCCCCTTCCTTCCTCATTCACGCCGCCGGCGCCCCGCCGATCACCACGGTCGCGTGCAGCTCCTCCGAGGCGGCCGCCCGCACCGCGAGACCCCCCGCCGTCAGGGCGGACGCCGTCAGCGGCGCCTGCCGGGCGCTGGTCTCGATCAGCAGGTGGCCGCCCGGGGCCAGCCACCGCCCGGCCTCCGCCGCGACCCGACGGTGCACGTCCAGCCCGTCCTCGCCCCCGTCGAGGGAGACCAGAGGCTCGTGCACCCGGGCCTCCGGCGGCATCAGCCCGATCTCCCCGGTCGGCACGTACGGGGCGTTCACCACCAGGACGTCCACCCGTCCGCGCAGATCCGCCGGGAGGGCCGCGTACAGGTCGCCCTCCCAGACCGCTCCGCCGTACGGGGCCACGTTGCGCCGGGCGTACGCCAGCGCGGCCGGGTCGATGTCGGCCGCGTGCAGCTCGACCCCGCCCGGCACCTGCGAGGCCACCGCCGCGCCGAGGGCGCCCACCCCGCAGCACAGGTCCAGCACGACCGCGCCGGGCCGGGCCAGCGCCACCGCCTCCCCGGCCAGGAACTCGCTGCGCCGGCGCGGCACGAAGGCCCCCGCGCCCACCTCCACGCGCAGCCCGCAGAACTCCGCCCAGCCCACGACGTGCTCCAGCGGCTCCCCCGCCACCCGGCGGGCGACCAGCCCCGCCAGCCGCCCGCCGTCGGAGGCCGCCGCGATCAGCAGCTCGGCCTCCTCCTCCGCGAAGACGCAGCCCGCCGCGCGCAACTGCTCAACGATCGATGTCACGTACCCCATCCTCGGATTCCCGGAACGACAACGGCGACGGCGGGGTCAGAAGATGTCGGGGCACCACGGACGCCGCGCCGTGCGGAACACCGCGTCGGCCAGCGCGACCGCCCCCGGCCGCTCCTCCGCCACCCGGCCCAGCACCGCCAGCCGCGCCGCGGACTCGTCGCCGAGGTACAGGGAGCCGAGCGCGGACACGTCGAGGCGCAGGTCGGCCGGGTCCTGTGTACGGGTGCACGCTCCGGTCGCAGCGTCCAGCCGGTAGCGGCCGTCCGCGAGCCCGGCCGCGTCCTCCACCTCCAGGACCAGGACCCCGGGGACGGCGTACGTCCGCGCGGCCAAGGCCCGTTCGACGTCGAGCAGGCGCAGCCACAGGAAGTCGGCCGAGGTCACCTGCCGGGCGGCGCGCGGGTCGGGCAGCAGCAGCGGGACGACGTCGTCGGGGGCGCGGTAGCCGGTGCGGACCTTCAGCACCCAGTCGACGGAGCACAGGAAGCGCCACAGGGCGCGCTCCGCGGCCGGGGTCACCGCGATCAGGTCCTGGACCCGCAGGGTGTTCTGCGGGAGCTTCTCGTCGGTCCAGTGGTCGTCGGCGACGTACACCGCGAAACCGGCCGGCTCGCCCGACGCGTCCCGGTACACGGCGTGGAACGCGTCCTTGTAGGGGCGCGCCTGGGTCTGCTCCAGGCCGGTGGCCAGGTTCCACCAGCGGGTGTCGCGGCTGACCGCGCCGTGCACGGACGCCCGCAGCCGCTCGTGCAGCCCGGGGCCGGTCTCCCGGACCTCGGAGACGTCGACCAGGTCGATGCGGCCGCCGTCGCCGGGCCCGGAGCTGCGGGGGTCGAGGCCGCTGCGGGCGATGTCGATCTCCCACTCGGCGGCGGTGGCGGCGGGGCCGTACCCGTACCGCCCGTAGATCGGGTACTCGGCGGCGATCAGCGTGGAGACGACGTCGCCGCGCTCCTTGGCCGCCGTCAGCTCGGCCGCCATCATCCGGGTCAGCAGGCCCTGGCGGCGGTGGGTGGAGGTCACGCTGACGTTGGTGACGGCGCTGGAGGGGACGGCCTTCCCGCCGGGGACGGTCAGTTCCTGGGCGAAGGAGCGGAAGGTGGCCACGCACCGGCCGGTGGCGGGGTCGAAGGCGCCCTGGGTCCGGGAGAGGTCCCAGTGCCTGGACCGCAGGACCACGTCGGCCTCGGGGACCGGTTCGGGCCGCAGGAAGCCCGTGTTGAGGGCCCGCAGCCAGTGGGGGAGTTCGGATTCGGCGATCGGCCGGATGTCAGCACTCATGTCCGGTCACGCTAACGGCCGCACCGGTCCCGGTCGCCCGAATTTCCGTCCGGCCGTCAGGGCCCGTCCCGGCGGCGGCCGGCCGGGCGTCGGGCTCGGTGCGCCGCCGTCACGCGAGCAGGTCGTCCACCTGCGCCTCGCCCTCCCGGTAGCGGCGTGTGATCTCCGCGCTGGAGTCGTCCGCCGTCCGCTGGAGCTGCTGGCGGCGCCGCGAGACCTGCTGCTCGTAGCGGACCAGCCGGGCCATCGCCTCGTGGAGTTCGGCGTCCGTGCGCGCGTCCAGGTCCGACAGCTCCACGTCCGACAGCATCTCGGCCGCCAGCAGCCGGAACTCCTCGTTGTGCGGGGTCCGGAGGGTGACGTGCCGGGCGGAGGCGCTGCGGCTGGACGGGGCGTCGGCGAGGATCTCCGAGAGCCGGTCCACCACCGGCGCCTCGGGGTCCGTCCGGCGGGCCAGCTCGGCGCGCAGGATGTCGATGCGGCCCTGGAGGAGCCTGCGGACGTAGCTGAGGTCGGCCTCGTCGCGCTGGGCGTCGCGGCGCAGGGCGCGCAGCTCGGGCAGGCCGAGCGCGGCGGCGGGGGTGGTCAGCCCCTCGGGGTCGCCGGTGCGCTGCGCGGGCGGCCGTACCGGAGTGGCCGTCGCGGTCGCGGTCGCTGTCGCGGTCGCGGTCGCGTCGCCGGGTCCTGGGGGTTCTGCGAGTGCTGCGAGTGACGCGGGTGCTGCGAGTACTGCGGGTGCAGGTGCGGAGGTACCAGAGGTGTTCATCGTTTCGTGTCCGTCCCCTCGACCGGTGCTGGGGGCACCGCCTGCGTGCATGGTGCCACCCTCCGTGGTGCGGACGCAGTCCCACGCCACCCGATCGGCCCCGGACGGGTGCACGCCTGGTACACAGGTGGTATGCGAGCAGTGGTGCAGAGGGTGGACGGCGCGAGCGTCGTCGTGGCCGGCGAGACGGTCGGCGAGATCGTCGGCGAGGGGCTGTGCGTGCTGGTGGGGGTGACCCACGACGACACTCCGGAGAAGGCGGCGGTGCTGGCCCGCAAGTTGTGGTCGGTGCGGATCCTGGAGGCGGAGAAGTCCTGTAGCGACGTGGACGCGCCGCTGCTGGTGATCTCCCAGTTCACGCTCTACGGGGACGCCCGCAAGGGCCGGCGCCCCACCTGGAACGCGGCCGCGCCCGGGCCGGTGGCCGAGCCGCTGGTGGACGAGGTCGTGGCGCAGCTGCGCGCGCTGGGCGCGACGGTGGCGACGGGCCGGTTCGGCGCGGAGATGCGGGTCTCGCTGACGAACCACGGCCCGTTCACCATCGTCATCGACGTGTAGGTGGCGCGGCCCTACGGGGCCACGACGACCTCCTGCGCGGCCGGGGTGCCCCCGGCCAGCAGCGGGGCGTCCACCGGAACGTTCCGCTTCACCAGCGCGAGGGCGATCGGCCCGAGCTCGTGGTGGCGCACGGCGGTGGTGACGAAGCCGAGCTGGCGGCCGTCCTCCCCGTCGGCGGCGAGCCGTACGGGCGCGCCGTGCGGCGGGAGCAGCACCTCGGAGCCGTCGAGGTGGAGGAAGACCAGGCGGCGCGGCGGCTTCCCCAGGTTGTGGACGCGGGCGACGGTCTCCTGGCCGCGGTAGCAGCCCTTCTGGAGGTGCACGGCGGTGCCGATGAGGCCGATCTCGTGCGGGATGGTGCGGTGGTCGGTCTCCAGGCCCAGGCGCGGGCGGTGGGCCTCGACGCGCAGGGCCTCGTACGCGAGGAGTCCGGCGGCGGGGCCGTGGGCGGCGGCGAATTCCTCCAGCTGCCCGCGCGGGAGGAACACGTCGCGGCCGTAGGGGGTCTCGCGGACCACGAGCTCCTTGTCGACCTCGGCGATGGAGCCGGCCGGCAGGTGGACGACGGCGAAGTCGGCGGTGCGGTCGGCGACTTCGACGCGGTAGAAGAACTTCATGGAATCCAGGTAGGCGATCAGCGCCCCCTGGGTGCCGGGCTCGACGTGCGCCCAGGTGGTCTCGCCGTCGTCGACGAGGTGCAGCTGGTGCTCGATGTGGCCGTTGGCGGAGAGGATCAGCGCCTCGGTGGCCTGCCCGGGCGGGAGTTCCGTGACGTGCTGGGTGATCAGCAGGTGCAGCCAGGCGAGCCGGTCCTGGCCGGTGACGGTGACGACCCCGCGGTGGGAGAGGTCGACGAACCCTCGGCCGTCGGCGAGGGCACGCTGTTCGCCGTAGAGCTCTCCGTAGTGGGCGGCGACGCCCTCGTCACGGCCTTCGGCCGCTACGGCGCCGGGAAGATGGAGCAAGGGGCTGCTGGTCATGGCACCAAGCCTACGACCCCGTACGGAGGGCCCCAGGGCACACCGGGGGCGCTAGGCGGTGTCTTGAGCGGGCCGGGGGCTCTCGGTGCGGTCGTCGCGGCGCCGGGCGGCGCACCCCTCGCACAGGCCGAAGATCGCGAAGTGCTTCATGTCGGTCTCGAAGCCGAAGGCGGTGCGCAGTTTCGCCGTGAACTCGGCGGCGATGTCGAGGTCGGCCTCGATCACCTCGGTGCAGTCGCGGCAGACGAGGTGGATGTGGTGGTGCCGGTCGGCGAGGTGGTACGTGGGGGCCCCGTGCCCGAGGTGGGCGTGCGAGACGAGGCCGAGCTCCTCCAGGAGCTCCAGCGTGCGATAGACGGTGGAGATGTTGACGCCGGAGGCCGTCCTGCGCACCTCGACGAGGATCTCGTCCGGGGTGGCGTGCTCCAGGGCGTCGACCGCTTCCAGCACGAGCTGGCGCTGCGGGGTCAGCCGGTACCCGCGCTGCCGCAGATCGCTCTTCCAGTCGGTGGTCACCACCCGGCCAGTGTAAGCGCGCGAAGGGGACCGCGGCCCTGCCGCGGTCCCCTTCATCGCTGCCGGTACGTCGCCGCCGGCGGGCTCAGCGGAAGAAGGCGATGCCGTCGTCCGGGAGCTCGGGGAGGTTGCGCGCCATGTCGGCGATCTCCTCCGGGGTGACGACCTTCTTGAGCTGGGCCGACATGTAGGGGCGCAGCTCGACCTCGGGGGTCGCCTTCTCGCCGACCCACATCAGGTCGCTCTTCACGTACCCGTAGAGGCGCTTCCCGCCGCTGTAGGGGCCGGAGGCCGCCGTGCGGGCGACCGCGTCGGTGACCAGGTCGATCTGCGGCTTCTGGTCGGCGAGCTCGCCGTACCAGACCTCGACCACGCCCTGGTCGCGGACCATGACGATCTCGACCTTGCGGTCCTGGTCGATGCGCCAGTAGCCCGACTCGGACTCCAGCGGGCGCACCTTGTTGCCCTCGGCGTCGAGCACCCAGGAGCGGGAGGTGTACTCCAGGAAGTCCCGGCCGTCGTGGCTGAAGACGACCTCCTGGCCGAAGTTGCACTTCTCCTCGCCGGGGAAGTCGAACACTCCGGCGCCTTCCCAGGTGCCGAGGAGGAAGGCGAGGGGGACGAGACCCGGGTTCAGGTCGGACGGGATCTGGATCATGGTTGGCTGCTCAGGCGATCTGTGGGAGGGGTTCCGGGGCGGTCGGCCGGTCGGCTGCTAGCGCTGACCCTGGTACAGCTTCTTGACGGCCAGGCCGGTGAAGGCGAGGACGCCGACGCAGACCAGGACCAGCAGGGAGGTGAAGACTGCCTCAAGCACGGGGTGCTCCTCGGAGGATTCGGTGCGGGTGGACGGGGCCGGTCCCCAAGCCTACTGGCCCGGGTACCGGCGCACGGTGTGAGGTGGGCCGAACCGGCCCTGCCGGTTCAGCCCAGCAGCTGCCGCTGCAGGATCACCGCCTGGTGGAGGGGGACCGCCGCGGCCCCGCCCTTGCGGTTCTGGAGGATCACGGCCTGGACGTCACCCGACTGGACGCACCCGACCCTGGTCTGCTCGTCGCCGAAGGGGACGGACTCCTCCAGGACCGTGATGCCGCTGGGATCGGGGGCGGGCTGGGCCTGGCGGGCCTTCTCCCAGGCGCCGTCCGGCTGGATGCCCTTGACGCCGTTCAGGTCGGTACCGCACCCCGTGAAGGTGTCGGCGAACCCGGAGGCGTGGAAGCGCAGCAGGTAGACCCGTGTGCGGGTGCCGTCGGGGGTGGTCCAGCCCCGGGCGACGATCTGCCGCAGCCCGTTGTCGGCGAACCCCTGCTTCAGCTTCTCGCGCGCGGAGGAGTCGTACTCCTCCAGGAAGGTGTCGACGGTGACCGCCGAGTCCTTCTCCAGCTTCAGCCCCGGGTCCGGGGAGGAACCGACGGGGGCGGGCAGGGTCAGCTGGGTGAGGCCCGCGTAGTGGATGCCGTCCAGATTGTCCACGGCGAACGGCACCGGCGCGCCGGGCGGCAGGGCGGGCTTGGCCAGTGCCGGGTAGGTCCAGCGGCCGTCGCTCCGGGTGGACAGGCCAGGGAGGTCGGTGCGCTCGGCCCGGGTGATCCCGTACGCGCTCCCCGCGCCGGCGGCGGCGAAGACGAGGACCGCGGCGGTCCACCGCAGGGCGGCGCGCAGCGCGCGACGGTCCTTGGGGGCGGCGGGGGCGGCAGGTGCCTCGGCGGACGCGGGGGTCTCAGCGCCTTCGGGAGCCGCCGGAGTTCCGGCGGGCCGCGTGGGCTCGGGAGCCTCCGGGGGCGCCGCGGTCGCGGAGTCCGCCGGGACCTCGGGGGCCGGAGCCGCCGGGGTGGTGGCCGGTGGGGCCGTCGCGGGGCCGGTGGCGGTGTTCTGCTCGGTCACACGGACTCCCCGGGGGACTTCAGGCGGGACAGCTGGTTCTTGAGGAAGCCGGTGGACTCGAGCTTCGAGAACCCCGCCTCCTTGGGGCCGTAGGCGCGGAGGCTGACCAGCACGTCGCCCTGGACGGCCACGCAGTAGAGGGAGTCGATCCGTTCCTTCTTCTCCTCGCCCACGGCCAGCAGGGAGCACTTGGCGTCGGGGTAGCCGTCGACCTTCGGCGCGTCGCGGTCGTCGCCCGTGAGGTCGAGGAGCTTCTTGGTGACCTCCGAGAACGCCCCCACGGCCTTCGGGTCGGCCTGCATGAGGCGGATCTCGACGACCATGTTGCCGCCAGTAGCGGCGTAGCTCCGGCCGGCCAGGCCCTTGAGCCTGAGGTCGGCCAGCATGTCGTCGCGCTTCTTGCGGTCCGAGCCGGACAGCCCCTTGCGGGCCTCTTTGAAGCCCTCGGCCGCCCTCTCCCCGGACACGAAGAAGTCGTTCCCGTCACCAGCGAGATCGGGCCCGCGCTCGAAGCCGGACGGGGCCGGGAGGAGCTTGGCGGTGAGGTCGTTGGCCGGCACCGGCGCGGCGTTCTGGGTCGAGGGCAGCTTGCCCCCGGCCTCGACCCAGTAGGCGGTGGGCACGGTCCGGTCGGCGTCGGCGAGCACGGAGGCCGCCCAGACGCCGCCGCCCACGAGGAGTGCCACGGCGACGGCCACGGCGGTGAGGGCGATCTTCTTCCGGCGGTTCGCCGCCGGCGCGGGCCCGGACGGAGCGGGGGCCTCGGGAGCGAGTGCCGCCCCGTTCCGGGGCTCGGTCTGAGGCTCGTTCACAGTCGCTCCATCTGTCGCTTGACCAGGTCGACGACGTCGCTCTCGGCGATTTCGCGGCCGCGCTTGTCGACGTAGGCGAGGTCCAGGACGATGTCGCCCCGACGGGCGTAGGCGCGGGCCTGGCGCACCGGGACGTACCCCGGCTCCGCGCTGGTCTCCGAGTAGACCCAGACGTGCCCGAGGCCCGGGGAGACACCGGGGACGGCGACGCCGCTGTTGCCCGCGTACTTCTTGCCGAGCATGTACTCGGAGGGCCCCCGCTGGTACCGGTCCGCGCCGATGAAGTCGCGGAACTGCACGAGCCGGACCGCCACGAAGACGTCGCCCTGCGTCCAGACCCGCGTGGCGACGCGCCGGACCGGGTCCCTCAGGAAGCCGCGCAGGGCGTCGTCCGGACTGTCGAAGTCCGTCGAGAAGGAGTCGAGCGTCTCGTAGCCGTCGGCCTCGACCTTCGCCCCCGACGGCGCGTCGATCAGGAGCTTCGTGAGGTCGTCGTCCGTCTTGTGCCAGCGGTTGGCGTTGATCGTCTTGACCGTCGTGGCGTCGTTCGGCGCCTGCGCCTTCGGCGTGTCCAGCTTCTGCTGGGCCAGCGGCGGCAGGGGCGTGGGCTCGCGGTCGTACTGGATCGCGTAGCCGGTGACCGTGCCGGCGAGGGCGCCGAGGACGAGGGCGCCGGCGATCAGGGCGGTGGTGCGGCCGCGGCGGCGCCGGTCGCGCGGCGGCGGCTGTTCGTGTTCCAAAGGGGTCCCCCCACAGACCTGGAGGCGCGGGAGCGTTCGCCCGCGCACATCCAAGACACCCTGCGGCGGGAAGCCGTTGTACGCATCTTTATTACGCTTTTATCTCGAACGCGTTCAATCCTCAGGCGGCCGCCGCTTCCCGTCCAGTTCGTCCCACCACTCGTCGGACTTGGGATCCCCGGAGGGGTCGTCCCACCAGCGGTCGTCCGGCCCGCGCCGGTTCGCGACCATCGCCGCGACCGGCGGGATGACCATGGCGACCACGCACAGCGCGACCGCCGCCGGGACCGAGAAAAGGCGTACGAAGGACCAGGCGGAGACGAACAGGAACAGGCATCCGCCCATGAGCAGGAAGTAGGCGCGCCGACGCCGGGCGTACATACCCCCAGCCTAGGACGGGCCCCCCGGAACACAAGCGTGCGGACGGCACGGAGGGCCGCACCCCGATCCAGTGGCGTCCAACCCCCTGGGGTGCGGCCCTCCGGCCGGTACAGCGGTGCGGTCGCAGGACCGCTGCGGCGTCAGACCGCGATCGCGACGTCCGTCACGCCGCCGGCCTCGGCGACCACGACGGCGCGGTCGGCCTGGCCGCCGGGTACCAGCGCCCGCAGCGTCCACGTGCCGGTGGCCGCGTAGAAGCGGAACTGGCCGGTCGCGGAGGTGGGGACCTCGGCGGTGAACTCGCCGGTCGAGTCCAGCAGCCGCACGTAGCCGCTGACGGGCTCGCCGTCCTTGGTCACCTGGCCCTGGATCGCGGTCTCACCGGGCTTGAGCGTCGCGAGGTCGGGCCCGCCGATCTGTGCTCCACACATGTTCTCTGTCCTGTCCTGGAGGGGTTCTGCTGCTACGGGGGCGGGGCGGGGCGGGCGTCGCGCGCCCCGCCGCCGGGACTACTTGTTCGGGCCGAGCTCGATCGGCACGCCGACGAGCGAGCCGTACTCGGTCCAGGAGCCGTCGTAGTTCTTGACGTTCTCCTGGCCGAGGAGCTCGTGCAGCACGAACCACGTGAGCGCGGAGCGCTCACCGATGCGGCAGTAGGCGATGGTGTCCTTCGCGAGGTCGACCTGCTCGGCCTCGTAGAGGGCGGTCAGCTCCTCGTCGGACTTGAAGGTGCCGTCGTCGTTGGCGTTCTTCGACCACGGGATGTTGCGGGCGCTCGGCACGTGGCCGGGGCGCTGCGACTGCTCCTGCGGGAGGTGCGCCGGGGCGAGCAGCTTGCCGGAGAACTCGTCGGGCGAGCGGACGTCGACCAGGTTCAGGGAGCCGATCGCGGCGACGACGTCGTCGCGGAAGGCGCGGATGGAGGTGTCCTGGGCCTTGGCCTTGTACTCGGTGGCCGGGCGCTGCGGGACGTCCTTGCCGTCGACCAGGTCGCGGGAGTCGAGCTCCCACTTCTTGCGGCCGCCGTCGAGGAGCCTGACGTCCTGGTGGCCGTAGAGCTTGAAGTACCAGTAGGCGTACGAGGCGAACCAGTTGTTGTTGCCGCCGTAGAGGACGACGGTGTCGTCGTTCGCGATGCCCTTGGCGGAGAGGAGCTTCTCGAAGCCCTCCTGGTCCACGAAGTCGCGGCGCACCGGGTCCTGGAGGTCCTGCTTCCAGTCGATCCGGACGGCGTTCTTGATGTGGTTCTTGTCGTAGGCGGACGTGTCCTCGTCCACCTCGACGACGACGACGTTCGCGTCGTTCAGGTGGGCCTCGACCCAGTCGGCGTCTACGAGGACGTCGCTGCGGCTCATGGTGATCTCCTCCGGGGCAGTGTGCGGCGGGGCTGTGCTGGTGCTGCGGTGGGGCTGGCGTTGCTGTGCGTGCGACGTTTCCGGCTGTCGCTCGCCGGCCCTGCGCGGGGAGGCGTCAGGGGCAGGAGGCAGGGCGGTGCGGTCACGCGGGATGAAGGGCCGTCGGTCCGGCCGGCGGAGCGGGAAGGCTCACGCCTCAGATGGAGCGACAGAGCATGGCGGCGACGCGACACAGGTCTACTGCCCGCCGCTTCGTGAGGTCCGCCTGCTGATGCTTCATAGCCAGGATCGTAGGGACGAACCGGCCGCCCTGTCACCGGCGTGTCATATGCCGAGACAGGATCGTCCGAATGTCGGGACGAGAAAGCCCCGGGAGGCCTCCTCGCGGCCTTCCGGGGCTGTTCGCGCGGCCCGTCCTTCTGCGGATCGGACCAGGTCGTCTCACGATCCGGCCAGGCTCACGTCCGTACCGGTCAGCGTGAGGTGCACGCCCGCCTCGTCCGAGGTCAGCGCGGTGAGCTTGAGACCGGCCGGGAGGCCGTCGTCGATGCCACGGTCGAAGTCCGTCCGCCGGCGGATCGCGCTCTCGATCCCCGGTATGCCCTCGCCCGGTACGGAGTCCGCGTGCACCCTGACGGTCTTGCCGGCCGCGCCGCCCTTGCCGTCGACCAGCGCGACGGTGGAGATCACGCTGCGGGTGATCGGCCGGCCCAGCACGTCCACCGTCGCGGTGACCTTCAGCTTGCCGGGCTGGCCGCCGTAGGTCAGCGTGGCGCCCGTCTGGGAGGCCTTGGTGAGGTCCGCGTACGAGATCAGCGCGGTGCCCTCGGCGCGCTTGGCGGAACCGCCGGTGTAGTTCCCGTTCAGCTTCACGTCGTGGAAGCTGGCGTCGAGCTGCGAGAGCCGCGTCCGGCGGCCGTCGGCGCCGGCGTCGACGTCCTTCAGCTTCAGGTCGACCTGCTCCAGCTCGTGGCTGAGAGCCTGGGTGAGGAAGGGGAAGCCGTGGATGTCGACCTCGGCGCTGCCGACCAGGCCCTTCTGGGACTGGATCTTCTCGGCGAGCCGGTCCTCGGCATAGCCGACCGCCCACCGGTCGGCGCCCACGAACAGGCCGCCCAGCACCACCGCGACGATCACCACGAAACGCAGGAAACGCACGTGCCCTCCCCCAACTCCTCATCGGTACGTGCGTTCTAGTGGACCATGATCGAGGTCGGAGGGCCGTGAGCGGGCCGGTGAGCGCCGTCTCCTGCGACGCCCACCGGCCGCCCCGGTCCGTCAGCCCACCACCCGGCCGATGAGATAGACGACGGGGGCGGCGGCCGCCAGCGGCAGCGCGACACCGGCCGTCATGTGGACGAATTTCGACGGGTAGTCGTACGCCGCCACGCGCAGCCCGACCAGCGCGCACACGCCGGCCGCCAGGCCGACCAGCGCACCGCCCGCGCCCAGCCCGACCAGTCCGCCGACCGCGATGCCCGCACCGGCCGCGGCGGCCAGCGAGACGCCCACGGAGGGCGCGGTCGGCAGCGGCAGGGCCCGCGCGAACACGGCGACGGCCACGGCGACCGCCCCGGTGCTCACCGCGGCCCAGTCGGCCGCGAGGAACCCGGCGCAGGCGATCGCCAGGGCGGCGGAGGCGACCGAGGCCATCAGCCCGTACATCCGCTCGTCCGGGTCGGCGTGGCTGCGCAGCAGGAGGACCAACGTGAGCAGCACCCACACCCCGAGGGTGCCGATGATCGCGCCGGGGCCGTACGTGCCGTCCACCGCCAGCACCGCGCCGTCGGCGACGAGCGCCCCGGCGAAGGCGAGCGCGATGCCCTGGCGGGCCGGCCACATGCCGTTGAGGCGGAACCAGCCGGCGGCGGTGAGGCCCTGGAGGGCGATCAGCGGCAGCACGAGGGCGTACGGGCCCAGCGCTGCGGCGCCGGCCAGCAGCAGCCCGAGGGCGGCGGTCAGTATGGCCGACTGCGGCCCCGGGTCGATGATCGGCGACCGCCCCTCGGCCCGCGCCTGGGCGGGGTCGACGGCGCGCAGGGTGTTCCCGCCGAGCGTGGGCGGGGACCAGTCCGCCCCGGGCCCGGCCCCCTGCGGTTCCGCCTCCCGGACGGGGGGCAGGTACGCCGTCTCGGCGGCCGCGTCGGCGGCCGGCGGCTGCGGATCGCGCACGGGCGGCAGGTACGCCGTCTCGGCGGCCGCGTCGGCGGCCGGCGGCTGCGGATCGCGCACGGGCGGCAGGTACGCCGTCTCGGCGGCGGCCACGTCCACGGCGGGCCGGGGGTCCCGGACGGGGGGCAGGTACGCCGTCTCGGCGGCCACGTCGGCGGCCGGCGGCTGCGGATCGCGCACGGGCGGCAGGTACGCCGTCTCGGCGGCGGCCACGTCCACGGCGGGCCGGGGGTCCCGGACCGGGGGCAGGTACGCCGTCTCGGCGGCGGCCACGTCCACGGCGGGCCGGGGGTCCCGGACCGGGGGCAGGTACGCCGTCTCGGCGGCCGCGTCGGCCTGTGACGGGGACGGGGGCTGCGGCTGCGCGTCGCGGAACCAGGCGTCCGGCACCGCGGACTGCGGCTGCTGCGACCGGCCCGGCCCCGGGTACGGAGGCAGGTAGGCCGTCTCCGCGGCCGCGTCGGCGGCCTCCCGTACGGGCGGCAGGTACGCGGTCTCGGCAGCGGCGCCCGCGGCGCCCCCGGCCGAGGCGTCCGGCCACGGCACGCCGCCCCCGGTCGCCTGCGGCGGCCCGGGCTGCCGTACGGGCGGCAGGTACGCCGTCTGGGCGGCCGCGTCGGCCTGCGCCGCGGACGGGGACTGCGGCTGCGGCTGCGGCTGCGGCTGCGCGTCGCGGAACCAGGCGTCCGGCACCGCGGACTGTGGCTGCTGCGACCGGCCCGGCCCCGGGTACGGAGGCAGGTAGGCCGTCTCGGCGGCGGCGCCCGCGGCGCCCCCGGCCGAGGCGTCCGGCCACGGCACGCCCCCGCCGGTCCGCTGCTGCGGAGGCTGCGCCGACTGCGACTGCGGCTGCGGCTGCGGCTGCGGCTGCGGCTGCGGCTGCGGCTGCGGCTGCGGCTGCGGCTGCGGCTGCGGCTGCGGCTGCGGCTGCGGCTGCGCGTCACGGAACCACGCGTCGGGCACGGCCGGGGCCTGCGGCTGCGCCTGCCCCGGGTACGCCTGCGGGTACGCGGCGCCGCCCCCGGCGGAGGCGTCCGGCCACGGCACGCCGCCACCGGTGCCGCCGGCCTGCTGCTGCCACCCCTGCTGCCCCTGCGGAGCAACGGGCGGAGCAACGGGCGGGGCCGCCTGCCCCGGCACCGAGCCGAGCGGCGGCTGCACCGGCTGGTACCCGGTCTCCCAGGTGTCGGCCTGCCAGGTCTGCGTGCTGTACGGGTCCTGCTGGGCGGCGGCCGCCTGCTGCTGCCGCCGCTGCTGTTCCTCGGGAGTGCTCATCTCCACCTCACCCGCCCGCGAACGGCGGGAGCACCTCGACGGTGCCCCCTTCCGTCAGCAGGACGGCCTCGTGCGGGCGCTTGCCCACGGGCTCGTCGTTCACGAGGAAGGAGCAGCGCTGCAGGACCCGGGTCAGCTCCCCCGGATGGCGTTCCCGCACTGCGTCGAGCGCCTCGGCCAGTGTGTGCGCCGAGTACGGCTCCTCCGCCGTCCTGGCCGCGGCCTTGGCCGCCGCCCAGTAGCGGATGGTTCCGGTTGCCACTGCAGCTCCTATCGTGTCGGGCTCCGTCGGATCTCCACCGTCGGCCTCCATGATGACCCCTCCGGCTCGTCACCCCGGCGTGCCTCCGCGCGCCGTCCGTGCGTCCGGGCGGCCCGCAGAGGGTCCACCGATCCGGTGAAACCAGGGCATACGCAGGAGGAAGGCGTGGCGCGAACCACAGAATGCGGTGCATGGCAGCCCTCGGCCCCGAAAGGGCGGGTGGGCTATTCTGGCGGCGTAGAGGATCCGGGCAGTGTGGCCCCCGGGTCCTTTTGTGCTTTCAGCACGTTGAACGGACCGAGAACAGTGGTATCCGTCCGGACCCCAGGGCGCGGGGGCCGGACGGCATGCCAGGCAAGTCGTACGAAGCCGTACCACGCACGTCCTCGACGGGACCGAGGAGGAACCGACGTGATGGACCAGCGAAGCAAACAGGGGCACGACCGCCCGACCCGGGCAGGTGGTCGGGCGTGAGTTCTCTCCTGCTGCTGACCAACGCCCTGCAGCCGTCCGCCGAGGTGCTGCCCGCACTCGGCCTGCTGCTGCACAACGTCCGGGTGGCCCCGGCCGAAGGACCGGCCCTGGTGGACACCCCCGGCGCCGACGTGATCCTCGTCGACGGCCGCCGCGACCTGCCGCAGGTGCGGTCGCTCTGCCAGCTGCTGCGGTCCACCGGACCCGGCTGCCCGCTGATCCTCGTCGTGACGGAGGGCGGCCTCGCCGCCGTCACCGCCGACTGGGGCATCGACGACGTGCTCCTCGACACCGCCGGCCCGGCCGAGGTGGAGGCCCGGCTGCGGCTGGCCACCGGCCGCCAGCAGCTCGGCTCCGACGACTCCCCCATGGAGATCCGCAACGGCGACCTGTCGGTCGACGAGGCGACGTACTCCGCCAAGCTCAAGGGCCGGGTCCTGGACCTGACCTTCAAGGAGTTCGAGCTCCTGAAGTACCTCGCCCAGCACCCCGGGCGGGTCTTCACCCGCGCCCAGCTCCTCCAGGAGGTCTGGGGCTACGACTACTTCGGCGGCACCCGGACGGTGGACGTCCACGTCCGGCGGCTGCGCGCCAAGCTCGGCCCCGAGCACGAGTCGCTGATCGGCACCGTCCGCAACGTCGGCTACCGCTTCGTCACCCCGGAGAAGGTCGAGCGGGCGGCGGCGGAGGCGGCGGCCCAGGCCGAGCGGAAGAAGGCCCCGGCCGACCGCGGGCAGGCTCCCGCCGAGGCCGCGGCCGAGACCCCGGCGGCCGTCCCCCATTAGGAGGAGCCCCTGTGACCATCCACTCTCCAGGACGCCCTGCCCAGAGGTAGGTCACCCCGCGTAGACTTCGGCGCGTGGCCAAGGTGACGCGGGATGACGTTGCACGACTTGCGGGTACGTCTACCGCCGTCGTGAGCTACGTCATCAACAACGGACCCCGGCCGGTCGCCCCGGCCACGCGCGAGCGTGTACTCGCCGCGATCAAGGATCTGGGCTACCGCCCGGACCGAGTCGCCCAGGCGATGGCGTCGCGGCGTACCGACCTCATAGGCATGATCGTCCCGGACGCGCGCCAGCCGTTCTTCGCGGAGATGGCGCACGCGGTCGAGCAGGCCGCCGCCGAGCGCGGAAAGATGGTCCTGGTCGGGAACTCCGACTACCGGGACGAGCGCGAGGTGCACTACCTGCGCGCGTTCCTCGGCATGCGGGTGTCCGGGCTGATCCTGGTCAGCCAGGGCATGAGCGAGCGCGCGGCGTCGGAGATCGAGGCCTGGGACGCGCGCATCGTGCTGCTGCACGAGCGTCCCGAGGCCATCGACGACGTGGCGGTGGTCACGGACGACATCGGCGGCGCGCAGCTCGCGACCCGGCACCTGCTGGAGCACGGGCACGAGTACGTGGCCTGTATCGGCGGCATCGAGAACACCCCGTCCGTCGGCGACCCGGTCGCCGACCACGTCGAGGGCTGGCGGCGGGCCATGCTGGAGGCCGGCCGGTCGGTCGAGGGCCGGGTCATCGAAGCCCCGTACAACCGCTACGACGCGTACCGGGTCGCCCTGGAGGTCCTGGCCCGCCCGGACCGGCCGACGGCGATCTTCTGCGCGACGGACGACCAGGCGATCGGTGTGCTGCGCGCCGCGCGCGAGCTGCGGATCGACGTGCCCGGGGAACTGGCGGTGGCCGGCTTCGACGACGTGAAGGAGGCGGCGCTGACGGACCCTCCGCTGACGACGGTCTCCTCGGACCGCCCGGCGATGGCCCGCGCGGCGGTGGATCTCGTCCTGGACGACGCCCTCCGCGTGGCGGGCTCGCGCCGCGAACGCCTGAAGCAGTTCCCGTCGGCCCTGGTGATCCGCCGCAGCTGCGGCTGCCGCTGACGCCGTTCCCACGCGTCGGGCGGGGTCTGCGCCCCGCCCGTCGCCGGCTCACGGGGGTACCGCCCCGGCCTTATATCGGGCATACACGGTTCTGTCGGGCTTCTCAGCCGGGACTCAGGAAGCTTTCATGATCCGGGGACAGAGTCACAGACATGACCGACAGCTTCCGCCGCGAAGGCGAGTACCCGCAGGAGAACCGTCCGGCCCCGCACTCGCCCTTCGGCGAGGAGTGGCGGCGGGGGCGTGACCGGCTGGCCCACGACGCGATGGGCGGCGGGTCCTGGCCGCCGCCGCCCGCGTACCCCCCGGCGGCCCCCGCCCCGGGATGGCACGAGGCCCACCAGCCCCCGGCTCCGGCCGCCCACGGCGCCGACGACCCGCAGGGCCCCACCGGCAACACCGGCCACACCGACGCGAACGGCGCCGCCGCCGGCCTCGGCGGGCTCGGCGCGGACAGCGCCCCCGCCGCCGCCGGATGGGCCCACTGGGGCGGCGAGGCCCCCGCCCCCTCCCCCGCGCCCCGCGCCAAGCGCCCCGTCGCGCTGCTCGCGGCCGTCGCCCTCGCCGCCGCCGTGGTCGGCGGCGGAACGGCCGCCGCCGTACAGCAGTTCCTCGGGCAGAACGGGTCCGGCGGCGGGGGCTTCAACGGCACCAACGTCTCCCAGTCCAGCAACGGCACCGTCTCCGGCGTGGCCGAGCAGGTCAGCCCGTCCGTCGTCCGCATCGACACCCGCACCGGCTCCGGCCAGGGCACCGGCTCCGGGATCGTGATCACCGCCGACGGAGAGATCGTCACGAACAACCACGTCGTCAGCGGCGCCTCCGAGATCCAGGTGACGATGAGCGACGGGAAGAAGTACGCGGCCAGGACGGTCGGCACCGACCCCGACAAGGACCTCGCCCTGATCAAGCTACGGGGCGGGAGCGGCCTGCGGCCCGCCAAGCTCGGCAACTCCGACCACCTCAAGGTCGGCGACCAGGTCGTCGCCATCGGCTCCCCCGACCGCCTCACCGGCACCGTGACCAGCGGCATCGTCTCCGCGCTCGACCGCGAGGTGAACGTGCCCAAGTCCGAGGACCAGCAGCAGCGCGGCCGGCAGGGCGCCGGAGGCGGCGGCTGGCCGTTCTCGTACGACGGCCAGCAGTTCAACGGCGACACCGGCTCGAACACCACCTCCTACAAGGCCATCCAGACGGACGCCTCCCTCAACCCCGGCAACTCCGGCGGCGCGCTGGTCAACATGAACGGCGAGATCGTCGGCATGCCCTCCGCGATCTTCTCCCCCTCCAGCGACAGCTCCAGCGCCGGCAGCGTCGGCCTCGGCTTCGCCATCCCCGTCAACACCGTCAAGGCCGACCTCGGCGCGCTCCGCAAGGGCGGCAGCGGATCCGGTGCCGGCTCCGACGGCGGCTCCGACGGCAGCAGCCGCGGCGGCGACGGGTTCGGCATCTCGCTCGGATCCTTCTGACACCCTGGGACGGGACCCGGACGGGACCGGACCCGTCCCGCGCACCGACGACCACCACCCCTGGGGGAACCGAATGAATCCCGCCGAAGGCGACCCGCAGCGGATCCTCGTCGTCGACGACGAGCCGGCCGTGCGCGAGGCCCTGCGCCGCAGCCTCGCCTTCGAGGGGTACGACGTGCGGACCGCCGTCGACGGAATCGACGCCCTCGACCAGGCGGCCTCGTACGCCCCCGAGCTGATCGTCCTCGACATCCAGATGCCCCGCATGGACGGGCTGACGGCGGCCCGGCGGCTGCGCGCCGCCGGGGCCGTGACGCCGATCCTGATGCTGACCGCCCGCGACACCGTCGGCGACCGCGTCACCGGCCTCGACGCGGGCGCCGACGACTACCTCGTCAAGCCGTTCGAGCTGGACGAGCTGTTCGCCCGCGTCCGCGCCCTGCTGCGCCGCAGCTCCTACGCCGCGCCCGCCGCCGGCCCCGTCCAGCCCGAGGACGTGCTGACCTTCGGCGACCTGCGCATGGACCTCGCCACCCGCGAGGTCACCCGCGGCGGGCGGCCGGTGGAGCTGACCCGTACCGAGTTCACCCTGCTGGAGATGTTCCTCGCGCACCCGCGCCAGGTCCTGACCCGCGAGCAGATCCTCAAGACGGTCTGGGGCTTCGACTTCGAGCCCAGCTCCAACTCCCTGGACGTGTACGTGATGTACCTGCGCCGCAAGACGGAGGCGGGCGGCGAGCCGCGCCTGGTCCACACCGTGCGCGGGGTCGGGTACGTGCTGCGGGCCGGCGAGGGCGGGCCCGAATGACGAGTCCCGCCGCCCGGTTCCGCGCGCTGCCGCTGCGCTCCCGGCTGGCGCTGCTGGTGACCGTCGCGGTCGCCGTCGCGGTCGCGGCGGTGGCGGGGGTGTGCTGGGTGATGGTGCGGACGCAGCTCAACGACCAGCTGAACCAGTCGCTGCTCTCCACCCAGCCCGACGAACAGGTGGTGCGCACCCTGCGCGAGGGCTGCGTGACCCGCCCGGCGGTGGGACCGCCCAACATCGCCGAGGAGCTCGGCCCGACCGTGCAGATCGTCACCGCGGACGGCGCCCGCTGCCTGGTGAGCGGACGCAGCGACCTGCCGGTCGCCGAGGCCGACAAGGCCGTGGCCGCCGGCCTGAGCGGCAAGACCCTGCACGACGCCGCGACCACCGACGGCACCAAGATGCGCGTCTACACGATCAACAAGCGCCTCACCACCGGCGCGAGCTTCGGGGTCTCCATCGCCAAGCCGCTGGCCGACATCGACCAGCCGCTCTCCACCCTGACGTGGGTGCTGCTCCTGGTCTCCGGCGTCGGCGTGGTCGGCGCGGGCGCCGCCGGACTGTGGGTGGCGCGGACCGGGCTGCGGCCCGTGGACGAGCTCACCGGGGTGGTCGAGCACATCGCCCGCACCGAGGACCTCACCGTCCGGATCCCCGAGGAGGGCGACGACGAGATCGCCCGCCTGTCGCGGTCCTTCAACTCCATGACCGCCGCCCTGGCCTCCTCCCAGGAGCGCCAGGCCCAGCTGATCGCGGACGCCGGGCACGAGCTGCGGACCCCGCTGACCTCGCTGCGCACCAACATCGAACTGCTCGCGCGCAGCGAGGAGACCGGCCGGGCCATCCCGCCCGAGGACCGCCGGGAGCTGCTGGCCTCGGTGAAGGCGCAGATGACGGAGCTGGCCTCGCTGATCGGGGACCTCCAGGAGCTGTCCCGCCCGGACGCCGCCCCGCACGCCCCGCTCGGGGTGGTGGCCCTGCACGACATCGCCGGGACGGCCCTGTCCCGGGCCCGGCTGCGCGGCCCGGAGCTGCGCTTCGGCGCGGAGCTGGAGCCCTGGTACGTACGGGGCGAGGCGGCGGCGCTGGAGCGGGCGGTGGTCAACCTCCTCGACAACGCCGTGAAGTTCAGCCCGCCGGGCGGGGCGGTCGAGGTCTCGCTGCGGGCGGGTGAGCTGACCGTGCGCGACCACGGGCCGGGCATCCCGCCCGAGGACCTCCCGTACGTCTTCGAGCGGTTCTGGCGCTCCGAGTCGGCCCGCGCCCTGCCCGGCAGCGGCCTCGGCCTGTCCATCGTGGCCCGTACGGCCGCCCGCTCGGGCGGTACGGCCGAGCTGCGGGCGGCGGCGGACGGGGCGGGCGGCACGGAGGCGGTGCTGCGCATCCCGGGCGCCCCGGCGCCGCCGCCCTCGGAGGATCCGCGGACGCAGGGGTCAGTTGTGCCGGATCAGTGAGGCGACCAGGCCGGAGCGGGTGTTCGGGAAGTCCATGGGGACGATGCCGAGCCCGGTCCGGCCGGCTGGCTCGGAGCCGTCGACGAAGGCGTGGACCTGCGGGTTGAGGCGGTCGGAGTTCCAGCGCGGGGGCATGTAGGCGGCGGTGCTGGTGTAGTTCACGAAGAGCCTGCCGGGCTGCTGCATGGCCTTGCGGAACTGGTTCTCGATCCGGCCGATCTTGCCGAAGGGCTCCGTGTTGTAGTCGTCCTGGATGTCGAAGACCCCGCCGTCCCCGTAGCGCAGGCCCGGCAGCCCGGCGTTGTCGGCGAGGAGCACCACCCTGCCGCGGGCCTGGCCGAGGGTGGGCAGGGTGTCGGCGATCCGGAAGAGCGGGCGCCAGCCGCGGTGGTCGAGGTAGTCGTCGAAGACGGCGCGGAAGGCGGCGTCGCTCTCGGTGGAGTACTCCTGCTTCACACGCATCAGGACGGTCTCCGAGGGGTGCGCGGCCAGGAAGTCCGCGCAGGCGACGAGGACGTCCCCGAACATCAGGTCCTGGAAGAACGCGGCGTGGTGGATGGCGAAGGAGCCGCCCGTCACCCGGCAGCGGACGTCGAGGAAGCGGATGCCGGAGTCGAGCTGCTCGGCGATCGAGGTGTTCTGGCAGGCGACGTAGAGGCCGCCCTGGCGGGCGCCGGAGTCGTGGGTGCCGGGGATGGTCATGCGCTGGAGGGGGGTGGAGTCGCCGAGGCCCGCCATCCAGTCCTCGGTGCCCAGGGTTCTGGTGGCGGCGGCCCGGGGCGCCAGGGTCCGGGCCGACGGGTCCCGGCCCTGTGCCGCTGCCGGGGCGGCCGCGCCCAGTCCGAGTGCGGCGGCGCCCGCTCCCGCCGCCAGTGCGCCGGTCAGGAAGGTCCGTCGGTCCAGTGCCATGCCCGCCCCTTTGTCCGCAGTCCGGTCGTCCGGCCACTGTGGCCGGACGGGATTATGGCGCGCGGAGCGCGGGGTTACTACCCGTCGGTACGGGCGGGTTCGCCGAGCAACCCGACCATCGTGCGCAGCCCTTGGGCGAGTTCCGCCCCCGTCGGGGCCTGTTCCGGGTCGGTCAGGACCTGCACCATGACCCCGCTCAGCAGGGCGATGTGCAGGGAGCCGAGGGAGCGCACGTCCTCGTCCGTCACCGCGTCCTCGGGGACCCCGCGCAGCGCCGCGGCCACCATACGCCGGTTGCGCCGCTGGCCCTCCGCGAGGATCGCGAGCAGCTCGGGTGAGGACTGGGCGTGGACGAAGGCCTCGACGGAGGCGGTCCACAGCCAGCGCATCTCGCCGAAGTCGCGGATCTTGCGGTCCCAGGTGTCGGCGTAGCGCGCCTCGCGCGTGTCGCCCTGCCCGACGAGCCGGCCGGCGCCGGCGGCCCACTCCTCCATGGCCGCGAACAGCGCCTGGTTGAGGAGCACCTCGCGGGAGCCGAAGTGGTAGCCGATCGCGGCCATGCTCACCTGCGCCGCCGAGGCGATGTCGCGCACGGTCGTGCGCAGGTACCCCTTCTCCTCCAGGCAGCGGCGCGCTCCGGCCAGCAGGTCCTCGCGATTTCCCATGCCGGGATCGTAGCCGGGCCCCCGGATTTGGGCGCTCGCCCTACACGTACGTATTGCGCACTTGCCCAAACCCTGTCAGGCTGAAGCCGTCACCGAGCACACAGCCGGCCACGAACGGGGAGAGCCGAACCATGCGCCACACACTGGACATCGACGGACGCGCACTGTCGTACCTGGACTTCGGCGGCACCGGCCGCCCCCTGCTCGCCCTGCACGGCGGCATGTCGGAAGCCGCCGCCTTCACCGGACTGGCCGCCGCCCTCGGCGACGCATGGCGGGTCATCGCCCCCGACCAGCGCGGCCACGGCGACTCCGACCGCGCCCCGCACTACCGCCGCGAGGGCTACGTCGCCGACGCCGTCGCCCTCCTCGACCACCTCGGCCTCACCGAACCGGTCGCCCTCCTCGGCTACTCCCTCGGCGGCCTCAACGCCTACCACCTGGCCGCCGCCCACCCCGACCGGATCGGCGTCCTGATCGGCGTCGACGCCAACGTGGCGATCAACGTCCCCACCGGGCCGAACTGGTTCGACTTCCTCGGCGCGCTCCCCTACACCGCGCCCACCCGCGAGGAACTCCTCGCCGCCGTCGACCCGGCCGCCCTGCCCTTCGTCACCGACGGCGTACGCCCCCTGCCCGACGGCAGCGGCTGGCGGCTCGCCTTCCACGGCCAGGACATGCTCGACTCCATCCGCGCCTGCAACGGCGACCACTGGGACACCTGGCTCGCGAGCACCTGCCCGGCCCTGCTGGTCCACGCCGCCCGCAGCCAGGTGCTCCGCCAGGACGTCGCCGACGCCATGGTCGCCCGCCGCCCCCACACCTCCTACACGGCCCTCGACGGCGACCACTTCGCCCCGTTCACCGACCCGGACGCCTTCCACGCCGCCGTCGCCGAGTACCTCGCCCAGGTCTGACGACCGACAGCCCCCGGACACGCGAAAGGGGCGGCGGGCCGCTCCGGCCCACCGCCCCTCCCCGCCCGGTCGTCGTCGGGTGCCACCCGACGGCGACCACGCGGCGACTACTTGACGACCGTGATCCGGTCCGCCTTCGGCGGAGCGATCGGCGAGGCCGCCGTCGACTTCGCCAGAAGGTTGTTGAACGCCTCCAGGTCCGGCACGCCGACCAGCTTGTTCTTGTGGTCCTTCAGGACGGTGAAACCGTCACCGCCGCCCGCCAGGAACTCGTTCATCACGACCCGGTAGGTCTTGGCCGGGTCGATGGCCGCGCCGTTCAGCTTCACCGAGTCCACGACGATCCGGTCCGCGCCCGACTTCGTCATGTCCAGGGTGTAGGTCAGGCCCTTCGAGATCTGCAGGATCTTCGGGTTCGGGCCGTTGACCGGACCGCTGACCTGCTGCTGGAGCGCCGTGATCAGCTGCGCGCCGGTCAGGTCCACCACGTTCAGCAGGTTGTTGAAGGGCTGCACCGTGTACGACTCGCCGTACGTGACGACACCGTCGCCCTCGTCACCGGCCGCCTTGTACGCCAGGTCGGCACGGATGCCGCCCGGGTTCATGATGGCCAGCTGCGCCCCGCCCTTGTCGGCCGCGGAGGTCGCGTCCAGCTGCGCGTCGGCGATCAGGTCGCCGAGCGGCTTCTCCGGCGCCTCCGAGCCGCGGCCCGGGATGTCGGCGGAGATGTAGCCCATCGGACGGTTCGCGACCGGGGCCGCCAGCTTCTTCCAGCGGTCGATCAGCTCGGTCATGTCCGGGGCCTTCGGCAGGTCCCGGGTGACGACCTTGTTCACCGGCTTCGGCGACTGCACCGGCGTACGGACGATGTCCTTCGTCGCGCGGTCGTACGTCAGCGTGGTGTCCGTGAACAGCCGGCCGTACGAGGCGGCCGAGGTCACAGTACGCGGGTTGCCCGCCGGGTCCGGGATGTTGCACGAGTACGCCTGGTGGGTGTGACCCGTCACCAGCGCGTCGACCTTCGGGCTCACGTTCTTCGCGATGTCGACGATCGCACCCGAGATGCCCGCGCCGGCACCCGGCACGTTGCAGTCGTAGTTGTACGCGCCGCTCGCGGGCAGACCGCCCTCGTGGATCAGCGCCACGATCGACTTCACGCCCTGCTTGTCCAGCTCGGCGGCGTACTTGTTGATCGTCTCGACCTCGTCGCCGAACTTGAGGCCCTTCACTCCGTCGGCCGTGACGACGTCCGGGGTGCCCTCCAGGGTGACGCCGATGAAACCGATCTTCACGTCCCCCTTCTTCCAGATGAAGGTGGGCGACATCAGCGGACGCTTGCTCTTCTCGTCCGTCACGTTCGCGGCGAGGTACTTGAACTCCGCTCCCGTGTACGTCTTGCCGTACTCGAAGCAGCCTTCAACCGGGTGACAGCCGCCGTACTGCATCCGGCGGAGCTCGTTCTTGCCCTCGTCGAACTCGTGGTTGCCCACGCTCGTCACGTCGAGCTTCAGCTTGTTCAGCGCCTCGACGGTCGGCTCGTCGTGGAAGAGACCGGACAGCATCGGGCTGCCGCCGATCATGTCGCCGGCCGCGGCCGTGACGGAGTACTCGTGGCCCTTGCGGGCCTCGCGCAGTCCGGTCGCCAGGTACTCGACGCCGCCTGCGGGTATGGACTTGGTGGTGCCGTCAGCCTGCAGTTCGCCGACCGTGCCCGAGGAGCCCTGCGGGGGCTCCAGCGTGCCGTGGAAGTCGTTGAACGACAGCATCTGTACGTCGACGGTCCGGCCCTTGGCCGGCACACCGCCGCCACTCGCGGCACCGGCCGGCAGTGCGGCGGCGACCATCGCACCGGCACTCGCGGTGAGGGCGAGCGCGCCGAAGGTCAACCGGCGGGCCGTGCGGTGCCGTTGTGGCTTCGCTGACATCTGTTCCCCTTTTTGGACAGCGAGACAACTGGGAAGTGCCCGCAGCCTATGGTCAACGCGCGTAGCGCCAACAGGGGGGTACGGGTTGCGAGCTGGTTACGCGCAACCGTCGGGGGGTGTCGGTCGTAGGCTCGGAACATGACTGACGCAGCAGCGGCCCTGGAGCCGGGACGGCACATCGAGATCCTCGACGAACTGACGGACGAACAGGCCGAGGCGGTCCTCGGGCTGATCCACGAGGCGGCCCGCACCGACGGCACCACCGCCGTCTCCGAGCAGGGCCGCCTCCAGCTGCGCGGCGGCCCCCGCGAGGGCATCCGCCACTTCCTGGCCACCGCCGACGGCCGGCTCGTCGCGTACGGGCAGCTGGAGGACACCGACCCGGTGGAGGCCCCCGCCGCGGAACTCGTCGTCCACCCCGCACTGCGCGGGCGCGGACACGGCCGGGCCCTGGGCACCGCCCTCCTCAACGCCTCCGGCAAGCGCATCCGGGTCTGGGCGCACGGCGGCAAGCCCGCCGCCCGCCACCTCGCGCAGGTCCTCGGCCTGACCCTCTTCCGCGAACTCCGCCAGCTGCGCCGTCCCCTGGGCCCGGACTCGCCCCCGCTCCCCGAACCTGCCCTGCCCGCCGGGGTGACGGTCCGCACCTTCGTCCCCGGCCAGGACGACGCGGCCTGGCTCGCCGCCAACGCCGCCGCCTTCGCCCACCACCCGGAGCAGGGCTCCCTGACGCAGCGGGACCTCGACGACCGCATCGCACAGCCGTGGTTCGACCCCAAGGGCTTCTTCCTGGCGGAACGCGAGGGCGAGCTGGTCGGCTTCCACTGGACGAAGGTCCACGCCGAGGAGCAGCTGGGCGAGGTCTACGTCGTCGGCGTCCGCCCGGGCGCCCAGGGCGGCGGCCTCGGCAAGGCCCTCACCGCCGTCGGCCTCCACCACCTGGCGGGCACGGGCCTGCCGACGGCGATGCTCTACGTGGACGCCGACAACCAGGCCGCCCTGGCGGTGTACGAGGGCCTGGGCTTCACGACGCACGAGGTCGACCTGATGTACCGCACGGAGAGCTGAGGGCCACGCACGCCACGGACCCGCCACCGCCCCCGCGAGGGGCGGATGGCGGCCGGGGCGGGGGCGGGGGTTCGGCGGGGTGGCGGCCGGGCGGTGCCGGAGACGGCGGGCCGGGACGGGGTGGGCGGGACCTGGGCGGGCCGGGCCCCCCCCCCCCCCCACCCCCCCCCCCCCCCCCCCCCCCCCCCCCCCCCCCCCCCCCCCCCCCCCCCCCCCCCCCCCCCCCCCACCCCCCCCCCCCCGCT
>NZ_JBIAWQ010000011.1:245069-272875 GCF_042895815.1 Streptomyces sp. NPDC001373
GGGCCGCGGGCGCGGGCGGGGGGGCGGCCGCGGGGGGGGGGGGGGGGGGGGGGGGGGGGGGGGGGGGGGGGGGGGGGGGGGGGGCGGGGGGGGGGGGCCGCCCCCCCCCCCGCCCACCCCCGACCCCGGCCCAGGCCCCGGCCCCGCCCCCGGCCCCGCCCCCACACCCCCACACCCCATCCACCAGCCGGAGCCTGGAAGCCATACGCCATTAACCGGGCATTCAGACACGCTTGCGAGCCTCCCAGCATGCAGCCCCGACTCCGACTGACCGCGGACACTTCCGACGCGCCTGTCCTGCCCCGTGCGCGGAAGAATGGAGTCATGAGCCACCAGCCCAGCGCAGGCCCCACCGAGGTCCCCGCACAGCACCCGTCTCGCCCTTCCGCCTCCTCCTCCGCCGCCTCCAAAACCACGGCGAAGGCCCAGGACAAGGCAGCGGCGAAGACATCGGCAAAGGCAGAGGAAAAGACGGAGGAAAAGGCGCCCACAAGGTCGCGCCTCGGCTCCATAGCCGCCCACCGCCCCCACACCCCGCACGCCACGGGCGGCAGCGCCCGCGTCGGCCTCGATCCCGACCTCGACGCCGATCTCGACGCCTACGAGGACAAGGACGACGACGGCGAGCTCCCCGCCAACCGGTTCCTCGACCGCGAACGCAGCTGGCTGGCCTTCAACGAGCGCGTCCTGGAGCTGGCCGAGGACCCCACCACGCCGCTCCTCGAACGCGCGAACTTCCTGGCGATCTTCGCCAGCAACCTCGACGAGTTCTTCATGGTCCGCGTCGCCGGCCTCAAGCGCCGCATCGCGACCGGTGTCGCCACCCGCTCGGCCTCCGGCCTCCAGCCCCGCGAGGTCCTCGACCTCATCTGGACCCGCTCCCGCGAGCTCATGGCCCGGCACGCCGCCTGCTACCAGCAGGACATCGCCCCCCAGCTCGCGGAGGAGGGCATCCACCTCATCCGGTGGCCCGACCTCACCGAGAAGGAGCAGGCGCGCCTCTTCACCCTGTTCCGCAACCAGATCTTCCCGGTGCTCACCCCGCTGGCCGTGGACCCCGCGCACCCCTTCCCGTACATCTCCGGCCTCTCCCTCAACCTGGCCGTCGTCGTGCGCAACCCCGTCAGCGGCCACCGCCACTTCGCCCGGGTCAAGGTCCCGCCCCTGCTCTCCCGCTTCCTGGAGGCCTCCCCGCAGCGCTACGTCCCGCTGGAGGACGTCATCGCCGCGCACCTGGAGGAGCTGTTCCCCGGCATGGAGGTGCTCGCGCACCACATGTTCCGCGTGACCCGCAACGAGGACCTGGAGGTCGAGGAGGACGACGCCGAGAACCTGCTCCAGGCCCTGGAGAAGGAGCTCATGCGGCGCCGCTTCGGCCCGCCGGTGCGCCTGGAGGTCGAGGAGTCCATCGACCCCGGCGTGCTGGACCTGCTCGTCCAGGAGCTGAAGGTCTCCGCCGCCGAGGTGTACCCGCTGCCCGGCCCCCTCGACCTGACGGCCCTCTTCGGGATCTCCTCCCTCGACCGGCCCGAGCTGAAGTACCCCAAGTTCATCGCCGGCACCCACCGCGACCTCGCCGAGGTGGAGTCCGCCTCCGCGCCGGACATCTTCGCCGCGCTGCGCGAGCGCGACGTCCTGCTCCACCACCCGTACGACAGCTTCTCCACCTCCGTCCAGGCCTTCCTGGAACAGGCGGCCGCCGACCCGGACGTCCTCGCGATCAAGCAGACGCTGTACCGCACCTCCGGCGACTCCCCCATCGTCGACGCCCTGATCGACGCCGCCGAGTCCGGCAAGCAGGTCCTCGTCCTCGTCGAGATCAAGGCCCGCTTCGACGAGCAGGCGAACATCAAGTGGGCGCGCAAGCTGGAGGAGTCCGGCTGCCACGTGGTCTACGGCCTGGTCGGCCTCAAGACCCACTGCAAGCTCTCCCTCGTGGTCCGCCAGGAGGGAGAGACCCTGCGCCGCTACTCGCACGTCGGCACGGGCAACTACCACCCCAAGACCGCCCGCCTCTACGAGGACCTCGGCCTGCTCACCGCCGACCCGCAGGTCGGCGCCGACCTCTCCGACCTCTTCAACCGGCTGTCCGGCTACTCCCGGCGCGAGACCTACCGCCGGCTGCTGACCGCACCGAAGTCCCTGCGCGACGGTCTCATCGCGCGCATCGACAAGGAGGCGGACCACCACCGCTCCGGCCGCCCGGCCTCCGTGCGGCTGAAGATGAACTCGATCGTCGACGAGGCCCTGATCGACGCCCTCTACCGGGCCTCCCAGGCGGGGGTCCCGATCGACATCTGGGTGCGCGGCATCTGCGCCGTGCGCCCCGGGGTCCCGGGGCTCTCGGAGAACATCCGGGTCCGCTCGATCCTCGGCCGCTTCCTGGAACACTCCCGGGTCTTCGCCTTCGGCAACGGCGGCGAGCCCGAGGTGTGGATCGGCAGCGCCGACATGATGCACCGCAACCTCGACCGCCGCATCGAGGCGCTGGTCAGGGTCACCGACCCCGGCCACCGCGCGGCCCTGGACCGGATGCTGGAGACCGGCATGTCCGACGCCACCTCCTCCTGGCACCTGGGCCCGGACGGCGAATGGACCCGGCACAGCACCGACGCCGAGGGCCAGCCGCTGCGGCACGTACAGGAGATGCTCATAGACGCCCGGAGGCGCCGGCGTGGCTCAGCCAAACCATGACCCGACCGCAGGTGACGTGCTCGGCGTGTACCTGCGTTCCCAGGCCACCGCTTTCCTGCGCGCGCTGCGCCTGCATGACGCAGGCCCGGCGGGCGCGGGGGGCGGCCCCGACGCCGGGGACGGGGCGGAGGCGGCGCACGGCCTGCGGGGGGCCGCGCGCCGCATCGCCTCCTCCCTGAGCACGTTCCGGGTCGTCACCCAGTCGGGCTGGGCCGACCCGCTGCGCACCGAGCTGGTCTGGCTCTCCTCCACCCTGGCGGACGAGCACGCGTACGCGGCCCGGCTGTCCCGCCTGATGGAGGCCCTGCAGCGGCTCTCGGCCTCCCCGGAGGTCCCGGCGCCGCGCGGCACCGCCGCGGGCGCGCTCACGGTGGGCTCGGCGCGCGCGGGCGCCCTGCTCGAACGGCAGCTGACGCTCGCCCGTACTCGCGCGCACTCGGCGACCCTCCAGGCGCTCGGGTCGGCGCGGTTCCACGCCGTGGCGGACGCGGTGGCGGTGCTCGCCTCGGAGGTCCCGCTGGACCCGGTGGCGGCCGGCGGCCGTCTGCCCGACGTCCTCACCCCGCTGGCGGCGGTGGCCCGGACCCGTCTGGAGGCGGCCGTGTCCTCCCTGCCCGCCGCCGACGCCTCCGGCCCGTACTCCGCGCACGCGGACGCCGCCTGGCACGAGGTGCGCCGCCTGCTGCGCGTGCACCGGTACGCGCAGGAGGCCCTGGGGGAGGACTCCCCCCGCCTCGCCGCGGCGAGCGAGGCCCTGAACCAGCACCGGGACGCCTCGGAGGCGGCCACCGCCTCGGCGACGGCGGCCCGCACCCCGCGCATCGCCCCGGCGACGGCGTACGCGCTGGGCGTCCTGCACGCCGACCAGCGCCACGCGGTGGAGGCCAGTCGCCTCACCTTCCACACCCTGTGGCACCCCGCCCCGGCGGTACCGGCGGGGTCCTGACGGGGGCGGGGCGTCATGCGCGGCTCCGGACGGCGGGGCGGACGGGGGGCCGGCGGGCACCCCGTCCGCCCCGCTTCCGTTTTCCGGCGCCGTCCGGCCGCCCGCGCGCCGCCCGGCGCCCCGCGACCGACGAGATCCGGCCACCCCCTCCGACCCCCGGCCGCAGCCCCCGGCCACCCCCGGAGGAAGGTCACGGCCCCATAACGGGCGGATAACGCCCGCTTAATCCCAGGTACAAACCCACCCAACCGCACTCGCCCGTCCGCCATGGTTCACCGTCCGTTCACCAACCCCCGTCGACCCCGTCACCTGTTCTGCCTAATTTCGGTACCGCACGGTGCGTGCCGAACAGGAATGAGCGGACCCGCACCCCACCCAACCCGTAGTCCTCTTCGCACGCCGCCCCGATACAGAAAGCGGCCGGCGGCTCCTCGGAAGGAACACCCGAACAGTGAAGCTTCAGCGCAAGAACCGGCTTCGTGCCTCCGCCCTCGGGGCCCTCGTCGTGTCCGGCGCCCTGGTCCTCACGGCGTGCGGCTCGGACGACAACACGAAGACCGGTGCCGACGGCTCCCCGAAGGCCTCGGCCCCGGCGCCCGGCGACATCAAGTGCGACGGCGCCAAGGGCAAGCTCCTCGCCTCCGGCTCCTCCGCCCAGAAGAACGCCGTTGACCTGTGGGTCAAGAACTACATGGCCGCCTGCTCCGGCGTGGAGGTGAACTACAAGTCCTCCTCCTCCGGTGAGGGCATCGTCGCCTTCAACCAGGGCACCGTCGGTTTCGCCGGCTCGGACTCCGCGCTGAAGCCCGAGCAGGTCGAGGACTCGAAGAAGGTCTGCACCGGCGGCCAGGGCATCAACCTGCCGATGGTCGGCGGCCCCATCGCCCTCGGCTTCAACGTCGCCGGCGTGGACAAGCTGAACCTCGACGCCGCCACGATCGCCAACATCTTCAACGACAAGATCAAGAAGTGGGACGACGAGGCGATCAAGAAGCTGAACCCCGGCGTCACGCTCCCCTCCACCGCCATCCAGGCCTTCCACCGCTCCGAGGACTCGGGCACCACCGAGAACCTGGGCAAGTACCTCAAGGCCGCCGCGCCCGACGCCTGGTCCTACGACGCCTCCAAGAAGTGGCCGGCCCCCGGTGGCCAGGCCGCGTCCGGCTCGGCCGGTGTCGCCTCCCAGGTCAAGGCCGTCGACGGTGCGATCGGCTACTTCGAGCTCTCCTACGCCAGCTCGCAGAACATCAAGACGGTCGACGTGAACACCGGCGCCTCCGCCCCGGTCAAGGCCACCCCGGAGAACGCCTCCAAGGCCATCTCCGCCGCCAAGATCGCCGGGACGGGCTCGGACCTGGCGCTTAAGCTCGATTACGCGACCAAGGCCGAGGGTGCGTACCCGATCGTCCTGGTCACCTACGAGGTCGTCTGCGACAAGGGCAACAAGCCCGAGACGCTGGGCACCGTGAAGTCCTTCCTGGATTACACCGCGTCGGACGCCGGCCAGAAGGCCCTCACCGACAACGGTTACGCCCCGATCCCGACCGAGATCAACAGCAAGGTCCGCGAGGTCATCAAGTCCCTCGCCTAAGGCTCAGTCCTTGATCCCCGAGGTCCGGCCCGCCCCCTCCCCCCGACTCCGTCCGGGGGGGATCGCCAGGGCGGGCCGGCCCGGGGACCCTCCCCCTCGCCGGGGGATCCGGTGCACCGCCGCCAGGGGGCCTGCCCCCCACACAGACCGGAAAGACGATGGCTTCCACCACACCCACCCGCATAGACACGGCTCCGCCCGTCGCCACGAACGGAAGGTCCACCGGACGCGCCGGTGACAGGATCTTCTCCGGGCTCTCCAAGGGCTCCGGCATCCTGCTCCTGGTGATCATGGCGTCGATCGCCGCCTTCCTCACCTACCGGGCCAGCATCGCCCTGTCGAAGAACGAGGGGAACTTCCTCACCACCTTCGACTGGAACGCGTCGGCCAACCCCCCCGTCTTCGGCATCGCCGTCCTGCTCTTCGGCACCGTCGTCAGCTCGATCATCGCGATGGCCATCGCGGTTCCGATCGCTGTCGGCATCGCCCTGTTCATCTCGCACTACGCGCCGCGCAAGCTTGCCGCACCCCTCGCCTACGTGGTCGACCTGCTGGCCGCCGTGCCGTCGATCATCTACGGCATCTGGGGCGCCCTCTTCCTCGTGCCGCAGCTGAACGGGCTGAACCTCTGGCTCGACGAGTACCTCGGCTGGACCTACGTCTTCGACAAGACCCAGGTCGGCGTCGCCCGCTCGCTCTTCACCGTCGGCATCCTCCTCGCGATCATGATCCTGCCGATCGTGACGAGCGTCAGCCGCGAGGTCTTCCTCCAGGTCCCGCGCATGAACGAGGAGGCCGCCCTGGCCCTCGGCGCGACCCGCTGGGAGGTCATCCGGCTGTCGGTGCTGCCCTTCGGCCGCTCCGGCGTCATCTCCGCCTCCATGCTCGGCCTCGGCCGCGCGCTCGGCGAGACCATGGCCGTGGCCACCGTCCTGTCCCCGAGCTTCCTGATCTCCGGGCACATCCTGGACCCGGGCGGCGGCACCTTCGCGCAGAACATCGCCGCGAAGTTCGACGAGGCCAACGAGTTCGGCCGTGACGCGCTCATCGCCTCCGGCCTGGTCCTCTTCCTGCTCACCCTGCTGGTCAACGGCGCCGCCCGCCTGATCATCGCCCGTCGCAAGGACTTCTCGGGGGCGAACGCCTGATGAGCCAGACACTCCAGGACCAGCGGCCCGCTCCGGCCCACAAGTCCGCCGTCCCCGCCGGCCTGACCCGCGGCGGCCTGCCCCGCTGGGCCCCCGCCGGCATCGCCGTCGCCTCCGCCGTCCTCGGCAGCGCCATCGGCCTGGTCTTCGACCTGAGCAGCAAGGTGCAGTGGGGCCTGATCGCCGCCCTGCTGTTCGTCGTCATCACGTACACCGCCAGCTCGGTCGTCGAGAACCGCCGCCAGGCCAAGGACCGCATCGCGACCTCCCTCGTCTGGGTCTGCTTCGTCCTCGCGGTCGTCCCGCTGCTGTCCCTGATGTGGACCACGGTCAGCCGCGGCCTGAAGGCCCTGAACGCGGACTTCCTCAGCCACTCGATGAACGGCGTGACCAGCTTCGAGCAGGGCGGCGGCGTCTACCACGCGCTGCTCGGCACCCTCGAGCAGGTAGCCCTCGCCGCCCTGATCGCGGCGCCCATCGGCCTGCTGACCGCCGTCTACCTGGTCGAGTACGGCAAGGGCAAGCTCGCCCGGGCCGTCACCTTCTTCGTCGACGTCATGACCGGCATCCCCTCCATCGTCGCGGGCCTGTTCATCCTGACGACCTGGAACCTGATGCTCGGCTTCGGCCCCTCGGGCTTCGCCGGCGCGATGGCGCTGTCGATCCTGATGATGCCGGTCGTCGTCCGCTCCACCGAGGAGATGCTCAAGCTCGTCCCGAACGAGCTGCGCGAGGCCGCCCTGGCCCTCGGTGTGCCGAAGTGGCGCGTGATCCTCAAGGTGGTCCTGCCCACGGCCATCGGCGGCATCTCCACCGGCCTGATGCTGGCCGTCGCCCGCATCGCCGGCGAGACCGCGCCGATCATGCTGCTGGTCTTCGGATCGCAGCTGATCAACGGCAACCCCTTCGAAGGTGCCCAGTCCTCCCTCCCGCTGTACATCTGGGAGCAGTACAAGGTCGGCAGCGAAGCCTCCTACGACCGCGCCTGGGCCGCGGCGCTCGTTCTGATCGCCTTCGTCATGATCCTGAATCTGGTGGCCCGCGGCATCGCCCGCTGGAAGGCCCCGAAGACCGGTCGCTAAAAAGCGAGCCCAATTGCGGCTCCGCCGCGTGTGACCACTGAAAGCGAAGTGACCCCTCATGGCCAAGCGAATCGACGTCAGCGGCCTCTCCGCCTTCTACGGCAGCCACAAGGCCATCGACGACATCTCGATGACCGTGGAACCCCGCTCGGTGACCGCCTTCATCGGCCCCTCCGGCTGCGGCAAGTCGACCTTCCTGCGCACCCTGAACCGCATGCACGAGGTCACCCCCGGCGGCCGCGTCGAGGGCAAGGTGCTGCTGGACGACGAGAACCTGTACGGCTCGAACGTGGACCCGGTCGCGGTGCGCCGCACCGTCGGCATGGTCTTCCAGCGCCCGAACCCCTTCCCCACCATGTCGATCTTCGACAACGTGGCGGCGGGCCTGCGCCTGAACGGCAAGTTCAAGAAGTCCGAGCTCACGGACATCGTGGAGCGCTCCCTCAAGGGCGCGAACCTCTGGAACGAGGTCAAGGACCGCCTGAACAAGCCCGGCTCCGGCCTCTCCGGCGGCCAGCAGCAGCGTCTGTGCATCGCCCGCGCCATCGCGGTCGAGCCCCAGGTCCTGCTGATGGACGAGCCCTGCTCCGCCCTCGACCCGATCTCCACCCTCGCCATCGAGGACCTGATCGGCGAGCTCAAGGAGCGGTTCACGATCGTCATCGTGACCCACAACATGCAGCAGGCGGCCCGCGTCTCCGACCGCACCGCCTTCTTCAACCTCGCCGCCGTCGGCCAGCCCGGAAAGCTGGTCGAGATCGACGACACGGACCGGATCTTCTCCAACCCGTCCGTCCAGGCGACCGAGGACTACATCTCGGGCCGCTTCGGCTAAACACCGGGGCCGCTCGCGCGGTCGTCCTGCGGTGCTGCATGGCGGTGCCACCGCAGGACGGAAGGAAAAAGGGCCGGCTCCCCCTGGGTGGGGGGAGCCGGCCCGTTTCCGTTCCGGTGCCCGTACGGGCGGGCGCCGCCGGCTCAGCCGACGAAGGCCAGGTCCGCGAGCCAGAAGCAGATCGCGGCGACCAGAGCCGCCGCCGGCATGGTGATGAACCAGCCAAGGATGATGTTCTTCGCCACGCCCCAGCGGACCGCGTTGACCCGCTTGGTCGCGCCCACACCCATGATCGCCGAGGTGATCACGTGGGTGGTGGAGATCGGCGCCTTGAAGAGGAAGGCCGTGGCGAACATGATCGAGGCGCCGGTGGTCTCCGCCGCGAAGCCCTGCGGCGGGTCCAGCTCGATGATCTTGCGGCCGAGGGTGCGCATGATGCGCCAGCCGCCCGCGTAGGTGCCCAGCGACAGCATCACCGCACACACGATCTTCACCCAGACCGGGATCGGGTCGTCGGCACCCTGCACGTCGGCGATGACCAGGGCCATCACGACGACACCCATGGTCTTCTGCGCGTCCTGGAGGCCGTGCCCGAGGGCCATGCCGGCCGCCGACACCGTCTGCGCGATGCGGAAGCCGCGCTTGGCCTTGTGCGGGTTGGCGCGGCGGAACATCCACAGGATGACGACCATCACCAGGTAGCCGACGAGCAGGCCGACGACCGGGGACAGGAACATCGGGATGACGACCTTGTCGAGCACCCCGCCCCACAGGACCTCGGTCCCGCCGGCCAGCGCCGCGCCCACCATGCCGCCGAACAGGGCGTGGGAGGACGACGAGGGCAGCCCGAAGTACCAGGTGATCAGGTTCCACACGATGGCGCCGACCAGCGCGGAGAAGAGGATCCACATGCCCCGGTTCCCCTGGGGCGTCTCGATGAGCCCCTGGCTCACCGTGTGGGCGACACCGCTGCCGAGGAAGGCGCCGGCGAGGTTCATCACCGCGGCCATCGCGAGCGCCGCGCGCGGGGTCAGTGCCCGCGTCGAGACGGAGGTCGCGATGGCGTTCGCGGAGTCGTGGAAACCGTTCGTATACGTGAAGCCGAGCGCGACACCGATGGTCACGACCAGAGCGAAGGTGTCCACGCGGTTCAGGACTCCTTGACGGCGATGGTCTCCACCGTGTTCGCGACGTGCTCGAACGCGTCGGCGGCCTCTTCGAGGACGTCGACGATCTGCTTGAGCTTCAGCACCTCGATGGCGTCGTACTTGCCGTTGAAGAGCTGGGCGAGCAGCTTGCGGTGGATCTGGTCGGCCTGGTTCTCCAGCCGGTTGACCTCGATCCAGTACTCGGTGAGGTTGTCCATGGTCCGCAGGTGCGGCATCGCCTCGGCGGTCAGCTCGGCCGCCCGCGCCAGGACCTCGATCTGCTGCTCGACGCCCTTGGGCAGCTCCTCGACGTTGTACAGGACGACGAGGTCGACGGCCTCCTCCATGAAGTCCATGATGTCGTCGAGCGACGAGGCCAGGCTGTAGATGTCCTCGCGGTCGAACGGCGTGATGAAGGAGGAGTTCAGCTGGTGGAAGATCGCGTGGGTGGCGTCGTCCCCCGCGTGTTCGGCCGCACGCATCCGTTCCGCGATCTCGGCCCGGGCGGAGGGATCCGCCCCGAGCAGTTCCATCAGGAGCTTGGAGCCCGTGACGATGTTGTCCGCGGATGCGGCGAACATGTCGTAGAAGCTCGTCTCCCTGGGGGTCAGACGAAATCGCACGTGAGGTCCTCGGGGTGCATCGGATTCGGTCAGGCTGATGCTAGGCGTATCCCCCGGCCACGGCTAACCGGCGGTCTGGGCTGTCCTCCATCGGGCAGAGTGGGCCCTGCGGATCCCTGCCCCTGCGGCCCGGGCGAAGTAACCTATACCCATGAGGGGTATATACCCCCTCGTTCCGGACCACGGGAGGACTCATGACGACCATCGAGGCGGAGGGCTCCGGGGCCGTTCCCGTCCACGGCTATCACCACCAGAAGGACGAGCACCTCAAGCGGCTGCGCCGGATCGAGGGCCAGATCCGGGGCCTCCAGCGGCTCGTCGACGAGGACGTGTACTGCATCGACATACTCACCCAGGTGTCGGCGAGCACGAAGGCCCTCCAGTCCTTCGCCCTCCAGCTCCTGGAGGAACACCTGCGCCACTGCGTGGCGGACGCCGCCGTCAAGGGCGGCACCGAGATCGACGCGAAGGTGGAGGAGGCCACGAAGGCCATCGCCCGGCTCCTGCGCAGCTGACCGCGGCGGGCTAGGGCCCGACCCCCATCAGCACCTCGTCGATCCGGTCCTGGCTCAGCCGATCCTCGGCCGCGGCCGACGCCGCGATGATCAGCTCCCCGCAGAGCTCGATCTCGGCGAGCGCCACGTGGTCCTGCACCGTCGTACCGCCCGCGGGAGTCACGCGTGTCACCTCTCTCTGCCGCCATCGCCCGTCCGGCACCCGGCTTCCCAGCGTAGGGACCGCCCCTCGTGCCGCGCATGACACGGATGGACCATTTCCGGATAGTGGAGCCATGGCCCGGACGAACCGCCCGGGCCCTTCCGGTCGGCTAGTCGGCGATCTTCCCGGCGTAAATGTCCCCCTCTGCGGGCAATACGACGGTCACCGGGGTCCCGAACCCGTACAGCAGCGTCGTCGAGGAGACATCGATCACGCCATTCTTGACGTACGTGAAACGATGCCGGACCTTCCGCAGACGGCCCTCCTCGTCCAGGTACGCGTCGAACGGCACGCTGTCCTCGCGGAACCCTTTCGCCGCCGCCTGCAGGGCCTCCTTGACCCCGGGGGAGGCGCTCTGCGCGGCCCGTCCGATGTCCGTCGTCCCCTGGTAGTGCCGGACCTTGGTGCCCGCCAGGTCGGTCTCGCCGATGTACGTCACCTGCTGCGCGCCGCGCAGCAGCTCGGCGGCGGCCAGCGGATCGGTGGCCCCGCCCGTGACGAGGTTGCCGTCGGGCAGGGCCGCCGTGTCGAGGCGGACCCACTTGTCGTCGGGGACGCCGGCGCCGCGGTTCTTCATGTAGAGCGCGCCCGGGACGAGCAGCTCGGTGATCGGCCGGTGCTCCGGCCGGCCCTTCACGTCGGCGGGCAGCATCACCAGCAGCTGGCCCATCCGCCTGCGGAAGTCGACCCCGCCCTCGCCCCGGATGGTCACCCGGGTCCCGCCGGTGGCCATCTCCATCGCCGTACGGGCCCGCGCGCTCCCGGTGGCGGCCAGCGCGGCGGCGGCCCCCCGGACCGCCGCCGCCGGATCGCCCGGGGGACGGGCGTCGCCGGCCCCGCCGCCGGCCACCGTCCCGCTCGCGGCGCCGCATCCGCCCAGCGCGGCCACGGCGACGGCCACACAGACCGCGAGCACCGCCTCGCCCGCACGCCGTCGCCGCCTGTGCTGGTGCACCACCATCGCCTGCCAACCCCCAACGCATGACCGCTGCTTGCCCGAGGCCCCCACCCGCTCCGGTTAACGAGGTCCGGGGTTTCCCGTAACGGTCCGGAAGTGGCCGGGGACCGTACCGGTGCTGGCCCTTCCCCGGTACCGTTGAGGCGTGGATCCGCACACCAAGGCGACGCAGGTCGCTCCGTTTGCCCCTGCGCCCGGCCCGCGTCACCCCGCGGACACCGCGCAGGCACCCGCCGGACACACCACGAGCACCGCCGAGCGGGGCTCCTTCTGCCTGGCCGTGTGCAGCTGCGGCTGGACCGGCCCGGCCCGCCGCTCCCGTGACCTCGCCCGCAGGGACGCCACCCGGCACACCTCCGCCGCATAGCGTCCCGACGGCGGGGTGGTTCGCCCGTTCGGACGCCCCGGCTGGCCGGGGACGACGGGACCGGGTGCGCTGGGGGCATGCCAGGAACCGCACCTCGCCTCGCGGCCCTCCTCTGGGCCCTGCTGATCGCGCTCACCCCGGCCGCGGCGGCCTGGGCGCGCCCCGTGGGCACGGCGGACGGGCCGGCCGACGTGGCGCTGGCCGTGGGGCTCACCACCGCCGCGGCGACGGCCACCGGCCTGTGGCTGCGCTCCCGCTACCGGCGCGAGGAACCGGAACCTCCGGGCCGCGGCGGCAAGGGCGGAGAGCCGTGACGCCCCGCCCGCGCCCAACGGCGGTGGTGCTGTGCTTCGGCGCGGCCGGCCTGTGCCTGCTGGTGGCGCTGCTGCTCGCGCTGTGGAACCCCTGAAGGGGACGGACGGGCCGGCACACGGACGGGCCGACGCGCGGACGGGCCGGCGCGCAGACGGAGTGGCGCACGGACGGGCCGGCGCGCAGACGGGCCGGCGCGCAGACGGAACGGCGCACGGGCGGGCCGGCGCGCGGACGGAGCGGCGCGCGGGGCCTCAGGCGGCGAGGTCGCTCTCGGCCGGCAGCTGCGCCAGCTCCACGGGCCGGGCCACCACCCGTTCCCGGGCCCGTACGAGCCGGCCCAGGCGCGGGGCCCGCGCGAGCGCCCGCACCAGCGGGGTCAGCCCGGCCATGGCGAGCGGCGCGAGGACGAGCACGACGGCGGTGCCGAGCGCGAAGCCCCCGATGACGTCGGTCGGGTAGTGCACGCCCAGGTAGACGCGGCACAGCCCCTCGGCGAGCGCGAGCCCGATGCCGACGAGCCCGAGGCGGCGGTTGGCGAGGAACACCCCGATGCCCAGCGCCATCGCGAGGGTGGCATGGTCACTGACGAAGGAGAACCCGGCGCCCGGCCCGCCGCCGGCGCCGCCGAGCACCTCCAGCCCCTCGTGCGCGACGAACGGCCGCGGCCGCGCCACCAACTGGCGCAGCGGCACGTTCACGAGCAGGGCGAGGGCGGCGGCCAGCGGGGCCCACACCAGTGCGGCGAACGACTCGGCGGCGGACGCCTCGTCCTGCCGCCGGGCTCCGCGCCAGCACCACAGGACGAGCAGCACCATGGCGAGCGGCAGCCCGTAGGACGCGAGCAGGGCGACGCCCCGGTCGAGCCAGCCCGGGGCGTGCCGGGCGACGCTGTTGATCCGGTACAGCAGGCTGACATCCACATTCGGCCCACCGGTCGTGAGTCCAGCCATGCGACGCGGCCCCTTGCTTGCCTAGGTCCCGTGTGGCGCACGGCGGTGTGCGCCCCTCCAAACCCCCCGCCGATCAACCCCCGTGTCCATGGAACGCCCGTTCTCACGGGCATGGTTCCACTCTCCATCGAATGATCACCGCAACGTTATCCAAGAGTGACTGGTCACCGCAGCTCAGGGCCTGCACTTCACGGTGCGTCACGAGGCCTTCGGGGCAGCCGGCGAACGCTCCGGAAGCGCCTCCGCACCCTCCTTGGTCACGCGGGTCGCGCCGAAGTAGTCGGGGGTGTCGATCTTGTCGAAGCGGATGACGGCGCCGGTGCGCGGGGCGTTGATCATGTAGCCGCCGCCCACGTACAGCCCGACGTGCCGGATCTCCCGGGAGTTCGTCAGATCGTCGGAGAAGAAGACCAGATCACCGGGGAGCAGTTCGGCGCGCGAGGGGTGCGGCCCGGCGTTGTACTGGTCGTTGGCCACGCGCGGCAGCTCGACCCCCACGGTCTCGTACGCCGCCTTGGTCAACCCGGAACAGTCGAACCGCCCGTTGTCCTCGGGCGTCCCGTCACCACCCCACAGGTACGGCGTCCCGAGCTGCTTCTGCGCGAAGTACACGGCGGCGGCAGCCTGCTGCGAGGGCGAGACGCGCCCGACGGGGCGCGCGAAGCTCTTCTCCAGAGACCGGATGGCCTTCACGTAGCCCTGCGTCTCGTTCAGCGGCGGCACACCACCGGCCTTGATGACGCGGTACGGACCGGCGTTGTAGGCGGCGAGCATATTGTCTGACGGATCACCTGGTACTCCCGCTACGTCCTTGGCGAGTTGGCAGTCGTACGATGCCGCCGAGGGGATCGCGTCCTTGGGGTCCCAGATGTCCCGGTCGCCGTCACCGTCGCCGTCGACACCGTACGTGGCCCAGGTCTCCGGGATGAACTGGGCGATGCCGCGCGCGTCGGCGTGGCTCAGCGCGTCCGGCTTCCAGTTGCTCTCGGTGTACAACTGCGCGGCCAACATGGCCGGATTGAGAGCGGGGCAAAGGTTTCCCCACTTCTCCACCAGCGGTTGGTAGATCGCCGGCACAGCCCCCTTGACCAGTCCGACGGCGCCCTGCCTGCCGCCCTTCGCGAGGCCCGCCGCCGCCGAGTACGTCCCGACGACCAGCAGCGCCACGAAGGTCAGGCACACGCCGATCCCGATACCGCCCGCCATCCAGAATTTGCGCACTCGTCAACACTGCCTCATAGCTGGCGGCATGACAGTGCATTCATCAGTCTGTCTGGACACTATTTCACCGGAAAGCCGGTGCAGTAGAGGCTGCTGTATTCCTTGAGGCCCCTGACACGGTAGAACAGCACGGTCCAGTCGCCCGGGTCGTTGGCCACCGGGATGGCGGGGAAGTGCCGGGTGTTCCCGTCGTTGTCCACGAGCTGCGTGGCGAAGTCGTCGGGGTAGGTGAGGTAGATCCCGCCGTCCTCGGTCTTCCGGGTGAGGTCGACGGGCTTGCTGGTGTAGCCGATGCTGTGGTTGTAGTCGCGGACGTTCTCGAACGGCCGCTGGGTCGTCGAGTCGATCTCGTGCGGGGGCTTGACCCCGACGGAGACGAAGTAGGGCCCCTTCTCCTGGTGGTACGGCTTCAGCATCACGTGGATCCTGACCTTGCCCGCGACGGTTTTCGCGTTGGGGTCGGCCGCGGCGACCGCGGAACCCACCAGGTACTCCGCCCGCTCCTCGGGGGGCAGGTTGCAGCTCCCCACACCGGTCGCGGTGCCGGTCCACAGGTCCCGGGAGACCGTCGCCGGCTCGATGTGGTCGGGCCCGGCCGCGGAACCGCCGTCCTGGGCCTGACTCGGCGCCGGCTTCGCGGCCGGGGAGGAGGGCACCGCGCCCGGCGTGCTCGGGCCGGCCGCCGGAGGGGCGGCAGCCCCGTCTCCCCTGCTCTTCGCGCCGCTCTGCTGCTGGAACAGCATGTACCCGCCCGTCCCGAGCCCGCCCACGAGCAGCGCCGCCGCGACCGCCACCGCCCAGCGCGGCACGGCGCGCCGACGCCCGGCGGCCTCCTCCCCGCCCGGCACGTACGTGGGCACGTAGCCCGACGGCCCCGCCGGCAGACCCGGGCCGATGGTCGACGGCAGCATCCCCGGCACCTGCCACGTACCGCCGGCGGCCGCCGTGAGCGAGGCGTACACCGGGTCGTCGACCAGCGCCGAGTCCACCGCACAGCGGCGGATGATCTCGGCGGGGGCCGGCCGGTCCCCCGGCTCCACCGCCACGCACGCCCTGATCAGCGCGGCCAGCTCGGGCTCCACGCCCGCGACGTCGATCTCGCCGTGCACCGCGCGGAAGTTGACCGCCGTCGGCTCCCCGGTCCCGTACGGAGCCCGGCCCGTGGCCGCGTGGGCGAGCGTGGCGCCTAGCGCGAAGACATCGGCGGCGGCCGCGGCCTCGCCGCGCAGCAGCACCTCCGGGGCCGCGTAGCCGGGCGTGCCCGGGGCAGCACCGGTCTGCGTCAGAGCCGTCTCGGACACGCCCTTGGCGATGCCGAAATCGATGAGCTGGGGACCCTGCACGCCGAGGATGACGTTCTGCGGTTTGAGGTCCCGGTGCGTGATCCCGTGCGCGTGCACGCTCGCGAGCCCCTCGGCCAGCGCGGCGAACAGCCTGCGGCAGGAGCCGGCGGGCAGGGCCCCGAACTCGCGCACGGCGTGGCCGAGCGTGGGCCCGGCCACGTACTCGGTGGCCAGCCAGTAGGGCGGCGCCGCCAGCGAGGCGTCGATCAGGTTCGCGGTGTAGGCGGAACGCACCGCACGGACCGTCTCCGCCTCCCGCCGGAAGCGCGCGAGCGCCTCCGGATGCTCGGTGATCTCGTCTTTGATCACCTTGACGGCCACCAGGCGACCGCCGGGCGACCGCCCGAGGTACACCTGCCCCATGCCCCCGGCCCCGAGCCGGGCCAGCAGCGTATGCGCCCCGATACGGGCCGGGTCGGTGTCTCTCAGCGCCTCCATCCGGCCGAGATTGCCATACCGACTCCGCGTGGCGACAGGGGGGTTGGCCCGTCAGCGCGCCGCCACGAACAGGCTCTGCGCGCTCCGCCCCATCGGACCCTTCTCGTCGTGCAGCCGCGCGTCGGCCAGCCCGATACCACTCGCGTCCACGCTCGTGCGGGCCTCGACGCACACCCACTCCCCCACGGGATACCGGTGCAGATGGACGCTCAGGTCGCCGTTGGCGAACACGAACCGCCCGAAGTCCATCACCGCGCTGATCCCGTTACCCGAGTCGGCGGCGACCAGCACCCGGTCCAGCGGCCGCACCGCCTCCCCCGCGACGAGCGGCACGCGCATGCGCATCCAGCAGGTCCCCGGCCCCGGCTCGGTGAAGGACCCTTCCGTGAACCGGGTCTCCATCGAGGAGTGGTACCCCGTCTCCCACGGCACGGGGAAGAACGGCGTCACCCCCACCTCCCCCGGCGGCGGCACCCGCGCCCCCTCGCCCACCGCCGGCACCGGCTCCCCGGCCACCCGGATCCGCAGCGCCCGCGCCAGCATCACCGGCGCGTCCGCACCGGCCGGGGTGAGGGCCGCCTCGACCACCTCGGTGCCCCGCCCCGCCCGCAGCACCGACGTGGCGACGGCCAGCTCCCCGATGGGCACCGGCCGCAGGATCTCGTACGTGATCCGGGCGACCCGCATGTCGTCGCGCGCCCCCGGCCGGTCCTCCACGGCCCGCCCGAGCAGCGCGGCGGGCGGGCCGGCGTGCTGCGAGCCCGCGTCCCACGGCCCGCGCGTCGCATCGGTGGCCCGGAAGCGGCCGTCCCCGATCCGTTCGTAGAACCCGTCCTCAGCATCCATGCCGCCGCACGCTACCCACAGGTAACCCGCGGCACCACCCCCGCCACCCGCCTCAGCGGGCGACCCCGAGGCCGACCCCCAGCCCCACCAGGACCGAACCGATGGCCCGGTTCAGCACCTTCTGCGCCCTGAGCATCCGCTCGCGCAGCGCGGAGTGGGAGAAGAACAGCGCCACCGCCCCGAACCACAGCAGGTGCGCCGCCGACATGAACAGCCCGTACCCGGCCTGCCGCCACGCGGGCGTGCCGGGGTTCACCACCTGCGTGAAGGTGGACACGACGAACAGCGTGGTCTTGGGGTTGAGCACATTGGTGAGGAACCCGTTGCGCAGGGCCCCCAGCCGCGTCAGCCCCGGCTTCGACTCCAGGTCGACCGTCAGCTCGGCCCGCGCCCGGAAGGTACGGATCCCGATCCACACCAGGTACGCGGCACCCGCCAGCTTGATCGCCGTGAACAGGGCCGTCGAGGAGGCGATCAGCAGCCCCACCCCGAGCATCGTGTACGAGACGTGCACCAGCACCCCGCCCGCGACCCCCGCGGCCGCGAACAGCCCGGTGGACCGCCCGTACAGACAGCTGTTCCTCACGACCATCGCGAAATCGGCCCCGGGGCTGATGACCGCGAGCAGCGTGATGATCCCGACCGTGATCACTTCTGTCATGCACAGATCCTCACTCCCGGCCGGACACCCGATCAAGCCCTCCCGGACGAAACACACTTGAGCCGCACACCCTGATCCCCGCCCCGGGCACCGCCGCCCCGCCCGGCCCCCTCCCCCACCCGGACCCCACGGCCACGCACGCCACCCACCCACCCCACACCCGTCACAATGAACAGGTGTCCAGCCACCCCCGCACCGCCCTCCCCCTCCTCCAGGCAGACTGCGCGAACTGCTTCGCGCTCTGCTGCGTCGCCCTGCCCTTCGCGAAGTCGGCCGACTTCGCCGTGAACAAGGCCGCCGGCACCCCCTGCAAGAACCTCCAGCAGGACTTCCGCTGCGGCGTCCACACACGTCTGCGCGACCAGGGGTTCCAGGGCTGCACGGTCTTCGACTGCTTCGGCGCGGGCCAGCAGATCTCCCAGGTCACCTTCGCCGGCCGCGACTGGCGCGAGCACCCCGGCACCCGGGCCGCGATGTTCGAGGCCTTCCCGGTCATGCGCCAGCTGCACGAGCTGCTCTTCTACGTCTCCGCGGCCCTGGACCTCCCGGCGGCGGCCCCCCTCCACACGGCCCTGCGCACGCTCCTCGCGAAGACCGAGGCCCTCACCCGGGCGGACGCGGCGACCCTCACCGCCCTCGACGTCCCCGCCCTGCGCCAGGAGATCAACGAGCTCCTCCTGAAGACCAGCGAGCTGGCCCGCGCCAAGACCCCGGGCCGCAGGAAGAACCACCGCGGCGCCGACCTGATGGGCGCCCGCCTCGCCGGAGCCGACCTGCGCGGCGCCAACCTGCGCGGCGCCTACCTCATCGCTGCCGACCTCGGCCGCGCCGACCTGCGCGGCGCCGACCTGATCGGCGCGGACTTCCGCGACACGAACCTCCGCGGAGCCGACCTGCGCGACACCCTCTTCCTCACCCAGCCCCAGCTCAACGCCGCCCAGGGCGACCCCACGACCCGCATCCCCGCCACCCTCAGGCGCCCCGCCCACTGGACGTGACCGGGCGGGGACGGCCCGGCACCGTCCCCGTGCGCCCCGCGCGCACCCACACGCCCCCCGAGCGCCACCACCGCGCCACACCCGCGGCGCGCAGGCCCCCAGGCCTCCAGTCATTGCCCGAGGTCACCCCCCGTGATACACAGAGTGACCAGGTCAGGCCATGCGTACGAACGCACACACGTGCATGCGCACACGCGCACGCACCCCCACGCACCCGCACGCACGGCCCGATACGCGGGACATCGGGTAAAGAGACCGGCCAAGTCGACGACGGCCGACGTTTCATCAGCGAAGATAGTGCGTGACCCCTGCCATCGGGCACGGGCTGACGGAACTACCCATACAGGGGCGGTGAGTTACATGATCCTGGCAGCCGAAAAGGGCGACATCACCACCATCATCGGCGGAATCGCCCCGAACTGGGGGCCGTTCGGCAGTCTCGGCAACGAAGCGAAGGTCATGATCGAGGTCATCATGGCCGTGGCGATCCTCCTCTGCCTCGGCATCGCCATCTGGGGCGCCGCCAAGCAGCGCATCGGCGCCACCGCACTGCGCGACACGTTCAGCGCGGAACAGGGCAAGGGCCTGATCGTGGCCGGTCTGACCGGAGTCTTCATCATCGGCTCCCTCGGCACCCTCTTCACGATCGTCTACGGAATGGCCGTCTAGCAGGACCACCGCGGCCGGCCGCACCCTGATGAGGAATCACCACACCGCGCCTGCGCGGAAACGAGCGCTACCGTCGTACGACGCGGAGGGGGCGGACGACAGGCAATGAGCAACGAAGACCAGTACGGCGGGGGTGCCGGCCACGGCGAGGTGGGCGGCACGGGCCAGACCCGTACCCGCCTCCCGGACCCCCCCTCCGACGCCTACGGCACCCCCCGCCGCACCTCCCGTGCCTCGCGCGGCCTGATCACGGTGGTCGGGGTCGTGGTCCTGCTCATCGCCGCCATCGCCTTCGCGAACCGCTCCCAGAACACCCCCGAACCCCCCACCTCGAACAAACCCCCAACCACCAACCCCACCAACCCCACGGGCACCTCTCCCGTCACCGCCAAATCGGCCGGCGTCCCGAAGGGCTTCGCCCACGACGAACAGGGCGCCCAGTCCGCGGCAGCGAACTACACCGTAGCCCTGAGCTCCGACGGCATGTTCGACGCCACCCGCAGGAAGGCGATCGTCCAGGCTGTCTACACCCCCGACACCGCGGCGGCGCGCCAGACCGAGCTCGACCGGCTGTACAGCGACCCGGGCTTCCTCGGCCGGATCGGCCTCGAGGCCGGCGGCAAGGCTCCCAAGAACATGGTCTTCGTCAGCCGTACGAACCCGGCCGGCACGAAGACGGAGAAGATCGACGGTGACACCGCCACCATCTCCGTCTGGTACTCGTCCCTCTTCGGGCTGGCGGGCGAGGGATCAAAGTCCCCTGTTTCCGAGGGCTGGTACACGAACACGTTCGAACTCCGTTGGGTCAACGGCGACTGGTGGGTCTCGAACTTCACGCAGAAGGACGGCCCGACCCCGGTCGGCCGCGACCAGACGGCCTCATCGGCCGAGGACATGTCCGCAGCCGTGTCGCAGTTCGGAGGGCTCACCTATGCGCGTTGACATCCGTCGCGGCATGTCCATGACGGCCTTCGTTGCGGCCGTGCACGCCAGCCTCCTGCTCCTGGCGACCCGTGCGATGGCCGCGCCGACGCCCACCCCCACCTCGCCGGTGACGCCCGGTGCGACCCCCGGTGCAACCCCCGCGGGAACCCCGCAGCCCAGCAACAACCCCTGCGAACTCATCAAGGCGCCGGCACGGGACTACTGCGAGAACGGCAACGGCCCCGCATCCAGCGGCGCGCCGCGCACCGGCCTGTCCCCGGGCGACCCGGGCACCGACGCCCTCAACCCCCTCGCCTCCCTCGCCCGCGGCTGCGCCGACGCGGCCGCCTGGATCGTGGGGAAGCTCAGCGAAGCGGTCAAGGGCACCGCCACCGTCGACTTCACCAACGCCGCCTTCCTCCAGCAGTACGCGGTCGTCTTCGCCGCCAGCACCATCCTCACCCTCGTCCTCTGGCTCCTGGCCGTCGCCAAGCGTGCCATCCGCGGCGTCCCCCTCTCCACCGCCCTCTCCGAGGCCATCGGCTTCCTCTGGCTGACCGTCCTGGCCTCCGCCTTCACCCCGCTGATCCTCTACACCGTCGTCTCCGCCACCGACGGCGTCACCGACGTCATCGCCTCCGCCACCGGCAGCCAGGGCGACGTCTTCTTCGGCTCCTTCACCGACGCCCTCAAGAAGGGCGAGGACATCGGCGGCGGCCCGATCATGCTGATCGTCGTCGCCCTCGTCACCGTCCTCGCCGCCGGCGTCCTCTGGCTGGAGCTCGTCATCCGCGCCGCCCTGCTCTACGTCGGCGCCCTCCTCGGCACCGTCGTCTACGCCGGACTCGTCGACCGCAACATGTGGGGCCACGTCCGCCGCTGGGCCGGCATCATGATCGCCGTCATCCTCGTGAAGCCGGTCATCGTCATCGTCCTCGGCCTCGCCGGAGCACTCTCCGGCCAGAAGGGCCCCAACGCCTTCTCCGCCGTCGTCTCCGGCCTCGCCATCATCCTCCTGGCGATCTTCGCCTCCGCCATGATCTACCGCTTCGTCCCCGGCTTCGGCGACGAGATCGCCTCCGCCCGCAGCAACCGCAAGCAGGCCACCGACGGCGCCCAGGCCGCCGCCGTCATCAGCTCCCCGGCCTCCCTCGTCTCCCAGGGCATCAAGACCCACAGCAGCCGCGGCGGCGCCCACCGCGCCGGAGGCGGCGGCTCCACCGGCGGCGACGCCAACCAGATCTCCGGAGGCATGGCCGCCCACAGCAGCCGCGGCTCCGGCAGCGGGACCGGCGGCGGGAGCCTCCCGCCCGCCGCACCCCCGCCCCGCACTGGCTCGAGTACGAGGAACACAGGAGGTGACGGGCGTTGACGACCCAGTCCCACCAGCTCCACCCGGTCGCGCCCCGCCGCACGTATCTCATCGGCCGGGCCCGGCCGAACGCGATCGTCGGCAAGAACCGCGAAACCGGCGAGATCGCCCTGATCATCGTCGGCGCGTTCCTCGGCATGATGAGCGGACTGCTCGTCCCCGACCTCACCCTGCGCATCGTCAGCCTCGCCGGCTTCCCGCTGCTCGCCCTCGCCGCCGTGTACGTCCCCTACAAGGGCCGCACCTTCTACCGGTGGTTCGAGATCAGCCGAAGCTACAGGCGCACCCTGCGCCGCGGCACCACGTACCGCTCCTCCGCCATGGAGGCCGGCACCCGCGCCGCCGACGGCCGCGAGGTCGAAGTCGGCCCGCCCCCCGGAATCGGCCGCATCAACTGGCTCGCCGCGCCCTTCGGCCCCGACGAGATCGCCGTCCTCCTCCACGCCGACCGCCGCACCGTCACCGCCGCCATCGAGATCGAGGGCCCCGGCGTCGGCCTGCGCGACAGCGAGGACCAGGAAGCCCTCGTCGACCGCTTCGGCACCCTCCTCAAGCACGTCGCCAACGGCGACGGCTTCGTCACCCGCCTCCAGATGCTCGCCCGCACCCTCCCCGCCGACCCCGACGCCCACGCCAAGGACGTCGCTCAGCGCGGAGACGGCACGGCCCCCGCCTGGCTGCGCGACTCCTACGACCAGCTCCAGTCGATGGTCTCCACCTCATCGGAGCAGCACCGCGCCTACCTCGTCGCCTGCATGCACTACACCCGCGAGCTCGCCGCCGAGGCCACCACCATCGCCCGCGCCGGCAGCACCAAGGGCCGCAAGCTCGACCGCGACGCCGGCCTCGCCATCGTCATGGCCCGCGAGCTCACCGACATCTGCGCCCGCCTCGCCGAAGCCGACATCCGCGTCCGCCAGCCCCTCGGCCAGGGACGCCTGTCCTCCCTCGTGCACTCCATGTACGATCCGGACCACCCGATCGACCACATCCAGGCCATGACCAAGCGCAACGCCTGGCCCGCCGAGCTCGACGCCGTGGAGCCCACCTACCTCCAGGCCAAGACCCGCGAATCCTCCACCCGCGCCCCCTGGTGCCACGCCACCGCGTGGGTCAAGGAATGGCCGATGACCCCCGTCGGCGTGAACTTCCTGGCGCCCCTCCTCGTCCACACCCCGGACGTCATCCGCACCGTCGCCGTCACCATGGACCTCGAACCCACCGAGATCGCCATCGAGCGCATGCTCACGGAGAAGACGAACGACGAGGCCGACGCCTCCCGCGCCGCCAAGATGAACCGCACCGTCGACCCCCGCGACATCGCCGCACACGGCCGGCTCGACCAGAGGGGTGAAGATCTCGCCAGCGGCGCTGCCGGGGTCAACCTCGTCGGGTACATCACGGTGTCCTCGCGTTCCCCCGAAGCCCTCGCCCGCGACAAGCGCACCATCCGCGCCTCCGCCGGCAAGTCCTACCTGAAACTCGAGTGGTGCGACCGCGAGCACCACCGCGCCTTCGTCAACACCTTGCCGTTCGCCACCGGCATCCGACGCTAGCTGGAGGGAAGAGCCGCCCATGCGAGATCCCATGTCCGCGCTGACGGACGCCTTCACCAGCTTCCTCTTCGGCAAGGTCGAGACCACCCGCCTGCCCGTCCGCACCTCCACCGGCCAGGCCCAGGCCGTCTACCTGCCCACCGCCGCCCCCGGCCTCGGCGACTCCGGTGTGATCATCGGCCGCGAGGTCTACAGCGGCAAGGGCTACATCTACGACCCCTTCCAGCTCTACGGCCAGCAGCTCCCGGCCCCGCACTGGCTCGTCCTCGGCGAATCCGGCAACGGCAAGTCCGCCCTGGAGAAGACGTACGTCCTGCGCCAGCTGCGCTTCCGCGACCGCCAGGTCGTCGTCCTCGACGCCCAGGGCGAGGACGGCGTAGGCGAATGGAACCTCATCGCCCAGCAGCTGGGAATAACCCCCATCCGCCTGGATCCCATCGCCGCCAACGACGACGGGATCCGCCTCAACCCCCTCGACCCGGCGATCACCACGACCGGCCAGCTCGCGCTGCTCCGGACCATCATCGAGGTGGCGATGGGCCACGGCCTCGACGAACGCTCCGGCTTCGCCCTGAAGGTCGCGCACGCCTACGTCGTCGACACCATCCAGGACCGCCAGCCCGTCCTCACCGACATCGTCGAGCAGCTGCGCCACCCCGAACCCGAGTCCGCCCTCGCGATGAACGTCGACATAGACGACGTCCGGGCCTGGGGCCTCGACGTCGCGCTCGTCCTCGACCGCCTCGTGGACGGCGACCTGCGCGGCATGTTCGACGGCCCGACGACGGTCGGCATCGACCTCGACGCCCCCCTGATCGTCTTCGACCTCTCCCACATCGACCGCAACTCCATCGCCATGCCCATCCTCATGGCGATCGTCGGCGTGTGGCTGGAACACACCTGGATCCGCCCCGACCGGAAAAAACGGATCTTCCTGGTCGAAGAGGCCTGGCACATCATCAACAGCCCCTTCGTGGCCCAGCTCTTCCAGCGCCTGCTGAAGTTCGGCCGCCGCCTCGGCCTGTCCTTCGTCGCCGTCGTCCACCACCTCTCCGACGTCGTCGACGGAGCCGCCGCCCGCGAGGCCGCCGCCATCCTCAAGATGGCCTCGACCCGCACCATCTACGCCCAGAAGGCCGACGAGGCCCGCGCCACGGGCCGCGTCCTCGGCCTCCCGCGCTGGGCGGTCGAGATCATCCCGACCCTCACCCCCGGCATCGCCGTCTGGGACGTCAACGGCAACGTCCAGGTCGTCAAACACCTGATCACCGAGACCGAACGCCCCCTCGTCTACACCGACCGCGCCATGACGGAGTCCTCCACCCCCCAGCAGCTCCCCGACGACCTGCTGGCCGCGGAACTCGAAGCGGAGGAACGCGCCCTGTACATCGAACGCCAGCAGGGCACCGGCCCCGGATCCGCGACCACGGTGGCCTGACCGACATGCACGACGCCAGAGGTACGGAGCCCCGCGCGCGCGGCGGCGGCATCCCCGACGGAGCACTGGTCGGCCTCCTGGCCTTCCTCCTCGGGCTCGCCGTCCTGGTGTGGTCGGCCACCGGCCTGGCGGCCCTCTTCGCAAGGGGGGCCTGGCCGGCCACGGTCACCTTCACCCGTACCCCCGGAGCCGTCCGCGCCCTGATAGCGCAACCGCACGACATCCCCGGCGCCTGGCCCGACACCGACCCGGCGGCCCTCTCGGGCTGGGGCCTGTTCTGGGGCCTGTTCATCAGCCAGCTCCTGGCCCTCCTGGTCCTGACGATCTTCACCCTGGGCGTGGTGGCCCGCACGAAGGCCCGCCGCCGCACCCGATCCCGACAGCCGTCCAAGGACCCGGGCGCGGACGCGAGTGAGGGCCCCGGCACCAGGACCCCGGATCCACACCGCCGCCAGGCCGCGGAGCCGGGTATGGACCCCCACGCGGGCCCGGGGCGGCAAGACACCCCTCCCGCGTCCGGGCACCCGGTACCCCGCACGCCCCCCGAAGCCGCACGTCACCGGCCCCGCACGGACGCGCACCCGACCACCGCCCCCGCCCTGGGCCCTGACACCGGCACCGCCCGCACAGGCCCGGCAGCACACCCGGACACGAACCAGGACGCGCCCCGGAACGGAAACGGACCCGAGCACGGAAACGGGCACGGAATCGGGACCGGTGACGGGCCCGGGCCCGGGGACGGGCACCGGACCGGGGACGGGCACCGGACCGGGGACGCGGCCCGAGACGGGCACACAACCCGGCACGGGACCGGGGACCGCTACGCCGCCCCGGCCACCGCCGTCACGACGACACCGGCGGACACCCCCACCCAGACCCCACACGCCCTCCCCGAACACGGCCTCCCCCTCCACGCGCCGGCGACAACCCCGGCCCCGACGCCCCCGGCCACGTTCCCCGGCCCGTCGCAGCCCACGGCAGCCCCCCTGTCCTCCTCCGCCGCACACGCCCCGGTCTCCGCGCCGGCCCCGCCCCGCGGCCCGGCGCACCCGTCCGCCTCCCCCCGCACCCCGGCGACCGCCCAGGAGGCCTACCGCTACGGCTTCGGCTACGCCCCGCCCACCCGGACGGCCCCCGCCCCGCCGGCCCACCGCCTCGCCTACGCGGCCCCCGCAGAACGCCACCACCTCGCCGCCCGGGCCATCGCCGCCGCCGAGGGTTCCGTCCTGGTGGTCACGTCCTCCCCCGCCCTCTGGCAGGACACCAAGGACGCCCGCGCCAAACTCGGCCCGGTCCTCCTCTACGACCCCTCGCACCTGTGCGACACCCCGGCCCGCATGCACTGGAACCCCGCCGACGGCTGCGCCGACCGCGACGCCGCCGCCGCCCGCGCCGTCGCGCTGCTGGCCCCCGTACGCCCCCAGGCCCGGCTCGACGCCGCCGTCGCCGACACCGCGGAGACCCTGCTGCGCAGCTGGCTCCAGGCGGCCGCCCTCGACGGCCTCCCGTTCAAGCAGCTGGCCCGCTGGGCCCAGGGCAACGGCTCCCAGGAACCGGTCCGGATCCTGCGGACCCACCCCCAGGCCGCCCCCGGCGCCGCCGGCGAACTCGAAAGCGCCCTGATCGCCCACCCCGAACGCCGCGAGCAGGCCCAGTACCTGACGGCCCGGGCCCTTTCCTGCCTGACCTCGATCCACATCCGCGAGGCCTGCAACCCGAACCGAACGGACGCGCTCACGCTCGCATCGTTCGCCGCCGAAGGGGGCACCCTCTACGTAGTGGGTGAGTCCCTGGAGGACCCCCGCACCCGCCCGGGTGCGATGCCCCTGCTCACCGCACTCGCCTCGCACGTGGTCGAGCACGGCCGCCGCATGGCCGTACGGTCATCCCACGGTCGGCTCGACCCACCAATGACGCTGGTCCTGGAGGACGTCGCGGCCGTCGCCCCCGTCCCCCAGCTTCCCGGCCTCCTCACGGACGAGGCGCTGCCCCTCCTGGCCCTGTGCCGCAGCCGCGAACAGGCCCGCACCCGCTGGCCGGACTGGCCGGTCGCCTAGGGGCTGTCGTCGTGCTCGGCACCGTCCTCGTGGCCGCCACGGTCTGCCTCCTGGACCTGCCCGAGCGGCTGTTCGCCGACCCCTCGGAGAGCGACCGGTTCGCCCCGTTCGCCGCCGAACGGGCCGGCGACCGGCGCTAGGGCCGCGCGAAGACGTACTCGTGCTCCTTCGCCGACGGGTCGTCCGGCTTGGGGATCACCAGCCCGCTGGCCCGGAACCCGAACCGACGGTAGAAGCCGGCGGCCCGCTCGTTCTCCTCGTGCACGAAGAGCCGCGCCCGCCCGAGCACCGGCTCCTCCCGCGCCCACACCCATTCCAGGGCCACCCCGAACAGGGCGTCGGTGAGCCCGCTGCCCCGCTGCCCGGGCCTCACGAACACGCCGACGACGTGTGCCTGGTCGACGTCCACGACCTTGCCGAGGAAGTCGGTCGTCCCCGCGTCCTCGATGAACACGGATACGGATCCGTCCCACCGCCCGTCGGGCGCCTCGGCGATGATCTGGGCGACGTCCACGCCCTCCGCCGCGCCGGCCGCCCGACCCTGCCAGAACTCGTCGGGCTTGGCGGCGGCTTGCTCGTAGGTTTCCAGGAAGGCCAGCGACGCGACGGGGTCACGCAGCGCGTCCAGCCGCAACTCTTTGACCTTCGCCCACTCGTCGGCCCGCACGGCCCGGATCACATGCTGCTTCTGCTGCTCCATACCCACGCATCCAAACGTTCCGCGCACTGCAGGTCAACGAAATATCGACACCCGCACCTGCCCGTAAACGCAGAAAAGCCCCGCACCAGAAGGTGCGGGGCTTTCCCACAATGATTGTTCGGCGGCGTCCTACTCTCCCACAGGGTCCCCCCTGCAGTACCATCGGCGCTGAAAGGCTTAGCTTCCGGGTTCGGAATGTAACCGGGCGT
>NZ_JBIAWQ010000012.1:0-158064 GCF_042895815.1 Streptomyces sp. NPDC001373
CAGGGGGGACCCTGTGGGAGAGTAGGACGCCGCCGAACAATCATTGTGGGAAAGCCCCGCACCTTCTGGTGCGGGGCTTTTCTGCGTTTACGGGCCGGAGGCCGGAGCCAGGCGGCCCTTCACGACCTTTCGCGGTGTCATCGGTGTCCTGCATCTGCTCCGGGGTGAGGCCGGCCATGGTGTCCTCCTGGTGGGTACCGACCAGCCTGGAGAGGGAGGGCTACAGGCGGCCTGCTGCCTTGAGGGCCAGGTAGGTGTCCGCCAGGGCCGGGGCCAGGGTGTCCGGGGTGGCGTCGACGACGTGGACGCCGTGGCGGGAGAGCTGGTCCGCCGTACGGCGGCGCTGGGACCGGGTCTGGGTCGCGGCCGCCGCCTCGTAGACCGCGTCCACGGAGCCCCGGGAGGCGGCCATCGACGCGATGCGCGGGTCGGCGACCGAGGCCAGGACCACCGTGTGGCGCTGGGTGAGGCGCGGGAGGAGCGGGAGCAGGCCCTCTTCCACTGGGGCCGCGTCCAGGCTCGTCAGGAGGACCACCAGGGAGCGGCGGGGGGCGCTGCGCAGGACGGTGGAGACCAGGGTGCGGGAGTCCGTCTCGACCAGTTCCGGTTCGAGGCCGGCCATCGTGTTCACGAACGCCGGAAGGACGTCGGCGGCCGCGCGGCCCTGGACGAGGGCGCGGGTGCGGCGGTCATGGGCCAGGAGGTCCACGCGGTCGCCGGCGCGGGTCGCGAGGGCGGCGAGGAGCAGGGCCGCGTCCATGGCGGAGTCCAGGCGGGGAGCGTCGCCGACGCGGCCGGCGGAGGTGCGGCCGGTGTCCAGGCAGATGAGGATGTGGCGGTCCCGCTCCGGGCGCCAGGTGCGGACGGCCACCCCCTGTCGGCGGGCGGTGGCCCGCCAGTCGATCGAGCGGGTGTCGTCGCCGGGGACGTAGTCGCGCAGGCTGTCGAACTCGGTGCCCTCGCCGCGCGTCAGGACGCTGGTGCGGCCGTCCAGTTCACGCAGGCGCGCGAGGCGGGACGGGAGGTGCTTGCGGCTGGTGAAGGGCGGCAGGACGCGGACCGTCCAGGGGACGGTGTGGGAGCCCTGGCGGGTGAGGAGGCCCAGCGGCCCGTACGAGCGGATCGTGACGCGGTCCGCCCTGCGGTCGCCGCGCCGGGAGGGGCGCAGACGGGTGGTGAGGCGGCGGCGTTCCCCGGCGGGGACGGTGACCTCGTGGCGGGAGGCGGCGGTTTCGGTGCCGGCCTGCCAGCTGCTGGGGGGCCAGGCGTCGCGGACGCGGGCGCGGAGCCGTCGGGTGCCGGGGTTGGTGAGGGTGAGGTGCACGTCGGCGCTCTCGCCGAGGCGGACGGACGTGTCCCCCGAGCGGGCCAGCCGCAGGGTGCGGACGGGTGCGGCGAGGGCGTAGTCGACGGCGCAGGCCAGACCGAGGGTGCCGTTGACGGCGAGGAGGCCCGTCCAGCTCGGTTCGAGGAGGCCGACGGGCAGGCTGCCGAGGGCCGCCAGGAGGGCGGCGCGTCCGGTGAGGGCCATCAGCGGGGGACGGGGACGTGGGTGAGGATCGCCGAGATGACGGAGTCGGCGGTGACGCCCTCCATCTCGGCCTCCGGGCGGAGCTGGACGCGGTGGCGCAGGGTCGGCAGGGCCAGGGCCTTCACGTCGTCGGGGGTGACGTAGTCGCGGCCGGTGAGCCAGGCCCAGGCGCGGGAGGTGGCCAGCAGGGCGGTCGCACCGCGCGGGGAGACGCCGAGGGTGAGGGAGGGCGATTCGCGGGTGGCGCGGCAGATGTCGACGACGTAGCCGGTGATCTCGGGGGAGACCGTGACGTGGGTGATCGCCTCGCGGGCGGCTTCGAGTTCTCTGGCGCCGGCGACCGGGCGGATGCCGGCGGCGTGCAGGTCGCGCGGGTTGAAGCCGGCGGCGTGCCGGGTCAGGACGCCGATCTCGTCCTCGCGGGAAGGGAGGGGGACGTTGAGTTTGAGGAGGAAGCGGTCCAGCTGTGCTTCGGGGAGCGGGTACGTGCCCTCGTACTCGACGGGGTTCATGGTGGCGGCGACGAGGAAGGGCTCGGGGAGCCCGCGGGGGGTGCCGTCGACGGTGACCTGGCGCTCCTCCATGGCCTCCAGGAGGGAGGACTGGGTCTTGGGGGGCGTGCGGTTGATCTCGTCGGCGAGGAGGAGGTTGGTGAAGACCGGGCCGTCCTGGAAGGAGAACTCGGCGGTTCGGGCGTCGTAGACCAGAGAGCCCGTCACGTCACTGGGCATCAGGTCGGGGGTGAACTGGACGCGCTTGGTGTCGAGTTCGAGGGAGGCGGCGAGGGCGCGGACCAGGAGGGTCTTGGCGACGCCGGGGACGCCTTCGAGGAGGACGTGGCCGCGGCACAGGAGTGCGACGACGAGACCGGTGACGGCGGAGTCCTGGCCGACCACGGCCTTTCCGATCTCGGTGCGGAGCGCTTCCAGGGAGGAGCGGGCGCTGTCCGTGGTGGCCGTCATGAGGTGCGGACCTCTCTTTCGAGGGCGTCGAGGTGGTCGGCGAGCGCGACGAGTGCCGCGTCGTCGGCGGGAGTGGGGCCGAAGAGAAGGGTGGTGACGTCGCGTCCGGTGTCGGTCAGGCGGGCGGAGACGGCGGAGGTCAGGGTCTCCGGGTCGTGGGCCCGTGCCGGCGGTACGCCGACCAGCGCGGCGAGGCGTTCGCGTGAGGCGGCGCGCAGCACGGTGGCGGCGCGGTCGCGGGCGGCGGTCCTGCGGTAGAGGCGGGCGCGGCCCTCGGTGGTCTCGGATGCGCGGATGGCGACGGGCAGGTCCTCGGTGACGAGGGGGCCGAGGCGGCGGGCGCGCCAGAGGGCGGCGAGGGCGGCGGCCGCGAAGAGCTGGAGCAGCGCCCAGTACCAGCCGGACGGGACGAGGTCGAGGAGGGACTTCTCCTCGGTGGCGCCTTCGGCGGGCATGTCGGCGGGGGTGGGCAGGTACCAGACGACTTCGGGGCGGGATCCGAGGAGTTGGAGGGCGAGGGAGGCGTTGCCCTCCTCGGTGAGGCGCCGGTTGAGGAGGATGCGTTCGGAGCCGAGGAGGACGGTGTCGCCGCCCCGGGTGGTGCTGGGCAGGACGAGGAGGGTGGGGTGGCCGTCGCTGGAGTAGCAGCCGACGGTTCCCGGGAGGGTGGTGGTGTAGCGGAGGCCGTCGCCGGTGGCGGCGCGGCCGGCGGTGGTGGCGGTGGGCAGGGGGCAGCCGGGGTCGAGGTCGCGCTGGTGGGCGAAGCCCTTGGTGCGGGCGGCGGGGGCCAGTTCGGCGAGGGCGGTGCCGGTGGGGGCGACGAGGACGGTGCGGCCGCCGGAGAGGTCGATGGCGGAGCGGATGGCGCGGCGCTGGGGTGCGCCGAGGAGGTCGGGGTCGGCGACGAGGAGGGTGGTGCGGGGGCCCGCGGCCGCGGCGGCCTCGTCGGCGTTGGTGACGACGCGGGTGGTGACGCCGCGTTGCTTCAGGAGCTGGGCGAGGGCGCGGCTGCCGTCGCGGTCGGCGGAGCGGGGGTCGAGGCGGCCGTGGTGGTCGCCGGCCCGGAGGCCGGCGAGGGCGACGGCGGCGACGAGGAGCACCGTCAGGGCGAGCAGCAGCCCGCGGGCCCGGGCCCAGAGCTGGGCGGGGGTGAGCGCGGTGGAGGTGACGGCGGCCCGCCCGCCACGGCCTCCGGCGGGGGCCTGAGCCGGGTCGGCGGCGTGCGGGGGGCTGACCGGGGCCGGGTCCGGGCCGGGCTCGGGGGTGCCGGGGGCGGGCGCGGCTCCGGCGGGCGCCGGCGCGCCGGTGGGCGCGGGGGCGGTGGTGGCCGGGCCGGTGTGGGAACGGCCCGGCCGTGGGCCGGGGTCCTGGGTGGGTGCGGGGTGTGCCGGTCCGGGGGTGGCGGTGTCCTGGGTGGGTGCCGGGTGTGCCGGTCCGGGGGTGGCGGTGTCCGTGGTGGGGGCGCGGTCGGTGTCGCGCGGGGTGTGGGGCGGCGTGCCGGGGTCCTGGTCGGGGTCGTTGCCGGGGGGCGGGGCCGGGGGCTGGGGGTGGCCGGTCATGGGGTGGGTTCCGTCAGGATCGGCCTGGTGCGCTCCAGGGTGAGGTCGAGGGTGCGCAGGCGGGCGTAGGTGTCGGGGTCGGCGGTGCGGCCGCCGTAGGTGACGTCGTCGAAGGCACGGGCGGCCGCGCGGAGGCCGTCGGCGTGGTCGGGGAGGGAGCGTGAGGCCTCGGCGGCGGCCTCGTCGGCGGTGCGGCCGGGGCGGGGGTCGAGGAGGGTGCGTTCCTCCAGGGAGCGGACGACGGCGCGCATGCGCTCGCGGACGGCGTCGTTCCAGCGGCCGGCGGCGGCGTGGGTGTCGGCGGCCGCGCGGTGGTCGGCGGCGCTGCGCGGGCCGTCGTCGAAGAGGGTGCCGTCGCCGCGGGCGGTCCGGCCGGGCTTGCCCAGGCGCCACCACAGGGCGGCGGCGGCCAGGACGACGACCAGGGCGATGGCGAGCAGGCCGAGGCCGCCGCCGGGGGTGGCCCCCGCGGCGCGGTCGAAGAACTCGCCCAGCCACTCCCAGAAGCGGTCCAGGGCGCGCTGGAAGAGCCCCGGCTCGTCCTGGTGGTAGATGGGCTTGGCCAGCTCGCGTTCGGCCGCCTCGCGGGCGGCCTCGCGTCCGGTGGTGAGCGGTGGCGCGTCGCCGTCGGCGATGGTGATGAGTCCCCCCGTGCTCATGCGGCGCGTCAGCCTCCGGTGGGGGCCGGTGTGCGGGTGCTGCCGTAGCCCTCGACGCCGGCGGCGCGGGCGAGCTCCAGGTCGAGCGCCTCGCGGCGGATGCGCTGGTCGATGTAGAGGAGGGTGGTGACGCCCGTCTGCATCGGGATGGTGACCGTGGCGCCGACGACGGCGCCGATCCCGGTGACGATCAGGACGGCCCAGTCGCGGGTGGCGGAGCCGTCCAGGAAGCTGCTGAGGCCGCCGGGGGCCAGGACCATGGCGATGGCGGCGAAGGGCATGACGATCACCGTGGAGGTGATGGTGCGGATGACCCAGGTCAGCAGGCTGATGCCGCAGATGCGCCACCAGGCGCCCTTGACCAGCTTGGCGGAGCGCCTGAGGGCGGCGACGGGCGTGCCGCGTTCCAGCATCAGCGCGGGCGGGGCCAGCGCGAAGGTCACGTAGAACCAGGCCAGGAGCACGAGCCCGACGGGTACGCCGAGGGCGGCCAGAGCGGCGCTGCCGAGCAGGATGCCGGGCAGGGCCGGGAGCAGGCCCGCGGCGAGGGAGCCCAGGAGCAGCAGGCCGGTGAGGCCGAGCATGCGCGGGGCCAGCGGGCGTACGGCCTTCAGGGTGCTGCCGAGGGTGGAGGTCTGGCCGAGGACGGCGCGGCTGACGGTCGGGGCGAGGAGGGCGGTGACCAGGATCAGCCCGAGGATCTCAAGGTAGTACTGGAAGCCGTAGAGGAGCCCGGCGTCGCCCAGGGCGCGGACGGCCTCGCCCGGGGTGGTGGGCTCGGTGGAGGGCGTCGGGAGGCTGTCCATGGTGAGGCGCTGGGCGACGAGCAGCGCGATCTGGGACAGGGCGGCGACGACCAGGCTGACGGAGAGCACGGAGCGCCAGTGGCCGCGCAGGATGCCGACGGCGCCGTCCAGTGTCTCGCCGAGGCCGAGCGGGCGCAGCGGGATCACGCCGGGCTTGGCGGCGGGCGGCGGGCCGCCCCAGCCGCCGCCGGGGTTCCCGTAGGCGTACGGGGCGGCGGGGGGCTGCTGTCCGGGCGGGGTGGGGTACGTGCCCCAGCCGGCGTTCTGCTGCGGCTGCTGCGGGGTCTGGCCGGCGTCGGGGCTGCTCCACTGGCCGGGCGGCGGCTGGGCCGCGGACCACTTGGACGCGCCGGAGTCCTCGGCGGGCGGTGGCGGAGCGGCGTCGGGGCCCTGGCCGTCGGACGGGGATCCGGGCGCGGCCCAGCCCGGAGAGTCGTTCATCGTCGCTCCTTCACGTGCACCTGCCGTGGCGGGCGCGCTGGTCGGCTGTCATCGTGCCATGGGGGAGCCCCGTCGTGACCGGCCGTCCCCCTCCGGATCCCGGTCCGCTCTTCCCTTCAATTGTCGCGCGGATCCGGGGCAGACTGTTCGTCCTGATCGCCACGCAGGTCCGAGGGGCGATTTCCAGCCCTTTTGGCTGTGGGACAGCTCACCGCCAGGTAACGATTAGCTAATGGGATGATGTCAACCATGAAGGGACGCGTCCTCGTCGTCGACGACGACACCGCGCTGGCCGAGATGCTCGGCATTGTGCTGCGTGGAGAAGGTTTTGAGCCGTCGTTCGTAGCGGACGGCGACAAGGCACTGGCTGCCTTCAGGGAGGCCAAGCCGGACCTGGTGCTGCTGGACCTCATGCTGCCCGGGAGGGACGGCATAGAGGTGTGCAGACTGATCAGGGCGGAATCGGGCGTGCCCATTGTCATGCTCACCGCCAAGAGCGACACGGTGGACGTCGTGGTGGGCCTGGAGTCCGGCGCCGACGACTACATCGTCAAGCCGTTCAAGCCGAAGGAGCTGGTCGCCCGCATCCGGGCGCGCCTGCGCCGTTCGGAGGAGCCGGCGCCCGAGCAGCTCGTCATCGGTGACCTCGTCATCGACGTGGCCGGGCACTCGGTCAAGCGCGACGGCGCATCCATCGCCCTGACCCCGCTCGAGTTCGACCTGCTGGTCGCCCTCGCGCGCAAGCCCTGGCAGGTCTTCACCCGTGAGGTGCTGCTGGAGCAGGTCTGGGGCTACCGGCACGCGGCGGACACCCGACTGGTGAACGTCCACGTGCAGCGACTGCGCTCCAAGGTCGAGAAGGACCCCGAGCGCCCCGAGATCGTCGTGACGGTGCGTGGTGTCGGCTACAAGGCCGGACCCAGCTGACGTGCAGCCCGGCAAGGCCCGGAGCGGTTCCCGCCGTGGAGCCCTGCGGGGCGGCCGGCTGCTCCAGGACGGAACACCCGGCGGCCCCCTGCTGCGGCTCTGCGTACGCCTCGTACGCCGGCCGCTGCTTCCGGCTGTCCGCATATGGCGGCGCAACATCCAGCTCCGGGTGGTCGCCGCGACCCTCCTGATGTCGCTCGCCGTCGTCCTCGCGCTCGGCTTCGTCGTCATCGCCCAGGTCAGCAAGGGCCTCCTCGACGCCAAGGAGGAGGCCGCGCAGAGCCAGGCCGCGGGAGGGTTCGCGGTCGCACAGGAGAAGGCCAACACCCCCTCCGCCTCGGACGGGGCCGACGCCACCGACAACAAGGTCGGGCGCGACGCCAGCACCTGGATGAACTCGCTCGTCAAGCAGCTCGCCAGCGGCGGCCAGACCGCCTTCGAGGTGGCCGCGCTCGGCGCCGGCACCGGTGAGCAGGCCCCCACCAGCCAGGGCGTCAAGGGCGCCCGCGCCTCCGGCAACGTCGACCCGACCGCCAGCGTCCCCCTGGACCTGCGCAAGGCCGTCAACCACAACACCGGCACCTTCAAGACCTTCTCGCAGGTCCGGTACACCGCCGGGACCGGCAAGCACCCCGAGCCCGCGCTGGTCGTCGGCAAGCGGCTCACCGACATCAACGGCGACCCCTACGACCTGTACTACCTCTTCCCACTCACCCAGGAGGAGGAGTCCCTCAACCTGGTCAAGGTCACGATCGCCACCGCCGGCGTGTTCGTGGTCGTGCTGCTCGGCGCCATCGCCTGGCTCGTCGTACGCCAGGTCGTGACCCCCGTCCGGATGGCCGCCGGGATCGCCGAGCGGCTGTCCGCCGGCCGGCTCCAGGAGCGGATGAAGGTCACCGGCGAGGACGACATCGCCCGCCTGGGCGAGGCCTTCAACAAGATGGCCCAGAACCTCCAGAACAAGATCCGGCAGCTGGAGGAGCTGTCCCGGCTGCAGCGCCGCTTCGTCTCGGACGTCTCGCACGAGCTGCGCACCCCGCTGACGACCGTCCGCATGGCCGCCGACGTCATCCACGACGCCCGCGTCGACTTCGACCCGATCACGGCACGCTCCGCGGAGCTCCTCGCCGGACAGCTCGACCGCTTCGAGTCCCTCCTGGCGGACCTGCTGGAGATCAGCCGCTTCGACGCCGGCGCCGCCGACCTCCAGGCCGAGCCCATCGACCTGCGGGACGTCGTGCGCCGCGTCATCGACGGCGCCGAACCGCTCGCCGAGCACAAGGGCACGCGCATCCGGGTCCTCGGCGACACCCAGCCCGTCATCGCCGAGGCCGACCCCCGGCGCGTCGAGCGGGTGCTGCGCAACCTCGTCGTCAACGCCGTCGAGCACGGCGAGGGCCGCGACGTCGTGGTCCGCCTGGCCTCGGCCGGCGGGGCCGTCGCCGTCGCCGTCCGCGACTACGGCGTCGGACTCAAGCCCGGCGAGGCCACCCGGGTCTTCAACCGCTTCTGGCGGGCCGACCCCGCACGGGCTCGCACCACCGGCGGCACCGGCCTGGGCCTGTCCATCGCCGTCGAGGACGCCCGGCTGCACGGCGGCTGGCTCCAGGCCTGGGGCGAGCCCGGCGGCGGCTCCCAGTTCCGCCTCACCCTGCCCCGCACCGCCGACGAGCCGCTGCGCGGATCGCCGATCCCGCTGGAGCCCGAGGACTCCCGGGGCAACCGGGCCCGGGCCGCCGCCGAGGCCGCCGGACGCACCGCCGCCGCGGGCCCCGGCAGCCACCCCGACGGCCGCGCCGAGCGCGCCGACCGCGATCCGATACCGCCCCGGCCGGCGGTCACCACCGCCCTGCCGGTGCCCGCCGACCCGACCGCGCTGCCCGGCAACGGCGCCCGCGTCGTCGCCCGGCCCGCCGACCAGGGCCCAGCACAGGAGGATGGAAACGGTGCAGGACGCTGACCGCCGCGGGCGGGCTCGGCCGGGCCCGCTGAGGAGCGCCCGCCCGCTCCTGGCCCTGGGGGCCGTCGGGCTGCTCGTGGCGGGCTGCGCCTCCATGCCCGACCGCGGCGAGATCCGGCGCGTGGAGGCCTCCCAGGGGGTCGACTCCCAGGTGCGGGTCTTCGGCGTGCCCCCGGCCGACAAGGCCAGCCCGGCCGAGATCGTCGACGGCTTCCTGGAGGCCATGACCGGCGACGACCCCCAGCTGGCCACCGCCCGCAAGTACCTCACCGAGGACGCCGCCAAGAACTGGAAGCCCTCCTCGGCCGTCACCGTGCTCTCCTCCGGCCTCGACCGCGTCCCCGTCCAGGGCGAGAAGGACCCCGACGGGCCCCGCTGGAAGGTCACCGGCAAGAAGCTCGCCACCGTCGACGAGCGCAGCGCCTACCAGCCCGAGACCGGCGGCGGCCGCTACGAGGAGTACCTCCAGCTGGTCCAGGTCAACAAGCAGTGGCGGATCGCCACCCCGCCCAGCAGCCTCGTCCTCGGCGAGTCCGACTTCCAGCGCATCTACAAGCCCGTCAACAAGTACTACTTCGCGGGCAACACGCTCGTCGCCGACCCCGTGTACGTGCGCCAGCGCAGCGACCCCGAGTCGCGGATGGACCCCACCACCCTCACTGTGCAATCGCTGCTCGCCGGCCCCTCCAAGTGGCTCGGCCCCGTCGCCTCCACCGCCTTCCCGACCGGCACCGAACTGCGCGCGGGCACCAAGTCCCTCGCGTACGACGGCCAGAACACCCTGCGCGTCCCGCTCAACGCGGCCGCGGAGAACGTCGCGCAGCCGCAGTGCCAGAAGATGGCCACCCAACTCCTGTACACCGTCCGGGACCTGACGGCCTCCCGGCTGGACCGGGTCGAGCTGCTGCGCTCCGACGGCAAGTCCTCGCTGTGCTGGGTGACCGGCTCGGCCGCGGCGGTCATCGCCAACCGGCCGTCGTCGCCGCAGCACCAGTACTACGTGGACAAGGACGGCCGGCTCGTGAGGATGGTCCTCAACGCGGGCGCCGACGAGCAGCAGCAGGAGAAGCCGGAGCCGGCCCCCGGCCCGCTGGCCACCGCCACCGGGTTCAAGGTGGGCTCGGCCGCCGTGACCTACGACGAGAAGCGGGCCGCGGTCGTCTCCGAGGACGGCCACGGGCTGTACGTCGTCACGATGACCACCGCCGGGCCGATGCCGCAGCCGCTGCTGACCAGCAGGAGCGGCAAGCTCACCGCCCCCAGCTGGGACGCCCGCGGCGACCTGTGGATCTCCGACCTCGACCCGCAGGGCCAGGGCCTGTGGCGGGTGCCCGGCGGGACCGGGACCCCGCAGAAGGTGGACGTCACCGGACTCGACGGGGCGAGGATCAGCGGGCTGAAGGCCTCCGCGGACGGCGTGCGCATCGCGCTGCTCGTCGAGCGCGACGGCGGCCGCAAGAACCTCTACATCGGGCGGATCGAGCGGCCCGAGGGCAAGGGGGACCCCTCCAGGGTGTCGGTGCGCGAGCTGCGCCCGGCCGCTCCGCAGATGGCCGAGGTGACCGCGATGAGCTGGGCGCCGCGGGGCAGGCTGCTGGTGGTGGGCCGCGAGAGCGGCGGCGTCGACCAGGCCCGCTACATGCTGGCCGACGGGTCGATGGTCGCGGCGAGCCTGCCCGGGGCGACCGGACTGAGCGCCATCGCCGCCTCCGAGGACGAGGCGAAGCCGGTGGTGGCCTCCTCCACCGAGGACGGCATCGTGTGGCTCCCGCCGGGCGCGCAGTGGCGTACGGCGGCGGCGGGCGGCCGCGCGCCGGTGTATCCGGGCTGACCCCCGGGGGCCCCGCGGTCAGCGTTGTCCACAGGGGTCGCGCCCTGCCCGGACGCCGGGCAGGGTGGACGTATGCGGGGGTGGTGGCAGGAGCTGGCCGGGCTGGTCCTGCCCTCGGACTGCGCGGGCTGCGGGGCGCCGCGCCCGCTGCTGTGCGAGGCCTGCCGCGGGGTCCTGGCCGGGGCGGGCGCGGGGCCGGTGCGTCCGCAGCCGTGGGACGGGGGCCCGGAGGGGCTGCCGCCGGTGTACGCGGCGGCCCGGTACGAGGGGGCGGTACGGGCGGTCGTGCTGGCCCACAAGGAGCGTGGGGCCCTTCCGCTGGCCGGCCCGCTCGGCGCCGCCCTCGCGGCGGCCGTGTCCGCGGCGGCCGTGTCCGCTCCCCGGGCGGCGGCGGCGGGGGCGGGCGGAGCGGCGGGGGAGCTGGTGCTGGTCCCGGTGCCGTCCGCGCGGCGGGCGGTGCGGGCGCGCGGGCACGACGCGACGCGCAGGACCGCCCTGGCCGCGTCGCGGCGGCTGCGCGGGGCCGGCGCACCCGCGCGCGTGGCGCCCGTGCTGCGGCTGCGGCGGCAGGTCGCGGACCAGGCGGGGCTCGGGGCCCGGCAGCGGCAGCGGAACCTGGCCGGGGCCCTGGAGGTGCGCCCCGGCGGGATGCGGCTGGTGGAAGGGGCGCGGATCGTGGTGGTGGACGACGTGGTGACGACCGGGGCCACCCTCGCGGAGGCGGCCCGGGCGCTGCGCGCGGCGGGGCTGTGGGCGGACGCGGCGGCCGTGGTGGCGGCGCCGTCCGGATCGTTCACCCGGGCCCGATGCTAGAGCTCCGGTGGACTACTCGTACAGAGCAAAATTCTCGTGAATAGATTTGGAACCGCTGGGGAATGCGCATCGTTGCAGGTAGTAAGAGGGACCAGCCACCTCGACGGAGGCAGGTTCCGGTAGCGGGTGCCGACAACCGGCATGGAGAGATATGTTCGGTTGTGAGGAACTGGCGATCCTTGGGCCCCCCGGTATCGGAGCGCCAGTCCGCCCGTTTTGGAATCTTCGTGTCAGAGGGGTGTCCCTCTACTCCGAAGTCGGTGGGATGCAGATCTTGCCGATGGGGGAGGAGGAGGTGAAAGTCGCCAAGTCCGAGGCTCCGGTGTTCACCGGAGCCTGGTGCGAAAGGGAGACGCTTCGCCGCTCGCGGTGAGGGTCTCCGGGAACGGAGTTCTGCGTGGACATCGTCGTCAAGGGCCGCAAGACCGAGGTGCCCGAGCGGTTCCGCAAGCACGTGGCCGAGAAGCTGAATCCGGAGCGGATCCAGAAGCTCGACGCCAAGGTGATCAGCTTGGACGTCGAGGTGTCCAAGGAGCACAACCCGCGCCAGGCCGACCGTTCCGACCGCGTGGAGATCACCCTGCATTCGCGGGGCCCGGTGATCCGCGCCGAGGCCGCTGCCGCCGACCCGTACGCGGCCCTCGACCTGGCTCAGGACAAGCTGGAGGCCCGGCTGCGCAAGCAGCACGACAAGCGTTTCACCCGCCGCGGCAACGGACGGCTGTCGGCGGCCGAGGTCGCCGACAGCGTGCCGGGCGTCGCGACGCTCAACGGGAGTGGCCAGCCGGTCGGTGAAGAGATCGAGGGTGCAATTCCGACCACCCGGATCGGATCGCTCGAAGTGCAGGGCGAGGGCCCGCTGATCGTCCGCGAGAAGACCCATCCTGCCCGGCCCATGTCGCTCGACCAGGCCCTTTACGAAATGGAACTGGTCGGCCACGACTTCTACCTGTTCGTCGACTCCGAGACCAAGATGCCGAGCGTCGTCTACCGGCGCCACGCCTACGACTACGGCGTCATCCACGTGGACCCCGACGGGGCGTCCAGCTCCGAGGAGCCGGCCGTCGGCGGTGCCGGCGGAGCGCTCGGAGGCTGATCACCGATCCGTTGCCCCTGCGGAAGCCACGGTGTTTCCGCAGGGGCACCTGTATGACTCGTATGAGCCAAAGGGATTCCGCCAGACCCGCGGGTGACCGTGCGGGCATGGAATCATGGCGGGCAGTCAACCGGCGGCCGCCCCCGCCGGGTTGGCCCAGCAGCCCGGTACATGCAGGGGGAGGAACGATGGCGGACAGCTTCGGGCCGGTGCGCGGTGACGACGGAGCCGGCTGTCGCGCGGCGGACGCGGTGGAGGCGGGCGACCGGGACGGGGCCGGGGAGCTCGCCGGGGAGCCCATCCGGGTCCTCGTGGTCGACGACCACGCCCTGTTCCGGCGCGGGCTGGAGATCGTCCTCGCGCAGGAGGAGGACATCCAGGTCGTCGGTGAGGCCGGGGACGGGGCGGAGGCCGTGGACAAGGCCGCCGACCTGCTTCCGGACATCGTGCTGATGGACGTCCGGATGCCGCGGCGCGGCGGGATCGAGGCCTGCACCTCGATCAAGGAGGTCGCCCCCTCCGCGAAGATCATCATGTTGACGATCAGCGACGAGGAGGCCGACCTCTACGACGCGATCAAGGCGGGTGCGACGGGTTACCTGCTCAAGGAGATCTCCACGGACGAGGTCGCCACCGCGATCCGCGCCGTGGCGGACGGGCAGTCGCAGATCAGCCCTTCGATGGCGTCGAAGCTGCTGACCGAGTTCAAGTCGATGATCCAGCGGACCGACGAGCGCAGGCTGGTGCCGGCGCCCCGGCTGACCGACCGGGAGCTGGAGGTGCTCAAGCTGGTGGCGACCGGGATGAACAACCGGGACATCGCCAAGCAGCTGTTCATCTCCGAGAACACGGTGAAGAACCACGTCCGCAACATCCTGGAGAAGCTCCAGCTGCACTCCCGGATGGAAGCCGTCGTCTACGCGATGCGCGAGAAGATCCTGGAGATCCGCTAGGGGGTGTCCCGGCCCCGGTGGGGCCGCTCAGTCCAGCAGGTCCAGCTCGGCGGTCACCGCGGCCGCCTCGGCGGCGTCCCGCGCCCGCTCCACGCGGACCGCGTCGCAGCCCACCCACTCCGCCGCCTCCCGCAGCGCCAGGGCCATCGCGCCGGCCGCCTTCGGGGTGGTCAGGGAGAGCTGCCGGGCCACCAGCGTGCGCCCCTCGCGGCCCGGGTCCACGCGGCCCTGGAGCCGGCCGCCGGCCAGCAGCGGCATCGCGAAGTACCCGTGTATCCGCCTCGGCTTGGGGACGTAGGCCTCCAGGCGGTGGGTGAAGCCGAAGATCCGCTCGGTGCGGGGGCGGTCCCAGACGAGCGAGTCGAACGGCGACAGCAGGGTGGTGCGGTGGCGGCCGCGCGGTTCGGACGCCAGCGCCCCGGGATGGGCCCAGGCGGGCTTGCCCCAGCCCTCCACCTCCACCGGGACCAGCCCGGAGTCCGCGACCACCGCGTCGAACTCCTCGCCCTTGAGGCGGTGGTAGTCGGCGATGTCGGCGCGGGTGCCCACGCCGAGGGACCGCCCGGCCAGCGCGACCAGGCGGCGCAGGCACTCGCGGTCGTCCAGGTCGTCGTGGAACAGGGCGTCGGGCACGGCCCGCTCGGCGAGGTCGTAGACGCGCTTCCAGCCGCGCCGCTCGGTACAGACCACCTCGCCGGTGTCGAGCAGCCACTCCACCGCGATCTTGGTTTCCGACCACTCGAACCACTCTCCGCCGTTCTTGGCGCCGCCGAGCCCGGAGGAGGTCAGCGGGCCTTCGGCGCGCAGCCGGTCCAGGACGGTCCGCGTCGAGCGCTCCTTGTCCTGGAGGACGTGCCAGCGGTGGCCGCGGGCCCGCCGGGCGCGGCGCCGGAAGGAGAAGTGCGGCCACTCCTCGATGGGCAGGATGCAGGCCGCGTGCGACCAGTACTCGAAGGCGTGGGCGTCGGACCAGTACGCCTTCTCCACGGTGTCCCGGCCGACCGCGCCGAGCCGGGCGTACGGGATCAGCTCGTGCGACCGGGCCAGGACCGAGATGGTGTCCAGCTGCACGGCGCCCAGGTTCCGCAGCACCCCGCGCACGCCGGCCCTCCGGTCGGGCGCCCCGAGGAAGCCCTGCGCGCGCAGCGCGATCCGGCGGGCCTCGTCGGCGGACAGGGACACGGCGGCGGTGGCGGTGGTCATGCGCCGCAGCCTACGGCCGGACACTGACAACGGGGCCCGTCCCCGGCCGGGGTGCCGGGTCCTGGGCGGCGGTCCCGGCGTCCCGGGCGGGCGCCGGCAGGTACGGGAGCCGGGACGGCAGCCCCAGGTCGGCGGGGAGCAGGGAGCCGAGCCAGCAGTCGCGCAGGGTGCCGCGGTGCTCCATGCCGGCGCGCAGGACGCCCTCGACCGTGAAGCCGGCCTTCTCCGCCACCGCGCGGGAGGCGGTGTTGCCGACGCCGGCGCGCCAGACGAGGCGGTCGCAGCCGAGTTCGGTGAAGGCCCAGCGGGCCAGGGCCAGCACGGCCTCGGTGGTGTAGCCCCGGCCGCGGTGGGCGGCGGTGGCCCAGAAGCCGATCTCGTACGCGAAGTCACCGCGCGGGTGCAGACCCAGCGTCGCGACCAGGGGGCCCTCGGGGCCGAGCCGGGCGGCGAAGTTGTACTCGGTGCCGTCCTCCCAGCGGGCGGGCGCGTTCCGCGTGACGTACTCGACCGCGTCCTCCTCCCCGTACGGCACGGGGACCGGGATCCAGCGCTGGATCTCCGGGTCCTGGCAGGCCGCGTGGGTCTCGGGGACGTCGGCGGGCACGTGCGGGCGCAGGACGAGGCGCTCCGTGGTCAGGGTGGTCGGTTCCATGACCGGATTATCCGGTCGGCGCGGGACGCCGACGAGCGGTTTTCGACGCAGATGAGGGGAGACCGGCACCTTCCGGGTCCCCCGTGCGTTCTCAATACGGGTGCCCGCTGCCCTGCGGCGATGGCGGACCTCCCGACGCGACCACGTCCTCGCTTACGATGGCCGTTGCGGTGGGGCCCACCTGCCGTGCCCGGCTACGTAAAGTGCCCAGGCCCGACCGGCAAGGAGACCAGCCTCAGTGTCCGTCCTCACCAAGCTCATGCGTGCAGGCGAAGGCAAGATCCTGCGCAAACTGCACCGCATCGCGGACCAGGTCAACTCCATCGAAGAGGACTTCGTCAACCTCTCCGACGCCGAGTTGCGGGCCCTCACGGACGAGTACAAGCAGCGCTACCAGGACGGCGAGAGCCTCGACGACCTGCTGCCCGAGGCCTTCGCGACCGTCCGCGAGGCCGCCAAGCGCGTCCTGGGCCAGCGGCACTACGACGTCCAGATCATGGGCGGCGCCGCGCTGCACCTCGGGTACGTCGCCGAGATGAAGACCGGTGAGGGCAAGACCCTCGTCGGCACGCTGCCCGCGTACCTGAACGCCCTGTCGGGCCTGGGCGTCCACCTGATCACGGTCAACGACTACCTCGCCGAGCGCGACTCCGAGCTGATGGGCCGGGTGCACAAGTTCCTCGGCCTGGAGGTCGGCTGCATCCTGGCGAACATGTCGCCCGCCCAGCGCCGCGAGCAGTACAACTGCGACATCACGTACGGCACGAACAACGAGTTCGGCTTCGACTACCTGCGCGACAACATGGCCTGGTCGAAGGACGAGCTGGTCCAGCGCGGCCACAACTTCGCCGTGGTCGACGAGGTCGACTCCATCCTCGTCGACGAGGCCCGCACCCCGCTGATCATCTCCGGCCCGGCCGACCAGGCCACCAAGTGGTACGCGGACTTCGCCAAGCTGGTCACCCGCCTGACCAAGGGCGAGGCCGGCAACCCGCTCAAGGGCATCGAGGAGACCGGCGACTACGAGGTCGACGAGAAGAAGCGGACCGTCGGCATCCACGAGGCCGGCGTCGCCAAGGTCGAGGACTGGCTGGGCATCGACAACCTCTACGAGTCGGTGAACACCCCGCTCGTCGGCTACCTGAACAACGCCATCAAGGCGAAGGAACTGTTCAAGAAGGACAAGGACTACGTCGTCATCGACGGCGAGGTCATGATCGTCGACGAGCACACCGGCCGTATCCTCGCCGGCCGCCGCTACAACGAGGGCATGCACCAGGCGATCGAGGCGAAGGAAGGGGTGGACATCAAGGACGAGAACCAGACCCTCGCCACGATCACCCTCCAGAACTTCTTCCGCCTCTACTCGAAGCTGTCCGGTATGACCGGTACGGCCATGACCGAGGCCGCCGAGTTCCACCAGATCTACAAGCTCGGCGTCGTCCCGATCCCGACGAACCGCGCGATGCAGCGCAAGGACCAGCCCGACCTCATCTACCGCACCGAGGTCGCCAAGTTCGCCGCCGTCGTCGACGACATCGCGGAGAAGCACGAGAAGGGCCAGCCGATCCTCGTCGGTACGACGTCGGTCGAGAAGTCCGAGTACCTCTCCCAGCAGCTCTCCAAGCGCGGCATCCCGCACGAGGTGCTCAACGCCAAGCAGCACGAGCGCGAGGCCACGATCGTCGCCCAGGCCGGCCGCCGCGGCGCCGTCACCGTCGCCACGAACATGGCCGGCCGCGGTACCGACATCAAGCTCGGCGGCAACCCCGACGACCTCGCCGAGGCGGAGCTGCGCCAGCGCGGCCTCGACCCGGAGGAGCACATCGAGGAGTGGGCGCACGCCCTGCCCGACGCGCTCGCCAGGGCCGAGGCGGCCGTGAAGGCGGAGTTCGAGGAGGTCAAGGAGCTCGGCGGCCTCTACGTGCTGGGCACCGAGCGGCACGAGTCGCGCCGTATCGACAACCAGCTGCGCGGCCGTTCCGGCCGTCAGGGCGACCCGGGCGAGTCCCGCTTCTACCTGTCGCTGGGTGACGACCTGATGCGCCTGTTCAAGGCGCAGATGGTCGAGCGCGTCATGGCCATGGCCAACGTGCCGGACGACGTCCCGATCGAGAACAAGATGGTGACGCGCGCGATCGCGTCGGCCCAGTCGCAGGTCGAGACCCAGAACTTCGAGACCCGCAAGAACGTCCTGAAGTACGACGAGGTCCTCAACAGCCAGCGCGAGGTCATCTACGGCGAGCGCCGTCGCGTCCTGGAGGGCGAGGACCTGCACGAGCAGGTGCGCTTCTTCATGGACGACACCATCGATGCCTACATCGCCGCCGAGACGGTCGAGGGCTTCGCCGAGGAGTGGGACCTCGACCGGCTGTGGGGCGCCTTCAAGCAGCTCTACCCGATCAAGGTGACGGTGGAGGAGCTGGAGGAGGCCGCCGGCGACCGCGCGGGCATCACCGCCGAGTTCATCGCCGAGTCCGTCAAGGACGACATCTACGAGCAGTACAGCGCGCGCGAGGCCGCCCTGGGCGCGGACGTCATGCGCGAGCTGGAGCGCCGCGTGGTCCTGTCGGTCCTCGACCGCAAGTGGCGCGAGCACCTCTACGAGATGGACTACCTCCAGGAGGGCATCGGCCTGCGCGCGATGGCCCAGAAGGACCCGCTGGTCGAGTACCAGCGCGAGGGCTTCGACATGTTCAACGCCATGATGGAGGGCATCAAGGAGGAGTCCGTCGGCTACCTGTTCAACCTGGAGGTCCAGGTCGAGCAGCAGGTCGAGGAGCTCCCGGTGCCGGCCGAGGCGGCCGCCCCGTCGCTGACGAAGGAGCCGGTGCCGTCGGCGCGCCCGGAGATCCGCGCCAAGGGCCTGGACGCCCCGCAGCGCCCGGACCGCCTGCACTTCTCCGCCCCGACGGTGGACGGCGAGGGCGGCGTGGTCGAGGGCGACTTCGACGACGCCAACGGCGGCGGCGACGGCCTGACCCGCGCGGAGCGCCGCAAGGCCCAGAAGGCCTCGGGCGGCCGCCGCCGCAAGAAGTAGCCTGCGCGCAGGAGACCCGTCGGTCGGGCCCGGACACCTTGGGGTGTCCGGGCCCGGTTGTTGTTGTTGTTGGGGGGTGGGGGTGTGGGGGTGTGGCGCGGGCCGGCGGGCCGTGGCCGGGCGGCGGTGAGAAGCCGATCGGTACCGGGATGGGCGGGACCTGAGCTGGGCGGGGCAAAGACTGCCGGGAAACCCCCAAAAGAACGGCACGGTCCAGAGTCGGACATGCGGCGGTGCCAGGGATCAGACGAGGTCGTCGGGGCCCGCCCCGCCGGGCATCCGGGCCGACATCAGCCGCGCCCGGGGCCTCCGCCCGCATCAGATCGCTACGCGCTCCTCTCGTCTCGGCGTCCGCAGTCCGTCTGTGGCCACTACGTGCGCCAAAGGACGATCAGCTTGTCTTCCGGGGCCGGTGGGCGCATCAGATCGCTACGCGCTGCCCAGGTCTCGGCGTCTGCGGTCCGTCCGGGGCTGTTCATAGGCGGGCTGGACGTTGTCGACGGCAGTGGTGAACTCGCGGCCGGATGCGCCCCGGATGTAGGCCAGCTCCATCCAGCGTTCGTATGCGGCGGAGTCCGAGACGTTCTCGTTGATCACGGCCATCAGCACACCCTCGGTGCCGGAGGCGATGTCGCGGACGCGGTGGCGGAGAAGCCGGTGGGGGACGTATGCATACTGCTCACTCATCGGGTACCTCCTCGAAGATGTCGAGGAAGCGCTCCCACCCGGCAAGGGCCCGGTCGAGGAGTTCGATGCTGGGCCCGTGTATGGCCTTGGCGCGCACCTCGGGTCCCGATCGCATCCTCAAAGGGGCCGGATGGGCGGTGAGGTGACCCCCGACCACCCCGCCTCATCCCTGACACGGCCGCATGTCCATCAATGGACCGTGCCGTTCTTTTGGGGGTTTCCCGGCAGTCTTCGGCTTTTCGTGGCGGGGCGGTCTGTCAAGGGTGGCCGAAGGCCATCGCGAAGCGACGCGACGAAGGAGCGCCCTTGACTGACCGTCCCGCCACGGAAGGACGATGAGACTGACGGGAAAGCCCCAAGCCCTCCCGGTCCCGTCCCGCCGTCCGGTCGTGCCCCGGCGGGCTGCCTGGTGGATACCGAGTGTGATGGGTGTGGGGTGGGGCTGGGGGTGGGTTTTGTGGGCCGGGAGGGTGAGGTGGGGGGACCCTTTCGGGCCGCGCCGGGAGGGGCTTCGGGGGGGCTTCCCGGGCCTTCCTGGGGGGTTTCGGGTGCCCTGGGGGCAGGTTCGGGCACTCGGATAGGTGAACCTCGGCCGGGGGTTCCGTGGCGGCTGCCGTCGGTTGCGGAGCGTGTTCGGGGGTCGTAGAAAACCCGCATCACGTTACCGCCTGGTGCCGCCGGGCACGGTTGATCGGGGGAATCGGCATGGACACCACCACGCGCGGCACCATCGGCGGCGAGGGCAGTCGCAGCAGGCGGGGCGGGTCGGGGCGGAGCCGGCCCGCCGGGCGGCAGGACCAGCGGCGGCCGGGTCCCGGGTCCCGGCCGGGGGCGGGGAGCCCGTCCGGTGTTGGGGGTCCCCGGCCGAGGGCGGGGAGTGTGTCCGGTGTCGGGGGGTCCCCGGCGGGGGCGGGGAGTGTGTCCGGTGTCGGGGGGTCCCCGGCGGGGGCGGGGAGTGTGTCCGGTGTCGGGGTGTCCCGGCCCGGGGCGGGGAGTGTGTCCGGTGTCGGGGGTTTCCGGGCGGGGGCCGGGTCCCGGGCGGGCGTGGGGGCGCGGCCCGTCGGTGGGGTGCGGGCCGGGCGGATGGCGGGGCCCCATGACTGGTTCGCGCAGCGGATCCTGGCCGTCGTCAGCGGGCAGCGGCCCGTGCACTCGCTGCTCGGGCTGACCGTCGGGGAGGCGTACGACCAGCTGGTCGAGCTCGCGCCCAGCGGGCCGTTGCGGGACCGGCTGCGGCCCGTGCTGCGGCACTGCGGGCGGTTCCACCCGGGGCCGGGGGTCATCGAGGCGTTCGCGCGGATCGCGACCGGTGACCGGGTCTCGGCGATGGCCTTCCGGCTCGAACAGGGGCCTGATCTGCGCTGGCGGTGCGCCGCCGTGGAGATCCAGGGGCGTCGCCCCTAGGGGAGTTCACGCGTCGCGGTCGTATCCTGAGGGGGTTTCCGACTACCGAAAGCAGCCGGCCATGCGCGTGTACGTCCCCCTGACCCTCCCCGGGCTCGCCGAGGCGCACAAGGCGGGCGAGCTGGGGCCCGCCCCGCTCCGCGCCTACGCCGTCACCCCCGGGCTGCGGGAGTGGTACGTGTCCGACGACATCGAGGAGCTGGAGTACGCGGCGCTGAGCCGGGCCGCCGCCGCCTCGCTGCGGATGCTGGCCGAGGACGCCGCCGCCCCGCGCAAGCGGGTCGTCGTCGCCGTCGACGTCGACGAGAAGGCCGCCGTCGCGTCCCCGGGGGTCGACGAGGCCACCCTCGGGCAGGTGACGCTCGCCGCCGCCGTGCGGCTCGCCGTGGCCGCCGCTGTGCACGTCGACGCCGGGGACGCCGAGCAGGACGTGACGGCCGCCGCCGGGGCCCTGGCGGCCGCGGACGGCGGTGACGACGATGCGCGGTTCCTCGTCGACGGGGCCGAGGACCACGAGCTGCTCTGGTTCGGCGTGCAGGAGATCCCGGGGCTGCTGGGATGAGTACGGAGATCCGGGTGAGCGTCGCTACGGCCCACATCGTGTGGGACTGGAACGGGACCCTGTTGCACGACATCGACGCCGTCATGATCGCCACCAACGCCTCCTTCGCGGAGCTCGGTTTTCCGCCGATCACCCTGGAGCGGTATCGCGACCTGTACGTCGTCCCCGTGCCGAAGTTCTACGAGCGGCTGATGGGCCGGCTGCCCACCGAGGACGAGTGGGTCGTCATGGACGAGGCGTTCCACCGCCACTACTGGACGGCCGCCGCCGACTCCGGCCTCGCCGAGGGGGCGCGGGAGCTGCTGCGGGGCTGGCAGGAGGACGGGTTCACCCAGTCCCTGCTGTCGCTCGCGCCCCACGAGAAGCTCCTGCCGCTCGTCCGCGAGCACGGCATCCACGCGCACTTCCTGCGGGTCGACGGCCGTACCGGGCCTTCGCACACCTCCAAGGCGGGGCACCTCGTACGCCATATGGCGGCCATGGAGGCGGCCGGCGTGACGGCTTCCCGTACGGTCCTCGTCGGTGACGCCGTGGACGACGCGCTGGCTGCCGCCCACGTGGGCGCCCGTGCCGTCCTGTACACCGGCGGCTCGCACAGCCGGGCCAGCCTGGAGTCCGCGGGCGTCCCGGTCGTCGACAGCCTCGCCGAGGCCGTCGCCACCGCCCGTGAGCTGGCCGGATAGGCACCCCCGCACGCGGCGGCGGCCGAGTCGCTGGCCAGACTGTCCAGGTTTTACCCCAGGTTTTGTACAGATGCAGTGAATGACGACCGGGGGGTGGGGCGAGATAGCCTTGTACCCGTGATCAGCGCGATAGTCCTCGGGGGCACTGACGCCCCCGGCCCGCGCCCGGCGCACGTTCGTGCCCGGGCCTTCGCTGATCCCCGCCGCCGGGACCTGCCGATCACGGTCGAAGCACTCCCCGGCGGCTCTCCCGACGACGATGCGTCGCGACCGGATCCGGACGGACTTCCCGCCTCATCGCGGCGCTTTGTCATTCCTTCCTTCCCCTACGTCACGCAATGGCGCGCGACAGGAGCCAGAGGACATGCAGACCAAGCTGGACGAAGCAAAGGCCGAGCTGCTCGCGCGGGCGGCACGGGTAGCTGAGAACAGCCCGGCCGGGGGGCTACTTCCGACTGGGTCCGAGCACGGGGAGCACCCCGGACAGGGCGCGACGCTCGCCTACCTCCAGCGCTACTACCTGCACACGGCCCCCGAGGACCTCGCGGACCGCGACCCGGTCGACGTGTTCGGCGCGGCGCTCTCCCACTACCGGCTGGCCGAGAACCGCCCGCAGGGGACGGCGAGCGTGCGCGTGCACACCCCCACGGTCGAGGAGAACGGCTGGACCTCCAGCCACTCGGTCGTCGAGGTGGTCACGGACGACATGCCGTTCCTCGTGGACTCGGTCACCAACGAGCTGTCCCGCCAGGGCCGCGGCATCCACGTCGTGATCCACCCGCAGGTCGTCGTGCGCCGTGACGTCACCGGCAAGCTGATCGAGATCCTCGGTCCCGACTGCGACGCCCACGGTCCCAGGACCGCGCGCCCCCACGACTCCCTCGTCGAGTCGTGGATCCACGTCGAGATCGACCGTGAGACCGACAGGGCCGACCTCAAGCAGATCACCGGCGACCTGCTGCGCGTCCTGTCCGACGTCCGCGAGTCCGTCGAGGACTGGGAGAAGATGCGTGACACCGCGCTGCGCATCGCCGACGAGCTGGCGAACGAGCCGACCGCCCCGGACCTGCGCGAGTACGAGCAGGAGGAGGCCCGCGAGCTGCTGCGCTGGCTGGCCGACGACCACTTCACCTTCATCGGCTTCCGCGAGTACAACCTGGTCGACGGCGACGCCCTCGCGGCCGTCCCCGGCACCGGCCTCGGCATCCTGCGCTCCGACCCGGTCCACCACGCCCAGGAGGACGCGCACCCCGTCTCGCCGTCCTTCAACCGGCTGCCGGCCGACGCCCGCGCCAAGGCCCGCGAGCACCGGCTGCTGGTGCTGACGAAGGCCAACAGCCGCGCCACCGTGCACCGCCCCTCGTACCTCGACTACGTCGGCGTGAAGAAGTTCGACGCCGAGGGCAACGTGGTCGGTGAGCGCCGCTTCCTCGGCCTGTTCTCCTCCGCCGCGTACACCGAGTCCGTGCGCCGCGTCCCGGTGATCCGCCGCAAGGTTTCCGAGGTCCTCGAGGGCGCCGGCTTCTCGCCGTCCAGCCACGACGGCCGCGACCTGCTCCAGATCCTGGAGACCTACCCGCGCGACGAGCTGTTCCAGACCCCGGTCGACAAGCTCCGCGAGATCGCCACCTCCGTCCTGTACCTCCAGGAACGCCGCCGCCTGCGGCTCTACCTGCGCCAGGACGAGTACGGCCGCTACTACTCGGCGCTGGTCTACCTGCCGCGCGACCGGTTCACCACCGGCGTCCGGCTGCGCCTGATGGACATCCTGAAGGAGGAGCTCGGCGGCACCAGCGTCGACTTCACCGCCTGGAACACCGAGTCGATCCTCTCCCGCATCCACTTCGTCGTCCGCGTCCCGCAGGGCACCCAGCTGCCCGCGCTGACCGACGCCGACGTCGAGCGCGTCGAGTCCCGCCTGGTCGAGGCGGCACGCTCCTGGAGCGACGGCTTCGGCGAGGCCCTGACCGCCGAGCTGGGCGAGGAGCGCGCCGCCGAGCTGCTGCGCAAGTACAGCGGCTCCTTCTCCGAGGGCTACAAGGCCGACCACACGCCGCGCATGGCCGTGTCGGACCTGTGCCACCTGGAGCGGCTGTCCGCGAGCGACCGCGAGTTCGCGCTCTCCCTGTACGAGCCCGTCGGTGCGGGCCCGGGCGAGCGCCGCTTCAAGATCTACCGCGAGGGCGAGCAGGTCTCCCTGTCCGCGGTCCTGCCGGTCCTCCAGCGCCTGGGCGTCGAGGTCACCGACGAGCGCCCGTACGAGCTGCGCCGCAGCGACCGGGTGAGCGCCTGGATCTACGACTTCGGCCTGCGGATGCCGCTGTCCAGCGGCAACGGGGACAGCTACCTCGGCGACGACGCGCGCGAGCGGTTCCAGGAGGCCTTCGCGGCGGTGTGGACCGGCGAGGCCGAGAACGACAACTTCAACACCCTCGTCCTGGGCGCCGGGCTCACCTGGCGGCAGGCCGTCGTCCTGCGCGCGTACGCCAAGTACCTGCGCCAGGCGGGCTCCACCTTCAGCCAGGACTACATGGAGGACACCCTCCGCAACAACGTCCACACCACCCGGCTGCTGGTCTCCCTCTTCGAGGCGCGGATGTCGCCGGGCCGCCAGTCCGCCGGCACCGAGCTCGTCGACGCCATGCTGGAGGAGCTGGACGGGGCCCTGGACCAGGTCGCCTCGCTCGACGAGGACCGCATCCTGCGGGCGTTCCTGACGCTGATCAAGGCCACCCTGCGCACGAACTTCTTCCAGCCGAACGCCGCGGGCGAGCAGCACGCGTACGTGTCGATGAAGTTCGACCCGCAGGCCATCCCGGACCTGCCGGCCCCGCGCCCCGCGTTCGAGATCTGGGTGTACTCCCCGCGCGTCGAGGGCGTCCACCTGCGCTTCGGCAAGGTCGCGCGAGGCGGCCTGCGCTGGTCCGACCGCCGCGAGGACTTCCGTACGGAGATCCTCGGCCTGGTCAAGGCGCAGATGGTCAAGAACACCGTCATCGTGCCGGTCGGCGCCAAGGGCGGCTTCGTCGCCAAGAACCTGCCGGACCCGTCGGTGGACCGCGACGCGTGGCTCGCCGAGGGTGTCGCCTCGTACAAGATCTTCATCTCGGCGCTGCTCGACATCACCGACAACATGGTCGCGGGCGAGGTCGTGCCGCCCAAGGGCGTGGTCCGCCACGACGGGGACGACACCTACCTGGTCGTCGCCGCCGACAAGGGCACGGCCACCTTCTCGGACATCGCCAACGGCGTCGCCGAGTCGTACGGCTTCTGGCTGGGCGACGCCTTCGCGTCGGGCGGCTCGGCCGGCTACGACCACAAGGGCATGGGCATCACGGCCCGCGGTGCCTGGGAGTCCGTCAAGCGGCACTTCCGCGAGCTGGGCCACGACACCCAGACCGAGGACTTCACCGTCGTCGGCGTCGGCGACATGTCCGGTGACGTCTTCGGCAACGGCATGCTGCTGTCCGAGCACATCCGCCTGGTCGCCGCCTTCGACCACCGGCACATCTTCATCGACCCGACCCCGGACGCGGCCGTCTCGTACGCGGAGCGCCGGCGCCTGTTCGAGCTGCCGCGCTCCTCGTGGGCGGACTACGACACGGAGCTGCTGTCGGCGGGCGGCGGCATCCACCCGCGTTCCGCGAAGGCCATCCCGGTCAACGCGCAGATGCGGGCGGCCCTCGGCATCGAGGCGGGCGTCACCAAGATGACCCCGGCCGACCTGATGCAGGCGATCCTGCAGGCCCCGGTGGACCTGCTGTGGAACGGCGGCATCGGCACGTACGTCAAGGCGACGGCCGAGACGCACGCCGACGTCGGCGACAAGGCCAACGACGCCATCCGCGTCAACGGCTCGGACGTGCGCGCGAAGGTCATCGGCGAGGGCGGCAACCTGGGCCTGACCCAGCTGGGCCGTATCGAGTTCGCCCGTACCGGCGCCGACGGCGAGGGCGGCAAGGTCAACACCGACGCCATCGACAACAGCGCGGGCGTGGACACCTCGGACCACGAGGTGAACATCAAGATCCTGCTCAACGCGCTGGTCACCGAGGGCGACATGACGGTCAAGCAGCGCAACAAGCTGCTCGCCGAGATGACGGACGAGGTCGGCCGCCTGGTGCTGCGCAACAACTACGCGCAGAACGTGGCCCTGGCCAACGGCTCCGCCCAGGCGTCGAGCCTGCTCCACGCCCAGCAGCGCTTCATGCGCCGCCTGGGCCGTGACGGGCAGCTGGACCGCCAGCTGGAGTTCCTGCCCAACGACCGGCAGATCCGAGAGCTGCTGAACACCGGCCGCGGCCTGACGCAGCCGGAGCTGGCCGTCCTGTTCGCCTACACCAAGATCACCGTGGCGGACGAGCTCATCCACACCGAGCTGCCGGACGACCCGTACCTGCGCCGTCTGCTGCACGCCTACTTCCCCGGCGCCCTGGTGGCGAAGTTCCCGGAGCAGGTCGACGCGCACGCCCTGCGCCGGGAGATCATCACCACCCTCCTGGTCAACGACACCGTCAACTCCGGCGGCTCGACCTTCCTGCACCGTCTGCGGGAGGAGACCGGGGCCTCGCTGGAGGAGATCGTCCGGGCGCAGCTGTCGGCCCGCGAGATCTTCGGCATGGCCGAGGTGTGGGACGCCGTCGAGGCCCTGGACAACCGGGTCGCGGCCGACGTCCAGACCCGGATCCGGCTGCACTCGCGGCGTCTGGTGGAGCGCGGTACGCGCTGGCTGCTGAACAACCGGCCGCAGCCGCTCCAGATCACCGAGACCGTCGAGCTGTTCAGCACGCGGGTGGCGCAGGTGTGGGCCGAGCTGCCGAAGCTGGTGCGCGGCGCGGACCTGGAGTGGTACCAGTCGGTGATGGACGAGCTCACCAGCGAGGGCGTGCCCTCGGAGCTCGCGGCGAAGGTGGCCGGGTTCTCGTCGGCCTTCCCGACGCTGGACATCGTCGCCACCGCCGACCGTACGGGCGTGGACCCGCTGGCCGTCGCCGAGGTGTACTACGACCTCGCCGACCGGCTGGACATCACGCAGCTGATGGACCGGATCATCGAGCTGCCGCGGTCGGACCGCTGGCAGTCGATGGCCCGTGCGTCGATCCGCGAGGACCTGTTCGCGGCGCACGCGGCGCTGACCGCGGACGTGCTGTCGGTGGGCAACGGGGACTCGACTCCCGAGGAGCGCTTCAAGGCGTGGGAGGAGAAGAACGCGGCGCTGATCGGCCGGGCGCGGACGACCCTGGACGAGATCCGGGGCTCGGACGACTTCGACCTGGCGAACCTGTCGGTGGCGATGCGCACGATGCGGTCGCTGCTGCGGGTGCACGGATAGTCGCGCGGGCGGACGGAAACGGGCCGGGCCCGGAACCCTTCGGGGTTCCGGGCCCGGCCCGTTCGGCCTGGTGGGCGGCCTCAGCCGCGGGTGAAGGCCTCGTAGGCGTCGCATACCTCCTTGGAGGGGCCGTCCATGCGGATGACGCCCGATTCCAGCCAGATCGCCCGGTCGCAGGTGTCGCGGACCGTGCCGATGGAGTGGCTGACCAGAAAGACGGTGCCGGCCTGGGCGCGGAGTTCCTCGATGCGGGCCTGGCTGCGGCGCTGGAAGGCGGCGTCGCCGGTGGCGAGGGCCTCGTCGATCATCAGGACGTCGTGGTCCTTGGCGGCGGCGATGGAGAAGCGCAGCCGGGCGCCCATGCCGGAGGAGTAGGTGCGCATGGGCAGGGAGATGAAGTCGCCCTTCTCGTTGATGCCGGAGAAGTCGACGATGTCCTGGTAGCGCTCGCGGATCTGCTGCTTGGTCATGCCCATCGCCAGTCCGCCGAGGACCACGTTCCGCTCGCCGGTGAGGTCGTTCATCAGGGCCGCGTTCACCCCGAGGAGGGAGGGCTGGCCGTGCGAGTAGACGGCGCCGCGGGCCACGGGCTGGAGGCCGGCGATGGCCTTGAGGAGAGTGGACTTGCCCGAGCCGTTGGTGCCGATGAGGCCGATGGCCTCGCCCTTGTAGGCGGTGAAGCTGACGCCCCGGACGGCGTGCACCTCGCGGACGCCCGGGGCGGGCTTGCGGGAGAAGATGCGGCTGAGCGCGGCGGTGGCCCCGCCCTTGCGGCCGCCGGAGTTCACCTTGTAGACGACGTGCACCTCGTCGGCGATGACGGTCGGGACACGGGTGTCGGCGGCGGCGCCGGTGTCGCCGCCGGTGCGGGTCAGGGTGTCAGCCACGGCCGTACTCCTCCTCTGCCTTCCAGAAGTAGACGAAGCCGCCGATGCCGGCGAGCAGGGCCCAGCCGATGGCGATCGGCCAGACGTGGTGGGGGAGCTGCGAGGCCTTGAAGCTGTCGATCAGCGCGAAGCGCATCAGGTCGATGTAGACGGCCGCGGGGTTGAGCTTGAGCATGATCGTGACCCAGTGCGGCAGGTGGTCCGACCGCAGCATGGCGTCGATGGACCACATCACGCCCGAGGAGTACATCCAGGTCCGCAGGACGAACGGCATCAGCTGGCTGACGTCCGGGTTCTTGCTGCCGATGCGGGCCATGACCATCGCGCAGCCCGCGCAGAAGACGGCCATCAGGAAGAGGGCCGGGGCGGCGAGCAGCCAGCTCGGGGAGGGCATCTGTCCGAAGGCCAGCAGCAGGATGACCAGGGCGCCCATGGTGACCAGCAGCTGCTGGAAGAGCTGGACCACCGTGGACAGGGGCAGGCTGGCGCGGGGGAAGTGCAGGGCCCGGACCAGGCCGAGGTTGCTGTGGACGGCGCGGGTGCCGGCGTTGATCGAGCTGCCGATGAAGTCCCAGACGAAGACGCCGGTGATCAGGAACGGCACGTAGTCGGGCACGCCGTGGCTGGCGTGCATCACGATGCCGAAGATGAAGTAGTAGACGGCCGCGTTCAGCAGCGGGGTCATCAGGTGCCAGACCTGGCCGAGCTTGGCCGTGCTGTACGTGGCGTGCATGCGCGCGGTGGCGTACGCGATCACGAAGTGGCGGCGGTCCCAGAGCTGCGCGACGTAGCTGGGCAGGGAGGGACGGGCGCCGCTGAGGGTCAGGCCGTGGGCCGCCGCCAGTTCCGCGGGGGTGGCGGGGGCCGCGGCGGGTGGCGCGGTGGTCGCTCGGGTCACGGGCTTCGCTTTCGACGGGGTCGGGGCGCCGCCGGCCGGGCCCCGGAGGGGGTCCGGAGGAGGGGGCCGGGCGACGGGACGGGTCCGTATCGTCGCTACGGCGAGGTTAGGCCGCTCCTCGTCGGAACGCAACCGTATCGTTGTGACGGGTCAGTGGCGGCGTCCGCGGCTATGCTCTGTCCATGACCAACGAGCCCGCCCCCCCGACCGCCGCCCCCGTGCCCGCTCCCGCCCCGGCCCGCCGCGCCCCCGCCGGGGCGGCCGTCCTGCGCGAGGACGTCACGGAGGCGATCCGCGGGGCGGTGCTCGCGGAGCTGGCCGAGGTCGGCTTCGCCCGGATGTCCATCGAGGGCATCGCCCGGCGGGCCGGAGTCGGCAAGACGGCGGTGTACCGGCGCTGGAAGTCCAAGCTGCACCTGGTCCTCGACCTGATCGGCGCCTTCGCCACCGACGGCCTGCCCGTCCCGGCCACCGGCTCCCTCTACGGGGACGTACGGGCGCTGCTGGAGGTCATGACGCACGTGCTGCGGCACCCGGTGGCCTCGGCCGTGATCCCCGACCTGCTGGTGGAGGCCGCGCGGAACCCGGAGATCGCCGACGCGGTGCGCGGAGCCCTGCTCGACGGCCAGCGCCGCCTCGCCGAGGGGATCGTCGCGGAGGCCGTCGCGCGCGGCGAGCTGGAGGAGTCGGCCTCCCCGGAGCGGGCCCTGGACCTGGCGATCGGCCCGCTGTACTGGCGGCAGGTGGTGGTGGGCGACGCCGTACCGGCCGCCTACCTGGACGGTCTCGCCCGCTCCGTGGTCGCCGGACTGAAGGCCGACTGACCTCCCCGGCGGGGCCGGCCGCCGGTGTGATCCGCCGCACACGTGTCACGTTCGGGGGATCCCCGGTGTCCTGTGGTCGACCCCCTGGAGCCGGAGGAGACACCATGAGCGCGAAGAACACCGAAGTCCTCGTCATCGGCGGCGGATACGCGGGCGTCATGGCGGCCAACCGCCTGACGCGGCGCGACGACGTGAGCGTGACCCTGGTCAACCCGCGGCCGGAGTTCGTCGAGCGGATCCGCCTGCACCAGCTGGCGGCCGGGACCCACGAGGCCGCCCTCGACTACGGGAAGGTCCTGAGCGGGCGCGTCCGGCTGCTGGTCGACACCGTGACCCGCATCGACGCCCCCGGGCGCCGCGTCGTGCTGGCGAGCGGCGGCACGGCCGGCTTCGACCACCTGGTGTACGCGGTGGGCAGCGGCAGCGCCGGCGCGAACGTCCCCGGGGCCGCGGAGCACGCCCACCCGCTGGCCACCTTCGAGGACGCCCGGCGCCTGCGCGCCGCCCTCGACGCCGCGCCCGCGCATGCCCCCGTGACGGTCGTCGGCGGTGGTACGACCGGCATCGAGACCGCCGCCGAGCTGGCGGCGGAGGGCCGCGCCGTGACCCTGGCCGGCGGCGTGACGCTCGGGCCCTCCCTGCACCCCCGCGGCCGCCGCGCGGTCGCCCGGCGGCTGACCGCGCTCGGCGTCACCGTCCTCGAAGGCCCCGGCGCCAGGGTGGTGGCGGTCACCGCCGACGCCGTGCACCTCGCTAACGGCCGGGAACTGACGGGCGGGACCACCGTCTGGACCGCCGGATTCGGCGTGCCGGACCTGGCCGCGCGCAGCGGCCTGAGCACCGACGCCCTGGGCCGGCTGCTCACGGACGAGACCCTGACCAGCGTGGACGACGTGAGGATTGTCGCGGCCGGCGACTCGGCGGCCCCCTCGGACCTGCCGCTGCGGATGAGCTGCCAGGCCGCGGTCCAGCTGGGCCCGCAGGCCGCCGAGACGGTGCTCAGCCGGATCGCCGGCGAGCGGCCCGCCCCCATCGACGTCGGCTTCGTCGCCCAGTGCGTCAGCCTGGGCCGCCGCGACGGGGTCCTCCAGCTCGCCGCCAAGGACGACACCCCCCGCAGGTACCACCTGGCCGGCCGCCCGGCCGCCCGGCTCAAGGAACTGGTCTGCAAGGGCGTGCCCTGGCAGCTGGCGTACGAGGCGCGCAAGCCCGGTGCGCGCACCTGGTGGAGCAAGGACCCCAAGCGGCGGGAGCTGCTGCGCGCCCGGGAGGCGGGAACGCCGGCCGCGGGAACGCCGGCCGCGGGAACGCCGGCCGCCGTCGAGGCGGTCTGAGCGCGGCGGTTCGCGGGCGGGTCCGGCCCGTGCGACACCACTGGCGGCGCGCCCCCGAGGAAGACGATCCCGCGGCGGGCGTACGTCCGAAGACCACCGCCGGCCGGCGCCGGCGGCCGAGGAGAGGCACCGACACATGACCACCGAACCCGCCGACCCGGCGACCGACGCGTTCGTCGCCCACCGCAACCTGCTCTTCACCGTCGCCTACGAGATGCTCGGATCGGCCGCCGACGCCGAGGACGTCCTCCAGGAGACCTGGCTGCGCTGGGTCGGCGTCGACCTGGCCCAGGTCCGCGAGCAGCGCGCCTACCTGGTCCGGATCACCACCCGCCAGGCCCTCAACCGGCTGCGCAGCCTCCAGCGCCGCAAGGAGGCCTACGTCGGCCAGTGGCTGCCCGAGCCGCTGCTCACCGCGCCCGACGTCGCCGAGGACGTCGAGCTCGCCGAGAGTGTGTCGATGGCGATGATGCTCGTCCTGGAGACCCTCTCGCCGACCGAGCGCGCCGTTTTCGTGCTGCGCGAGGCCTTCGACTTCGGCTACGAGGAGATCGCCGCCGCCGTGGACAGGACCCCCGTCGCGGTGCGCCAGATCGCGCACCGCGCCCGCCGGCACGTCGACGCCCGCCGCCCGCGCCAGGCGGTCTCGCCGGGCGCGGCCTCCGCGGCGGTGCAGTCCTTCCTGCGGGCCGTGGAGACCGGCGACCCGCAGACCCTCCTCGACGTGCTCGCCCCCGACGTGGTCCTGATCGGCGACGGCGGCGGTTTCAAGCAGGCCGCGCTGCGGCCGGTCGGCGGGGCCGACAAGGTGGCCCGCTTCCTGCTCGGCGGCCTCGGCAAGACCAGGCTTTCGCTCACCCTCACCCCCACCCTGGTCAACGGGACCCCGGCACTGGTCGCCCACCTGGACGGCGAGCTCGACGGGGTCATGGCGATGCGGATCGAGGGCGCCCGCATCACCGGCCTCTACTACGTTCGCAACCCCGAGAAGCTGACCCACGTCCTGTCCCCGACCCCCCTCACCCTGCGCTGACCGGAGCCCCTACGGCCACAGGCCCGCCGGCAGCGGCGTGCGGGCCTCGGCCGCCGCGGCCGTCGCCGGCGGCGCGGGACGGCGGTCCTGCGGCGGGGTGACGGCCGGCAGCGGGGTCTGCTGCCCCAGGAAGACCCGGCGCACCACGCGTTCGGCCGCGTACCCGTCGTCGTACGAGCAGAACCGCGCGCGGAACGCGGCGCGCAGCTGGGCCGAGCGGGAGCCCCGCCAGTGGCCGGTGGTGAAGATGTCGACGAGCTCGTCCTCGGTCCGGGCGATCGCCCCCGGAGGGCAGGCCCGCAGGTCGAAGTAGGTGCCGCGGGCGGCCTCGTACGCCTCCCAGTCGTCCGCGTGGATCACGATCGGCCGGTCCAGGGACGCGTAGTCGAACATCAGGGAGGAGTAGTCGGTGACGAGCGCGTCCGAGGCCAGGCAGAGTTCCTCGACCGACGGGTGCGCGGAGACGTCCAGCAGCCTCGGGTGCGGGTCGCCGGCGGGGCCGGTACCCGCGTACGTGAGGTGGGTGCGGGTCAGGACCGTGAAGCGCGGGCCCAGGTCCCGCAGGACCCGCTCGAAGTCCAGGTGCTCGGGGCGGCTGCGCCGGTAGTCGCGGTGGGTGGGCGCGTACAGGATCGCGGTGGTGCCCGGCGCGATGCCGAGGCGTTCGCGCAGGGCGAGGACCTCGTCCCGGGTGGCCCGGTGGAAGGGGTCGTTGCGCGGGTAGCCGTACTCCAGGGTGGTGTAGGAGGCGGGGACGGCCTTCTCCCAGACCAGGGTGGAGTGCCGGTTCGAGGAGAGCAGGAAGTCCCACTGGTCGGCGCCGCGCAGGAGGCCCTCGAAGTCCGTGGTGGGGGCGGCGGCCGGGCGGTCCTGGAGATCGAGGCCGACCCGCTTGAGCGGGGTGCCGTGCTGGGTCTGGAGCAGGACCTGGCCCGGCCGCTTGACCAGGGCCCGGTCGAAGTTGACGTTGGTGGTCAGGTAGGTGGCCCGGGCCAGGGCCGTCCAGTACGCGGCCGAGCCCGGCCGCAGCGGCGTCGTCTCCGGGGGCAGGGTCGCCGCGTGCCGCGGGTCGCAGATCCACGCCGTGCGCATCCGCGGGGCGAGCTCGCGCAGCTTGGCCTCGACGGCCGCCGGGTTGCAGGCGTAGCCGCCGTGCCAGTACGCGGAGAACACCGCGAGCTCGGGCCGCAGGGGCAGCAGCCGCTGGATCCGGTAGTGCGCGCGCAGGGCGCTCTCGCGCAGCCCCCGCCACAGCGCCGAGCCCGCCCGGGCCGCGGCCAGGCCGGCCGCGCGGGCCGCCGAGGCGAGCCCGTAGGTGCGGCGGGCACCGAGGTGCATCAGGCTGTGCCGCAGCCGGTCGGTGCGGCTCGGCGCCGGCGGCAGGACGCCCGTGCCGCCCGGGGGGCGGTGGCGGCGCAGCAGGGCGCCGGCGCGGGCGAAGAACTCGGCGCGGCCGGAGCGCGGGAGGCGCCGGGGGTCGGCGTACAGGGCGCAGAAGTGCTCGGCCATCCGCCGGTGCACCACCGGGCGCCAGCGCTCCAGCTCGGGGCGCTGGGCGAGCCAGCCGAAGACCCGGTCGTACTGGTCGAGGACGTCGAGGTGGCGGCGGCTGGTGGTGGTCAGGATCGACCCCGTGCGCCGCTGGCGGTAGTGCACGCAGACCCGGTCGAGGACGGCCACGGACTCTGCGGCCAGCAGCGCCGGGTAGGTCCAGGGGGTGTCCTCGTAGAAGCCGGGCGGGAACTCCAGGCCCTCGCGCTCCACGTACTCGCGGCGGTACGCCTTGTTCCACACCACCATCAGCATGCCCAGCAGGGCCGGGCGGTCGGCGAGCCGGAAGCTGGCCGGGCCCTCCTCGGACAGCCGGTCGGCGAGGCGGTTGCGGACCACCTCGCCGGTCCAGAAGGCGCGGGCGTAGTCGTAGACGAGGACGTCGGGGGAGCCGGTGGCCTTCAGCCGGTCGGTGATGGCCTGGAGGGCGCCCGGGGCGAGGGTGTCGTCGCCGTCGAGGAAGAGCAGGTAGTCGCCGGTGGCCCGGGCCAGGCCCGCGTTGCGGGCCGGGCCCAGGCCGAGGTTGTGCGCCAGGTGCACGGCGGTGACCCGGGGGTCGCGGGCCGCGTACTCGTCGATGATCGAACCGCAGGCGTCCGGGGAGGCGTCGTCGACCGCGATCAGCTCCACGTCCGGGCAGGACTGCGACAGGACCGAGTCCAGACTCTCCTGGAGGTACGCCTGAACCTTGTACGCGGGCACGATGACGCTGAACCGGGGCACGGCACATCCAGGGGTCGGCGCGGGCATGTTCCTCCCCCAGCCGCCGCTGGAGGTGCCCCCCTGGAACGCCCCCACGGCGATCGGGTCACGCACCCTGCGGCATTCGGGTGATCCACCGTCAACACGGCACGTCAACGGCATGATCACGAAGGTTTTCCGGGCTATTTGACCGCTCCGGCCATCACCCCCGTGACGAACTGCCTCTGGAAGGCGAAGAACACGGCGAGCGGCACGACCATCGACAGGAAGGCGCCCGGCGCCAGCACGTCGATGTTGTTCCCGAACTGCCGCACCTGCTGCTGGAGCGCCACCGTCACCGGCGGGTGCGCCGAGTCGGCGAAGACCAGCGCCACCAGCATGTCGTTCCACACCCACAGGAACTGGAAGATGCCGAGCGAGGCGATCGCCGGACCGCCCAGCGGCAGCACCACCTGCCGGAACAGCCGCAGTTCACCGGCCCCGTCCAGCCGCGCCGCCTCCAGCAGCTCGCGCGGGATCTCCGCGAAGAAGTTCCGCAGCAGGAACACCGCGAAGGGCAGTCCGAACGCGGTGTGGAACAGCACCACCCCGGCGGTCGTCTCGAACAGCCCGATCGCGCCGAAGAGTTCGGAGACGGGGATCAGCGCCACCTGTACCGGGACCACCAGCAGTCCCACCACGACCAGGAACAGCCAGTCCCGGCCGGGGAACTCCAGGCAGGCGAAGGCGTATCCGGCGAGCGCGCCCAGGGCCAGGACCAGCAGGGTCGCCGGCACCGCGATCGCGACCGTGCTCAGCAGGGAGCCGGTGATCGTGTCGTTCGCCAGCAGGTGCGCGTAGTTGGACGCCGTCAGCCGCGAGGGCGCGGTCAGCGCCTGCCACCAGCCGCCCCGGTTCAGGTCGCCCGGGGACAGGAAGGAGGAGACCAGCAGGCCGAGGGTGGGCACCAGCCAGAACAGCGCGGCCAGCACGAGGAAGGCGCGCAGCAGCACGCTCCCCGCGAGACGCCGGACGACGCTCACCGCGAGGCCCCCTTCCGTATCCGGCGGACATTCAGCAGCATCACCGGCACCACCAGCACCAGCAGCAGGACCGCGATGGCACTGCCCAGCCCCTGGTCGGCGTCCGTGCCGAAGGCGGTCCGGTACAGCTGGAGCGCGAGCACGTTCGCGTCGTCCTGCACCGCGCCCGGCGCGATCACGAAGACCAGGTCGAAGATCTTCATGACGTTGATGACGAGGGTCACCAGGACCACCACCAGCACCGGTGACAGCAGCGGCACGGTGATCCGCCGGAACACCTGCCACTCACCCGCCCCGTCCACCCGGGCCGCCTCCAGCAGCTCCCGCGGCACCGCCGCCAGCCCGGCCCCGATCAGCACCATCGCGAACCCCGCCCACATCCACACGTACGCCCCGATCACCGCCGGGGTCACCAGCACCGGGCCCAGCCACTCCACGCCCGCGTACGCCGCCCGGAAGTTCGACGCCGGCAGCCGCAGCAGGGCGCCGTCCGCGGAGTCGGGCAGGGTGAACGTGCCGTCCGCCCGGGCCGTCGCCGCCGCCACCACCCGGCCGCCGCGCACCGCCTCGATCCGCATCCCCGACAGGCCCGTCTCCGTCGGGTCGACCGCGTTCACCGCGCCGCCCCCGCCCCGGGTGAAGTCCTGCCAGACCGTGCCCGTCACCTTCCCCGGCACCGCCTGCGCGGCCCGCGCCGCACGGGCCCCCTCGGGCAGGGCCTCCGGAGCCACCCCGACCAGCGGCAGCAGCGCCGGCACGCCCGCCCGTACCGGCTCGCGCGTCACGAGCGCACCGCCCGCGGCGGGCTCCAGCGGCGAGTGAAGGCCCGGCCGGGCCTTCGGGAACGCCGAGGACGGGGCGAAGGTGTCGTGCACCCCGACCGCCACCGCGTTGGCCACGCCCCGGTGCGGGTCCTGGTCGTACACCAGCCGGAAGATGATCCCCGCCGCCAGCATCGAGATGGCCATCGGCATGAACACCAGCAGCTTGAACGCCGTCCCCCAGCGAACCCGCTCGGTCAGCACCGCGAAGACCAGGCCGAGGGCGGTGGCCAGGGCCGGGGCCACCACCACCCACACCGCCGTGTTGCGCAGGGCGGTGCGGATCGCCGGATCGCGCACGATCGCCTCGTAGTTGGCGGCGCCCACGAAAGCGTCCCCGGAACGGTCGAAGAGGCTGCGGTAGAGCGAGAACCCGATGGGCTGCACCACCAGCGCGCCCAGCAGGACCAGCGCCGGCAGCAGGAACGCCGCCGCGACCAGCCGCCGCCGCACGGCCGCCCGGCGGCCCGGCGCGCCGGGCCGGGCCGCCCGTGTGCTCGTCACCGCCCTAGTTCCCTCCCCCGGTTGCCGCTGGGAGGGGCCCCCACGCCTTGGCCGCGTCCGCCTCCAGCCTCGCCTGGGCGCCCGCCACGTCCGACGGGTTCGCCAGGAAGTCCTGGAGCGCCTTCCACTCACCCGCGCCCGGCGTCCCGCCGAACGCGGCCGGCGCCTGGTCCGACATGTCGAAGCGGAAGTCGTCGCCCGCCGCGATCAGCGCTTTCGCGATGCCCCGCTGGATGTCGTTCGGGTACGCCGCGAAATCCACCGCCTTGTTCGGCGAGACGAAACCGCCCTCCCCGGCCTGGATCCGCGCCGCGTCCGCCGAAGCCAGGAACGTCAGCAGCGCCTGCGCCCCCTTCGACGGCTTCAGCGCCACCGCCACGTCACCGCCCGAGACCACCGGGGCCTTCGCCCCGACCGCCGGGAACGGGAAGACCAGCGCGTCCTTGCCGACCTTCGCTTCCGTCTGGCCGATGTTCACCGCCACGAAGTCGCCCTCGAAGACCATCGCCGCCGCCGGCCGGTCGCCCCCGGTGAACACCTGCGTCACCGACTTCGGGAACTCCGTCGCCAGCGCCCCGGCCGTGCCGCCCGCCAGGAAGTCCTTGCGGCCGAACAGCTCACCGAGGGTGGTCAGCGCCTGCTTGACGCTGTCGTCCGTCCACTTGATCTGGTGCTTCGCCAGCTGGTCGTACTTCTGCGGGCCCGCCTGCGAGAGATAGACGTTCTCGAACCAGTCCGTCAGCGTCCAGCCGTCCGCACCCGCCACCGAGACCGGCGCGGTGCCGGAGGCCGAGAGGGTGTCGGCCGCGGCCAGCAGCTCCTTCCACGTCTTCGGCGGCCTGACGCCCGCCGCCTCGAAGGCGTTCGCGTTGTACCAGACCAGCGACTTGTTCGCCGCCTTGTAGTAGACGCCGTACTGGGTGCCGTCGACCGCCCCCAGCTGCCGCCAGCCCGGCGAGTAGTTGGCGTCGAGCTGCGCCCGGGCCTCCGGGCCCACCGGCTGCGCCCACTTGTTCCGCACCGCCGCGGCCAGCGCCCCGACCTGCGGGAGCAGCGCCACGTCCGGGGGCTGACCGCCCGCGATCTTGGTGCCGAGGAAGGTGACGATGGGGTCCTGGGCCGGGACGAAGGTGACGGTCGCGCCCGTCCGCTTCTCGAACTCCTTGAGCACCTTCGTGAAGTTGGCCTGCTCGGGCCCCGTCCAGACCGCCGAGACCTCCAGCTTCTCGCCCGGGAGCTTCGGTAACTCGACGGTGTGGGCCTGCTCCCCGCCCGTGGACGGGGTGCTGCCGGCGCTGCCGCCGCCTCCCCCGCCCCCGCACGCCGTCAGGGCGAGTGCGCCCGCGGCGGCGAGGGCCGCCCAGGCCCGCGCCCGCGTCCGTGCCGGGCCTCTCGTCCGGCTCCCCGCCAGGTTTCTCGCCTGGCTCGATCCGTACCGTCCGTGCTGTCCGCGCATGGTGCCGCCCCCGATGCCGTGTGGCCGTGGTGTGCTCCGTGCCACCAGGTCTACGCCGCGCGGCGCACCCCCGCAATACCGCGTCGCGCGGATCGGCGGGGCGTCAGGGGGCCGCCGGGAACAGCACAGGTATGGCCGAGACCAGGTGCGAGGCCCGGTCGAGGGCGCTGGCCAGGAGGGCGAGGTCGGTCGGCCCGTTGCCCAGCTCGCGCACCGGCCGGCGGGCCGGCGGGTCGCCCATCCGCTCCCACTCCACCGGGACCACGGTCGGCCTCAGGGTCGCGGTGCGCGGGATCCGCCCGGTGACCCGGCCCGCCTGGAACGGGACCGCCCGCCCGTCGGCGTACAGCAGCCTGCCCCGGCCGGGGCCCGGCCGGTCCGGCCCCTCCAGCTCGACCCGCAGCGCCGCCCGCCGGGCCAGCTCGGTCTCCGCGGTGCGGTCCGGGCGGGCGGTGGCGGCGATCAGGTGCACCCCGAGGCGGGCGCCCTCACGGGCCACCCCCTCCAGGATCCGTACGAGGGAACCCGCGGCGGGCCGCCCGGTGCTGCCCAGCGCCGGCGCGACCAGCGCGTCGAAGTCGTCCACCAGCAGCACCAGCCGGGGCAGCGGGCTCGGGCCGGCCGCCGGATCGGTGCGCGGCCCCGAGGGCCGCAGCCGCAGGGTGCCGGTGCGCTGCGGATCGAGGTCGCCGCGGTGTTCGCCCGGACCCGGGTCCCGGGGCGAGACCATCCCGTCGGACAGGCTGCGCCGGCCGTGCCAGTCGGCGAACGGCACGCCGTCCAGCAGCTCGTGGCGGCGCTTGAGCTCGGTGGCGAGGGCCTGCGCGAACTCCCGCATCCGCAGCGGGTCGGAGGCCACGAGGTGCGCCGACACGTGCGGCAGCTCCGTACAGGGCAGGAGGCCGTCGCCGCGTTCGCCGCCGGCGCCGTCGAGGAGGAGCAGGCCCAGGTGGTCCGGGCGGGACCCGGCCGCCAGGGAGGCGGCGAGGGAGCGCAGCAGCTCCGTACGGCCGCTGCCGGCGGGGCCCTCGACGAACAGGTGCGGGCCGTCGTGCACCAGCTCGGCGCCGACCGGCCCGCGCCGGCCGGCCCCGAGGACGACGTCGGCCAGCCCGCCCACGGCCCGGCCCTGGTCGGCCGCGGCGGCCCAGCGGGCCATCAGGGAGGCCGGGGTGGCGCGCGCCAGCCCGAGCTCGTCCAGGAGCCGGGCGCCCACGGGGAGGCTGGCGGCCGTGCGGTGGCCGCCGTGGCCGTCCGTCCGCGGGGCGTCGGCGCGCAGCGGGGCCAGGGCGCGGGCGAACCGCTCCGCCCAGGCGGCGGAGACCCCGTCGGCGACGGCGGTGGCGCCCGGCGGGACGGGCCTGCCGCCGCTGACCGCGAAGGTCCGCACGGCGGTCGCGACGTCCCCGCTGAGCAGGGCGACGGCGGCGCAGTCCCGGAAGGCGGGGGTGCCCGCGCAGGCGGTGTCGTACGTCTGCCCCACCGGGGAGGCGGGGGTGGCGGCCGGGGCCTCGGCGAGCGCGAGGACGTGGATGCCGGCGGCGGCGCCGTGCGAGGCCAGCCGGCCGGTGAGGTCGCGCAGGGCGGCGGTGCCGGGGTCGCCGTCGAGGACCACCAGGGTGCGGGGGCCCTCGTACGCGTCGGCCGCCCGGCGCACGGCCGACGGATCCGCGGTGGCCCAGCCGGTGCCCAGCGGACCGTCGTCCAGCCGCCGCGTCAGCTCGGCGGTGCGGGCGGCCGCCTGGTCGCGGTCGTACGCCAGGAGCAGCCGGCAGTCCTGGCCGTGCGCGGGGCGTACGTGGGGCAGCCAGCCGAGCCAGGCCCAGTCGCGGCGGCGCTCCTGGAGGGGCCGGACGCGGTCGGCGGCCAGCAGCACGATCTCCAGCTGCGCGGGCGCGTGCAGCCCGGCGAGCTGTGCCACGACGGACCGCGCGACGCCCATCAGCCGCGTCCGCGGGCCCGCGACCCCGAGCGCGCCGCTCCCGCGCAGCGCCACCCGGCTGCCGGCGCCGAGCCCCACCTCCAGGAACGCGGGGTGCCCGGCGCCCCGCGACCACAGCCGCCCGGTGGGTCCGAGCGCGGCGAGCAGCAGCGCGGCGGGGTCGTCGGCGTCGGGGGCGGCCGGAGCGGGCTCCGCCGTCTCCACGGCCTCGACGACGGCCTCCTCCTCGCCCCGCACCCACTTGCGGGCCCAGGCGCCGATGCCCCCGAGCCTGCGCCGCGGGGCCTCCTGCGGCTCCGGCTCGCCCGGAACCCCGGAGGGGCCGGGGTACGCGGCGGGGTGGTGGAAGGCCGCCTCCGGGCCGGGGGCCGCGGCGCCCGGGCCCGTTCCGCCGACGACGGCCGCGCCGGGGTCCCGGCCCGTACCGGCCACGGTGAACCGGCCCGTTCCGCCGGAGGCGCCCGCGCCGCCGCCGCTGCTACCCGCGCCGTCGCCGAAGGTGCCCGCGCCGTCGCCGGTACCCGTGGCGCCGCCGGAGGCGGCCGGGGCGCCGGGCGGGGCGGTCGTCAGGGCGAGGTGGCCCTCCAGGTCCGGGGCCACCGGGAGGCGGCTGCCGCCGCCCGTGGCCAGCCGCAGCGTGGACTCGCCGATCCGCAGCAGCGCCCCCGGTGCCAGCGCGACCGCCCGGACTCCCACCTCCGCGCCGTCCAGCGTCGTGCCGTTCGTCGAGCCGAGGTCGGCCACCGCCACGCGCCCGTCCGGCATCACGGTCACCGTGCAGTGCAGCCGCGACACGTCCGGGTCGTCCAGCGGGACGTCCGCGTCGGCCGAGCGCCCGATCCGCACCGACCCGGGGTGCAGCAGGTGCACGCCGCCCGCGTCGGGGCCGGCCACCACGTGCAGCTGCGGGGCGCCGAGTCCGTCGTCCCCCAGCGCGTCGGCGTCCGGCGCCGGGACGTGGAGCGTCAGCACGGCCCCGTCCACCAGCGGCGGCTCGCCCAGTACGGTGCGCTGGAGGTCCAGGCGGCGCGACCCGGCGTACAACACCACGGTCCCGCCCGTGTCGGGGCCGCCGACGGTCGCCGCGAGCCCGGAGGCCACCGCGGCCAGCGCGGTCCCGGCGGGTGCGGTGACGAGCACGTCACAGCCGGCGGGCGCGGTGGCGGCCTGATGGCCGCCGCGCGACCCGAGGACGGTCAGCCGGATCTGCATCGCCGTCAGCGGTCCCTTCTGCGCGGAGCGCAGTGCGCGGTGCGGGGCGCCCGGCGGGGTGCGGCGGGACATGTCTGCCCGGTCAACCCCCCGCCCGGCACGGACGTTTCGTCCGTTCAGGTCAGCCGGAAGGCGGGGCTCCCGTCCCTGCCGTTCCGTACGGGTGCATCCTCGCACCTGTCACCCGCAACACGCCCGGCGCCCGCCAACAAATGATCTTGATCGATGACGGCCGCCGCCGATCACCGCAAGGAATCGGCCATCCGATCGAGCGAATGCCGAGGTGATTCCGGGGAAAAGACCCTCAGGCATACGCCGCAAAACTCACCCTTCGCACAAATGTGCGGCAACCAACCTCCCGTGACCCGCGTCCTCCACGGAGACACCCCCTAGAGTTGGGCCGGAAACCCATCCGGAACCCTTCGGGAAACCCACTCGGCGGACTCAGCCGGAAAACGACAGCAGGGGAGCGCGAGACGTGCGGCCAGTCGGCAGCAAGTACCTGCTCGAGGAGCCGCTCGGACGCGGCGCCACGGGCACCGTCTGGCGTGCCCGCCAGAGGGAGGCCGCCGGCGCGGAGGCGGCCGTCGCCGGCCAGCCCGGCGAGACCGTGGCCATCAAGGTCCTCAAGGAGGAGCTGGCCCAGGACGCGGACATCGTCATGCGCTTCCTGCGCGAACGCTCCGTCCTGCTGCGCCTGACGCACCCCAACATCGTCCGCACCCGCGACCTCGTCGTCGAGGGCGACCTCCTCGCCCTCGTCATGGACCTGGTCGACGGCCCGGACCTGCACAAGTACATCCGGCAGAACGGCCCCTTCAGCCCGGTCGCCGCGGCCCTGCTGACCGCGCAGATCGCCGACGCGCTCGCCGCCAGCCACGCCGACGGCGTCGTCCACCGCGACCTGAAGCCGGCCAACGTCCTGCTCGACGAGAGCCACGGCCAGATGAAGCCGATGCTCACCGACTTCGGCATCGCCCGCCTCGCCGACTCCCCGGGCCTCACCCGCACCCACGAGTTCGTCGGCACCCCCGCCTACGTCGCCCCCGAGTCGGCCGAGGGCCGCCCGCAGACCTCCGCCGTCGACATCTACGGCGCCGGCATCCTCCTGTACGAGCTCCTCACCGGCCGCCCGCCCTTCGCCGGCGGCACCGCGCTCGAAGTGCTCCACCGCCACCTCAGCGAGGACCCGCAGCGGCCCTCGTCCGTGCCGGAGGCGCTGTGGATCGTCGTCGAGCGCTGCCTGCGCAAGGAGCCCGACGAGCGCCCGAGCGCGGAGAGCCTGGCCCGCGGCCTGCGCGTGGTCGCCGCCGGCATCCGCGTCCACTCGTCGCCCGACGAGGTCGAGGCCGCGCTCGGCGTCGGCGCGCTGCTCGCGCCCGACCCCTCGCCCGCGCCGGTCCCGGCCGCCGCCCCGCAGCTGCCCGGGAGCACCGCGCCGACGCAGGCGACGCCCGTGGCGGCGGGCGACTACGACCCGAACGCCATGACCAGCGTCCTGCCGCCCGTCGACGGGGCGGATGCCACCACCGTGCTGCCGCCCGTCGCCGGCGGGCCGGGCGGCGGGGCGCAGGGCGCCCCCGACCCGACCTCCGTCATGCCGCCGGTGCAGCGGCCCGACGCCCCGCACCCGTGGCAGTCGCAGATGCGGGCCGCGCGGGACCGCAACGAGCAGACGCAGATGCACTACCTCGACCCGGCCGAGGACCCCCTGCGCCGCCGCCCGCAGCGCCAGGCCCCGCCCGTGCCGCCGCCCCCGCAGCACCAGCCGCAGCAGCACCAGCAGCCGCAGTACCGCCCGGCCCCGCCGCCGCAGCAGCAGTACCAGCAGCCGCCCCAGTACGCCCCGCAGCCCCCGCCGTACCAGCAGCCGCAGGCGTACCAGCCCCCGCCGCCCCCGCAGCAGCAGGCGCCGTACCGGCAGCAGCCGCAGCCGCCGGTGCAGCAGCAGCCGCAGCGCCCGCCCCGGCAGCAGCCCCCGCGCGAGCCCCGCCCGCCGCGCGAGCCCCGCCGCAGCGCGAACCCCGTCCGCATCCCGGGTCTCGGCTGCCTCAAGGGCTGCTTCGTCCTGCTCCTGCTGCTCTTCGTGGGCGGCTGGCTGATCTGGGAACTGACCCCGCTCCAGGAGTGGATCGGCACGGGCAAGGGCTGGTGGGACCAGGTGTGGAGCTGGGGCAGCGACGCCGTGGACTTCGTCTCCTCCATCGGCGACAAGGCGAACGGCGGCGCCAGCGCCGGTTCCTGACGGTGCGGCAGCCTCGGGCCGGTGCCGCGCGGGGCTCTTTTCGCCCCGCACGGCGCCGACTTCGTAGATTTGTCGACATCCAGGGCGTGATTTCGCCCGCAGAAGTGAAGGTCACCGCGATCCGGAGCGCCGGGCACCCATTCGGCCGCGTAACTTTGGGGCGTTACGCCAGCCGCTGAGGGAGCAGTCGTGGCACGGAAGATCGGCAGCCGGTACACAGCGCACCAGATCCTGGGGCGCGGCAGCGCGGGCACGGTGTGGCTGGGCGAAGGGCCGGACGGGCCCGTCGCGGTCAAGCTCCTGCGCGAGGACCTCGCGTCCGACCAGGAACTGGTCGGACGGTTCGTCCAGGAGCGCAGCGCGCTGCTCGGCCTGGAGCACCCGCACATCGTCTCCGTCCGGGACATGGTCGTCGACGGCAACGACCTGGCCCTCGTCATGGACCTCGTCCGCGGCACGGACCTGCGCACCCGCCTCGACCGCGAGCGGCGGCTGGCCCCCGAGGCGGCCGCGGCCATCGTCGCGGACGTGGCCGACGCGCTGGCCGCGGCGCACGCCGCGGGCGTCGTCCACCGGGACGTGAAGCCGGAGAACGTCCTGCTCGACATGCAGGGCCCGCTCGGGCCGGGCGGCGCGCACCCCGCGCTGCTCACCGACTTCGGCGTGGCCAAGCTCATCGACCACCCCCGCCGGGCCCCCGCGCCGCCCGGGGCCCGCGCGGCGGCGCCGACCACGCGGATCATCGGGACGCCGGACTACCTCGCCCCCGAGATAGTGGAGGGCCTGCCCCCGCGGGCGGCCGTCGACATATACGCCCTCGCCACGGTCCTGTACGAGCTCCTGGCCGGGTTCACCCCCTTCGGCGGGGGACACCCGGGAGCGGTGCTGCGCCGGCACGTCACCGAGACCGTGGTCCCGCTGCCGGGGATCCCCGAGGAGCTGTGGCAGCTGATCGTCCAGTGCCTGGCCAAGGCGCCGGCCTCGCGGCTGCGGGCCTCGGAGCTGTCCGTACGGCTGCGGGAGCTGCTGCCGCTGCTGGCCGGGCTGCCGCCGCTGGACGTGGACGAGCCGGACGACGCGGAGCAGGAACCGGAGGCCCCGGCCGCCGCCGAGGAGTCGGCCGCCGCGGATCCGGTGCGCCGGCGGGGGGTGGTGCCGCTGGTCCCCGGGTCCGCGACGGACTCCAACCGGGACACGCACACCTCCATGCGCGTGCCGACGCCGGACGAGCTCGCGGGCGGGGCGCTGGGCACCGCGCGCGTGCCGCGGCCGGCCGGCGGGCACAAGCCGGGCTCCGCCCGGCACCGGTCGGAGGCGGTGCGCAAGCGGCGGCTGGTCCTCTCGGCGTCCGCGGTGGCGCTGGCCGCGGCGGTGGGGGTCGGCGGCTGGCTCGCCGCCTCCGGCGAGGATCCGGCCCCCCGGCCCGCGGGCCCGGCCCACTCGAAGCCGTCGCGGCCGTAGCGGAAGCCCTGCGCGGCGGTGCGGGTGCCCTTTCCGGGCCTCCGGCCCGCCCCGGAGCCTCCCCCGGCTGCCGCTGGGGGTACCTCCAGGCCTCGAACGCCGGCGGGGCCGGACACGTCCCGGCCCGTGCGGCGTCCGAGCGCACCGGGCGCGGAGCCGGGGCCCCGCCCCGCGCAGCGGCGCGCCCCCGGCCCCCCGGCCCGTCCCGGGCGCGGCTACGCCGCCGTGATGAGCGACGGGTGCCAGCGCCGGGCCACGGCCGGGTGGGCGCGGACCCAGCCCTTCAGCTCGTTGCGGCCGTACTCCGCGTGCAGCGGGTTCGACGCGTCGTGCGCGACCCCGGGCGCGGACCGCAGGTACTCCCCGGGCACGGTGTCGATCACCGCGTCCAGCCGCGGGTTGTAGAAGAACGGCACCGAGAACCGCTCAACCGCCCCCGGCGGGCTGACCACCCGGTGGTCGGTGGCCACCAGGTACCCCTCCGTGGCGATCTCCAGCAGCTCGCCCAGGTTCACCACGAACGCCCCCGGCATCGGCGGGATGTCCACGAAGCCGCCGTCCCGGACGACCTGGAGACCGCCCACCCCGTCCTGCAGCAGCAGCGTCAGGAAGCCGTAGTCCTTGTGCGCGCCGACCCCCTGGTCCGCGCCCGACGGGGCCGATCCGGGGTAGCGGATCAGCTTCGTGTGCAGGTGCGGCCGGTCCGCGAAGGCCGCGTCGAAGAAGTCCGCGGGCGCCCCGATCGCGGTCAGCAGCTCCCGCAGCAGCCGGTGTGCCACCCCCGCCAGCCGCTCCTGCCAGTCCAGCACCGCCTGCCGCAGCTCCGGCAGCGCCGGCGGCCACTGGTTCGGGCCCTCCAGCCACAGGTACGCGGGGTCGTCCGGTCCGACCTCCGGCGCGGGGCGCTCCGCGCCGACGTCCAGCTGGTCCCGCCAGTCGGAGGCCCCGCCGGTCAGTTCGTGCCCGATGCGGGTGTAGCCCCGGAAGTGCGGGGAGTTCAGGTTGCTCACGCCCAGCCGGTCGGCCTCCGGGAGCGCGAAGAAGGCCCTGGTCAGCTCCAGGATGCGGGCGGTCTCGGCCTCCGTGATCCCGTGCCCGGTCAGGTACAGGAAGCCCGTGTCGCGGGCGGCGGCGTGCAGCTGCTTGAGGAAGTCGTCCCGCTCCGCGGGGTCGTCGGCCCGGGAGAGGTCGATCACGGCGAGGGAAGAGGAGGAGGGGCTGGAGGAGGGGTGCGCGGACGGCATGACGGCTCCGTTTCGGATGTCACGGGGTCCTGTGCCCCGGAGATGGCGGGGCGGCGGGCAGCATGGAACGGACCGCCGGCAGGGATGGCGCCGGGCGGGCGGTGGCCGCGTACAGGACCGAAGTCGGATCGGGTTGATCAGGCTTGTGCGAGGTCCGGCGGCAGACAGCTCGTGGTGGTGACACGCATGTGGTCCACATGGCGGCGCTTCACGAGTAGAACGGTCATACGGTGAGCGTACGCCCGTACCCACCCTCCTTCGAACACGTTCATCGGGCCTGGCCGGAGATGGCCGTCCGCGGACCGGCTACGCTGGACCCGTGGCAGTCGTCGATGTTTCCGAAGAGCTGAAGTCCCTCTCCTCGACCATGGGGTCGATCGAGGCCGTCCTGGACCTCGACAAGCTGAGGGCAGAAATCGCCGTGCTCGAGGAGCAGGCCGCCGCGCCGTCCCTGTGGGACGACCCGGACGCCGCCCAGAAGATCACGAGCAAGCTTTCGCACCTCCAGGCCGAGGTCCGCAAGACCGAGGCGCTGCGCGGCCGCATCGACGACCTCGCGGTGCTCTTCGAGCTCGCGCAGGAGATGGAGGACGCGGACACCCTGGCCGAGGCCGAGGCCGAGCTGGTGTCCGTCCGCAAGGCGCTGGACGAGATGGAGGTCCGGACCCTGCTCTCCGGCGAGTACGCCGAGCGCGAGGCCCTGGTCAACATCCGCGCCGAGGCCGGCGGCGTCGACGCCTCCGACTTCGCCGAGCGCCTCCAGCGCATGTACCTGCGCTGGGCCGAGCGCCACGGCTACCCGACGGAGATCTACGAGACCTCCTACGCGGAAGAGGCCGGCATCAAGTCGACCACCTTCGTGGTCAAGGCCCCGTACGCGTACGGCACCCTCTCCGTCGAGCAGGGCACCCACCGCCTGGTCCGCATCTCGCCTTTCGACAACCAGGGCCGCCGCCAGACCTCCTTCGCGGGCGTCGAGGTGCTGCCGGTCGTCGAGACCAGCGACCACGTCGAGATCGACGAGTCCGAGCTGCGCATCGACGTGTACCGCGCCTCCGGCCCCGGCGGCCAGGGCGTCAACACGACCGACTCGGCCGTGCGCATCACCCACATCCCGACCGGCATCGTGGTCTCCTGCCAGAACGAGCGCTCCCAGATCCAGAACAAGGCCAGCGCGATGAACGTGCTCCAGGCCAAGCTGCTGGAGCGGCGCCGTCAGGAGGAGCAGGCCAGGATGGACGCCCTCAAGGACGGCGGCAGCTCCTGGGGCAACCAGATGCGCTCCTACGTCCTGCACCCGTACCAGATGGTCAAGGACCTGCGGACGGAGTTCGAGGTCGGCAACCCGCAGGCGGTCCTCGACGGCGAGATCGACGGCTTCCTGGAGGCCGGCATCCGCTGGCGCAAGCAGCAGGAGCAGACCGCCTAGCCGACGGCGGCGACGCGCGACAGAACAGAGAGGAAGGGCTCGGACACCGTGGGTGTCCGAGCCCTTCCTCTTCGCCTGTGAACCGTCTGCGATCGGGACGCGGCGCGGCCTACGCGGTCCGGGCCACGAGTGCCAGCGCGGCCACCAGCACCACCATGAGCGCGATGAGCGCCATCGGATTCAGCCCTGCGAAGGGGCCTTCCTGCTGGAGGCGCTCCCGGTTCGCCCGGCACACCGGGCAGCGGCCCTGGCTGACAGGTGCGGCGCAGTTCGCGCACACGAGCCGGTCAATTGTCATGCGCTCCTCCTCTCGTCCCCTCGTGACGCATAACGGCAGGGGGACCGAGTCCGTTCCCCCTACCACTGTGCCAGCTCCGCCGGCATTCGGCGCGGCCCGTCCGGGCACGAGCGGTCCGACTCCCCCGGGAGTCGGGGATAAATCGGGCAACTCAGGATGCCGGGTCCCCACTCCGCGCCCGTTCGCGTATGGTCACGCACACCTACTCCCGGCGACCGTGGTGCACCCGTGATCCGATTCGACAACGTCTCCAAGTCCTACCCGAAGCAATCCCGGCCCGCACTCAGAGATGTCTCCCTCGACATCGCCAAGGGCGAGTTCGTCTTCCTGGTCGGCTCCTCCGGCTCCGGCAAGTCCACCTTCCTGCGGCTGGTCCTGCGCGAGGAACGGGCGAGCCACGGGCAGGTGCACGTCCTGGGAAAGGACCTCGCGAAGCTCTCCAACTGGAAGGTCCCGCACATGCGGCGCCAGCTGGGGACCGTCTTCCAGGACTTCCGCCTCCTGCCCAACAAGACGGTGGCCGAGAACGTCGCCTTCGCCCAGGAGGTCATCGGCAAACCGCGCGGTGAGATCCGCAAGGCCGTCCCGCAGGTGCTGGAACTGGTCGGCCTCGGCGGCAAGGAGGGGCGGATGCCGGGCGAGCTGTCCGGCGGCGAGCAGCAGCGCGTGGCCATCGCCCGCGCCTTCGTCAACCGCCCCGCCCTGCTGATCGCCGACGAGCCGACGGGCAACCTCGACCCGCAGACCTCCGTCGGGATCATGAAGCTGCTGGACCGGATCAACCGGACCGGCACCACCGTCATCATGGCCACGCACGACCAGCAGATCGTGGACCAGATGCGCAAGCGCGTCATCGAACTCGAACAGGGCCGACTCGTACGCGACCAGTCGCGCGGCGTCTACGGCTACCAGCACTGAAAGGCACCTGAGACGCCATGCGCGCCCAGTTCGTCATGTCGGAGATCGGCGTCGGCCTCCGCCGCAATCTCACCATGACCTTCGCGGTCATCATCTCCGTGGCCCTGTCGCTGGCCCTCTTCGGGGGCTCCCTGCTCATGCGGGACCAGGTCAGCGCCATGAAGGGGTACTGGTACGACAAGGTCAACGTCACCGTCTACCTCTGCACCAAGAACGACGCCATCGACGCCGCCGCGGGCAGTGCCCCGGCGGCGGCCGGGGCGCCGGGCACCCCCGCCGCACCCGCCGCCGGCAACGGCAAGCCCTGCTCCAAGGGCGCCGTCACGCCCGACCAGAAGCAGGGCATCGAGCGCGAGCTCAAGAAGATGCCCCTCGTCCAGACCGTCATGTACGAGTCCTCGGACGAGGCCTACAAGCACTACAAGGAGCGCTTCGGGCACACCGCCCTGGCCTCCGTCGTCACCCCCGACCAGATGCCCGACTCCTTCCGGGTCAAGCTGAAGAACCCGGAGAAGTACGAGGTCATCACCTCCGCCTTCGCCGGCCGCGACGGGGTCCAGTCGGTGGCCGACCAGTCCACCGAGCTCGACAACCTCTTCGCCCTGCTGGGCACCCTCAACTGGGCCGCCCTCGGCATCATGATGATCATGCTGATCGTGGCGCTGCTGCTGATCGTCAACACCGTGCGCGTCTCGGCGTTCAGCCGTCGGCGGGAGACCGGCATCATGCGCCTGGTCGGCGCCTCCGGCTTCTACATCCAGGTGCCGTTCATCATGGAGGCGGCCGTGGCCGGCCTCATCGGCGCCGGCTTCGCCTGCGCGATGCTGGGCGCGGGCCAGTACTTCGTGATCGACCACGGCATCGGGCTCCGCGACAAGCTCCAGCTGATCAACTTCATCGGCTGGGACGCGGTCCTCACCAAGCTCCCGCTGGTCCTGGTCATCGGCCTCCTGATGCCCTCCCTGGCGGCCTTCGTCGCGCTGCGCAAGTACCTGAAGGTGTGACGAGCGCCCTCCGGCGTGTGCGGTCAACCCCGCTTGCGGCGGAGGGGATTGTCCTAGACTCGGCCGCATGCCGGGTCTGCCCGCTCTCTGTCTCCGGCCCCGTGACGTGCGTCGCGGGGCCTTCTTGACGCTGCTGTTCGCCGTCTCCGTGGGCGCCGCCGCGGCCACCGGGTGCTGGGGGTCCCCCGAGGGGGACGAGACCCGTACCGCCTTCGCGAGCGCCGAGGAGCCGCAGCGGAGCCTGCCGCCGGCTCCCGCGCCCGGCACCGCCGACCGGGAGGCCGTCGCCCGGGCCGCCGCCGAGGCCGTCGCCGAGGGGAAGTCCGGGAAGAAGGCCGCCCAGGAGGTGGTCAGCCGCAGCGGCGACCGCTGGGGCACCGTCTACGACCAGGGCGAGTACGCCGCCTTCGCCGAGGACCTCGACGGCCGCTGGACCGGCGTCGGGCTCTGGGCCGGGCGCCGCGCAGACGGCCGCATCGAGGTCGACCGGGTCCAGCCCGGCAGCCCGGCCGCCCGGGCCGGCCTGCGCGCCGGCGACCGGCTGCTGAGCGTCGACGGGCAGGAGGTCAGCGGCCTGCCCGTGGCCGACGTGGTGGCCAGGCTGCGCGGTGAGGCCGGCACTCCGGTGGTCCTCGGCCTCGGCCGGGACGGCGCCGTCCTCACCGAGACCGTCCGCCGGGAGGAGCTGCGCGCCGACCCGGTGACCGTGCGCCGCCTCGCGGGCGGCATCACCGTGATCAAGGTGTCCTCCTTCACCCGGGGTTCGGGCGAGCGCGTCAAGGAGGCCGTCCGCGAGGCCCCGCCGGGCGGCGGGGTGATGCTGGACCTGCGGGGCAACCCGGGCGGGCTGGTCGCCGAGGCGGTCACCGCGGCCTCCGCCTTCCTGGACGGCGGGCTCGTGGCGACGTACGACGTGCACGGCTCCGAGCGCGCCCTGTACGCGACCCCCGGCGGGGACACGGCCCGCCCCCTGGTGACCCTCGTGGACGGCGGCACGATGAGCGCGGCCGAGCTGGTCACCGGCGCCCTTCAGGACCGCGGCCGCGCGGTGACGGTGGGCACCCGCACCTTCGGCAAGGGCTCTGTCCAGATGCCGACCCAGCTCCCGGGCGGCGCGGTGGCGGAGCTGACGGTCGGCACGTACCGCACTCCGGCGGGCCGCAGCCTCGACGGCGGGGGCATCACCCCGGACCTGGCCGTCGGCGACGGGGCCGAGGAGCGGGCGCGGGCGGTATTGGGTGGCCTCGGGGTGGGGTCGTAGTGCGAAAATGGCCGCACTATGGCTAAGGAAAAAGGGCGCAAGCTGATCGCCCAGAACAAGAAGGCGCGGCACGACTACGCGATCATCGACACCTACGAGTGCGGCATCGTGCTCACGGGCACCGAGGTCAAGTCCCTGCGCCAGGGCCGGGCCTCGCTGGTCGACGGCTTCGTGTCGGTCGAGAGCGGCGAGGTGTGGATGTACAACGTCCACGTCCCGGAGTACAGCCAGGGCACCTGGACCAACCACAGCGCCCGCCGCAAGCGCAAGCTCCTCATGCACCGCGAGGAGATCGACAAGCTGGAGCGCAAGGCGGAGGAGTCGGGTCACACGGTCGTGCCCCTGGCCCTGTACTTCAAGGACGGCCGCGCGAAGGTCGAGATCGCGCTGGCGAAGGGCAAGAAGGAGTACGACAAGCGCCAGACCCTGCGCGAGAAGCAGGACACGCGCGAGACCCAGCGGACGATCTCCGCGATCCGCCGCAAGCAGCGGGGCACGGTTTAATCTCCTGGCACGCGGTGGGCCACTTCGCGTACCATGGCGTCAGCACCACCCCCCAGGGGGCGGCGCAGCGTGAGCAGTACCTAATTCAAGAGTGACAACATGGGGATGATCGGTTTCGACAGCGGATGTCGATGCAGGGGAAGCGAGCCGAGGAAGCGGCAATGATCTCGCTAACCACATGTCGCAAAAAATAATCGCCAACTCCAAGAGCGATAACTCCCGCTTCACCCTCGCTGCCTAATAACAGTGAGCTGAAGCCTCTGTGAGGAGCGTCAGCCCGGAAGTGGTCCCGGTCCGGATCCTGGCGTCAACAAGGGATCTAAACCTCTAGCCCCGGTCACGGGGGCTGGAGGGAAACCAAACAGTGACTGAGCCCGTCGGAGACTTGTCCGTGTGATCTCCGGGGCCGAGAAAAGCGCAGCGGACTGCGCTCGGAGAAGCCCTGCTTCTGCACCGTTGGACGCGGGTTCGATTCCCGCCATCTCCACTCATCCCATGTGGGCGAGGGCCCCGCAGCCGGTCGGCTGCGGGGCCTTCGTCATGTGCGGCGCCCGCAGGGCGTGCGGGCCCTTGATCCGCGTCCATGATCGATTAGGGTGGCGCGATGTTCGAAGGAAACCTGGTGAGACTGCGCGCGCTGCGCGCCGAAGACGCCGAGCACCACCTGCGGTGGCGCAACGACCCGGAGGTCGTGCGCCTGGCCTCGGCCGGTGATCCCTGTTTCGGGCCGGTCACCGCCGAGGCGGTCGGGCTCGCGTTCGAGCGGATGCTGCGGCTCGTGCCGAGGGAGTCGGCCGTGTTCACGGTCGAGGACCTGGCGAGCGGGCGGGTCATCGGCATGGCCGACTACCGCGACCTCGACCCCTACCTCGGGGTGGCCACACTGGGCGTCACCATCGGCGAGCGGGAGTTCTGGGGCCGCGGCCACGGCCGGGACGCGACGCGGATGCTCGTGGACCACCTGTTCGGCGCGTACGGGCTGCACCGGCTGGAGCTGGACACCTGGAGCGGCAACGAGCGTGCCGTGCGGGCGTTCTCGGCGCTCGGCTTCCGCGAGGAGGGGCGCCTGAGGGCGGCCGTGCTGGTGGCGGGGGAGCGTTACGACCGCGTGCTCTTCGGGATGCTGCGCGAGGAGTGGGCGAAGCGCGTGTGACGGGTGGTGCGGACGAAGCCCCGCGGCCGGCCGGCCGCGGGGCTTCGTCGTGCCCGGTCCGGGGCCGGTCCGCCGCCGGTGCGGGCGGCGGGGGAGCGGCGGTGCGGCCGTCGGGTGCGGTCAGGAACAGTACGGGACCTTGTTGAGGTTCAGGGCGTAGCGGGCGGCGATCCAGCCGCGGCCGTCGGCGAGCTTGTACCAGATCGCGTTGTCGTCGACCTGCTCGCCGTCGACCTTGCACTGGAGCGCGACGACCGTGTCGGCCGCGATCCTGCCGGTCTTCCCGTAGCCCGTGCCGGGGCCGGAGCGGATGCCGAGGCCCTGGCCGGAGGTGACGATGCGGGCCTTCGGGCCGCCCTCGCCGGGGTGGTCGCCCTTGCCGTGGTGGTCCTTGCCGCCCTTGCCGTGGTGCTCGTCCTTGCCGCCGTGGCCGCTGCCGCACTTGCAGTCGCCGGGCTTGCCCCGGTCTCCCTTGTCCCCCTTGGGGCCGCGGTCGCCCTGCGGTCCCTGCGGTCCGGCCGGGCCCTGGTCGCCCCTGTCGCCCTTGGGGCCCCTCGGGCCGCGGTCGCCGGTGTGGCCCTTCGGGCCGCGGTCGCCGGTGTCGCCCCGGTCGCCCTTGGGGCCGCGCTCTCCGGTGTCTCCCTTGTCTCCCTTGTCGCCCTTGGGGCCGGGGCGGCCGGGCCTGCCGTGGTGGCCCGGCTTGCCGTCGTGGCCGTCGTGGCCGTCGTGTCCGGGCGGGCCGTCGTCGCCCTTCGGGCCGCGCACCGGGGTGGCCACGGCGAAGAGGGCCGGTGCGCCTTCCCCGTCCGACCACTCGCCGCCGTCCAGCGTCGTGCCCTCCGGGGCGGCGGCGTCCACGGCGAGGGAAACCGCCAGCCGGGTCTGGGTGTTCGCCGGGAAGGCGAAGCCGGCGCGGGTCCCGGCGGAGCAGGTCAGCCGGCGCGCGTCGGAGGACCGGGTGCACGAGCCGCCCGCCCGCTGGCCGTTCCAGTAGAACCGGGCCTCGGGGAACGTGGTCCGCTCCGGGGCGGTGATCCGGAAGGTGCCGCTGTGCGCCGGGTCCGCCCCGTTCAGGGCCGCGATGACGACGCGGCCCGTCTTCCCGGGGGCGATGGAGGGGACGTACGGCTGGGAGAAGCGGACGTGCGGGGAGTCCGCCAGGGCGGGCACGGCCGGCATCAGGCAGGACGCGGTGACGGCCGCGACGATCAGGGCCGAGGAGACGGAACGCGAAGCAGACAAGGGGGGTTCCTCCGCGAAGGGAAGGGTGCTGGGGGAAGGCCTCCCCAGTTATGGCCGATCGCGGCCGGGAAGGGTGCGACCCACGCGAGCGGCGTCACCCGGCAGCCGGATGAAATCCCGATCAACGGCCCGGTCGCGGAGTCGCCGGTCCGATGAGCAGTGCGGCCAGTGCCGCGGCGGCCGGCAGGAGGTACGCCATCCCCGTGCCGAGGCGGTCGACGGCCAGGCCCGCCGTGGCGGAGCCGGCCGAGATTCCGGCGAGGATCGCGGTGACGGCCAGCGTCATGCCCTCGTTGAGGCGGCCCTCGGGGGTGCGGGACTGGACCAGGCCCATCGCGGTGACCATCACCGGCGCCGTGGACATCCCGGCCAGCAGCAGGGCCAGGGCCAGCGGGACGAGGGAGCCGGTGGCGGCCGCCGCCCAGGGCAGGGTCATCGCCCCGGCCAGCGCGACCAGGCAGGTCCGCAGGCTCCTCGGGCGCCGCGCCCCGTACAGCAGTCCGGCCACGCAGGAGCCCGCCGCCTGGAGCGCGAGCACCGGGCCGGACGTGCCGCCGAGGCCCAGGGCGGAGAGGTGGGCGATCGAGGTGACCTCCATCGAACCGAAGACCAGGCCGGTGGCGAGGAAGAGGCCGAGGAGCGGGAGCAGGGCGCGCAGCGGGGACCGGCCTCCCGCGGCCCTGGGCGCCCCGCCGGCCGGGGGCTCGGTGGCGCGGTGCGCGGTGAACACCAGCATGCCGGTCAGCAGCAGTGCCGCCCCGGTGAGGGTGCCCGCCTCCGGGAAGGCGGCGGTGCACAGGAAGGCGGCGAGGACCGGGCCGAGCATGAAGCACAGCTCGTCGGCGGCCTGTTCGAAGGACATCGCGGTGTGGTGCGCGGAGCGGGGCAGCAGGTGCGTCCAGCGGGCCCGGGACATGCCGCCGATGTTGGGGGTGGTGGCGGTGGCCGCGTAGGAGGCGAACAGGGTCCAGGCGGGGGCCTCCGTACGGACGCACAGGACCAGGGAGAGCGAGCCGAGGACGGCGATCACCGTGGCGGGCACGGCGATCCGGGCCTGCCCGTACCGGTCGACGAGGCGGGCCGTCCACGGCCCGACGACGGCGGTGGCGGCCATGCCGGTCGCGGTGACCGCGCCGGCCAGGGCGTACGAGCCGCGCTGCCCGGCGATCATCATCACCGCGCTGATCGCGAACATGCCCATGGGGAGCCGGGCGAGCAGGTTCCCGGCGGTGAACCCGCGCGCCCCGGGGACGGTGAACAGCCGGGCGTAGGGGCCGAGGACACGGGTCCCCGCGCGGGACCGGGCGCGGGGTCCGGCGGGGTCCGGGGCGGGTGCGCCGGCCGTGCGCGGGGCCCGGAGGTCGTGGGCGGCCGCCGTCGGCGCCGGGGTGCCGGCGGATTCCGGGGCGTGTGCCCCTGCGGGAGTCGGGGCGGCGGCCGGCGCCGGGGTCGCGGCGCGGGTCCGGGCGCGGGGTCCGAGCGGGATCCGGGCCGGGGTCGCGGCGCGGGTCCGGGCGCGGGGTCCGAGCGGGGGCGGGGTCGGGGCGGCCAGGACGAGGGTGGTGCCCGTGACGGCCATGAGCGGGGTTTCCTGCGGCATGCCACGAGCCTGCGGCCCGGCCCCGGCACTGGTCCAACACCTGTTCCGGGGCCATTCACGCCACCCTGTTGTTAATCTCTCCGGGTGACCTCCCCCGACGTGGACCCCCGGCTGCTGCGCGGCTTCCTCGCCGTCGCCGAGGAGCTGCACTTCACCCGCGCCGCCGCCCGCCTCTACGTGGCCCAGCAGGCCCTCAGCCGCGACGTCCGCCGGCTCGAACACGCCCTGGGAACGACCCTGTTCACCCGCACCACCCGCGCCGTCGAGCTCACCGCCGACGGGGTGCGCCTGCTGCCCCACGCCCGCGAGGTGCTCCGCGCCCACGAGGAACTGGCCGCCGCCTTCGCCGGGCCGCCCCCCGCCCTCCTCGTCGACCTCAACACCGACGGCCCCACCACCGCCCGCCTCGTCCTGGAGCGCGCCCGCGAACTCGCCCCCGGCCACGAGCTGATGGCCCGCTTCGAGAGCGGCCTCACCCACGCCGCCACCGAGATCGCCGCGGGTCGGCTCGACGTCTCCTTCGGCTACGTCGCAGGCCTGGACCCCGCCCTGCGGGCCAGGCTCGCGCACCTGCCCGTACGCCACGAACCCCTCGCCGTCCTCCTGCCCGAGGAACACCCCCTGGCCGCGCTGGAATCCGTACCGCTCGACGCGCTCGCCGGGGAGACCGTCTACGCCGGGGCGGGCAACCCGCGCACCCTGGAGTGGACCCGGCTGGCCCACGAGCTGTTCGCCGGGCGGGGCATCGCGGTGGCGCCGCCCGCGCCGGTGGCGATGGGCAAGGAGGAGTTCATGCGGGTGATGGCCAAGACCCGCAACCCGGTCCTGGTCACCATCGGCTTCCTCGACATGCCCGGCTGCGTCAAACGCCTCCTCGTGGACCCCGTACCGCTCTCCCCGCTGTCCATGGTCTGGCGCGCGGGGCTGCGCCACCCCGGCCTGGACGCCCTCGCCCGCGCCGCCGCCGAACTCCAGGACGCCCACCGCTGGCTGGAACTCCCCCCGGACAGCTGGCTCCCGGGAGGTCTCACATCCGGCGCCCGCGGCGGGTGAGAGCAAGGTTTCCCCCCGGTCATCCGGCGGGGACCGGGGCCGAAACGCGCCGTTCCTAGCGTCGTCGCCACGTACGCGACAGCTGTGGAGGCGTGTGATGACCGCTACGACGAGGACCGCACCGCACGAAGGGGGCGGCAGCCGGGGGGACGGCCCGCGCGGTCGCCGGGGAGGCCGCTGGATCGAGCACTGGGACCCCGAGGACGAGGCCTTCTGGCGGGAGACCGGTGAGCGCACCGCCCGCCGCAACCTCCTCTACTCCGTCCTCTCCGAGCACATCGGCTTCTCCATCTGGTCGCTGTGGTCCGTGATGGTGCTCTTCATGGGCCCCGCCTACGGGATCGACCCCGCCGGGAAGTTCTTCCTCATCGCCACCGCCACCGCCGTCGGCGCCCTGGTCCGGGTCCCCTACACCTTCGCCGTCGCCCGTTTCGGCGGCCGCAACTGGACCGTCGTCAGCGCCCTGCTGCTGCTCGCGCCGACCACGGCCGCACTGGTCGTCATGGAACCCGGCACCCCGTACGGGACCTTCCTCGCCGTCGCCGCGCTGACCGGGGTGGGCGGCGGCAACTTCGCCTCCTCCATGACCAACATCAACGCCTTCTTCCCCCTCCGGAAGAAGGGCTGGGCCCTCGGCCTCAACGCCGGCGGCGGCAACATCGGCGTCCCGGTCGTCCAGCTCGCCGCGCTCCTCGTCATCGCCGCCGCCGGCGCCGGACACCCCCGGCTGCTGCTCGCCGCGTACCTCCCGCTGATCGTGGCCGCCGCCGCGCTGGCCCTCGCCCGCATGGACAACCTGGCCCCCGTCCGGGGCGACGCGGGCGCGGTCCGGGAAGCCGTCCGCGAGCCGCACACCTGGATCATGGCCCTGCTGTACGTCGGCTGCTTCGGCTCCTTCATCGGCTACAGCTTCGCCTTCGGGCTCGTCCTCCAGACCCAGTTCGGGCGCACCCCGCTCCAGGCCGCGTCCCTCACCTTCGTCGGCCCGCTGCTCGGCTCGCTCGTCCGGCCCGTCGGCGGGGCGCTCGCCGACCGGTTCGGCGGGGCGAGGATCACCCTGGGGGCGTTCGTGGCGATGGCCGCGGCGACCGGTGTGGTCGTCCTGGCCTCCGTACGGGAGTCCCTGCCGGTGTTCCTCGTCGGCTTCACCGCCCTGTTCGCGCTCAGCGGGCTGGGCAACGGCTCCACGTACAAGATGATCCCCGGCATCTTCCAGGCCCAGGCGCTCGCCCGCGGGCTCGGCGGCGAGGAGGCCGCCGCGCAGGGGCGGCGGCTGTCCGGGGCCGCCATGGGCCTGATCGGCGCCGTCGGAGCGCTCGGCGGACTCGGCATCAACCTGGCCTTCCGCGAGGCCTTCTCGGCTTCGGGGGAGGGCACCACGGCCTTCGTCGCCTTCCTCGGCTTCTACGCCGTGTGCTGCGCCGTCACCTGGGCGGTATACCTTCGCCGGCCCGCCGCCCCGCACGCGGGCCCCGAGGCGGCCGACAGCGGGACGAAACCCCAGCTCACCTCCGTGTGAGGGGGCCCGGGAGGGCCAAAGGCGGTTAACGGCACGGAAATACGGCGGAACCGAGCCCGACACGACCGGTTGGCAGGCTCGGTTACCGGCATGTCGAGGCCGGCCGACGCCGACGTCGGCTTCAGGGACGGACGCACTGGGCAAGGCAGGTCACCACGATGGACGACGCTACGCACGGGCCCCTCGCGGGGTTCACCGTCGGAGTCACCGCCGCGCGCCGCGCGGACGAGCTGATCGCCCTGCTGCGCCGGCGCGGCGCCGCGGTGGTGCACGCGCCCGCGCTGCGGATCGTGCCGCTCGCCGACGACGGTGAGCTGCTGGCCGCCACCCGGGACCTCGTCGACAACCCGCCCGACGCCGTCGTCGCCACCACCGCGATCGGCTTCCGCGGCTGGATCGAGGCCGCCGACGGCTGGGGGATCGGCGAGCGGCTCCTGGAGCGGCTGCGCACCACCGAACTCCTCGCCCGCGGGCCGAAGGTCAAGGGGGCCGTACGCGCCGCCGGGCTGGTCGAGGCCTGGTCCCCGCAGTCCGAGTCCCTGGCCGAGGTGCTGGACCGGCTGCTGGCCGGCCCCGTCGCCGGGCGGCGCATCGCGCTCCAGCTGCACGGCGAGCCGCTGCCCGGGTTCGTGGAGGCGCTGCGGGACGGCGGGGCCGAGGTGGTGCCGGTGCCGGTGTACCGGTGGATGCCGCCGGAGGACCTTGCGCTGCTGGACCGGCTGCTGGACGCGGTGGCCGTCGGGGCGGTGGACGCCGTCACCTTCACCTCCGCGCCCGCCGCCGCCTCCCTGCTCTCCCGGGCCGGGGAACGGGGGCTGCGCGAGGCGGTTCTGGAGGCGCTGCGGGGGCCGGTGCTCGCGGCCTGCGTGGGGCCGGTGACCGCGCTGCCGCTCCAGGGCGAGGCGGTGGCCACCGTCCAGCCGGAGCGCTTCCGCCTCGGGCCGCTGGTGCAGCTGCTCTGCCAGGAACTCCCCGGCCGGGCACGGGTCCTGCCCGTCGCGGGGCACCGGCTGGAGATCCGGGGGCACGCCGTGGTGGTCGACGACCGGCTGCGCCCCGTGCCGCCGGCCGGGATGGCCCTGCTGGCGGCGCTGGCCCGGCGGCCCGGCTGGGTGGTGTCCCGGGCGGACCTGCTGGGCACCCTGCCGGGCTCCGGGCGCGACGAGCACGCCGTCGAGACGGCGATGGCCCGGCTCCGGGCCGCCCTCGGGGAGCCGAACCTGATCCAGACGGTGGTCAAGCGCGGCTACCGGCTCTCGCTGGATCCCGGTGACGGCGAGGGCTGGAGCGCGGCGGGGACCGTCCGCTAGCGTGCCCACGTGATCATCAACGGGGTGGAGATGAGGAGCCCGGCCGTCGACGACGCCGCCGCGCTGACCGAGGTACTGATCCGCAACCGGGCGTACATGGCGCCCTACGACCCCTGGCGGCCCGAGGAGTACTACACCGAGGCCGCCCAGCGGGCCCGCATCGAGGGCATGCTCGCCGAACAGGAGGCCGGGCGGCTGCTCCCGTACCTGCTCGTCGAGCCGGCGGGCGGCGCGGTCATCGGGGCGGTCAACCTCGGCAACATCGTCCGCGGGCCCCTGCTCAGCGGCGGCGTCGGCTACTGGATCGACCAGGACCGGCAGGGCCGCGGACTGATCACCGCCGCCCTGGAGGAGGTCTGCCGCACGGCCCGCGACGAGCTCGGGCTGCACCGGGTCGAGGCCCAGACCCTGGTCGACAACACCGCCTCGATGAGGGTCCTGGCCAAGGCGGGCTTCACCGAGTGCGGACTCGCACCCCGCTACCTCCACATCAACGGCGCCTGGCGCGACCACCGGCTCTTCCAGCGCGTGCTGCACGACGACCCGCCGCCTGCGCCGTAGCCGCGACGGCCCCCCGCACGGGGCTTCCGCTTCGCGTACGGCGACGGCACTCTGGGAGGGCGTCCCACGGCGACCGAGGCGGTGACGGCCATGTGGTTCGATTCCGGGCGGGTCTGTCTGGACCTGCTGGCGACCCGGACTCCCCGAGGGGCCGAGGCCCTCCGTGACGGCGACGAGCTGCGCCTGTGGCTGGTCGGCGCCGGGCTGGTGCCCGACCGCACCCCGCTCGGCCGGCTCGGGCCCGACTGGGTCGAGTCCTTCCGCCTGCTGCGCCGCGACGTCGACCGCCTCGTCCGGGCCGAACTGGCCGGCGCGGGACCGGAGGAGGACGCCCTGGCCCGCGTCAACGCGGCCGCCGCGGGGCCCCCGCCGGGGGTGTGCGCGGTACGGGACCGGGAGGGGCACCTGGTACGGGAGCTGTGCGGCGGTGTCGAATGCGCGGGCCTGCTGGCCACGGTGGCCCGGGACGCGGTGGAGCTCCTCACCGACCCCGGCGACCTGGCCCTGCTCCGCTCCTGCGGCGGTGACGGCTGCGCCCGCCTCTACCTGGACACTTCTCGTGGCCACCGCCGCCGCTGGTGCTCCAGCGAGGTCTGCGGCAACCGGGAGCGCGTGGCCCGGCACAGGAGGCGGGTGCGGGGCGCGGTGGCATAGGCCGTACGCGGCGGCGCGCGGGGCGGAACGACACCCGAGGGGCCGCCGCGCGGACCGGGCGTGCGGAGTGGGGGCTGGTTCGCGTACGGTTGACGGTCGCCCACGCACGTCAGAAGGGGGCCTTGGTGGCCGCGCAGAATGCCGCTGTCGACAGCACGGCGGATTCCGTCCGCGATCGGGAGATCGCGGTCGAGCAGACGCATCTCGATCAGGTGTACCGACGCCTTGAGGAGAAGATCCACGAGGCCGAGTTCCTCATGAACGACGCCGCCAAGCGCGGCCAGGTCGGTACGCCCGGCGCGCTCGCCGAGCGGGACGCGCAGGTCTTCCGCGCCGGGATCCACCTCAACCGGCTCAACAACGAGTTCGAGGACTTCCTCTTCGGGCGGATCGACCTCGTGCTCGGGAAGGACGGGGAACGGGGGCCCGACGGCGCCTACACCTCCGTCCAGCCCGCCGAGGACGCGATCCGGCCCGACCTCACCGCCGACATCGCCGAGACCCTGCACATCGGGCGGATCGGCGTGCTCGACAGCGACTACGCGCCGCTCGTCATCGACTGGCGCGCCCCCGCGGCCGCGCCGTTCTACCGGTCGACGCCCAAGGACCCCGGCCGGGTGATCCGCCGCCGGGTGATCCGGTCCAAGGGCCGCAAGGTGCTCGGGGTCGAGGACGACCTGATGCGTCCCGAGATCACCGCCAGCCTCGGCGGCCGGGAGCTGCCGGCGATCGGAGACGGTGCGCTGATGGCCGCCCTCGGGCGGGCCCGGACGCACAGCATGCGGGACATCGTCTCCTCCATCCAGGCCGAGCAGGACCTGGTGATCCGCGCCCCCGCCGCCTCGGTCGCGGAGGTCGCGGGCGGGCCGGGCACCGGCAAGACCGCCGTGGCCCTGCACCGCGCCGCCTACCTCCTCTACCAGGACCGGCGCCGCTACTCCGGCGGCATCCTGATCGTCTCGCCGACCCCGCTGCTCGTCGCCTACACCGAGGGCGTGCTGCCCTCGCTCGGCGAGGAGGGGCAGGTCGCGATCCGGGCGCTCGGCTCCCTCGTCGACGGCGCCGAGGCGAGCACGTACGACGAGCCCGCCGTGGCACGGATCAAGGGCTCCTCCCGCATGCTCAAGGTGCTCCGCAAGGCGGTGCGCGGCGCGCTGGAGCTGGGCGACGCCCCGGAGCGGCTGCGCGTGGTGGCCTTCGGCCGCCGCGTCGAGCTGGAGGCCCCGGAGCTGAACCGGATCCGGCAGAACGTGCTGGGCGGCACCACCCCCGTGAACCTGCTGCGCCCGCGCGCCCGCAAGCTGCTGCTGGACGCCCTGTACGCGAAGACCGGCGCGTCCGGCCGGCACAGCGACCCGGAGCTGGCCGCCGAGCTGCGCAGCGCCTTCGACGAGGACATCTCCACCGAGGACGACTTCCTCGGCTTCCTGAACGCCTGGTGGCCGGAGCTCACCCCGCGCCGGGTGCTGGCCGCCATGGCCGACGAGCGGCGCCTGGGCCGCTGGTCGCGCCGGGACCTGAACCCGCGCGAGACCCGACAGCTCGCGCGTTCGCTGCGCCGGGTCGGGGCGGACGGCTCGGGGCCCCTCTCGGTGCACGACGTGGCGCTGCTCGACGAGCTCCAGCAGCTCCTCGGCGCGCCCGCGCGGCCGAGGCGCAAGCGGGAGATGGACCCGCTGGACCAGCTCAGCGGGCTGGAGGAGCTGATGCCGACCCGCGAGGAGACCACCTGGGAGCGCGCCGAGCGGATCGCGGCGGAGCGGACCGAGTACGCGCACGTGATCGTGGACGAGGCCCAGGACCTGACGCCGATGCAGTGGCGGATGGTGGGCCGGCGGGGCCGTACGGGCACCTGGACGGTGGTCGGGGACCCGGCGCAGTCCTCCTGGACGGACCCCGACGAGGCTGCCGCCGCCCGTGACGAGGCGCTGGGCAGCCGGCCGCGCCGGCGGTTCACGCTGACGGTGAACTACCGCAACCCGGCCGAGGTCGCCGAGGTGGCCTCGCGGGTGCTGGAGCTGGCGATGCCGGGGATGGAGCCGCCGACGGCGGTGCGCTCGACGGGCCTGGAGCCCCGCTTCACGACCGCCGGGGAGGACCTCGGGGCGGCGGTGCGGGAGGAGACCCGGCGGCTGCTGGGCCAGGTGGACGGCACGGTGGGCGTGGTCGTGGCCATGGACCGGCGCGCCGAGGCGGCGGGCTGGCTCGCCGGCCTGGGCGAGCGGGCGGTGGCGCTGGGCAGCCTGGAGGCGAAGGGCCTGGAGTACGACGCGACGGTGGTGGTCTCCCCGGCGGAGATCGCGGCGGAGTCCCCGGCCGGCCTGCGCGTGCTGTACGTGGCGCTGACGCGCGCCACGCAGCAGCTGACGGTGGTCTCGGCGGAGGGCGACTCCCCGGACGGGAACGGGGTGCCGGAGCTCCTGTGCCCCTGATCCGGGCCTGAGGCCGAACGGCCCGCGGCCGGGAGCGTGACGGCGCCGTCCGACTCGCGGGAGGGGGATCGCTTCGGGCGATCCTTTGTTAGCCTGGGTACGACACCGGCTCGATCCAAGCCCCCGGGCCCAACCTTCGTCGCTTAGAGCGACCACTTGCCGCGAGGCGAGCATGGCGGGTCGGTGTCTTAGTCGGAACACCAGGTCCGCGCCCTCCGTTCAAGGGGGGCGCGGACCTGTTTTGTGTGGACCCACCATTCCAACGCCCGGAGTTATCTCGTATGGTGGAAGTGTTCTTCCGAAATTTGTAGCTGGTTACCTTGTACCGGCTGGTAGGTGGGACGATCGGACAACAGGTCCTGCCGAACCTGCCATCGAACGGGTGGCGCCGCGCGGGACCCTGTGCTCACAGAAGAACCAGGGACAGAAGAGGAACACGGCCATGGCAACGGCGCCCAGCGTCTCGTATTCGATGACGGTCCGCCTGGAAGTGCCCGCGAGCGGAACCGCGGTCTCCCAGCTCACCACCGCCGTGGAGTCTTCCGGAGGCTCGGTCACCGGCCTCGACGTGACCGCCTCCGGCCACGAGAAGCTCCGTATCGACGTCACCATCGCCGCGACCTCCACCGCCCACGCCGACGAGATCGTCGAGAAGCTGCGCGGCATCGAGGGCGTCAGCCTCGGGAAGGTCTCCGACCGCACCTTCCTGATGCACCTCGGCGGCAAGATCGAGATGTCGTCCAAGCACCCCATCCGCAACCGTGACGACCTCTCGATGATCTACACCCCGGGCGTCGCCCGCGTGTGCACGGCCATCGCCGAGAACCCCGAGGACGCGCGCCGCCTGACCATCAAGCGCAACTCCGTCGCAGTCGTGACCGACGGCTCCGCCGTCCTGGGCCTGGGCAACATCGGCCCGATGGCCGCGCTGCCCGTCATGGAGGGCAAGGCGGCCCTCTTCAAGCGCTTCGCGGGGATCGACGCCTGGCCGATCTGCCTGGACACCCAGGACACCGACGAGATCGTGGCCATCGTCAAGGCGATCGCCCCCGGCTTCGCCGGCATCAACCTGGAGGACATCTCCGCGCCCCGCTGCTTCGAGATCGAGGCCCGGCTGCGCGAGGCCCTCGACATCCCCGTCTTCCACGACGACCAGCACGGCACCGCCATCGTCGTCCTCGCCGCCCTCACCAACGCACTGCGCGTCGTGGGCAAGGCAGTTGAGGACGTCAAGGTCGTCATGTCGGGCGCCGGCGCCGCCGGTACGGCCATCCTCAAGCTGCTCCTCGCCGCCGGCGTGAAGAACGCCGTCAGCGCCGACATCCACGGCGTCGTGCACGCCGGCCGCCCCGACCTGGTCGACGCCGCGCCGGACTCCCCGCTGCGCTGGATCGCCGACAACACCAACCCCGAGGGCTACACCGGCACCCTCAAGGAGGCCGTGGTCGGCGCCGACGTCTTCATCGGCGTCTCCGCCCCCAACGTGCTCTCCGGCGAGGACGTCGCCGCCATGGCCGAGGGGGCCATCGTGTTCGCGCTCGCGAACCCGGACCCGGAGGTGGACCCGGCCGTCGCGCGCCAGACCGCCGCCGTCGTGGCCACCGGTCGCTCGGACTTCCCGAACCAGATCAACAACGTGCTGGTCTTCCCCGGCGTCTTCCGCGGCCTCCTGGACGCCCAGTCCCGGACCGTGAACACCGACATGATGCTGGCCGCCGCCACCGCCCTCGCCGACGTCGTCGGCCGGGACGAGCTGAACGCGAACTACATCATCCCGTCCGTCTTCAACGACAAGGTCGCGGGTGCCGTCGCCGGCGCCGTCCGCAAGGCGGCCCAGGCCGGTGCCGAGAAGGCCGCTGTGACGGGCCCCACGGTCTGATCCCGGCGCGTCGCGGGATGCGGGCCCGGCGGGGCGCCTCTAGGGTTGCGGGGATGCCCGCACTGTGCGCGGTCCGCATCGGCGTCGGAGCCTCGGGTGCGACGGAGCGTCACTGCGGCGTGACTGTGGCGCTTTTCGTGTGACCCTGGCGGGTGCCGGATTGGCTTTCCCGCCGCTGGTGGGGGCAGGATGCGTAACCGGGCGAGAGGGTCTGACGTTCAGACCCGGGTCCGGGGACTGTCCTAGGGCCCTGGCAGCATCGGCTTCGATCTCACGCCTCTAAGGCAAGTTGAACACGGGAGTACAACATGAACCGCAGTGAGCTGGTGGCCGCTCTGTCCGAGCGCGCCGAGGTGACCCGCAAGGACGCCGACGCCGTTCTGGCCGCGCTCGCCGAGACCGTCGGCGAGATCGTCGCCAAGGGCGACGAGAAGGTCACCATCCCCGGCTTCCTGACCTTCGAGCGCACCCACCGTGCGGCTCGCACCGCGCGCAACCCGCAGACCGGCGACCCCATCCAGATCCCGGCCGGCTACAGCGTGAAGGTCTCCGCGGGCTCCAAGCTCAAGGAAGCCGCCAAGGGCAAGTAGTACCGCCCTTGTGCCGAGGGCCGCGCAGGCCCTCGGGACGGCAGTGGTACGTAGAACGGCCGAGGGCGGCCACCCCGGTGGGGTGGCCGCCCTCAGGCCTTTCCCGGGCCTTCCAGGGCCTCCCAGGGGCCTTGCGGGCCCCGGGAGGGGAAGATCCGGACGGATGGGCCCCGGTGATCGTTCCCGATCGCCGGGACGGGGTGTCAGGCCAGGTCGCCGTTGGGCAGCTCGACCTTGGCGCCCAGCTCGACGAGCTTCTCCATGAAGTTCTCGTAGCCGCGGTTGATCAGGTCGATGCCGTGGACGCGCGAGGTGCCCTCGGCCGCCAGCGCCGCGATCAGGTACGAGAACCCGCCGCGCAGGTCGGGGATGACCAGGTCGGCGCCCTGCAGCTTGGTGGGGCCGGAGACGACCGCCGAGTGCAGGAAGTTGCGCTGGCCGAAGCGGCAGGCGCTGCCGCCCAGGCACTCGCGGTACAGCTGGATGTGAGCACCCATCTGGTTGAGCGCCGAGGTGAAGCCGAGGCGGGACTCGTAGACCGTCTCGTGGACGATCGACAGGCCGGAGGCCTGCGTCAGGGCCACGACCAGCGGCTGCTGCCAGTCGGTCTGGAAGCCGGGGTGGACGTCCGTCTCCAGCGCGATGGCGTTGAGCGGGCCGCCCGGGTGCCAGAAGCGGATGCCCTCGTCGTCGATCTCGAAGGCGCCGCCGACCTTCCGGAAGGTGTTCAGGAAGGTCATCATCGAGCGCTGCTGCGCCCCGCGGACGTAGATGTTGCCGCCGGTCGCCAGGGCCGCGGACGCCCAGGACGCCGCCTCCAGGCGGTCCGGGAGCGCCTTGTGGTTGTAGCCGCTCAGGCGGTCGACACCGGTGATCCGGATGGTCCGGTCGGTGTCCATCGAGATGATCGCGCCCATCTTCTGCAGCACGCAGATGAGGTCCTCGATCTCGGGCTCGACGGCGGCGTTGCTGAGCTCGGTCACGCCCTCGGCCAGCACGGCCGTCAGCAGGACCTGCTCGGTCGAGCCGACCGACGGGTAGGGCAGGCGGATCTTGCATCCGCGAAGGCGCTGCGGGGCCTCCAGGTACTGGCCGCCCTCGCGCTTCTCGATGGTCGCGCCGAACTGGCGGAGCACCTCGAAGTGGAAGTCGATCGGCCGGCCGCCGATGTCGCAGCCGCCCAGGCCCGGGATGAAGGCGTGCCCGAGGCGGTGCAGCAGCGGGCCGCAGAAGAGGATCGGGATGCGGGAGGAGCCCGCGTGCGCGTCGATGTCGGCGACGTTCGCGCTCTCGACGTGCGAGGGGTCGAGGACCAGCTCGCCCGGCTCCTCGCCGGGGCGCACGGTCACGCCGTGCAGCTGGAGCAGACCGCGCACGACCCGCACGTCACGGATGTCGGGAACATTGCGCAGCCGGCTCGGCTCGCTGCCGAGCAGGGCGGCCACCATGGCCTTCGGCACGAGGTTCTTCGCACCGCGGACACGGATCTCGCCCTCGAGCGGGGTTCCGCCGTGGACAAGCAGGACATCGTTGCCGGTCATGGATCTCGCGTTCCGGAGTGGATGGGCAGGGGACCAGACGTAAGGGTAAGGGCCACCACCCCCTTGTTTGTATGGGTGACGGGGCCGTAGGACTGTCATGAATTCGGTACACCACGTACGGTGTCCGCCAGGTAGCGGATTGTTGTGTTCCGGCGGGTGGGGCGGCGCGCGCTCCCCTCTGCAGCCGTGCGCCCCGGGCGGTGCGGGGTCCGATCGCGCCGCCCGCTCCCCCCGGAGGGCGATTGTGCGAGATCATGTGCCCATGACCGAGGTGTCCTCCCTCACAGGGCGGCTGCTCGTGGCCACCCCCGCCCTCGCGGATCCGAACTTCGACCGCGCGGTGGTGCTGCTGCTCGACCACGACGAGCAGGGCTCCCTCGGCGTGGTCCTCAACCGGCCCACCCCCGTGGACGTCCGCGACATCCTGCTGCCGTGGGCCCCGCTCGCCGGCGACCCCGGCGTGGTGTTCCAGGGCGGACCCGTCGCCCTGGACTCGGCCCTGGGGGTCGCGGTGATACCGGGTGAGGAGGGCCCGCTCGGCTGGCGCCGTGTGCACGGGGCCATCGGGCTCGTCGACCTGGAGGCCCCGCCGGAACTGCTCGCCGCCGCCCTCGGGGGCCTGCGCATCTTCGCCGGGTACTCCGGCTGGGGGCCCGGCCAGCTGGAGGCGGAGCTGGGCGACGGCGCCTGGTACGTCGTGGACTCCGAGCCCGGCGACGTCTTTTTCCCCGACCCCGAAAGGCTGTGGCGCGCGGTGCTGCGCCGCCAGCGCAGCGAGCTCGCGATGGTCGCCACCTATCTGGACGACCCGTCGCTGAACTGACCCCGGCGGGGTTCAGTACCCTGGTTTTATGAGCACTCTTGAGCCCGAGCGCGGGACTGGTACGGGGACCCTCGTAGAGCCGACGCCGGTGGTGTCCCACGGCGACGGCGACCACGAGCGCTTCGCCCACTACGTCCAGAAGGACAAGATCATGGCGAGCGCCCTCGACGGGACCCCCGTCGTCGCGCTCTGCGGCAAGGTCTGGGTGCCGGGCCGCGACCCGAAGAAGTACCCCGTCTGCCCCATGTGCAAGGAGATCTACGACTCCATGGGCGCCGGCGGCGACAAGGACAAGGGCGGCAAGGACCAGTAGCCGCGTCCGGCATACCGCCGGGAAGGCCCCCGGGCGTGCGCGTGCGCGCCCCGGGGGCCTTCCCGTTGGCCCGGACCTTTCGCCCCGGGAGCCTTTTCCGGTCCCGGCGGCGCGGCTAGGGTCGGCGGCGACGAGCGCTCTGCTGTGAGGGGCTGACGCATGGACCTGATCCCCGTACCCCGGACGGCCGTTCCCGACCCGCAGGGCCGCCGCTACGCCTTCGGGCCGGAGCCGCTGCTCGACGCCGGGCCCGGCGCCGAGGGCGTGGCGCGCTGGCTGCGCCGGGAGCTCGGCGCAGCCGCCGGATGGGCGCTGCCGCCGGCCGCGGCGGGCGCGCGGGGCGACGTACGCCTGCGCGTGGACCCCGCCGCCGCCCCGGACGGCGCGGGGCCCGAGGCGTACCGGCTGGAGATCGGCCCCGACGGCGTCGAGCTGTCCGGCGCGGACGCGGCGGGGCTGTTCTGGGCGGCCCAGACGCTGCGTCAGCTGCTCGGCCCCGACGCCTACCGGCGCGCGCCGCTGCGGCCCGGCCGGACCTGGGACCTCCCGTACGCCCGCATCGCCGACGCCCCGCGCTTCGGCTGGCGCGGGCTGCTGCTGGACGTGGCCCGGCACTTCATGCCCAAGGACGGGGTGCTGCGCTACATCGACCTGCTGGCCGCGCACAAGCTCAACGTGCTCCACCTGCACCTGACGGACGACCAGGGCTGGCGCGTCGAGATCCGCCGCCACCCGAACCTCACGGAGACCGGCTCCTGGCGGGCCCGCAGCCGGTGGGGGCACCGGGCGTCCCCGCTGTGGAACGAGACCCCCCACGGAGGCTTCTACAGCCAGGACGACCTCCGCGAGATCGTCGCCTACGCGGCCGAGCGGCACGTGCGGATCGTCCCCGAGATCGACATCCCCGGGCACTCCCAGGCCGCGATCGCCGCCTACCCCTGGCTGGGCAACGCGGACGTCGTGGACACCGCCGCCCTGGGCGTGTGGGACGACTGGGGCGTCAGCGAGAACGTGCTCGCGCCGACCGAGGAGGTCCTGCGCTTCTACGAGGGGGTCTTCGAGGAGCTGCTGGAGCTGTTCCCGCCCGAGGTCTCGCCGTTCGTGCACGTGGGCGGCGACGAGTGCCCGAAGGCGCAGTGGCGGGCGTCGGCGACCGCGCAGGCGCGCATCCGGGAGCTGGGCGTGGACGGGGAGGACGGCCTCCAGTCCTGGTTCGTCCGGCACTTCGACCGCTGGCTCGCCGACCGGGGCCGCCGGCTCATCGGCTGGGACGAGATCCTGGAGGGCGGGCTCGCGGACGGCGCGGCCGTCTCCTCCTGGCGCGGCTACGCGGGCGGGATCACCGCCGCCGAGGCCGGACACGACGTGGTGATGTGCCCCGAGCAGCAGGTGTACCTGGACCACCGTCAGGCGGACGGCCCCGACGAGCCGGTGCCCATCGGGTACGTGCGCTCCCTGGAGGACGTCTACCGCTTCGAGCCGGTGCCGCCGAGGTTGTCGCCGGAGGCCGCCGCACACGTGCTGGGCGCCCAGGCCAACGTGTGGACCGAGGTGATGGAGCACCAGGGGCGGGTCGACTACCAGGTGTTCCCCCGGCTGGCGGCCTTCGCGGAGGTGGTGTGGTCGCGGCTGCCGGAACCGGAATCCCGGGACTGGGCCGGCTTCGAGGCGCGGGAGCGGGCCCACCGGGCGCGTCTGGACGCCCTCGGGGTCGACTACCGGCCACCGGGCGGGCCGCTGCCGTGGCAGCGGCGTCCGGGGGTGCGGGGGCGCCCGGTCGAGGGCGCGCCTCCGATCGTGTGACCCGGGCGGACGGGGTGCGCGGGCACCGGCCGCGCTTGCGACGACCAGAAGCGGAACTCTTCGGAATCCCTTGGAACTGTCGCTCGAACATGGCCGATACGGGGGAAAACGGACGTTCGGACCGAGGTCGTACGAAGGCGCCGGGAACGGGTTCCGGAGCGTGCGGGCCGGAGAGCGCCGGGGGCTCGGACGGGCTGTGACGGGCGTGAACCGAGGGCGTACGGGAGGTGGACCGGCCGCACCGCGGCCGGGCCCGCGCCCCGCCGGGCCGGTGGTGCGCGGGAGACCCTCGCGCCGGGCGCTCCCGAAGATGTGCCAGAGTTGCCACGTCCCGGCGGTGAGCACGTACCGTACGGCGGACAGGCGTGAGCGCCAGGACCGGGACATCGGGAAGGGGCAGCTGGGTTGACCACGCACGCACCGCACACACCGCATTCGGCTCAGGGGCCGCACACCCCGCATGCGTCGCCGGGGCAGGCGGCGCAGTCCGTGATGCTGCCGGCCTCGCTCGACGAGGCCGTCGCGGCGCTCGCCGCCATGCCCGCGGCCGTCCCGGTGGCCGGCGGCACCGACCTCATGGCCGCCGTCAACGCCGGACTGCTGCGGCCCGCCGCGCTGGTGGGCCTCGGGCGCATCAGTGAGATCCGCGGCTGGCAGTACCAGGACGGGCACGCGCTGCTCGGCGCCGGTCTGACGCACGCCCGGATGGGGCGGCCGGATTTCGCCGCTCTGATCCCGGGGCTGGCCGCGGCCGCGCGGGCGGCCGGCCCGCCGCAGATCCGCAACGCTGGCACCCTGGGCGGCAACATCGCGACGGCCGCGCCGACCGGTGACGCGCTGCCCGTGCTGGCCGCGCTGGAGGCGGTGCTGGTCATCGTCGGCCCCGGCGGCTCGCAGCGCGAGATCCCCGTCTCCCACCTGCTGGCCGGGCGGGACATGCTGCGGCCGGGCGAGCTGATCGGCTTCGTCCGGGTGCCGCTGCTGCACGCGCCGCAGGTCTTCCTGAAGGCCACGGGGCGCACCGGGCCGGGGCGGGCGGTGGCGTCCGTGGGGCTCGTGCTGGATCCCGCGCGCCGGGGCGTGCGGTGCGCGATCGGCGCGGTGGCCCCGATGCCGCTGCGGCCGCTGGAGGCCGAGCAGTGGGTGGCCTCGCTGATCGACTGGGACGGGGACCGGAACCTGGCCCCGGAGGCCCTGGAGGCCTTCGGCGAGTACGTCGCGGCCGCGTGCGTGCCCGACCAGGGGCAGCAGGTCTCCGCCGGAGTACTGCATCTGCGGCGGACCGTCGCCGTGCTGGCGCGCAGGGCCCTGGGGAGGGCGCTGACCTCATGAGTGAGAACGAGAACGTGAGCGGAACGACGGGGAACACGGGGAACACGGGGAACGGCGGCGCCGCGGGGGCCGGCTGGGGCTGGGAGCCGGTACCGCACGGGGGCGACTACGACTCCGACGCGACCGCCTTCGTGCAGCTGCCGCAGGACATGCTGGACGCGCTCGACAGCGGGGAGCCCCTGGCGGCGCCCGGGCACGGGTTCGTGCCGCCGCCGATGATCATGCCGCTGGGTTCGTCCGGCAGTACGGACCCCAGCGCCACCGGGACCTGGACGATGCCGGCCCAGTGGCCCGAAGCGGGCGGGGCGCCCGCGCAGGCCCCCGGCGCGGCCGCGCCGGCGCCGGCCCGCGCGCCGATCCCGGCCTCCATCCCGCTCCCGGCGTCGGTGGCGGCCGCCTTCGCGGCGGCCGAGCCGGAGGCGCACCCGGAGTTCCACGGCGGCGCGCAGCCCGACGCCGCCCACCCGGGCGGGCAGCCGGGCCCCCACCTCTCCTCCCACGCGGGCGCCCACGGGGCCGCGCAGCACGCCGGACAGCACGCAGAACAGCACGCCGAGCCGCACCTTCGGCAGTACCCCGCTCCGCAGGCCGAACCGGACCCGGGGGCGACGGCCGAGTGGCAGTTCCCGGACGCGCTGCACCGGGACGAGGACCCCGCGGCCACCGGGCACTGGACGCTGCCGGCCGACCTGACGGGTGCCGGGGGCACGGTCGGCGGGGCGGCCGGAGCCGGGTCCGCCGACATGGCCGGCGGGACCGGCGAGTTCCAGGTCGGCGCCCTGGACGCCGGCTGGGGCCAGGCCCCCGTGACCCTGCCCGGCGGGGCCGCGGCCCCCTGGGCGGCGCCCGAGCAGCAGGCCGGTCCGGGTACGGACCCCGCGGCGGCGCCCGAGGCGCTGCTGAGCTCCGGCGTACTGCCGGACAGCGGTGCCCCGGGGGCGCACGGGGCGGCCGGACGCGGGCCGAGGGTGCTCGGCGGTCCCGGTGTCGGGACCCCGCTGCCGGAGGGCCTCCCCCAGGCCGGTCCGGAGCCCGAGAACGTCCTGGAGGCCGCCCCCGACATCGAGGCCTCCCACGGCCACGGCCCGGCGCAGCCGACGGCCGGCGACGAGCGGCCCCGGCCGGCGGAGGCCGAGGACGCCGACGCCGCGCCGGAGGCGGAGCCCGCCCCGGTCCCGGCCCCGGACGGGACGCACGGGCACGGCTTCGCGGAGGCGCCCGCCGCCCCCGCCGAAGCGGAGGCCGCGCCCGCGCCGGACGAGGACACCGCCGACAGCGCCCTGGCGGCACCGGCCGCGCACGACACCGGGGAGTTCCCGCTCGGGGAGGCGGCGTACGAGGAGGAAGGGCACCCCGCCGTCGCCCACCACGAGCACCCGGCGGCCTCGTACGTCCTGCGCGTCAACGGCGCCGACCGGCCCGTCACCGGCGCCTGGATCGGGGAGTCCCTGCTCTACGTGCTGCGCGAGCGGCTCGGCCTGGCCGGCGCCAAGGACGGCTGCTCGCAGGGCGAGTGCGGGGCCTGCGCGGTCCAGGTCGACGGGCGGCTCGTCGCCTCCTGCCTGGTCCCGGCGGCGACGGCGGCCGGGTCCGAGGTCCGCACGGTCGAGGGCCTGGCCACGGACGGGGAACTCTCGGACGTGCAGCAGGCGTTGTGCAGGTCGGGCGGGGTGCAGTGCGGGTTCTGCGTACCCGGCATGGCCATGACCATCCATGACCTGCTGGAGGGCAACCACGCCCCCAGCGAACTGGAGACCCGGCAGGCGCTGTGCGGCAACCTCTGCCGCTGCTCGGGCTACAGGGGCGTGGTCGAGGCGGTCCGCGAGGTCGTCGCGGAGCGCGAGGCCGCCGCGGCGCAGGCGGCCGAGGCCCCCGCCGAGCCGCTCATCCCGCACCAGGCGCAGCCGGGCGAGGGCGGCGTGCAGGCCTTCGACGCACAGGCCCCGGGCCCGCACGGCACGTTCGGCGGCAACGGCTTCGACGCCTCCGGTGCCTTCGACGCGGCGGCGCCCGGACCGAACGGGACGCTGGGGGGCAACGGCTTCGACGCGTCGGGTGCCTTCGACGCGGCGGCGCCCGGACCGAACGGGACGCTGGGGGGCAACGGCTTCGACGCGTCGGGTGCCTTCGACGCGGCGATGCCCGGACCGAACGGGACCCTGGGGGGCAACGGTTTCGACGCCTCCACCGCGGCCGACGGGACGGCCGGGATGCCGATGGCCGACGCGCCCGCCGCGGCCCACGGCTTCGACGGGTTCACCGCGACCGGCGCGCCCGGGTTCGACGGGACCAATGGGGCCAATGGGTTCGAGGGGGTCAACGGGGTCCACGGAGCCAACGGGTACGACGGGACCAACGGGTACGACGGGACCAACGGGTACGACGGGTTCGGCGGAACCGGCGCGCCCGCCCCCGGCGCGCACGGTTTCGACGGCACCGGCGGTTTCGACGGCACCCCCGGCACTTCCGGCACCGGCGGTTTCGACGGGCACACCGGCCATACAGGTCCCACCGGCACCGGCGGTTTCGACGGCACCCACGGCACCCACGGCACCAACGGGATCCACCACAACGGAGGCATGGCGTGAGCGGGCAGGACGCGGCCACGGCGACGACCACGACCACGACCACCACCATGACCATGGCGACGATCAACGTCGGCGCCGACGGCGACGGCGGCGGCGAGCAGCAGCGCCCCGCGCGCGGAATCGGAGCCTCCGTCCCCTCGGCGGACACCCGTGCCAAGACCGAGGGCACCTTCCCCTACGCTGCCGACCTGTGGGCCGAGGGCCTGCTGTGGGCCGCCGTGCTGCGCTCCCCGCACGCCCACGCCCGCATCCGCTCCATCGACACCTCGGCCGCCGCCGAGATGCCCGGCGTGCGCGCCGTCATCACCCACGCCGACGTCCCCGGCGCCACCACCCACGGCCGTCGCATCGCCGACCGGCCGGTCTTCGCCCACGACGTCGTACGCCACCACGGCGAGCCCATCGCCGCCGTCGCCGCCGACCACCCCGACACGGCACGCCTCGCGGCCGCGGCCATCGCCGTCGAGTACGAGCTCCTCGACGCCGTCACCGACCCCGAGCAGGCCTTCGGCGCCGCCCCGCTCCACCCGGACGGCAACCTGATCCGGCACATCCCGCTGCGCTACGGCGACCCGGAGGCGACCGGCGAGGTCGTCGTCGAGGGCCTCTACCGCATCGGCCGCCAGGACCCCGCCCCCATCGGGGCCGAGGCCGGCCTCGCCGTGCCCCGCCCCGACGGCGGCGTCGAGCTCTACACCGCCTCCACCGACCCGCACACCGACCGCGACCTCGCCGCCGCCTGCTTCGGCCTCGACCCGGACCGCGTCCGCGTCGTCGTCACCGGCGTCCCCGGCGCGACGGCCGACCGCGAGGACCCCGCCTTCCAGCTCCCGCTCGGCCTCCTCGCCCTGCGCACGGGCTGCCCGGTCAAACTGGCCGCCACCCGCGAGGAGTCCTTCCTCGGCCACGCCCACCGCCACCCCACCCTGCTGCGCTACCGCCACCACGCGGACGCCGAGGGCCGGCTGGTCAAGGTCGAGGCGCAGATCCTGATGGACGCGGGCGCCTACGCCGACGCCTCCGCCGAGTCCCTCGCGGCGGCCGTGGCCTTCGCGTGCGGCCCCTACGTCGTCCCGCACGCCTTCGTGGAGGGCTGGGCCGTCCGTACGAACAACCCCCCCTCGGGCCACGTCCGAGGCGAGGGCGCCATGCAGGTCTGCGCGGCCTACGAGGGCCAGATGGACAAGCTCGCGGCCGCCCTCGGCATCGACGGCGCGGAGCTGCGCCTGCGCAACGTCCTCGCCACCGGCGACCTGCTCCCCACCGGCCAGACGGTCACCTGCCCGGCGCCGGTGGCCGAACTCCTGCGTGCCGTCCGTGACTTCCCGCTGCCCTCCCTCCCGAAGGACTCCCCGGAGGAGGACTGGCTGCTGCCCGGTGGCCCCGAGGGCGCGGGCGAGCCCGGTGCGGTGCGGCGCGGGGTCGGGTACGGCGTGGGGATGGTCCACATGCTCGGCGCGGAGGGTGCCGACGAGGTGTCCACCGCCACCGTGAAGGTGGTGGGCGGCACCGCCACCGTCATCTGCGCGGCCGTCGACACCGGTCAGGGCTTCGCCACGCTCGCGCGGCAGATCGTCCAGGAGGTGCTGGGTGTCGACGAGGTGGCCACCGCCCCCGTCGACACCGACCAGCCGCCGGCCGGCCCCTCCGCCCACGGCCGCCACACCTGGGTCTCGGGCGGGGCCGTCGAACGGGCCGCGAAGATGGTCCGCACACAACTGCTCCAGCCGATGGCCCACAAGCTCGGCATGTCGACCGAACTCCTCCAGATCGCCGACGGCCGGATCACCTCGTACGACGGCGCCTTCTCCATGCCGGTCGCGGAGGCCATACAGGGCAAGGAGCTCTGGGCCACGGCCCAGTGCCGCCCGCACCCGACGGAGCCGCTGGACGACCACGGGCAGGGCGACGCCTTCGTGGGCCTGGCCTTCTGCGCGATCCGCGCGGTGGTCGACGTGGACATCGAACTCGGTACGGTCCGGGTGGTGGAGCTGGCCGTCGCGCAGGACGTGGGCCGCATTCTCAACCCCCGCCAGCTGGAGGCCCGTATCGAGGCGGGCGTCACCCAGGGCGTGGGCGCGGCCCTGACGGAGAACCTCCGCTCGGTCGCCGGCCTCGTCCGCCACCCCGACCTGACCGGCTACGCCCTGCCGACCTCCCTGGACGCCCCCGCGGTGCGGATCGTCCGGCTGGTGGAGGAGCGGGACGTGGTGGCCCCGTTCGGGGCGAAGGCCGCGAGCGCGGTCCCGGTGGTGACGACCCCGGCGGCGGTGGCCTCGGCGGTGCGCGCGGCGACGGGGCGGCCGGTCAACAGGATCCCGATCCGCCCCTCGGCGGCGGTCGCGGCACCCCACGCGTGACAGCACTCCCCGCGTTCGTGTCATCACCGACCGTTAGGATGTCGGAAGGTGCGGCACACGCACGCGTGCGGACGGGGAGGGCGTCGTGGCAGCGGAGAACGCCGGTTTCGGCGTCGCCGGGGGTGTGGCGGACGCGTTGAGGCTCCAGGCGAGGGCGCTGGAGGTCGAGTGCGAGTCGATGACCGCCTGCAAGAACCGGGTCGACGCTCTGCTGAAGACCCTGGACGGCTCGGAGGCGGACCACCGCAGACTCGCCCACGGCACCCTCCCCGCCGACGCCCTCGGCACGGGCTTCGCGGAGGCGGAGGCGCTGTACGCGGCCTACGGCACGGTCCACGGCGAGCTCCGGAAGCTGTCGCAGGGGCTGGCGGGCCAGATCGAGGCCCTGGGCATCGCGATCCTGACGGCGGGCAAGGGCTACGGGGGAGTGGACGAGGAGACCCGGACGAGGATGCGGGCCCTCGTCGGACGCTCCAAGGCGGACTACGTCCCGGACCGCGACCCGCTGGCACGGCAGGAGCGGCGGAGCACCTCCGCCGAGCCCTCGCCGAGCAGGTCGAAGGGCGTGATCTGATGCCGGCGACGGACTTCGAGGGCTACTCGCACGAACAGCTGCTCGCGATGATCGCCTCCCTCGACCCGGAGACGGTCAGGGCGCGCGCCGCGCAGCTGGCGAAGGCGGCGAAGGCGATCAACGAGATCGGCGAGAGCCTCAAGAGGCACCGGGTGACGGGCTGGGAGGGCGAGGCCGCCCACGCCTTCCAGGACTGGGTGAGCCGCGCGGGCAGCGCGACGCTGCTGCTGGGCCGGTACGGCGAGGTGGCGGGCACGTGGATGACGCACGCCGCCCAGACGATGGTGGAGGTCAGGGCCAACACCCCGGGCTACGACACGGAGGCGGCCGCCACCCTGCGGGCGACCCGCCGCCACCCCAACGACCCGGACGCCGCCCCCCTCGCCCGCACGGCCCACGCAAAACTGACCGCGGACCGGAACCAAGCGGTACAACAACTGACAAAGCTGGCCCAGTCATACGACACGTCGACGACCCAGCTGACCCGGGCAGAAATCCCGACGTTCCCACCACCGCCGGGGGTGTTCGTACCGAAGGGGGTTCGTGATGATGGCTCCTACTTGGAGCGGTCGGGCAGTGACTTGAGTAGGCCTGCTGGTTCAGAGAGGTCCTCGTTGGCTGCGTCTACTTCCCGCCGCGGTGTCCATGGGGGCAGATCGCCCTCGGATCTGGGCTACAGGCCGGAGTCGGTTATCGCGCAGCCATTGGGTTCGCCGCTACCGGAACCAACTGGCCTAGGGTCTAATGCGAGCGTAAATCTCGACCATGTCGCGGCGCGAGGTGAGATCGAGTTCCAGCCAGATGGTCTGCCTGTCGCACCTGGGCTGGGCGGGGCGAGCGGGCAATCTCCCAGCCTGTCGGTCCCGTTACCCCTTCAACAGGCCGGGGGGCAAGAGGCGGCAGCTATTGGCTCGCTGCATACGATGTGGCCTTCGGTTGGCGTCGGCAAGGTCAGCGGTGTCCCGGCGCCGTCTCCGCGCGACACGGGGATCGTGGGTGGTCGGCCGCTTTCCATCGGCGGATCGAGTGGGGGTTTCCCGCAAGGCACGGTCATTGGTGCGGAAGACGCGCACGCGGGTGCTGGCCGTGTGGTGCCCGGCATGACGGGTGGCGGTTTCGGTCTTCCGCATGGTACACGGGGTACCCCAGTATCCGGTCGGCGAATTGCCATGGAGGCGGGTGGCCTTGTCGGCGGGCGTGAGGCCGCTTCGGGTGTCCAACAATTTACCCAGGGCGGCTCTGGTCTTGTGCGGAATGGGGCAGGTGTCAGCGTGATGGGTCATGGTGGCATGCATTCCCCAGCTCTGAGCGGGTCGCGCGGAAACCAAAGAGGCAGCTGCCCCGACTACCTGACTGAGGACGAAGAAACTTGGCAGGGAAGCCGCCGGATTGTGCCGCCGGTGATCGACTGATTGGAATGGGCGCTTCCCGTGATGTGTGTGTCTAAGGCGACCTCGGCCCTGGTGGCTGTGCTGCTTGCTGCCGTGGCCGCTAATCCGGCGTATGCACAGACTATCCGAGAGCGTCAGTGGCATCTCGATGCCATGAAGGCGGACGACATCTGGAAGATCGGCACTGGTGAAGGCGTCACTGTTGCCGTCATTGACAGTGGTGTTGAGAGGGTCCCGGAACTGGAGGGTCGGGTCCTTCCCGGAAAGGACTTTGCGGCAATGTATGGGGGAGGTGAGAATGTTGACTACGACAAGCATGGTACGGGCATAGCGGCGGTGATCGCGGGCTCTGGAGAACACCCGAGTGGCGATGGCGCGTTTGGCCTTGCTCCCGGAGTTAAAATTCTCCCGATTCGGGTTCCGCATGAGATGAATTCCACGAGTCCATCGTGGACGATGGCGATCCGTTTTGCGGCGGATTCTGAAGCGAAGGTCATTAATGTATCCATGGCGACGCCAAAGGATGATCCTGCAAGGGTCGAAGCCGTGAAATATGCCCTATCCAAGGGGAAGTTGATTTTTGCCGGTGTTGGCAATGGCGGTGCCGCCGCGAACTCTGTCCTCTATCCAGCGGCAACGCCTGGAGTGGTGGGAGTTGGGGCTGTTGGCCCTGACGGTGCTGCCGTCGCGTCATCGCAGCATGGGTCACAAGTCGACTTGGTCGCACCCGGGATCGACATCGTGGCGGCATGCGCGGGCGAATCAGGGCTGTGCAAGACGAGCGGCACAAGCGACGCCACAGCCCTGGCATCGGCCTCCGCCGCCCTCCTCTGGTCCGTCCACCCCACCTGGACCAACAACCAGATCCTCCGGGTCCTCCTGAACACCGCCGGCAAACCCGTGGACGGCGCCGAGCGCAACGACTACATCGGCTACGGAGTGGTCCGCCCCCGTATCGCCCTCCCCACCCCCGGCGACCCCGGCCCGCCGGACGTGTACCCGCTGCCGGATCTCGCCGCCGCGGCAGCCAAGGACACTCCCGTTCCCTCGACCGGGGGAAAGTCCACCCCGCCGCAGGCGCCGCAGGCCACTCCTGCGGTAGACAAGGGCGACGGCGGCACCCCACCCTGGCTCGCCCTCGGACTGGGGGCCTGCCTCCTCATCGGCGGAGCCGTCACCGCGGTCGTCGTCCGCAGGGCCAGACGCTGACCTGAACCGGCAGCACGGGAGTGGAGCGCACGGGATGTCCTTCGACGCCGAGTGGGCCGCCGCCCGCGCCACCGCCTCCCTGCGCCTCGACCACGCCGGCGGAGCCACCGGCAGCGACCTCGCCCTCAACCAGGACCACATCGGTGCCGTCGGCAGCGAGGCCCACCGGCTCCACTCCCGCCTCCAGACCGACGGCCGGCACGCCGCCACCGCCTCCGCCGAGGCCGCCGCCGCCCTCGCACGGGAGGGCTTCTCCAGCGGCACCGCCCTCGCCAAGGCGAACAGCCGCTGGGAGAGCCAGGTCAAGACCCTCGTCGCCGCCTGCGCCCAGATCTCCAACGGCCTCAACTACTCCCTCTCCTCCCACGCCAGAGAAGAGCAGCAGCTCTACGCCGAGTTCACCTCCTCCAAGATCGAGCAGTACCTCACGTAGGGAAGGCCGCGCGGTCGTGCTGACGTACGAGAACGTCCTGAACGCCCCGATCGACAAACTCGCCACCGCCGTCCACGACTGGCAGGCGCTGGCCGCCAAGCTGGACGAGCTCGCCGAGACCGCCCGCAACGGCATGAAGGCCAAGTCCGACAAGGCCGAGTGGAGCGGCGTCACGGCGGGCGTGGCGCGGCCGTTCGTCGACCGGACGGCCAAGGAGTTCGGGGACGCCGCCAAGGAGGCCAAGGGCATCCACCAGGCCCTCGCGCAGGGCCACGACACCTTCAGGTCCTCCCGCGAGCGCCTGAGGAAGATCAGTGAGGAGGAGGCTCCCGCCGCCGGCTTCCGGGTCGACGCCAAGGGGAGGGTCGCGCCGCTGCCCCTCCCCACCGAAGCGGACCGCGAGGCGGCCCGCCACGACCCGGACTACCAGGAGTCCCTCCGCGTCAACCGCCCCCTGTGGCAGGCCAAGGTGGACGCCGCCATCGACGCCTGCGAGGACGTCGACCAGTCCCTCGCCCGCCTCCTTGCCGCGAACGTGGCCAAGGACCACGACTTCGCCGCCCCGAAGTACGCCGGCCTCACCGCCGAACAGGCCGCCCGCGCCACCGAACTCGCGAAGAAGGGGCGCACCCTCTCGCACGCCGAACTGGTCGAGCTCAACGAACTACTGGCCGACAACGCCAAGGTCCCGGAGTTCTCCACCGCCTTCTACGGGAACCTCGGCCCCAAGGGCGCGCTCCAGTTCTTCGGGACCATGGCGACCGACACGTACGAATACGGCAAGCTCGACGAGCAGCGGCTGGAGGACGTCCGGGAACTCCAGCGCAACCTGGGCTTCAACCTGGCCACCGCCACCAGCTCCAGCACCGAGCCGCACCTGCCCGACAGCTACGCGCAGGAGCTGCGCAGGCTCGGCACCCAGCAGATCCCCCTCGCCCGGAACGACCAGAACCCGCCGTACGGCTACCAGCTGCTCGGCGGAATCATGCGCTACGGGAACTACGACCCGAAGTTCCTGGTCCCGATCGCCGAACACGCGACGCAGATCCACGCGAAGGACCCCGACTTCTTCGGCGGGACCCGCCAGCTCAACGGCTACGGCAGGAACATGCTGAACCCGTCGGGCATCAACGGCGCGGGCTACGACCCGGTGGTCAGCTTCCTGGAGGCTCTGGGACACAGCCCGGAGGCATCGGCACAGTTCTTCGACCCGTCGCGGGGGCCGCACGCCTACAACGCCGACGGGACGGAGAAGGCCGGCGTCGCGGACCTCGGAAAGGACGCCAAGGGGCAGCCCGTCAAGAGCTACCTCGACTTCTTCGCCAGCGAGAACTACCACTCCACCATCGACATGGAGGGCATGAACCCGGACGACCTGGCGAAGGTCGACAAGCACATGCCCGACGCGCTGGGCCACGCCCTGGAAGCGGCGACCCTCGGCCACGCCTGGGACGACCCCAAGCCGGAGCTCCACCGGACGGAGGAGGGGGCAAGGGTCATGCAGGCGGCAGCGCTGAAGTACGGGGGCGATGCCGGGCTGCTCAAGAACCAGGAGGTCCTTGCGGACAGCCTGGGACACATGACCGCCGGGTACATCGACGACGTCAACCAGGCGCTGAACGGGGATGGAAAACGAAGCGTGTTCGCCCCGGCATCCGGCGACAAGCAAGCCCACGCAGAGTTCGCACGCGACGGCGCCCGCGACCTGCTCGCAGCGCTGGGGCAACACCCTGATGCCTATGCCACCGTCTCCGCCGCCGAACGCGTCTACTCTGCGAGCGTCCTGGAGAGCCAGGCGGTGCACGACGGCGCGGTCGACGAGGGACGGGCCCGCGCGACGATCCGTACCAGCGCCGAGGTACAGGGCATCCTCGACGTGTCCCGGGCGGAACAGGTCAGGGAGGTCGGCGAGAAGAAGCACGAGGTGTACGAGAAGGCGCACGAGCAGAGCTCCGCTTGGGTCGAGTTCGGCACCACGGCCGCCATCGCGGCCGGCGTGGCCTTCCTGCCCGCCACGGCCGTGGCAGCCGGTGCGGCAGCCGTCGTAGTCCCCCTGGCCGTGGACACGGGTACCGGACTCGTGGAGCAGGCGGCAGGGCAGGTCATCGGAGAGTGGTCGGACGACGCCAAGGAGGAGCACAAGGACAAGATCAGCGGTGCTACCCACGACGCCAACAAGGCCATGTTCCGAGCCGGTGAGCACAGTGCCGAAGCGCCGATGAAGGCGTTCAGGGAGCGCCACGGCATCGACCCGAACAGCACCTTCGGCAACGACTTCGAGGAGTCGATGCGCATGGGCTACATGAGAGGCAACTCCATTGTCCAGCAGCAGGGCCATGAGGCGCAGACCCAGGACGTCAGTTGAATCGTGCTCGGGTGGGCTGCCCGCTGGCGTGGTTGGCGATGCTCGGCACGGCGGTAGCAGGCTGTTCCTCCAGCGATCCGGAGCAGGCGGCGCGGGCTGCCGAGCCGGCAAGACTGTCCGTCGGCCAGGTTTGCGCCGGGCTCTTCCCCGCCGAAGGTGGCAAGGCGCTGGAGAGGGTCCTCGGGTCCAGTACGTTCCTGCTCCGGGACGAGGAAGGGAATCCAGATGCTCGGGCTGTCGCCCAGGCGATGGAGGATGCCTACCGGTCCGGCGGGAAGATCCGTGAGATGCCACAGTCGACCTGCGAGATCTCGGCGGAGCCGGTCGCATCCCGTCTGGCAACCGCCCTGGTCAGGTTTACCGCCTACAGCAAATACGCCGGGGACTCGGCCGACTTTCCCGGCGCGAGCGACCAGGGTGTGCAGGTCTCCACCCGTCAACGAAAGGTCGTCCACCTCGAATACGACTGCGTCAGCCCCCGCGTCGGCTCCACACAGGACGTCCCCCTGCGGATCAGGATCCTGTTCCACGAACAGTGGGACGCCAGCAAAGGCGAGGCCGTCCTCCGCCCCGACTACCTCGCCATCGCCCACTCCGCCGCCCTCGCCGTGGCCAAGGAGCTCCGGTGCGTGGACGACGGCGGTCTCCCCGCGCGTGCCGAAGACCTGCCGGCCGCCGCCGACTGAAAGGCGAAGGCCGTCCGGGAGCCCCCGGACGGCCCGAGAGAGGCCGTGACCGGAATCGAACCGGTGTAAGTCGCTTTGCAGGCGAGTCCCTCAACCACTCGGGCACACGGCCTTGGTGTGCCGGGCAAGAACGTACGGGCCCGCGGGCGCCCCGGGAAGACGCGGGGCGGGGACGCAACAGGACTGCCATGCGCCGTTCACAAGGGTCATCGGACCTAGGTCGTGCGGACCATGCGGGATCCGACGAATTGACAGGGGCGAGTCCGGACCGTGCACCTTACTCTGGGGCGATGAGCGCCCTTGAACCCCGGATATCCGAGTCCGACGCCGCGCAGCCCCCGCCGTCGGGCGGCATTCTGGGTCCGGCGTACCGGGCGCTGAGTGTCGGGATCATCTCCGTGATCTTCCTGATGGCCTTCGAGGCCACCGCCGTCGGGACGGCCATGCCCGTCGCCGCGCGCGAGCTGGACGGGATCGGGCTCTACGCCTTCGGCTTCTCGGCCTACTTCACCACCAGCCTCTTCGGCATGGTCCTGTCCGGCCAGTGGGCCGACCGGCAGGGGCCGCTGCGGCCGCTGACCGTCGGGATCGGGGCCTTCGCCGCCGGGCTGGTGTGTTCCGGGACCGCCGCCGTCATGGGGGTGTTCGTGCTCGGGCGGGCCCTCCAGGGGCTCGGGGGCGGGCTGGTGATCGTCGCGCTCTACGTCGTCGTCAGCCGGGCCTACGAGGAGCGGCTGCGGCCCGCGATCATGGCGGCTTTCGCCGCGGCCTGGGTGGTGCCGTCCATCGTCGGGCCGCTGGCCGCCGGGACCGTCACCGAGTACCTGGGCTGGCGGTGGGTGTTCCTCGGGATCCCCGTGCTGGTCGTCGTACCGCTGATGGTGGCGCTGCCCGCGATCCGCCGGACCGCGTCCGGGCCGGTGGACTCCGGCGGGGAGGCGCCCGCGGCGTTCGACCGGCGGCGGATCCGGCTGGCCCTCGGGATCTCGGTGGGCGCCGGGCTGCTCCAGTACGCCGCGCAGGACCTGCGGTGGCCGTCGCTGCTGCCCGGGGTCGCCGGTGCGGCCCTGCTGGTGCCGGCGGTGCTGGGGCTGCTGCCGCGCGGGACCTACCGGGCGCGGCGCGGGCTGCCGTCCGTGGTGCTGTTGCGCGGGGTGGCGGCGGGGGCCTTCATCGGCGCGGAGAGCTTCGTGCCGCTGATGCTGGTCACCCAGCGCGGGCTCAGCCCGACCCTGGCCGGGTTCTCGCTGGCGCTCGGCGGGGTGACCTGGGCGCTCGGCTCGTGGGTGCAGTCCCAGGGGCGGACGGCGCCGTACCGGGAGCGGCTGATGGTGGCCGGGATGGTGATGGTGGCGTGCGCGATCGCCGCGGCCCCGGCGGTGCTGGCCGAGTCGGTGCCGGTGTGGACGCTGGCCCTGGCGTGGGCCGTGGGCTCCCTCGGCATGGGCCTGGTGATCGGTTCGACGAGCGTGCTGCTGCTCCAGCTGTCGGCGCCGGAGGAGGCCGGGGCGAACTCCGCCGCGCTCCAGATCTCCGACGCCCTGGCCAACGTGGTGCTGCTGGCGGCCGGCGGGGCGGCGTTCGCCGCGCTGGGCGGGGGAGCGGTGGGGGCCGCGCACGCGGTCGACGCGGGGGACGGCGCCTCGCACCCGGCGGCCTTCCTGGTCGTGTTCCTGCCGATGGCCTGCGTGGCCCTGGCGGGGGCCTGGGTGGCCACCCGGCTGCACGAGCGGCCGGCGGCGAAAACCGGCTGACGCCGTCACCGGCCCGTCGTTACGCTGCGTGCGCCGTGGACCAGGACGCGGCGTACGCGCTGGTCGTCGATGTGGCCTCCGGCGCCGAGGCCCGGGTGCCGGTGATCGCCGACAGGCTGCGGGAGTTGGTCGCGGTGTGACGCTCGCCGCACTGCCCGAGGTCACGGGCCTGTCCCTCCGCGGGGGGTGGTGCGGCGCGGGTAAGGTGGCCCGGTTGTCCTGAGTACGACCGCCGCCGAGAGCCCGAACCGGAGACCGTGACTACTACCGCCTCCCACCACCTCTCACCCGCCTTCCCCGGCCGCGCGCCGTGGGGTACCGCCAGCAAGCTGCGTGCCTGGCAGCAGGGGGCACTGGAGAAGTACGTCCAGACCCAGCCCCGGGATTTCCTCGCCGTCGCCACCCCCGGCGCCGGCAAGACCACCTTCGCGCTGACCCTGGCCTCCTGGCTGCTGCACCATCACGTGGTGCAGCAGGTGACCGTGGTCGCGCCGACCGAGCACCTGAAGAAGCAGTGGGCGGAAGCCGCCGCCCGCATAGGCATCCGGCTCGATCCCGAGTACTCGGCCGGGCCGCTCAGCAAGGACTACCACGGCGTCGCCGTCACCTACGCCGGTGTCGGGGTGCGGCCCATGCTGCACCGCAACCGCTGCGAGCAGCGCAAGACCCTGGTGATCCTCGACGAGATCCACCACGCGGGCGACTCCAAGTCCTGGGGCGAGGCCTGCCTGGAGGCCTTCGACCCGGCGACCCGCCGCCTGGCCCTGACCGGGACGCCCTTCCGGTCCGACACCAACCCGATCCCGTTCGTGACGTACGAGGAGGGCAACGACGGCATCCGCCGCTCGTCCGCCGACTACACGTACGGCTACGGCAACGCCCTCGGGGACGGCGTCGTCCGGCCCGTGATCTTCCTGTCCTACAGCGGCAACATGCGCTGGCGCACCAAGGCCGGCGACGAGATCGAGGCCCGCCTCGGCGAGCCGATGACCAAGGACGCCATCTCGCAGGCCTGGCGCACGGCGCTGGACCCGCGCGGTGACTGGATGCCGAACGTGCTGCGCGCCGCCGACCAGCGGCTGACGGAGGTCAGGAAGGGCATCCCGGACGCCGGCGGGCTCGTCATCGCCGCCGACCAGGACGCGGCGCGCGCGTACGCCAAGCTGATTCGGGAGATCACCGGGACCAAGCCGACCGTCGTGCTCTCCGACGACACCGGCGCGTCGAAGAACATCGACACCTTCAGCGCGAACGACGACCGCTGGATGGTCGCGGTCCGCATGGTGTCCGAGGGCGTCGACGTCCCCCGCCTCGCGGTGGGCGTGTACGCGACGACCATCTCGACCCCGCTGTTCTTCGCCCAGGCCGTCGGCCGCTTCGTGCGGTCGCGCAGGCGCGGCGAGACGGCCTCCGTGTTCCTCCCGACGATCCCCTACCTCCTCGGCTTCGCCAACGAGATGGAGGTCGAGCGCGACCACGTCCTGGACCGGCCGAAGAAGGCGGGCGAGGACGACGACCCGTACGCCGAGTCCGAGAAGGAGATGGAGGAGGCGAACCGGCAGGAGGACGAGGACACCGGCGAGGACGAGCAGATGTCCTTCGAGGCCCTCGAATCCGACGCCGTCTTCGACCGGGTGCTCTACGACGGCGCCGAGTTCGGCATGCAGGCGCACCCGGGCAGCGAGGAGGAGCAGGACTACCTCGGCATCCCGGGCCTGCTGGAGCCGGACCAGGTGCAGCTGCTGCTCCAGAAGCGGCAGTCGCGGCAGATCGCGCACAGCCGCCGCAAGCCGGACGCGGAGTCGGACCTGCTGGAGCTGCCGGCCGAGCGGCGGCCGGTGGTCTCCCACAAGGAGCTGCTGGAGCTGCGCAAGTCGCTCAACACGATGGTGGGCGCGTACGTCCACCAGAGCGGCAAGCCGCACGGGGTGATCCACACCGAGCTGCGCCGCGTCTGCGGCGGGCCGCCGAGCGCGGAGGCGACGGCGGGGCAGCTGAAGGAGCGGATCAAGAAGGTGCAGGAGTGGGCCACGCGGATGCGGTGAGCCTTCCGGCACAGATGCGGAACGGCAGCGGGGTCCGTGCGCGGTGCGCACGGACCCCGCTGCCGTAGGGCGTGGAGCCGGGTCAGCTGGTGACGCGGCGACGACGGCCGGTGCCGGCGACCAGGGCCGCACCCATGGCCAGGGCCACACCGCCGGCGCCGAGCGCCCAGCTGGTGGCCGCGTCGGCACCGGTCTCGGCGAGCTGGCCGCCGGCGGTGGTGCCGGTGCCCGTGCCGCTGCCGGTGTTGTGGTCGACGATCGGCGTGGTGGTGCCGCCGCCGTTCGGCTTGGTGTCATTGCCGCCGCCGGTGTGGCCGCCGGTGTTGCCACCCGTGTTGCCGCCGGTGTTGCCACCCGTGTGGCTGCCGCCGTTGTCGCCGCCCTGGCTGGCGCCGGAGACGATCTTCGACTCGGCCCAGGCGGTCTTCGAGAAGGTGTCGTCCACGTTGCTGCCGCCGGAGACGGCGATGGCGATGTTGCCCTTGGGGGCGCTCGCGTTGAACTTGACGCGCACCTGGAGGCTCAGGCTCTTGGCCGGGATCTCGACATCGTTGGTGAGCAGTGCGACGGGGGCACCCTCGTCCATCATCTCGACGTCGTGCCAGCCGCCCTGGTAGTACAGCTGAACCCGGACGTCCTTGGCCTGGAGCTCGAGCTCCTGGTCGGCGACGGCAAGGACGAGCACGTAGCTCTCCTGCGCCTTGCCCTTCGAGTTGTCGACCTTGACGGTGATGTTCGTCCAGTCGCCGCCGGCCTTGAAGGAGGCCGGAACACCGCTCAGGCCGAGGACCGGGCCCGTGGCCGCCGCGTCCTCGTCCTCGTCGTCCACCGACGGCGCGGGCTTGGCCGGAGCCGGGGCCGGCTTCTCGGCGGCGGGCTTGGCGTCCTTGGCCGGGGCAGGGGTCTCGACGGCCGGCTTCGCCGTGTCCGCGGCCGGGGCGGCCGGGGTCTCGGCGGCGGCGGAGTCGCCCTTGGGGGCCGAGTCCGGGGTCGTGACGGCCGTGTTCTTGGCCTCGTCGGCCATCGCGGGCGTGGCCATGAGGACGGTCGGGCCCACCACGGCGGCGGCGGCGACGACGGCCATGCGCTTCAGGTTCACTGTTGCTTCTCTCCCCTGTGTGAGCGCGGGACGCTCACGCCCCGGCCCTCCCCCAACATCGTTTTGAACACGATCAGGCCTCACAGTAGTAGACCTGTAAACCGATTTTCGGATGAAAGACATTACGAATCGATACAGTCGCGCGACTAAAAGGGCCGAAACCGGCAGTAGGCGACCGGATTCTGGACGAGGCCTTCCGCTGAGCGGACCCGCTCGCTACTGTCCCCGCATCGAACGCCCCGTGGCAGCGCCGCCGCGGGAGCGCAGCCGGTGCCATGGCCGCTACCGGCGGCCTCTCCGTGCGTCGCCGAGGGACCGGCAGCGCTGCACCCCATGAGAGTCACCGCCGTCCACCGACGACACAGAGGGAGAGGCGTCGTGACCGCGGAAACCTCCCAGACTCTCGACCGAGGGCTCAGAGTCCTCAAGCTGCTCGCCGACACCGACCACGGGCTGACCGTGACCGAGCTCTCCAACCGGCTCGGCGTCAACCGCACCGTGGTCTACCGCCTGCTGGCCACGCTGGAGCAGCACGCCCTGGTCCGCCGCGACCTCGGCGGCCGGGCCCGCGTCGGGCTCGGCGTGCTGCGGCTCGGCCGACAGGTCCACCCGCTCGTGCGCGAGGCGGCCCTGCCCGCCCTGCGGTCGCTCGCCGAGGACATAGGGGCCACCGCGCACCTGACGCTCGTGGACGGTACGGAGGCGCTCGCCGTCGCCGTCGTCGAGCCCACCTGGACGGACTACCACGTCGCCTACCGGGCCGGCTTCCGCCACCCGCTGGACCGCGGCGCGGCCGGCCGGGCCATCCTGGCGGCCCGTCAGGGCTCGCTCATCGAGCCCGGCTACACGCTCACCCACGGCGAACTCGAGGCGGGCGCCAGCGGCGCCGCGGCGCCCCTGGTCGGCATCACCGGCCTGGAGGGCAGCGTCGGCGTCGTGATGCTCGCCGACGCCGTGCCGGAGCGGGTCGGGCCCCGCGTGGTCGACGCGGCCCGCGAGGTCGCCGACGCCCTGCGCTGACCCGGGGCCGGGCCGCCCGCGCCGGGTCCGCCGGGACGCCCGCCCGGCGTCCCGCACCGGCGCCACGACGCCTCGCGGCGGCGCCCGGAGCCCCGGCGTGACGCCCGTGCCGGGCCGTCCGCCGCTTCCGCCCGGCGTCCCGTCGGCGGACGCGGCTGCGTGCGCGCGGGCCGGGCGGTCCGGGTCGGTAGATTGGCCGGGTGCTCTCTCGCCTCACACGTCTGCCGCGTCCCACCGCCCTGGCCGTCTGCGCCGCGCCCGTCGTCGCGCTGTTCGCCGTCGTGGCCCTCGCACCCCTGCCCTTCGTGGTGGCCGTCCCGGGGCCCACAGCCGACGTGCTGGGCTCCGACCAGGGCAAGCCGGTGATCACCGTCTCCGGCGCCCCGGTCCGGGACACCAAGGGCCAGCTGCGGATGACCACCATCCGGGCCACCGGCCCCTCCTCGACGATGCGCCTGCACGAGCTCGTCGACCACTGGTTCAGGACCGACGAGGCGGTCATGCCCCGGGAGGCCGTCTATCCCTCGGGCGGGAGCGACAAGCAGATCGAGGAGCACAACCTGGAGGAGATGACCCAGTCGCAGTCGGCCGCCGAGGCCGCGGCGCTCGGCTACCTCCACAAGGACCCCAAGTCGGTCAAGGTCGACCTCAACCTCGCCGACGTCGGCGGCCCGAGCGCCGGCCTGCTCTTCACCCTCGGCATCATCGACAAGATCGACGGCGACGGCAGCGGCGGCGACCTCACCGGCGGCCGCACGGTCGCCGGTACGGGGACCATCAGCGCCGACGGGACGGTGGGCGCGGTCGGCGGCGTCGGCCTGAAGACCCAGGCCGCGCGGCGCGACGGGGCGAGCGTCTTCCTCGTCCCGAAGGCCGAGTGCTCGGACGCGAAGTCCGAGCTGCCCGAGGGGCTTCGGCTGGTGCCCGTCACTTCGCTGACGGATGCGGTGAACGCGCTGCGGGCGCTGAACCGGGGTGCGGACGTTCCGTCCTGCTGACGGTCGCCGCCGGCCTGGCGTTCATCTCCCGCCAGGCCGGGAAGAGGACCGGGCTCAGCGTGGTCAGCAGGTAGACGCCGCCGAAGGCGAGCAGGGCCCGGGTGATGCCGAGGCCGTCGACCAGGAGGCCCGCCGCGAGGCCGCCCATCGGCATGGCCAGCTCGCAGCCCGCCGTGGTCACGCCGGAGACCCGGCTGCGCAGCTCCTCGGGCACCCGCTCGAAGAGCACGGTCGTCAGGACCGGGTTCAGCACGCCCGCGCCCAGGCCCGCCAGGGCCATGGTCACCGCGAGGGGGAGCGGGGTGTCGGTGACGGCGGCGACCGCGTAGCGGGTGGCGCCGGAGAGCAGGAAGGCGCCCGCGAACACCGCCCGGCGCGGGAAGCGTTCGCCCCACACGCCGTAGAGGAGGGCGCCGAGCAGGGCGAAGCCGCCGAACAGGGAGATCATCAGGCCGAGGGCGGTGGCGCCGCCGAGGTCCTCGCGGCCGTGGACGGGGAGGAGGACGGAGGACCAGCCCTGGTCGAGGCCGTTGGTCGTCATCACCATGAGGGTGATGCCCAGCAGCAGGCGCGAGCGGGTCAGGAACCGCCAGCCCTCGGCGAGTTCGGCACGGTAGGCGGCGAACGAGGTCTTCTCGGACGCGCGTTGGGGCTCGGCCGCCGGGACTCCGCGCAGGAAGACGGAGACCAGCAGGGCCGACACCGCGAAGGTGGCCGCGTCCAGCAGCAGCACGGACTCCGCGCCGAGGACGGCGATCAGCAGGCCGGCGACCGCGGCGCCGATCATCCGGGCCCCGCGCGAGACGGCGTCGTAGAGGCTCGCGGCCCGGCCGACGGTGGTGCCCGCGTGCGCGGCGAGGCTGGGCAGCAGGACGGAGCGGGCGGTCAGGCCCGGGGTGTGCACGAGGCCGCCGAGGGCCATGAGCGCGCACAGCATCCAGAACTCCAGCAGTCCCGCGTAGTGCAGCAGCGGGATCGCGCCGACCGAGGCGGCGCAGACCAGGTCGGAGACGGCCGAGACCCGGCGGCGGCCGATCCGGTCGATGACCGGGCCGCCGACCAGGGCCGCGACGACGATGGGCAGGGTGGCGCAGAAGGCGACGACCCCGGCCCGGCCGGCGCTGCCCGTGGTCTGCAGAACGAACCACGGGACGCCGATCATGGTGAGTGAACTGCCCGCGATGGAGATGGTGTTGGCGGCCAGGACGGCCGCGAAGGGCCGCCGGCTCATACGGCGTGCCGCTGGATGCGGGCGGGGGCGGGCCGGGACTGGATCAGCCGGTTCCCGGCGGCGACCAGGGCCTCGCCGAGCCGGTTGCGCAGGGCGGCGGAGCTGGGGCGGGCCGCCGGGGCGGCTTCACGGGCGAGGCGCAGGGCGGCGGCCTCGGCGGCGAGTTCGGCGGTGCGGGCGGCGTGTATCCGGGTGTGCGTGAAGGCGTGCATGGCAGGACTCCTTCGGAGCGGGTGGGGGAAGGGCGGGGCGGCGAGGGGCTACGCGCGGCCGCGGCGCGGGAAGGCGTGCGTGTGGAGGCGGACCGTCTCGGTGTCCTCGGCCTGCGGCAGGTCGCGGTAGCTGTTCACCAGGTCGTGCATCCTGTGGATCAGTTCGGTGGCCTGGGCGGGGGTCAGGCGGAGTGTGAAGTCGCTCATGTCGGTCGAGGAGCGCCACTCCCTCGGCCAGGTGTGGGAGTCGCCGAGCCAGGTGGTGAGCTCCTGGGTGTGGATGGTGGCGATCTCGTGGAGGAAGGCGTCGGCGGCGCCGCGCGTCTCGGGGTCGCTCTCGTCGTACATCAGCGTCTCGTCGAAGGCCGTGCCCTGGTGGACGGCCTGCCACCAGCGCTCGCGTCCCTTGCCGTGCCCGGGCGCGTCCTCGACGAAGCCGTGGGCGGCGAGCTGGCGCAGGTGGTAGCTGGTGGCGCCGCTGGACTCGCCGAGCCGCTCGGCCAGTTGGGAGGCGGTGGCCGGTCCCTCGTGGCGCAGGGCGGCCAGCATGCGCATGCGCAGCGGGTGGGCGAGGCCGCGCAGGGAGCGGGCGTCGAGCGTGCGGACGGTCGGCTGCCTGGGATCTTCGGCGTTCGTTTCGGGCATGGCTCAACCGTAGGCTTGCAAAGAGTTCTATGCAAGGGTTTCTTTGCAAGGCTTTCTTTGGATGCTCTTCCCCTTCTTCGGATGTCCTTCTGCGGGTGCCGTCAGCGGTCCCCGGCCGCCTGCTCCACCAGCGGGATGATCCGCAGGGGCACCGGGTTCTCCATGACGATCGCCGTCGACGCCCGGACGATCCCGTCGAAGCCGACCACCCGGTCGATGACCCGCTGGAGGTCGGCGTTGGACCGGGCCACCAGCCGGCACAGCATGTCCCCGTGCCCGGTGGTCGTGTGCAGCTCCAGCACCTCCGGCACCCCCGCCAGGTGGTGCCGAACGTCCGCGCCCTGCCCCTGCTTGATCTCCAGCGTGGCGAAGGCCGTCACCGGATAGCCCAGGGCCGCCGGGTCCACCTGCGGCCCGAAGCCGCGGATGACCCCGTTCGACTGGAGCCGGTCCAGCCGCGCCTGCACCGTGCCGCGCGCCACCCCGAGCCGGCGCGAGGCCTCCAGGACCCCGATGCGCGGTTCGCGCGCCAGCAACACGATCAACCGTCCGTCGAGTTCGTCGATAGCCATGGAAACCTTCCCTCGATCGGCTGGTCATACTGCACAGATCTCTCAGTCATCCTCGGGCTCCGCTGGGCAATCTGTACAGCAGAAACAGAAACTATTGCGCAGCTTGTGGAACGGCGGGACGCTGCGCACATGACTGAGACCCTGGACACCACCCCGCAGACCGCGCGTGAGGCAGACCCCTTCCCGGTGAAGGGCATGGACGCGGTCGTCTTCGCCGTCGGCAACGCCAAGCAGGCCGCGCACTACTACTCGACCGCCTTCGGCATGAAGCTCGTCGCCTACTCCGGACCGGAGACCGGCAGCCGGGAGACCGCCAGCTACGTGCTGACCAACGGCTCCGCCCGCTTCGTCCTGACCTCGGTCATCAAGGCGACCACCGACCACGGCCGATTCCTCGCGGAGCACGTCGCCGAGCACGGTGACGGCGTCATCGACCTCGCCATCGAGGTCCCGGACGTGCGCGCCGCCTACGCGTACGCCGTCGAGCAGGGTGCCCGCGGGCTCGACGAGCCGTACGAGGTCAAGGACGAGCACGGCACCGTCGTGCTCGCCGCGATCGCCACGTACGGCCAGACCCGCCACACGCTCGTCGAGCGCGTCGACTACACCGGCCCCTACCTGCCGGGCTACGTGGCCCGCGAGCCGCTGGTCGCGGTGCCGGCCAAGCGCACCTTCCAGGCGATCGACCACTGCGTCGGCAACGTCGAGCTCGGCCGCATGAACGAGTGGGTCGGGTTCTACAACAAGGTCATGGGCTTCACGAACATGAAGGAGTTCGTGGGCGACGACATCGCGACCGAGTACTCGGCGCTGATGTCGAAGGTCGTCGCGGACGGCACCAAGAAGGTCAAGTTCCCGATCAACGAGCCGGCGATCGCGAAGAAGAAGTCGCAGATCGACGAGTACCTCGAGTTCTACAACGGCCCCGGCGTGCAGCACATCGCGCTGGCCTCGAACGACATCGTCGCCACCGTGCGCAACATGCGCGCCGCGGGCGTCGAGTTCCTGTCCGTGCCGGACGCGTACTACGACACGCTGGGCGAGTGGGTCGGCGACACGCGCGTCCCGATCGACGAGCTGCGCGAGCTGAAGATCCTCGCGGACCGGGACGAGGACGGGTACCTGCTGCAGATCTTCACCAAGCCGGTCCAGGACCGTCCGACCGTGTTCTTCGAGATCATCGAGCGCCACGGGTCCATGGGCTTCGGCAAGGGCAACTTCAAGGCGCTGTTCGAGGCCATCGAGCGCGAGCAGGCCATCCGCGGCAACCTGTAGTTCCCCAGGGGCTCCGCCCCGGAGCCCCCGCGCCTCGAACGCCGGGGGGCCGGATTTCGCGCAGCGAAACCCCGGCCCCGCCGGCGTTCGAGCGCACCGGGCGCGGAGCGTCCGGCCCCTGGGCCCGGGGCTCGCCCCCCGGGGCTCACGTCCCCGACGGGCTCGGCTTCGGCTTCGGCTGCGGCTTCGCCGGGGCCGGTTTCGCGGGCTGCGCCGCGGGCTTCGGCTTCGGCCGGGGCTTCGGCAGCTCCGGCGCCACCCACGGTGTGCGCGGCTGCATGTTCTCCGGCCCGCCCGGCGCCGGCTGGCCGATCGAGGCCAGGGCCTCCTTCGCCAGCGGGCCGCGGACCGGCGAGAAGAGCGGGTTCGTCCGCTCGACCTCCTGGAGGTGCCGCCGCGCCGCCGCCTCGTCCCCGAGGCCCTGCTCCACCACCGCCCGGTGGTACGCGAACTCCGCGCTCCGCAGCCCCGGCTCCGTCGCCTTCTTCGCGTACTCCAGCGCCGCCGAGTCCTCGCCGCTGCGGTGCAGCGCCCACCCCAGCGCGTCGGCCACCTGCATGCTCTTGTGCCGCTCCCACTCCGCCGACAGCCGGCGCACCGCCACCGCCGGGTCGCCGTGGTCCGCCTCGAACAGGCCCAGGACCACCTCCTGGTCGACCCCGTCCGCCGTGCTCCGCGCCGCCAGCACCGACACCGCCTCGTACTGCGCCCGCGCCTCCTGCGGCCGCCCCAGCGAGTCCAGCAGCTCGCCCAGCTCCAGCGCCAGCCGCGGCAGCGGCGTACGCCCCAGCGCCAGCCGGTAGTCGCGCACCGCCTCCCCGCCGCGCCCCAGCGCCGCCAGCGCACGCGCCCGGCCCCCCAGCGCCTCCGCCTGCGCCGGGTCCGTGCGCTGCGCGGCCTCGTACTGGCGCAGCGCCTCCGCCGGGTCGCCCCGCTCCCAGGCCAGCTCACCGAGCCGGAACAGCACGTACGCCTTCTCCGCCGGGGACTTCGCCGAACCCCCCGCCGCCTCCAGCGCCACCACCGCGTCCTCGCGCCAGCCCCGGTCCCGGTAGACCTGGGCGGCCCTCAGGTGCCCGGCCAGCCCCGGCCGCAGCTCCAGCAGCCGGTCCATCGCCTTCTGCGCGCCCTTGTAGTCACCCAGGCCCGTGTACGCGTCCACGAGGACCGGGTACGCCGTCCAGCGCTGCGGCGCCTGCGCCCGGACCAGCTCGCCCCACTTGCGGGCCGTCGCGAAGTCCCCCCGGGCACCCGCCAGCGCGCCCATGCCCGTCATCGCGTCGAGGTTGCCCTTCTCCGCGGGCCGCACCTCCAGCGACCGCTTCAGGGCGCGCTCCGCCTTCGGGAACCAGTCGGAATCGGCCGTCCGCCGCGCCTGCTCCAGGTAAGCCGAACCGAGCACCGCCCACGAAGCGTCGTCGTCCGGATGTCCGGCGAGCCACTTCTCCCGGTCCGCCACCAGCGCCGTCAGGTCCACCGCCGCCACCGGGGCGCCCATGCCCACCGCCGACGCGGCCCGCTCGCTCGGCCCCGGCGGACGCGCGTCGTCGCCCGTGCGGGCGGGGCGGATCAGCAGGGTCGCGGCGATCAGGACCACCGTCACCGCGGCCGCCACCACCGTCTTGCGGCCGGTGAACGTCACGGGCGGCGCGGGCTGCGTGGAATGCTCGTCGTAACCGTCCATGCGCTCACTGTGCGTCAATATGAAGAGCCCGCCCGGGTGTCCGAAGCCCACCGCAGCCGTGTTCACACCGATGGTCCCCCAGCTACCGCTGGGAGGTGCCCCACCGGCTTCTGCCACTCTGGCCCCATGGACGACGACCTCGCCACTCCGCACCCCGGCCTCCTCGCGCGGCTGCGCGAGGGCCTCCCGCCCGAAGCGGTCCTCACCGACCCCCAGGTGACCGCCTCGTACGCCGCCGACACGGCCGGTTTCTGCCCCGCCGGCACCCCGGCCGCCGTCGTCCTGCCGCGGACCGTGGCGCAGGTGCAGCACGTGATGCGCACGGCGACCGCCCTACGGGTCCCCGTGGTCCCCCAGGGCGCCCGTACGGGCCTGTCCGGGGCCGCCAACGCCTCCGACGGCTGCATCGTCCTCTCCCTCGTGAGGATGGACCGGATCCTGGAGGTCTCCGCCGTCGACCGGATCGCCGTCGTCGAGCCGGGCGTGGTCAACGCGGTCCTCTCCCGCGCCGTCGCCCAACAGGGCCTGTACTACCCGCCCGACCCCTCCAGCTGGGAGCAGTGCACGATCGGCGGCAACATCGGCACCGCCTCGGGCGGGCTGTGCTGCGTCAAGTACGGGGTCACCGCCGAGTACGTGCTCGGCCTGGACGTGGTCCTGGCCGACGGGCGGCTGCTGCGCACCGGGCGGCGCACCGCCAAGGGGGTCGCCGGATATGACCTGACCCGGCTCTTCGTGGGCTCCGAGGGCAGCCTGGGCGTGGTCGTGGGCGCCGTCCTGGCGCTGCGGCCGGCGCCGCCGCGGCAGCTGGCGCTCGCCGCCGAGTTCCCGTCCGTCGCGGCCGCCTGCGCCGCCGTCTGCGCCGTCATGGAGGCGGGCCTGGTCCCCTCGCTGCTGGAGCTGATGGACCGTACGACCGTCCGCGCCGTCAACGCCCTCGGGAGGATGGGCCTGCCCGACAGCACGGAGGCGCTGCTGCTGGCCGCCTTCGACACCCCGGACGCGCCCGCCGACCTCGCCGCCGTCGGCGAACTGTGCACGGCCGCCGGGGCGAGTGCCGTCGTACCCGCCGAGGACGAGGCGGAGTCGGAACTCCTGCTCCAGGCCCGGCGGATGTCCCTGACCGCCCTGGAGGCGCTGCGGCCCGCGACGATGATCGACGACGTCTGCGTGCCCCGGTCGCGGCTCGCCGAGATGCTGGACGGCACGGCCGCCATCGCGCGGACGCACGACCTGCTCATCGGCGTCTGCGCGCACGCGGGCGACGGCAACACCCACCCGGTCGTCTGCTTCGACTCCGCGGACGAGGACGAGACGCGGCGGGCCCGGAAGTCGTTCGACGAGATCATGGCCCTCGGGCTGGCCCTGGGCGGGACCATCACCGGGGAGCACGGCGTCGGGGTGCTGAAGAAGGAATGGCTGGCCCGCGAACTCGGGCCGGTCGGGCTGGAGATGCAGCGCGCCGTCAAGCGGGCCTTCGACCCGCTCGGGCTGATGAACCCCGGCAAGCTCTTCTGACGGGCCGCCCGTACGGGCCGGGACCTCCGTGTCCGTCGGGGTGCGCATCACAGGTCGCCGTCCGCGGTCTCGTCCGAGGGCCACGGGTCGCGCAGCCAGAGCTCGTCCGCCGGGGTCGGGGTGAGCAGCTCGGCCAGCGCCTCGTCCAGGCGCAGCTGCTCCGCCTCGGTCCCGGGCGGCACCACGCGCAGGGTGCGCTCCAGCCAGGCCGACACCGCGCCGGCCGGGGCCTCCAGGAGGGCGTCGCCGTCGGGGGAGCTGAGCGCCATGCACAGCACGGACTCCCCGTCGACCTTCGTGGGCCAGATCCGGACGTCCCCGTGGCCGCAGGGACGGAACACCCCCTCGACGAGCAGCTCGCGGGCGAAGGTCCAGTTGACCGGGGCGCTGGTGCCGATGTGGAAGGTGATGTGCACGGCGTAGGGGTCGTCGGTCAGGTAGAGCAGCTTCGCGGGGACGCGGATGCCGCGTTCGGGGGACAGGACGAGCTTGAGCTCCAGCTCGCGCTCGATGACGGGGTGGTGGTGCACGGGGCCTCACTTCGGTGCGTCGGTTGCGGGCGCGGGGCGCGGACGGCCCCACGCCCGGGGAGAGCGCCGATGTGCCCGGGTATGACGCGACTTCCCGCACCGGTTCGAAGATTGGCCGAAATTTTTTGGTTGGCCGAAATTGGCCGTTCGGGACGGAGATGGGGCCGTGACCGGGCCGGGGTCGGGGTGAGGTTCGCTCAAAGGCTTGGAATCTGCCGTTACCGGACCTGGCGGGAGGGGGTTCTTGGCTATGGTCCTCCCCTTGGGTCCTCCCCTGCACAAGCCTTGAGCCACGATCGGAGTTGGGGACATTGACGGCCTCCCCTGGTGACGGCGAGCACGCGGCCCGCGAGGGCTACTACCCCGATCCGTCCATCCCCGGATACGTCCGGTACTGGAACGGCGCCGCCTGGGTCCCGGGTACCAGCCGTCCCGCCCCGGCCCCCGCCCCGGCGGAGGAGACGGGCCCGGTGTTCCTCGACGAGACCTCCGCGACCGAGGCGCTGGCGGACCCCGCCCCCGGTCCCGCCCCCCGGCCAGCGGTACGGGACCACGTGCCGGCGCCGGCCTGGCAGGCGGATCCCGCGCACCAGGCAGGGTTCGGCGGGCCCCGCGACGTCCGGGTCTCCTGGGGCGGCCCGGAGGTCGGGGAGCCCGGGGACGCCCGGCCCGGCGGGATCTCCCTGGCCCGTCCGGCGGCCGCCGCACAGGCCGGACGGCGGCTGCCCGCGCAGGCCGCCGCCGAGAGCGTGGGCATCCTCCCCGCCCGCCCGTCCGCCTGGCCGGAGGCCCCGGGCACGGGCGTCTCGGGCCTCACGTCCAGCTGGCCCGAGGTCACGGCCCGGGCCGCCGCCCCGCCCCGCTCCCCGGAACGGCCCGCACCTCCGGCGGACGTCGCCGCTCCGCCTGCCCCCGCCGGCCCGGGCGGTCCCGACGGGGCAGCGCGGGCGTGGTCCGCCGCTCCGGCCGCTCCCGCCCCCGCTGCGGCTCCGGCTCCCGCTGCGGCTCCGGCTGAGGACGCCGCCCGGGAGTGGCCCGGGGCTCCGGCTCCGGCGGGTGCCCCGGCTCCGGCCGGACGGTCCGCCCGGGCGTGGTCCGCCGCTCCGGCCCCCGGCCCGGCGCAGGCCCCGGCCCCGGCGGGCGAGTCCGCCCGGGCGGAGTCCCGCCCGGGCAACCGCCCCGGCCCGGAGGCCGCCACCGCGCCGGCCTGGCCCGATGCCCCGGCCCCGGCCCCGGCCCCGGCTCCGGCCCCGGCTTCGGGGCGGTGGCCCGAGCCCTCGGGGGCCCCCGCCGGCCCCGCCCGGGTTCCGGCCCCGGCCTCAGGCCGGGCGGGGGAGGCCGGCCGGGCGGCGGCCGCCGGCTCCGGCGCGCGGACCGGGGTCCAGGACCCGGCCCGTTCCGCCCCCGGTACCCGTGCCGCCAAGGGCACCGCCCCCGCGGGGCCCGCCGCGCACGCCCCCGCCACCGCGCACGCCCCCTCGTCCGCCCCCGCCGCGACGCCCGAGCGGGAGGACGCCCGGGCCCTCTTCGAACGCATGGCGGAGCGGGCCGTACGGCCCGCCGGGCTGGTGCGGAGGGGGCTGGCCAGGGGCCTGGACTCGCTCGTCCTCGCCGGGGTGGCCGTCGCCGCCGCGCTGCCCCTCGTACCGGGGGTGACGGCCCATCTCCAGGCCAAGGTCGACGCCGCCCGGGCCGGCGGGCACACCACCACCGTCTGGCTGCTCGACGCCACCACCGCCGGCCGGCTGGGCCTCGTCCTGGCCGCCGTCCTGCTCTTCGGGGTGTTCTACGAAGCCCTGCCCACCGCCCGCTGGGGCCGCACCCCCGGCAAGAAGCTGTGCGGGGTGCGGGTGCTCACCACCGCGGGCCTGCGCCCGCCCGGCTTCGGCGCGGCCCTGCTCCGCTGGCTTCTCTACGCGGTCCTCGGCCTGCCGGGCGGCCTCTGGTGCCTGGTCGACCGCCCGCGCCGGCAGGCCTGGCACGACAAGGCCGCCGGGACGTACGTGGCCCGCTGACGGCCGGGCGCGGGTCCGTCGCCCGGACGGACACCGCCGCGTTGCGGGTGAGGCGGGGCCGGGTTCGACTCGGGCCATGAGCACCGACCAGCCGCCGCCGGGCGAGCCGCCCGAGGACGACCCGTTCCTCAAGAAGCCCCAGGAACCGACGCCCCCGTCCAGCGGTTCGCCGTACGGCTCCCCACCCCCGCCGAGCGGTTCGCCGTACGGCTCCCCTCCTCCGCCCGGAGGGCCGCCCGGCGGCGGCTCCCCGCCCCCGCCCGGAGGGCCGCCCGGCGGCGGCTACCCGCCCCCGCCGCCGCCCCCGTACGGCGGCTACGGCGTACCCGACCCGCTCGCCGGCATGCCCCCGCTGGCGGACATGGGCAAGCGGCTCGTCGCCCGCATCATCGACGTGCTGGTCGTGCTCATCCCCCTCTGGCTGATCCTCTTCGCGGTGGGCTTCGCCCTCCCCACCGACACCGACCCGAGCGGGGAGCTGACCGACAACGCCTCCCGCTGGCTCGGCGGCGCCTTCCTGCTGTGGTGGCTGCTCTACATCGCCGCCTTCATCGGCTACGACTGGTTCTTCACCCACAACGGCGGCCAGACCCTCGGCAAGAAGGCGATGCGCCTGCGGGTGGCCATGCTCGACAACGGCAGCGTGCCCCCCTCCGGTGCGTCGGCCGCCCGGGCGGCCACCCTGTGGGTGCCGTTCTTCCTGTGCTGCGGCCTGTGGTGGGTCATCGTGGGCATCTCGATCCTGGTCGACAAGCCCTACCAGCAGGGCCTGCACGACAAGGCCGCCAAAACCGTGGTGGTCTCGGTGCCCTGAGGAGGGCTCAGGACACACGCGCGCGCGGGCGGCCGGCTCCCAGGAGCCGGCCGCCCGCGCGCGCCGTACGCGTCGGCGCAGGCGGCTCAGTGGTGAACGGGGTGCTCCACGGGGGCCGTCCGGGGTTCCGGCACCCGGGCGGCGGCGGGGTCCCCGCCCGGCGCCGCGGCCACGGGCGCGGTCTGCCGGCCGCGGCGCGCGGCGGCGTGCCGGCCGCGGCGGCGCGGGAGCGGCACGGTGAGGGCGACCAGCAGCCCGAGGGCGAGCGCGGCGGCGGAGATGACCGCGACCCCGATCCCCGTGCTCGTCTGCGAGAGCAGCAGCATGGCGATCGTCGACACGATGACGGTGGCGGAGCCGTAGGCGAGCTGTGCGGCAGTCGGACGCGGCATGACGTGTTCCGTCCTCGGAGGCGGCAGGTGCGGGGGTGCGTCGGCTCGGAGTCGGCCCGACGGTCGCGCGCGTCAGTCGACCCATAGGACGGGATGCCCGAGGAGGGGCACGGGTAAGCGTGACCTTACCCACGGTGTCAGAGGCACAGGGGGGCGCACGGGGTCACAAACCGGGTCGCAACCGGCCGTCGGACGGCGGCGGGAGGCCCCTTCGCCCCGGAAGACCCCGATGGCGCCAAACGTCCGAATAGCGGAACTCGCTGACCGCATAGTGCAGTTGTAAGGAAGAAGTCAAGGTCTGTCTTTTCTTTAGACTCTCCGGTCAAATGTCGTCACTTGAGACGCGCGCCGCGCGGAACCCCCCGCTCCTATGGAGACGTTCCGACCCTTCGTCGCGGCCGCGGGAGGGGAACGACATCAAGTGACCGGCAATTCCGCAAGGCGTCGCGCGATGCGCGCCGCCGTAGTCGGCGTGACCATGGCGGCAACGGCCGCTTCGGGCGCCTTCTTCGCCACGGCCCAGGCGGACACCAGTTGGGGCGGCGTACCCGCCTCGGGCAAGCAGGACCCGACCGCTCCTGCGCAGGAGAAGGTCAAGCACGACCTGGAGACCCCGTTCAGCAAGCAGCAGGCGCAGGAGCGCGAGGCTGCCCTTGACCAGGTGCTGGCGGGCAAGAAGCAGGTCGAGCAGCGCGGTGCCTCCAAGGTCGTCAAGCTCGACGACAAGAAGTACGTCGAGCTCGGCCGCGAGAAGACCGACAAGATCTTCACCATCCTCGTGGACTTCGGCGACCAGGTCGACAACACGACCATGTTCGACCCGGACGGCCCGAACGGCCCGAAGCCGCCGCAGCCCAAGTACGGGGGCACGCCCGGCCCGCTGCACAACCAGATCGCGCAGCCCGACCGCGCGAGCAACAACAGCACCGCCTGGCGCAAGGACTTCAGCCGCGACTACTTCCAGGACCTGTACTTCGGTACCGGCCAGGGCAAGAACTCGCTGAAGACCTACTACGAGAAGACCTCCTCGGGCCGCTACTCGGTCGACGGCCAGGTCTCCGACTGGGTCAAGATCCCGTGGAACGAGGCCCGTTACGGCTCGAACTACTGCGGCCAGACCAACTGCCCGACCGTGTGGGACGCCGTCCGCGACGGTGTGAACGCGTGGGTGGAGGCCCAGAAGAAGGCCGGCAAGTCCGACGCCGACATCAAGGCCACGCTGGCGCAGTACGACCAGTGGGACCGCAACGACTACGACGGCGACGGCAACTTCAACGAGCCCGACGGCTACATCGACCACTTCCAGATCGTCCACGCGGGCGAGGACGAGTCGGCCGGCGGCGGCGTGCAGGGCACGAACGCGCTGTGGGCGCACCGCTGGTACGCGTACGGCACGGACGTCGGCAAGACCGGCCCGGCCAACAACAAGGCCGGCGGCACCCAGATCGGCGACACCGGCATGTGGGTCGGCGACTACACGATGCAGCCGGAGAACGGCGGCCTCGGCGTCTTCGCGCACGAGTACGGCCACGACCTCGGCCTGCCGGACCTCTACGACACCTCCGGCGGCGGCGAGAACTCGGTCGGCTTCTGGTCCCTGATGTCGGCGGGCTCCTGGCTCGGCGAGGGCAAGGACTCCATAGGCGACCTCCCGGGCGACATGACCGCCTGGGACAAGCTCCAGCTGGGCTGGCTGAACTACGACACGGCCAAGGCCGCGACGAAGTCCACGCACAAGCTGGGTGTGTCGGAGTACAACACCAAGGACAAGCAGGCGCTGGTCGTCGAGCTGCCGAAGAAGCAGGTCAAGACCGACATCGTCGCTCCCGCCGAGGGTTCCTCGCAGTGGTGGAGCCAGATGGGTGACGACCTCAAGAACACCCTCACCCGCTCCGTCGACCTGACGGGCAAGAAGTCCGCCGCCCTGTCCCTCAAGGGCTGGTGGGACATCGAGCAGGACTACGACTTCCTCTACACCGAGGTGTCCACGGACGGCGGCGCCACCTGGCACGCGCTGGCCGGCACCGCCGACGGCGCGGCCATCCCGGCCGACGCCTCCGGCAGCCCCTCGCTGACCGGCGTCTCCGGCGCCTGGAAGTCCCTGAACTTCCCGCTCGACGCCTACGCGGGCAAGAAGATCGACCTCCGCTTCCGCTACCAGACGGACGGCGGCGCGGGCGGCAAGGGCTTCACGGCCGACGCCGTCACCCTGACCGCCGACGGCGCGGCCGTCTTCACCGACGGTGCCGAGAACGGCGACAACGGCTGGACCGGCAAGGGCTTCGAGCGGGTCGGCGGGAGCTTCACCAAGGAGTACCCGCAGTACTACATCGCCGAGAACCGCCGCTACGTCTCGTACGACCACACCCTCAAGGTGGGCCCGTACAACTTCGGCTGGGCCAACTCGAAGCCGAACTGGGTCGAGCACTACCCGTACCAGGACGGTCTGCTGATCTGGCTGTGGGACAAGTCGCAGAAGGACAACAACACGAGCCAGCACCCCGGCTCGGGTCTGATCCTCCCGATCGACGCCAACGCCAAGCCGATGAAGTGGGCCGACGGCACCCTGCTGCGCAACAAGATCCAGCCGTACGACGCCCCGTTCAGCGCCTACTCGACGGACGCGTTCACCCTGCACAAGAACGGCGAGTCGCTCTTCGTCAAGCCGAAGCCGGCCAACCTGGTCTTCGACGACCACAAGGGCAAGTACTACTACGACGAGAACCCGACCGGTTCGGTGAAGGTCGCTGACACCAACACCAAGATCAAGATCGCGAAGGAGACCTACGACGGTCTCCAGATGACGATCGAGGTCGGCCCCTCCGGCAAGTAGTCCGGTAAAGCCACAGGTCAAAGCATGATCGGCCGTCGCCCTCTAGCGGGCGGCGGCCGATCGCGTTTAGATGCACGGACGACTGTTCTTGTTGGCGGGGGAGCTGGGGATCATGCCAGGTGGAGGTTTCGTCAGACTGCCGGGCGGCAGCGTCGTGGTCGCGCTGACGCTGCCGAGGCCGTCCGGCGAGGGCGGGAACGTCCGCGTGCTGGTGCACGCCGCGAACCGGGCCCGCGCCCTGACCAGGCTGCGGAACCTCGGCATGCGGGCGGTGTACCTGCGCGGCAACGCCCAGCCGCCGACCCCGGACGAGATCACGGCCGTCCTCCACCACCCCGACGGCCTGCTGTGGCGGGGCGCCCCGGACGGCACCGCGGAGCTGTGGCACCCGATCCGGGCCCTGCTGGGGAACTAGGGCGGACCGGGGCGCGGCGGCCCTGACGGCTCCGGAGGGGCCCCGCGGCGCCCTGGGGGCTGGCGCGCCCGGAGCTCACGCCGGGGGCGTCCCAGGGGCGTCCCGGGGCGTTCCCGGCCCGGCGGCGGGCGCAGGCCGGGGCTTCTGGCGGGTGCGCCGGGTGTCAGCCGTGGGCGTGGGCCGGCGCGGTGCCGACGAGGGTCACTCCGGCCGCCCGGAGCTCCTCCAGGGCCTTCTCGGTGGTGTGAGGGGCCACGGCGGCCGTCAGGTCCAGCAGGACGCGGGTGGTGAACCCCTCGCGGGCCGCGTCGAGGGCGGTGGCACGGACGCAGTGGTCGGTGGCGATGCCGACGACGTCCACCTCGTCCACGTCCCGCTCGCGCAGCCACCGGGCGAGCCCCTCGCCGTTCTCGTCGGTGCCCTCGAACCCGCTGTACGCGGCCTCGTACGCACCCTTGTCGAAGACGGCGGCGACGGCCCCCGAGGCGACGGCGGGCGCGAAGTTCGGGTGGAACCCGACGCCCTCGGTCCCGGCGACGCAGTGCACGGGCCAGGAGTTCTCGTAGTCCGGCTCCGCCGGGGGACGGGCGAAGTGCGACCCGGGGTCGATGTGGTGGTCGCGCGTCGCCACGACGTGCCGGTAGCCGGCGGTGGCGTTCCCGATCAGCTCAGTGATCGCGGCGGCGACGTCGGCGCCGCCGGTGACCGCGAGGCTGCCGCCTTCGCAGAAGTCGTTCTGTACGTCGACGACGATCAGTGCGCGGTGCATGTCGCGTGCCCTTCGGCTTGGTGTGGATGGTCGTACGGTGCGGCGCGTCGGGCCCTGCGGGGGCTCTTCCCCCACCCCGCCCCTTCCCGAAACGGGGGCCGCGCACCCGTCGCCCCGGCCGTCCGCGGCGGGACCCCCGGCCCCAACCGCGGACGGCGGCCCGGACGGCCGGGCGGTGGTTACGCGTACTCCGTCGGGATCACCGGCTCGCCCCGGGACAGCTGCGTCGCCGAGAGGGGAAGGCCGGCACGGGCCCGCCGGTGCCGGGCGCGCACCGTGTCCAGGGGCTCGCGGGCCACCACCTCGCCCCCCTTGACCAGCTGGACCAGCAGCTGCCGGTCGGCCAGGGCCGACGGGACCGGTCCGGTCCCGACCACCTCCGCCTCCGCCACCCCGTCGGCGTCCACCCGCCGCGCCGCCCACTTGCGGCCGCCGATCGACGTCTTCCCGCCCGAGGACTTCTTCGCGACCGGCACCAGCGGGGCCTTCGGGTCCGCCGACTCCGCCCGAGCGACCAGCTTGTAGACCATGGAGCACGTCGGGTGCCCGCTGCCCGTCACCAGCTGCGTGCCCACGCCGTACGCGTCCACCGGCGCCGCCGCCAGCGAGGCGATGGCGTACTCGTCCAGGTCGGAGGTGACCACGATCCGCGTGTCCGTCGCCCCCAGCTCGTCGAGCTGCTGCCGCACGCGGTGCGCGACCAGCAGCAGGTCGCCGGAGTCGATCCGGACCGCGCCCAGACCGGTCCCGGCGATCTCCACGGCCGTGCGGACGGCCTCCGCGACGTCGTACGTGTCCACCAGCAGGGTGGTCCCGGAGCCCAGCGAGGCCACCTGCGCGGTGAACGCGTCCCGCTCGCTGTCGTGCAGCAGGGTGAAGGCGTGCGCGCTGGTGCCGACCGTCGGGATCCCGTAGCGGAACCCGGCCGCCAGGTCGGAGGTCGAGGTGAAGCCGCCGACGTACGCGGCCCGCGAGGCCGCGACCGCCGCCAGCTCGTGCGTCCGGCGCGCGCCCATTTCGATCAGCGGCCGGTCGCCGGCCGCCGAGGCCATCCGGGAGGCGGCGGCCGCGATCGCCGAGTCGTGGTTGAGGATCGACAGGATGACCGTCTCCAGCAGCACGCACTCGGCGAAGCTGCCCTCGACGCGCAGCACCGGGGACCCGGGGAAGTAGACCTCCCCCTCCGGGTAGCCCCAGATGTCACCCGAGAAGCGGTACGAGGCCAGCCAGTCCAGGGTCCGCATGTCGACGACGGCCCGCTCGCGCAGGAACTCCAGCACCGCTCCGTCGAATCGGAAGTTCTCCACGGCGTCCAAAACGCGTCCGGTCCCCGCCAGCACGCCGTAGCGGCGCCCCTCGGGCAGTCGCCGGGTGAAGACCTCGAAGACGGAGCGTCGGTCGGCCGTGCCGTTGGCCAGGGCGGCCTGCAGCATCGTGAGCTCGTAGTGGTCGGTGAAGAGCGCTGTCGACGGCACGTCCACCGGCAGGCCCAGGTCCGCAGGGTTCATGACACGGATGCTAGCGCACATTTCGTCAAAGTGACGAGATGTGCGGGCGGGGGCGGCGCGGGGGCCCGTTTGTGCGACGGGCCCGTCACAGTGGCAGCATGGGACAAGTGAGTGTTGCTCCCATTGAGATCGAACGGACCGAGTCGGCAGAGGAGACCTTCGCGGTCCCGGAACCGGACGTCCCCTGGGTGACCCTGGTCCACAACGACCCGGTCAACCTCATGAGCTATGTGACGTACGTGTTCCAGGCGTACTTCGGCTACCCCAAGGACAAGGCGACCAGGCTGATGCTCGACGTCCACAACAAGGGACGGGCGGTCGTCTCCAGCGGCACCCGCGAGGAGATGGAGCGCGACGTGCAGGCGATGCACGGCTACGGGCTCTGGGCGACCCTCTCGCAGGACCGCACCTGATGGGCGGCGTGTTCGAGCCGCTGGAGGGCGGCGGGGCCGCCGTCGCGCTGGACGAGATGGAGATCTCCATCCTGCGCTCCCTCGCGGTGCAGCTGCTGGAGCTGATCGGCCCCGGCGAGCCGGAGCCCGCCGAGGACGCCGACCCGCTGGCCGTGCTGTTCGCCGCCGAGGGACCCACCGAGCCCCCGTCCGACCCTGCGCTGGCCCGCCTGTTCCCCGACGCCTACGGGGGCCCCGGCGCGGGCCCCGGTGAGGATCCGGAGGAGCTGCGCGCCCGTTCGGCGGAGTTCCGCCGCTTCACCGAGAACGACCTGCGCACCCGCAAGCGGGAGGACGCGCTGGCCGTCGTGCGCAGCCTCGACGCGCTCGCCCCGGGCGGCGACGGGGCGGCGGTGCTGGAGCTGGGCGGGGAGCTGCCGCTGCGCTGGCTCGGCGCCCTCAACGACCTGCGGCTGACCATCGCGGCCCGGCTGGAGATCGCCGACGACGAGCAGAGCGGGGAGCTGTACCGGCTCCCGGACGACGATCCGCGCAAGCCGATGGTGATGGCGTACCTCTGGCTGGGCGGCCTCCAGGAGACCCTCGTCGAGACCCTCTGAGGGCCCCGGGGGGCCCCGGCTGCGCACACCGTTCGCTCAGCGGACGCTCAAATCCGGATAACGATCAGATCACCGCCATGCGGTGATCTGATCTATTTCATGCCGTATGTCCGGATTTAAAGCCTCTCTGCGTCGCATTTCGCCCCTTCCTCCTCCCCTAAGCGCGTGATAAATCTTCACGACCGCCGACGGGACGCCACCCATGTCCCCCGGCCCGCTTGAACCGGCTGACCGCCGGGTGCAACTCCATCCGTATCCGGGGGGATCGAGGACCCGATCCGCAGCCGTTCGAGGCGCGGGTCGGCGTGGAGAAAGGCGCACCAAACATGACCTCTGTGCAGGTCGAGCAGCACGACAGGACGCCCGGCGAGGGCGCGCAGGGCGAGGGCGACGGCGAGGGTTACCACCGCGCGCTCGGCGCCCGCCAGATCCAGATGATCGCGATCGGCGGGGCCATCGGCACCGGCCTGTTCCTGGGCGCGGGCAAGGCGATCTCGAAGGCCGGCCCGAGCCTGATCCTGGCCTACGCGATCGTCGGCCTGGTCATCTTCTTCATCATGCGGGCTCTGGGCGAGCTGCTCATGTACCGCCCCGTGTCGGGCTCCTTCTCCGACTACGCCCGCGAGTTCCTCGGCCCGTTCTGGGGCTACGCGACCGGCTGGACGTACTGGCTGTTCTGGGTCGTCACCGGCATCACCGAGGTGACCGCCGCCGCGAAGTACATGTCGTACTGGACGCACGACAGCTTCCCGCAGTGGGCCTACGCGCTGATCTTCACGGTCATCCTCTACGCCGCCAACCTGATCTCCGTGAAGCTCTTCGGCGAGCTGGAGTTCTGGTTCTCCATGGTCAAGGTCACCGCCATCGTCGGCATGATCCTGATCTGCGCCGGCATCCTCACCGTCGGCTTCTCCGACGCCGCCGCCGGCGCCTCCGTCTCCAACCTGTGGAACGACCGCGGCTTCTTCCCCCACGGCATCGGCGAGACGCTGATGACCCTGCAGATCGTCGTGTTCGCCTTCCTCGCGGTCGAGCTGGTCGGCGTCACCGCCGGCGAGTCCAAGGACCCGGCGAAGACCCTGCCCAAGGCCATCAACACCGTGCCGTGGCGCATCGCCGTCTTCTACGTCGGCGCGCTCATCATGATCATGTCGGTCATCCCGTGGTCCAACTTCAAGGCCGGCGAGAGCCCCTTCGTCCTCGCCTTCGAGAAGATGGGCCTGGGCGTCGGCGCGGCGATCGTCAACTTCGTCGTCCTGACCGCCGCCCTGTCCTCCTGCAACTCGGGCATGTACTCCACCGGCCGCATGCTGCGCGACCTCGCGCTCAACGGCCAGGGCCCGAAGTTCTTCACCAAGCTCACCAAGAGCGGCACCCCGCTCGTCGGCACCACCTTCTCCGCCGCCCTCATGCTCGTCGGCGTCTGGATCAACTACGTCGCCCCCGGCAAGGCCTTCGACTACGTCGTCTCCTTCGCCACCATCTCCGGCATGTGGGCCTGGATCGTCATCCTCCTCTGCCAGATCCGCTACCGCGCGAAGGCCGACCGCGGCGAGCTGCCCCAGTCGACCTTCCGCACCCCCGGCGCGCCGTACACCAGCTACTTCTCGCTGGCCTTCATCGGCATGGTCATCGTGATGATGGGCCTCGACAAGGACTCCCGCGTCTCGCTGTACTGCGCCCCGCTGTGGGGTCTGATCCTCGGCGTGTCCTACCTCGTCCTCAAGGCCCGCAACCCCAGCGGAGCCGCGTTCGAGAAGGCCTCGACCTCCGCGTAGCGGAAGCCGCGACCGCGGGTCCCGGCCGCCTGTCACGGCCGGGAACCGCGCTCCTGCGGACCTCGTGTCCAGGCTGCGCCTGTCCAAGATGCGGGCCCTCCCGTACCACACCTCGGTACGGGAGGGCCCGTCTGCATATCCTGGGGCCCATGCTGACCCTCACCCAGGCCCTGTACGACCGGATCGTCGAGCACGCCCGCAAGGACCACCCCGACGAGGCGTGCGGCGTCGTGGCCGGCCCGGCGGGCACCGGCCGCCCGGAGCGGTTCATCCCGATGCTCAACGCGGCCCGCTCGCCCACGTTCTACGAGTTCGACTCGAAGGACCTGCTGAAGCTCTACCGCGAACTCGACGACCGGGACGAAGAGCCCGTGATCGTCTACCACTCGCACACCGCCACCGAGGCCTACCCCTCGCGCACGGACGTCACCTACGCCAACGAGCCCGGCGCCCACTACGTCCTGGTCTCCACGGCCGACACCGACGGCCTCGGCGAGTTCCAGTTCCGCTCGTACCGCATCGTCGACGGCGTGATCACGGAGGAAGAAGTGCAGGTCGTCGAGGCCTACTGACCACGATGTGAGCCGACAGCGTCCACGATGCGGGATCACACTCCAAACGGGGGACCGGGAATCGTTAACATGACCGCATGGTTTCCCACGACGTGAGCATCGAGACGCCCGGCAGGCTGCTGCTCGTGGCGCGGCTGCACGTCGACCTGTGCCGCCTCGCCAGCGCCATCTGTCCTGCCGCCTGAGCACCACGGCCCCGCGCGCGGGCCGCACGAGAGCGCGCCCTCACACTTTCCTCACCCTCCTCCTTCACGACACTGGAGCCCGCTGCCATGGCCATCGAGGTCCGCATCCCCACCATCCTCCGCACCTACACCGACGGCGAGAAGGCCGTGAACGGCGAGGGCGCCACCCTCTCCGAGCTGTTCGCGGACCTGGAGACCCGTCACAAGGGCATCGAGGCGCGCCTCCTGGAGGACGGCAAGCTGCGCCGCTTCGTGAACGTCTACCTCAACGACGAGGACGTCCGCTTCATCGACGGCATCGCCACCGCCCTCAAGGACGGCGACAGCGTCACGATCCTCCCGGCCGTGGCCGGCGGCTCGAAGTAATGCGCTACGACTCCCCGCTCGCGGCGGTCGGCAACACCCCGCTGGTCCGCCTGCCGCGCCTGTCCCCCTCGGAGGACGTCCGGATCTGGGCCAAGCTGGAGGACCGCAACCCGACCGGCTCGATCAAGGACCGCCCGGCGCTCCACATGATCGAGCAGGCGGAGAAGGACGGCCGGCTCTTCCCCGGCTGCACCATCCTGGAGCCCACCTCCGGCAACACGGGCATCTCGCTCGCGATGGCCGCGAAGCTCAAGGGCTACCGGATCGTGTGCGTGATGCCGGAGAACACCTCGCAGGAGCGCCGCGACCTTCTCGCGATGTGGGGAGCCGAGATCATCCCGTCGCCGGCCGCGGGCGGCTCGAACACCGCGGTGCGGGTGGCGAAGGAACTGGCGGCGGAGCACCCCGACTGGGTGATGCTCTACCAGTACGGCAACCCGGACAACGCGGGCGCCCACTACGCCACCACCGGCCCCGAGATCCTGGCGGACCTCCCCTCGGTCACCCACTTCGTGGCCGGCCTGGGCACGACGGGCACCCTGATGGGCGTCGGACGCTACCTGCGCGAGCACGTGCCCGGCGTGAAGATCGTGGCCGCGGAGCCGCGGTACGACGACCTCGTCTACGGCCTGCGCAACCTCGACGAGGGCTTCGTCCCCGAGCTGTACGACGCCTCGGTCCTGACGACCCGCTACTCGGTCGGCTCGGCGGACGCGGTGACCCGCACCCGTGAACTCCTCCAGCAGGAGGGCATCTTCGCGGGCGTCTCCACCGGCGCCGCCCTGCACGCGGCCATCGGCGTCGGCCGCAAGGCGGTCGCGGCCGGCGAATCCGCCGACATCGTGTTCGTCGTCGCCGACGGCGGCTGGAAGTACCTGTCGACGGGCGTCTACACGGCGGCGACGACGGAGGAGGCCATCGAGGTCCTCCAGGGCCAGCTCTGGGCGTAGGCCCCGGGGCCCGACGCGCCCGCGGCCCCGGCGGGGCTGCTCCCAGCCCCGCCGGCGTTGGGGGCGACGGGCACGGAGCGCCCGTGCCGGGCCGGGGGCGGAGCCCCTGGAAACGGTGAAGGGCGGGCAGGGGGCCGGCTCCGCGCAGCGGCAACCGCACCCCACCCGACCCGACGGCATCAGTCCGCGAGGTGCTCCGCCAGGATCGCGGCGTGGCTGGAGGCCGGATCCCTGACCGCGGTCAGGAGGGTCACGGGCCCCGTCCCGGCCATCGCGCGCAACCGCTCCAGCTCCGCCCCCGCCCCCGGCTCCGCCAGCTCCGCCTCGTACCGCCGCCGGAACTCCTCCGCCGAGCCCCCGCCGTGGAACCACTTCCGCAGCTCCCCGGACGGGGTCACCGCCTTCGGCCACTCGTCCACCGCGGCCGCCTCCTTCGACAGCCCGCGCGGCCACAGCCGGTCCACGAGCACCCGCACGCCGTCCGCCTCCGGCTCGGGGGGATCGTAGACACGCCGCAGCCTGATGTTCCGCCCGGTCATCCGGTACCGCCTCCCAGCCCCTTGGCCTCGTCCCACAGCGCCGGGTCCAACGTGCCCAGCCGCTTCCGGAACTCCCACACCGAGACCTCCTGCGGCCGGTCCGCCTCGAGGAAACCGCCGCGGCCCCCGACGCCCGCCATGCCCGGCGGCAGCGGGATGACCCCGGGCCGCCGGTCGTCGTACTTGCCCACGATCCACGCAACCCGCGCCGACTCCCGGTGCGGCCGCGCCGACAGCACCAGGCAGGGCCGCCCGTCCGCCAGGCACCACAGCTCACCGGGCCGCACCCGCGGCGGCGGCCCGAGCCCGTGCGGCGGCGCCGGGGGCGCGGCCGCGCGCCTCCTGACGTGCCGGGGGACCAGCACCGCCACCACCACGGCGACCGCCGCCAGCACGGCGAACCACCAGGACGTGTCCATGGGACCGACCGTAGCCGCGTCGGCCACCCCCGGCGCGGCAGCGACGCGGCAACGCACGTACCCGCCGTCGCTCCCCTGGGTGACAGCACAGGTGATTCCCCCCACAACGGCTCGCCGCGGAGGAGCGACCGGAGGTTTCGCGCCTTACGCTCGACGCACGCACGGCCCGCACTCCGTCCACGGACCGTCCACGGAGGTTCACGCTCCATGAAGCTCACCGTCGTCGGCTGTTCGGGGTCCTTCCCGTCAGCGGATTCGGCTTGTTCGAGCTATCTCGTCGAGGCCGACGGCTTCCGGCTGCTCCTCGACATGGGCAACGGCTCCCTCGGCGCGCTCCAGCGCCACTGCGGTCTGTACGACCTCGACGCGGTCTTCCTGAGCCACCTGCACGCCGACCACTGCATCGACATGTGCGTCTACTTCGTCGCCCGCTACTACCGCCACGAAGGCGGCCGCTGCGCCCCCCTGCCGGTGTACGGGCCGGAGGGCACCGAGCAGCGGCTGATCACGGCCTACGACGACGTCCCGGACGAGCGCTCCATGGGCGAGGTCTTCGACTTCCGCACCCTGAAGTCCGCCGGCTTCGAGATCGGCCCGTTCACGGTCCGCACCGAGCGGGTCAGCCACCCGGTCGAGTCGTACGGGATCCGCGTCGAGCACGGCGGGCGGGTGCTGGCGTACTCCGGGGACACCGGGGTCTGCCCCGAGCTGGGGACGCTGGCCGAGGGCGCGGACCTGTTCCTGTGCGAGGCCTCCTTCACGCACGGCAAGGAGGCCATCCCGGACCTCCACCTCAACGGCCGCGAGGCCGGCGAGTACGCGCGCGACGGCCGGGTCGGGCGGCTCGTGCTGACGCACATCCCGCCGTGGACCGACGCCGCGCAGAACCTGGCGGACGCCCGCGCGGTCTACGACGGCCGCGTCGACCTCGCGATGGCCGGCGCCGTCTACGAGGTCTGACACGGCGGAGCGCCCCCGGGCGCCCCGATCCTCCCGAGCGGCAGCACGACGGAGCCCCCGCTCTCCCTTCCGGGAGAGCGGGGGCTCCGTCGCGTAGTGCCGCCTACGAAACTTACTTGGCCTCGGCCTTCGCCAGCTCGGCGAGCTCCTCGTCGGACTCGCGGCCCGGCGTCGGCAGGTTCCACTTGGTGATCGCGAAGCGGAAGATCACGTAGTAGAGCGCCGCGAAGCACAGGCCGACCAGCGCCAGCCCGGCCGGGTTCGTGGCCTTGCCGAGGTTCAGCAGGTAGTCGATGGCGCCTGCGGAGAAGCCGAAGCCGTCCTTCATGCCCAGCGCCCAGGTCAGGGCCATGGAGACACCGGTGAGGACCGCGTGGACGGCGTAGAGCACCGGCGCGATGAACATGAAGGTGAACTCGATGGGCTCGGTCACGCCGGTGACGAACGAGGTCAGCGCGAGGGAGAACATCATGCCGCCGACGACCTTGCGGCGCTCGGGGCGGGCGCAGTGGACGATCGCGAGGCACGCGGCCGGCAGGGCGAACATCATGATCGGGAAGAAGCCGGTCATGAACTGTCCGGCGCTCGGGTCGCCGGCGAGGAAGCGGGCGATGTCGCCGCTCTTGCCGTTGTACTCGCCGGCCTGGAACCACGGGAAGGAGTTGAGCAGGTGGTGCATGCCGACCGCGATCAGACCGCGGTTGGCGACGCCGAAGATGCCCGCGCCGACGGCGCCGGAACCGACCAGCCACTCACCGAAGGTGTGCAGACCCGTGCCGAGGACCGGCCAGATGAGGCCGAAGACGATGCCGATCAGCAGGCCGGCGAAGGCCGAGAGGATCGGGACCAGGCGGCGGCCGCCGAAGAAGCCCGCCCACTCGGGCAGCTTGGTCCGGTAGAACTTCTGGTAGATCAGGGCGACCACGAGGCCCATGACGACGCCGCCGAGCACCTTGGCGTCCACCGGCGCCTCGACCATGACGACCTTCCCGTCGACCGCCTTGGCGATCTTCGGGAGGTTCGAGTCGGTGAACGTGGCGAGCACGTTCTTGAAGACCAGGTAGCCGGTGACGGCGGCGAGCGCGGTCGAGCCGTCCGACTTCTTCGCGTAGCCGATCGCGATGCCCACGGCGAACAGCAGCGCCATGTTGTCCAGGATCGCGCCGCCGCCCGCGGACATGTAGCCGGCGATCTTGTTGATGAACTCCGGCATCGAGGCCGAGCCCAGCATGTCCTTGTCGCCGAGACGGACCAGCAGTGCGGCGGCCGGCAGCACCGCGACGGGGAGCATGAGGCTCCGGCCGATGCGCTGCATGACGGCCATCACGCCAGCGCCCTTCTTCTTCTCCGCAGCGGTCGCTGTGGACATGGCTTCCTCCAGTGGGCAAGGCGCTGCCAGGGACAGGGGAAAATGGGGGTGGCGGCGTCTCGGAAGAGACCACTGGCTGCTCCGCAGCGGCATGGTCTACACCATTAGGTGGTGTAGACCAGTTGTAGCACGGTCGGGGTTAGATAAGGAACCTTCGATTTTGTGTGGCCTAGGCCACAGGACGAAGGGCCTCCGGATCGCTGGATCCGAAGGCCTGGGCCTCGCGTCACAAGGGGCTCGCCCCAGGGCTACGCCTTGGTGTTCTCCCTCTGCATCGCCTCGATCTCCTCGTCCGACTCCCGTCCCGGCGTCGGGATCCCGAACTTCGTGATCGCGAAGCGGAAGACGACGTAGTACACCGCCGCGAAGCACAGGCCGATCGGAATGATCAGCAGCGGTTTCGTCGCCAGGCTGAAGTTGATGACGTAGTCGATCAGACCCGCGGAGAAGGCGAAGCCGTCGTGGACCCCCAGCGCCCACGACACCGCCATCGACACACCCGTCAGCACCGCGTGCACCGCGTACAGCACCGGCGCCACGAAGAGGAACGAGTACTCGATCGGCTCCGTGATCCCCGTGACGAACGAGGTCAGCCCGACCGACAGCATCAGACCCGCGACTTCCTTGCGCCGCTGCGGCTTCGCACAGTGGGTGATCGCCAGCGCCGCCGCGGGCAGCGCGAACATCATGATCGGGAAGAAGCCGGTCAAGAACTGCCCCGCGTCCGGGTCGCCCGCCAGGAACATGTTGATGTCGCCGTGCACCGTCGTCCCGTCCGGCTTGGTGTAGCTGCCGAACTGGAACCACACCGGCACGTTCAGGAACTGGTGCAGACCGACCACCAGCAGCGCACGGTTCGCCACCCCGAAGACCCCCGACCCCCAGGGCCCCAGCCGCGTCAGCCAGTCGGAGAAGCTCTCCAGCGCGCTGCCCACCGGCGGCCAGATCCACAGGCACAGCGCCGCGAACGCGATCGCCACGAACGACATGACGATCGGCACCAGCCGGCGGCCGTTGAAGAAGCCCAGCCAGTCGACCAGCCTCACCCGGTGGAAACGCTGCCAGAACCAGGCGGTCAGCAGACCCATGACGATGCCGCCGAACACCCCCGGGTTCTGGTACGTGAACTCCACGAAGGTGTTGTTCGGCCCCAGGCAGCCACCGCCGATGTCGACCGTCCCCGCCGGACAGACGTTGGGGAACGCGTGCAGCACACCCCGGTAGACGAGGAAGCCCGCCACCGCCGCCAGAGCCGTCGAACCGTCCGCCTTCTTCGCCATCCCGATGGAGACGCCGACGCAGAACAGCAGCGGCAGGCCGATGTCCGCGTTCAGCAGGGCGCCGCCCGCGGCCGCCATCACCTTCGCCACGACCGTCCAGCCCAGGCCCTCCTCGCCCAGGACGCGGACCTGCCCCAGCCCGATCAGCAGCCCGGCCGCCGGCAGCACCGCGATCGGCAGCTGGAGACTGCGCCCCATCTTCTGCAGCCCCGGGTACAGGCCGCTCCACCACTTCGGCCGGGGTGCCGCCTCGGCACTGCTCGCGCTCATCCGCGTCCTCCCTGTGCCGGGCCCGTTTTGGCAGCCGCAACACGTGCGGCACACTGGTGTAGACCAGTTGTGGGCAGGGTGCTGCTGATCGTCATCTTTCGGCAGGCACCCCGCTCCCGCTCGCGTAGATGGGCCAACCGTGAGCTACCGTGACGAAGCGGACGCAGCTGGTCACGGCCGCCGAGACTCGTTCTTCGCCACACTCAGGGAGAAACACATGGCCACCAAGGCTGAGAAGATCGTCGCCGGGCTCGGCGGAATCGAGAACATCGAAGAGGTCGAGGGCTGCATCACCCGCCTGCGCACCGAGGTCATCAACCCCGAACTCGTCGACGACGCCGCCCTCAAGGCCGCCGGCGCCCACGGCGTCGTCAAGATGGGCACCGCCGTCCAGGTCGTCATCGGCACCGACGCCGACCCCATCGCCGGCGAGATCGAAGACATGATGTGAACCGCCCCCGCGGAGCATGACGAGGACCCCGTACCGGCCCGACCGGACGGGGTCCACCCGTACCCGCCACCCCCGCACCACCCCCAACCCCACCCGTACTCCCGCCCGTCACCCGGCCCGCCCCCGCAACGACTAGGCTCACAGCCATGTCTCGCATCGACGGCCGCACGCCCGAACAGCTCCGCCCGGTCACCATCGAACGCGGATGGAGCAAGCACGCCGAGGGCTCCGTCCTCATCTCCTTCGGAGACACCAAGGTCTTCTGCACCGCCTCCTTCACCGAAGGCGTCCCGCGCTGGCGCAAGGGCAGCGGCGAAGGCTGGGTCACCTCCGAGTACTCGATGCTGCCCCGCTCCACCAACACCCGCGGCGACCGCGAATCCGTCCGCGGCAAGATCGGCGGCCGCACCCACGAGATCTCCCGCCTCATCGGCCGCTCGCTGCGCGCCGTCATCGACTACAAGGCCCTCGGCGAGAACACCATCGTCCTCGACTGCGACGTCCTCCAGGCCGACGGCGGCACCCGTACCGCCGCCATCACCGGCGCCTACGTCGCCCTCGCCGACGCCATCGCCTGGGGCCAGCGGAAGAAGCTGATCAAGGCCGGCCGCAAGCCCCTCACCGGCACCGTCGCCGCCGTCAGCGTCGGCATCGTCGACGGCGTCCCGCTCCTCGACCTCTGCTACGAGGAGGACGTGCGCGCCGAGACCGACATGAACGTCGTCTGCACCGGCGACGGCCGCTTCGTCGAGGTCCAGGGCACCGCCGAGGGCGAGCCCTTCGACCGCAAGGAGCTCAACGCCCTCCTCGACCTCGCCGCCGGCGGCTGCGCCGACCTCGAAGCCCTCCAGCTCGCCGCCCTGGACCTGGACCTCCAGGCCCCGTAGCAACCGCACGGCGCGGGCACGCGTCTACGCCGGTACGGGCGCACGGAGTCATCACCGTGCGCCCGTACCCGTACCCGTACCCGTACCCACACCCCCGGGGGGACCCGCATGAACCGCACCCAGCCCAGACTCCGCGTCGCGGCCGTGGCCCTGGCCGCCGCCCTCACCGTCCCGGCCCTCACCTCCTGCGACACCATCTCCACCGCCATGGACTGCGCCAACACGGCGGTCGCGATAGCCAACAGCGTCGACAACCTCCAGCAGGCCGTCTCCCACGCCGGCGACAGCGTCCAGGACACCCAGAACGCACTCAACCAGATCGACACGGACCTCAAGAAGATCAAGGACCAGACCGGCAACGCCGACCTCGGCAAGGCCGTCGACTCCATGGCCACGGCCGTCAAGAACGTCCGCACCTCCCTGGAACAGGGCAACACCGCCCCCGACATCAAGCCGGTCGCCGACGCCGCCTCGGAGATCTCCAAGGTCTGCACCCCCGGCTGACGGCCCCGGCCCACCGGGATAATGGCGGCATGACCCGCCTGATCCTCGCCACCCGCAACGCGGGCAAAGTCGCCGAACTCCGCGCCATCCTGTCCGACGCCGGCCTGCCGCACGAACTGGTCGGCGCGGACGCGTACCCGGAGGTCCCGGACGTCAGGGAAACCGGCGTCACCTTCGCCGAGAACGCCCTCCTCAAGGCCCACGCCCTGGCGCAGGCCACCGGCCACCCCGCCATCGCCGACGACTCCGGCCTGTGCGTCGACGTCCTGAACGGCGCCCCCGGCATCTTCTCGGCCCGCTGGGCCGGAGCCCACGGCGACGACCGGGCGAACCTGGAACTCCTGCTGAACCAGCTCGGCGACATCGCCGACGAACACCGCGGCGCCCACTTCTTCTGCGCCGCCGCCCTCGCCCTCCCGGACGGCACCGAACGCGTCGTCGAGGGCCGCCTCCTGGGTACCCTGCGCCACACCCCGTCGGGCGACGGCGGCTTCGGCTACGACCCGATCCTCCAGCCCCAGGGCGAGACCCGCACCTGCGCGGAACTCACCCCGGCGGAGAAGAACGCCATCTCCCACCGCGGCCAGGCCTTCCGCGCCCTGATCCCGGTCCTGCGCGAACTCCTGGGCTGACAGTGCGGGCATGAAAACGGCCTGCGAACCAATCCTTCGATTCGCAGGCCGTTACTGTGCGGCGGAAGGGATTCGAACCCTCAAGCCGTTTCACGGGCCACAGATCCTAAGTCTGCTGCGTCGCCGTTGCGCCACCGCCGCTAGCCGCCTGCCATGATAGCGGCAGGCGGCCACACGGGTCAGGCAAGATCAGCAGCTCCTGCCGGAACGGCCTCCCCTGCACCACGTGCTCGTGACAGCATGGCAGTTGGGGCAGAGGAAGCGCAGGTTCTCGCGCCGGTTGTCGCTCCAGTCGCCGTTGACGTGGTCGATCTCAAGCGTCATCGGGCGCCCCCGCCACTCGGCGGGCACGCCGCAGTGGGCGCACTGCTCGGGGACCCCGACCTCGCGTAGGGCCCGGCGCAAGAGCGGGGTCTTCGTCCGGGGCTGCCCGGCAAGGTGGACGAGGACATCCTCGGCGGGCTTGAGCGGCCTCGTTCCCGCCTTGCCGCGCTGGTGTGCCTGCCCCAGGAAATGCGAGGTGTCGTGCCCTTCCTCGACGATCCACTTCCGCAGGTGCGCACGCTGCCCGCCGTGGTCGGGGAACCCCAGCAGCCGAAGGGTCCCGGCAACGCTGACCGAGTCGGCTATCGCCTGCCCGAGTTCCTCTCGCGACGGCCGATCGAGCCGACGGGAGTTCACCGGCGCCCCTTGCCCCGGCCTCGGTACGAGTCCGTCGTGGAGTGGCAGTTGGGGCACAGGAAGCGCAGGTTGTCGCGGCGGTTGTCGCGCCAGTCGCCATTGATGTGGTCCACCTCCAGAGGGAGGGGCTGACCCATCCAGACGGCCTTCATGCCGCAGTCAGCGCATCGCTCCTCGACGCCCAGGTCGCGCAGTGCGCGCCGGAGCAGCGTGTTCGGAGTGCGCGTCGCGTGAGGTGTCCGATCCTCGTGGAGGATCTCGTCCGCCGTTCGCCGACGGTGGTTCTGGCGCATCCGGTCCGTCCGGGCCGGGCCGGAGAAGTGTGACGTGTCGATGCCCAGTGCGCGGACCCGGCGGCTGATGTGGGTGTGGTGGCCGCCGACCGGGTCGAGCTCCAGGCGTCGGAGGACGTCGTACATGCTGCTCGAAGCCCTCACCACCTCTTCCAGGATGGCCCTGGTCCAGCGGTTTCCGTCCCGTTCGAAGTGGGACATGTCCACGCCGAACCGGTGCATGCGCTTGCGTATGTACTCGCGCGAGCCGCTTTTCGGATCGACCCCCAGCCGCTCCAGAGCCTCGCTCAGCGTTCGGGATGCGCCCGCCGCCTCGGTGAGGAGTTCCTTCGTGTACGGACTGACCGGCATTTCCACTACCCCTGTTCTCGGCCACCCGTGCGGCCTTCGCATGGATCAACGGGTCGACGGTCGGACGGTTACGGGCAGATCCCGTCCGATAAGCGGAGCGGCCCGCACCGGGAGGGTGCGGGCCGCTCCTGGGGGCCGGACGGGGGATCAGATGCCCAGGTCCTTGATGATCTTCGCTACGTGGCCCGTCGCCTTGACGTTGTAGAAGGCGTGCTCGACCTTGCCCTCCTCGTCCACGACCACCGTGGAGCGGATGACCCCGGTCACCGTCTTGCCGTACAGCTTCTTCTCGCCGAAGGCCCCGTACGCCGTCAGGACCTCCTTCTCCGGGTCGCCGACCAGGGTCACCTTCAGGTGCTCCTTCTCGCGGAACTTCGCGAGCTTCTCCGGCTTGTCCGGGGAGACGCCGATGACGTCGTAGCCGGCCGCGGCCAGGACGTCCAGGTTGTCCGTGAAATCGCAGGCCTGCTTCGTGCAGCCCGGGGTCAGGGCCGCCGGGTAGAAGTACACGATCACCTTGCGGCCCTTGTGGTCGGCAAGCGAGACCTCGTTGCCGTCCGCGTCGGGCAGGGTGAAGGCGGGGGCGGTGACGCCCGGCTGGAGTCGCTCGCTCATGTCGACAGTCTCCTCGTGAAGGCAGCGGTACGCCACGAGACTAAGCTGACAGCCTGTTCATGGGGGACCACGCCCCACACGACGACACGACGACGGAGGCAGCGCGGTGCCGGAAGCCAGGACCCCCGCACAGATCGAGGCGGACATCGTCCGCCGCCGGGAGCAGCTCGCCGAGACGCTCGACGAGATCGGCGTGCGCATGCACCCGCAGACGATCATCGGGGACGCGAAGGCCAGGGTCGCCTCGACCGTCGACCACACCCTCGGGCGCGCCGTCGCGTCCGTCAACCGGCTCATCACCGACGTGACGGACGGCCTGCGCGACGAGAACGGCGCCCCGCGCATCGAGCGGATCGTGCCCGTGGCGCTGCTCGCGGCCGGGGCGGTCGGGCTGGTCGTGGTCTCCGTGCGCCGCAAGCGGTGATGCGGTGATGCGCACCCTCCGGCATGCGGCGCGCGCGGGGGCAGGTAGGTTCGGGGCGTGAGCGAGAACACCACCCACGACAAGCTGCCCATCCGCATGCTCCACGACCGCGTGCTCGTGAAGTCCGACACCCCCGAGGGTGAACGGCGCTCGGGCGGCGGGATCCTGATCCCGGCGACGGCCGCGGTGGGCAAGCGGCTCGCCTGGGCCGAGGTGGTCGCGGTCGGGCAGAACGTACGGAGCGTGGAGCCCGGTGACCGTGTGCTGTACGACCCCGAGGACCGTGCCGAGGTCGAGGTGGGCGGGGCGACGTACGTGCTGATGCGCGAGCGGGACCTGCACGCCGTCGCGGCGGAGCGGCTGGAGGGGTCGGAGGACTCCACCGGGCTGTACCTCTGACGCAGGCCCGCGCAGCGGGAAGGAGGGCTGGTGGCCCTGGTCACCAGCCCTTTTTGCATGCCCTTTGCTACGGTGGTGGGGAACCGCCCCGACGAGACGCGCCGTACCGGGTAGCTGCACGCAAAGACGACGCACCCCGTTCCGTCTCGTCCCGGAGGTGCCTGTCATGGCCTGGGTTCTGCTTCTCGTCGCCGGTCTGCTCGAGGTCGGCTGGTCGATCGGTATGAAGTTCACCGAGGGTTTCACCCGGCTGTGGCCGTCCGTGTTCACCGGTGCGGGGATCGTCGCGAGCATGGTGCTGCTGTCGTACGCGGCCAAGACCCTGCCCATCGGGACGGCGTACGGGGTCTGGGTGGGCATCGGTGCGGCCGGTGCGGCGGTGCTCGGCATGGCGGTGCTGGGGGAGCCGGTGACCGCCGCCCGGATCTTCTTCATCTGTCTGCTGCTGGTCGCGGTGGTGGGGCTGAAGGCCACTTCCGGTCACTGACCGCCGGTCATTCGAGGAAGGCGGACGGGGGGCGGCGTGGGGTGAGGAGGCCGCCTCCGGTGGTCCCGCCGCCGCTGGTGTCGCCGCCCGTGGTCTGGCCCGCGTTGGTCTGGCCTCCGGTGGTCTGGCCTTCGTTCGTCCGGCCCCCGGTGGTCTGGCCGCCGGTGGTGTCGCCGCCCGTGGTCCGGCCGCCGTTCGTCTGGCCGCTGTCCTGACCGCCCTGGGTGCGGCCGCCGTTGTCCTGGCCGCCCTGGTTCTGCCCGCCGTTGTCCTGGCCGCCGTCGGGCCGGGTCGGCGGGCTGGGCCGGCCGCTCTGGTCCGGCGCCCACGGCGGGCTGCTGCCCTGCGGCGGCTGCGGGGTGCCGGTCGGGGCGGGCGGCGGGGGCTGGGCCGCGCCGGGCTGGAGCTCCAGGTCGAAGTCCTCCGGATCGCTGCCCTCCAGGGCCTTCTTCGTGTACGCCGCCCAGATCCGCGCCGGGTAGCCGCCGCCGCCGACGCGGGGCTCGCCCAGGGCCCCGTACAGGGACTGGAGGGTGCCGGTGTCGGGGTCCTGGCCCATCATCGAGACCACGGTCACCAGGTCCGGGGTGTACGCGGCGAACCAGGCGGCGCGGTCCTGCTCGGCGGTGCCGGTCTTGCCGGCGGCCGGGCGTCCGGCGGCGAGAGCCTCGGTGCCGGTGCCGTTGTCCACGACGCTGCTCAGCATGGACGTGGTGGTGTCGGCCGCCTCGCGGCTGATGGCCTGCTGCGGGGTCCGGTCGGGCAGGTGGACGTTCTCCCCCTCCTTCGTGATCTTCTCCACGAGGGTGTACGGGGTGCGCCGGCCGTGGTCGGCGAGGGTGGCGTACGCCTGGGTCATGTCGAGCACGCTGGCCTGCATGGTGCCGAGCGCCATGGCCGGGCCGGCGTCGAAGTTCGGGGTGTCCTCGGGGATGCCGAGGTCGATGGCGGTCTGCTTGACCCTGGCCGTGCCGACGTCGACGACCATCTGGGCGAAGACCGTGTTCACGGAGAGGTCGGTGGCGGTGTTGACGGTGATCGGACCGTACGACTGCTGGCCCTCGTTCTCCGGGGCGTACGGGATCCGGGTGCCGACCACGGGGCGTTTGTTGTCGCCGTTGTAGACCGTGTTCGGGGTGATCCGGCGGCCGTCCCGGGTGCGGGATTCGTTCTCGACGGCGGAGGCGAAGACGAAGGGCTTGAAGGTGGAGGCCACCTGGTAGTCGTGGCGGGTCGCGTTGTTGACGTACTGCTTGGTGTAGTCGGTGCCGCCGTACAGGGCGACGACCTTGCCGGTGGCCGGGTCGATGGAGGCCCCGCCGGCCCGTACCACCCGGTCCGCCGGCCGTGCCGCCGGGTCGAGCCTGTCGGCCATCTGCTTCTGGACGGCGTCGACGAAGGCGTTCTCGCGGCGCTTGTCGATGGTGGTGGTGATCCGGTAGCCGCCCTCGGCGAGGGTCTTGTCGTCGAGGATCCTGTGGTCGGTGATGTAGTCCCGGACGGCCTCCACGAGGTAGCCGCGCTGGCCGGAGAGGCCGGCGGCGGCGCGGACCTTCCCGGGCTCGGGAAACGTGGCGGCGGCCCGCTCCTGCGGGGTCATCCACTTCTTCTTGACCATGCCGTCGAGCACGTAGTTCCAGCGGGCGAGGGCGCGGTCACGGCTCTGCGGGTGCGAGACGACGTCGAAGGCGCTGGGGGAGTTGAGGAGGGTGGCGAGGTAGGCGCCCTCGGCGGTGGTGAGTCTGTTGACGTCCTTGCCGTAGTAGGCCTGGGCGGCGGCCTGGATGCCGTAGGCGTTGCGGCCGAAGTAGCTGGTGTTGAGGTAGCCCTCGAGGATGTAGTCCTTCGACTTCTCGCGACCGAGTTTGATCGCGATGAAGAACTCCTTGACCTTCCGTTTGATCGTCTGTTCCTGGCCCAGGTAGTAGTTCTTGACGTACTGCTGGGTGATGGTGGAGCCGGACTGCGTGCCCTTGCCGGTCGCGGTGTTCCAGGCGGCGCGGACCATCGCCTTGGGGTCCACGGCCCGTTCGGAGTAGAAGTCGCGGTCCTCGGCGGCCAGCACGGCCTCCTGGACGCTGCGGGGGACCTGGGACAGCGGGACGTTGACGCGGTTGACCTCGCCGTCGCGGGCGAGCGGGGACCCGTCGGCGTAGAGGTACACGTTGGACTGGGCGGTGGCGGCCGCGTTGGCCGGGGGGATGTCGACCAGCAGGTAGCCGGCGACGAGCATGCCGCCGACCAGCAGGACGAGCAGCAGGAGCCCGCCGACGACCATCCGCCAGGTGGGGACGAGGCGGCGCCATCCGGCGCGCCGGCGCCCGTTCCCCCCGCCCTCGGGCGCGCCGCCGCCCTTGCCGCGGGGTGGGGGGCCGCCCCCGGGCCGGGGGGTGTCCGGATCGCGAGGGGTCCAGCCCTGGGGCGGTGACTGGTCGCTCATCTCCGGGACTCCTCGTGACCGTGTGAATTACCCACATTTGTACCTCATGGCGGCTGCCCGACGGCCGCTGGCTCCGCTCCGGACGGGCGGTGAAAAGCGGTCGCGCGGCCCGCCCCCGGCGCACTAGGCTCGCGCGCTTTGGCCGACGTAGGAACGACATGGGAAACGGAGGGATACGGTGCGGCTCTATCTGGCCGTCGCGGCGGGCGGGTTCCGGCGCTACGCGGCCTACGGGACGGCGACGGCGGCCGGGGTGTTCACCAACACCGTCTTCGGCTTCATCGTCGCGTACACGTACATCGCCCTGTGGGACGAGCGCCCGCGCCTGGGCGGCTACGACCAGGCCCAGGCCCTGACCTTCGTCTGGGTCAGCCAGTCCCTGCTGGCGGCCGCCTCGCTCATCGGCGGCGGCTTCCAGGAGGAGCTCCAGGAGCGTATCCGTACGGGTGACATCGCCGTCGACCTGTACCGCCCGGCCGACCTCCAGGCCTGGTGGCTCGCCGCCGACCTCGGCCGGGCGGGCTTCCAGCTGCTGGGGCGGGGGCTGCTGCCCCTGGTGGCGGGGGCGTTCGCCTTCACGCTCGCGCTGCCGTCCGATCCGCTGCGCTGGCTGCTGTTCCTGCTGTCGGTGGGGCTCGGGCTGGTCGTCGGGTTCGGGGTGCGGTACCTGCTGGGTCTGGCCGCGTTCTGGCTGCTGGACGGGGCGGGGGTCAACCTCATGGCCACCGTCGTGACCATCTTCTGCTCCGGGATGCTGCTGCCGCTGACCGTTTTTCCCGGGGGCTTCGGCGAGGTGATGCGGCTGCTGCCGTGGGCGGCGATGCTCCAGGTCCCGCTGGACGTGCTGCTCGGCACCCACGCCGGGGCCGGGGGAGCCGTGCGGGCGCTGGGCTTCCAGGCCGTGTGGGCCCTGGTGCTGCTGGGCGCGGGGCGGCTGGTGCAGTCGGCGGCCACGCGGAAGGTGGTGGTCCAGGGTGGCTGAGGCGACGGCGGTCCCGGCGGAGCCGGCGGGCGGGGCCGGGGCGGCCGGGCCGGGGGTCACGGGGGCGGCGGGCTCCGGGCGGCCGTACGGGGCGGCGGCGGGGTACGGCGGCCGGTTCCGCGAGGGGCTGCGCGGCTACGGGCTGATCGTCGGGATGTGGATCCGCTCGACGATGACGTACCGGATGTCGTTCCTGCTGGCCACCGTCGGGAACGCGGCGATCACCGTCCTCGACTTCGTCGCGATCGCCGTCATGTTCTCCCACGTGGAGGCGCTCGGCGGCTTCACCCTGCCCGAGATCGCCCTCCTCTACGGGGCCTGCTCGGCCTCCCTGGGCCTGGCCGACCTGCTCCTCGGCAACACCGACCGGGTCGGCGCCCGGATCCGCGACGGCTCCCTCGACACCATGCTGGTGCGTCCCGTCCCGCTGCTCGCTCAGGTCGCCGCGGACCGGTTCGCGCTGCGCCGGCTGGGGCGGATCGCGCAGGGGCTGGCGGTGCTGGGCTGGGCGGTCTCCGTGCTGGACGTGCACTGGACTGCGGGGAAGGTGCTGCTGGTGCCGGTCATGGTGGTGGCCGGGGCGGGGATCTTCGGCGGGGTGCTGGTGGCCGGGGCCGCCTTCCAGTTCGTCGCCGGGGACGCGGCGGAGGTCCAGAACTCCTTCACCTACGGAGGCTGCACCATGCTCCAGTACCCGCCGACGGTGTTCGCGAAGGACCTGCTGCGCGGGGTGACCTTCGTCGTCCCGCTGGCCTTCGTCAACTGGCTGCCCGCGCTGTACGTGCTGGGGCGGCCCGATCCGCTGGGGCTGCCGGGGTGGGTCGCGTACCTGAGCCCGCTGGTGGCCTTCGCGGTGTTCCTGCCCGCGTCGCTGGCCTGGCGCGCGGGGGTCCGTTCGTACCGAAGCACGGGGAGCTAGTCGTGTCCGATGTCCTCATCTCGCTCGACGCGGTCGAGAAGGTCTTCGAAGTGCGGCGCCGGTCGGGGCTGATGCGCCGGGAGAAACGCCAGGTCAGGGCGGTGGACGGGATCAGCTTCGAGATCGCGCGGGGCGAGGTCGTCGGCTACATCGGGCCCAACGGGGCCGGGAAGTCCACCACGATCAAGATGCTGACCGGCATCCTCACCCCGAGCGGCGGCCGGCTGCGCGTCGCCGGCATCGACCCCGCGCGGGAGCGGATGCGGCTCGCGCACCGGATCGGGGTGGTCTTCGGTCAGCGCACCACCCTGTGGTGGGACCTCCCGCTGAAGGACTCGTACGGGCTGATGCGCCGGATGTACCGGATCCCGGAGGCCCGCTTCCGGGAGAACCTGGACCGCTGCGTGGACCGGCTCGACCTCGCCGCGCTGCTGGACGTACCGGTGCGGCAGCTCTCGCTGGGCCAGCGGATGCGCGGGGACATCGCGGCGGCGCTGCTGCACGACCCGGAGGTGCTGTACCTGGACGAGCCGACGATCGGGCTGGACGTGGTCAGCAAGGCGCGGGTACGGGGGTTCCTGCGGCAGCTGAACGAGGAGCTCGGGACGACGGTGCTGCTGACGACGCACGACCTCCAGGACATCGAGCAGCTGTGCGAGCGGGTGATGGTGATCGACCACGGCTGGCTGATGTACGACGGGGCGCTGGGCGGGCTGCACGCGATGGGGGAGGGCGGCGAGCGGACGCTGGTGGTCGACCTGGAGCGGGAGCTGCCGCCGCTGGAGGTGGCGGGGGCGCGGGTGGTGCGGGTGGAGGGGCAGCGGCAGTGGCTGGCCTTCCCGGCCCGGACCTCGGCGGCGCCGCTGGTCGCGGCGGTCGCGGCGGAGTACCCGCTGCTGGACCTGTCGGTGCGGGAGCCGGACATCGAGGACGTGATCGCGCGGATGTACGCGGGGCGGGGCTGAGGACGGCGGGCAGCGGCGCACGGGATCAGGGGGAAATCAGGGGCGGGGTCGGGGTGCGGCCCGGGGTCCGGCCCGTTCAACCCCCGGCCTCCTCTGCATAGTCTGACCCGCATGAGTGACAAGCGCCCGGAGCAGGCGACGCCGGAGAAGACCCCTGCGGAAGACTCTGCGGAGAACGCTGCGGAGAACTCTGCGGGGAAGACCCCCCTGGAGAAGACCTCCCTGGAGAACGCCCCTCGGCAGCGGCCGCAGGCGGCGGCCGCCCCGTCCATGAGGGCGTCGGACGCCGACCGCGAACGGGTCGTCGAGCGCCTGCGGGACGCCGTCGCCGAGGGCCGGCTCGACATGGAGGAGTTCGAGGAGCGGCTGGAGGCGGCGTACAAGTCCCGTACCTACGCCGAACTCGAACCCCTGACCGGCGACCTCCCGGCCCCCGAGTCCTCCCCGGCCCTCTCCTACGCCCCCGGCCCGGTCTCCGCCACCTCGTCCTGGCAGTCCCGCATCGGCGGTACGTCGGCCTCCTCGTCGGCGGTCGCGATCATGTCGGGGTTCCAGCGCAAGGGGCACTGGACGGTGCCCGCGCAGTTCAACGCCGTGGCCTTCTGGGGCGGCGGCGAGCTCGACCTGCGCGAGGCCGACTTCGCCGCGCGCGAGGTCGTCATCACCTGCGTGGCCATCATGGGCGGCATCGAGATCACCGTCCCGCCGGGCGTCGAGGTCGACGTACGGGGCATCGGCGTCATGGGAGGCTTCGACCAGGGCAGGTCCCTGGAGAACCGTCCGGAACCGGGCGCCCCGCGGGTGATCGTCAACGGCCTCGCCTTCTGGGGCGGGGTGGCGGTCAAGGTCAAGGCACCGAAGCCGCCGAAGCAGCCGAAGGGCGTCCGCAAGGAGCTCTAGAGCGGAGCGGGACCTGGTCGGCGGCGCGCCGGGAACTCCCCGGCCCTCCCGGGAGTCGGATGCTATGCAGACAAACCGGCCATCGGGGGAAGGCAGGAGCAGCACGTGAAGGATCCGGGAACGGCCGTGGGCCCACCCGCACCGCCCGTCCGCGGCGCGTTCGTCTTCAACGAGGCGGACGAGGAGCGGCGGCGCGGCGTCCGCCGTATGAAGACCACCGCGACCGGTCTGCTGATCGTCGTCGCCGTGGTCTACGTCCTGGCCAAATGCGCCCAGCAGGCCTGGGGCGCGGGCGCCTGGGCCGGGTACGTCGCCGCCGCGGCGGAGGCCGGCATGGTCGGCGCGCTCGCGGACTGGTTCGCCGTGACGGCCCTCTTCCGCCGGCCCCTGGGACTGCCCATCCCGCACACGGCGATCATCCCCACGAAGAAGGACCAGCTGGGGGTTTCGCTCGGTGAGTTCGTGGGCGAGAACTTCCTCTCCGCGGACGTGGTGCGCGCCCGGCTGCACGCCCTCGGCATCGGCGGCCGGCTCGGCGCCTGGCTGGCCGAGCCCGAGCACGCCGACCGGGTCACGGCGGAACTGGCCACCGCCCTGCGCGGGGCCCTGACCGTACTGCGCGACTCCGACGTCCAGGCGGTGGTGGGCGAGGCGATCACCCGGCGGGCGGAGGCGGCGGAGATCGCGCCGGGCCTCGGCAAGACCCTCCAGCGCGTCGTCGCCGACGGCGGCCACCGCCGCGCGGTCGACCTGATCTGCGCCAGGGCCCACGACTGGCTGGTCACCCACGGGGACTCCGTCATGGACGCGGTCCAGGGAGGGGCCCCCGGCTGGACCCCGCGCTTCGTCGACCGCAAGGTGGGCGACCGGGTGTACAAGGAACTGCTCCGGTTCGTCACCGAGATGCGCGACATGCCGGGCCATCCGGCGCGCGCGGCGGTGGACCGCTTCCTGGTCGACTTCGCCGCGGACCTCCAGTCCGACACGGAGACGCGGGCTCGGGTGGAGCGGCTGAAGTCCGAGATCCTGGCCCGGGGCGAGGTCCAGGACGTGATCGCGTCGGCGTGGACCGCGGTCCGCTCGATGGTCATCTCGGCGGCGGAGGACGAACGCAGCGAGCTGCGGCTGCGCGTCCGCTCCTCCCTGATGTCCCTGGGCGCCCGCCTGGCGACGGACCGCCGGCTCCAGTCGAAGCTGGAGGGCTGGATCGAGGGCGCGGTGGTCTACGTCGTCACGACGTACCGAGCGGAGATCACCTCGCTGATCACGGACACGGTGGCCGCCTGGGACGCGGAGCACACCTCCCGCAAGATCGAGGCCCACATCGGCCGCGACCTCCAGTTCATCCGCATCAACGGCACGGTGGTGGGCGCACTGGCCGGCCTGCTGATCTACACGGTGTCGCGGCTGCTGGGCGGGTAGGGGGCGGCGGGCCCCCTGGGGGCTGGCACTCCGGCGGGACGGGCGGGACGCGCGTCCGGCGGTCGCGCTGGGCTGATACCCGCGCCAGAGGCCGACGTGTGCGGCCCTGCGGAGCGGGTGGGCGCTCCGGATCGCTACGCGCTGCCCGGATTTGGGTGTCCGGCGGCGGTCTGCGGCTGATATCCGCACCGATGGCCGGCCTGGTCGCCCTGCGGAGCGGGCGGGCGGTCCGGATGGCAAGGCGCTGCTCGGATTTCGGCGTCCGGCGGGTGTCCTGGGCTGATATCCGCACCAGAGGACGACGGGCCCGTCGGGCGGCGCCGGGCGCGGCAGACCGCTACGCGCTTCTCGCATCTCGGCGTCCGGCGGCGGCTCCGGGCCGGACGCCTGTTCGGTCTCCGCCCAGCCGGCGGCACGGCACACCGGACAGGCGGCACATGGCCGCCGCCCCGCCTCCACCCCTCGGTGGGGCGGAGGCGAGCCCTGCCAACCCGGCCACCCCCGGAGGGGCCGGGTCAGGCCCGGTCGGAGACCGCCCAGGCCGTGGCGGCCACGACGCCCGCCGCGCCGACGACGGCCGGCCACGCGCCGACCTTCTTCGCCAGCGGATGCGCTCCCGCGAAGCCCGCGAGGTACAGCGCGCCCAGGCCGGCCGCCGCCGGCACCCCGCCGCGGCGGTGCCACTCACGCCCGGCCATGACCCCGGCGGCGCCGAGCACGACCCCGCCCAGGGGCCGCTTCTTCGTCCAGCGGGCGACGGCGTAGCCGCCGATCAGCCCGGCCGCCGCCACCGCGGAACTCGGTACCCGCGCCATGTCGAACTCCCTCGTCGTGTCATCGGTACGTCATACAAGCGGCCATCTCATGCGATGAACCGTTTCGAGGCTAACGCGGACGCCTGGAGCCCCGACGGACACCCGTCGCCCCGAGCGCGAGCACGGCCCCGCCCACCACGGCGTGCGGCACCGCCTCCCGCAGGGCACTCGGCAGCAGCGCCACGACCCCGAGCACGAGGAGAAAGGCGAGCGCGCTCCGCCCCGCCACCCGCAGCAGTCTGTCCACGGCTGCTCAACGCCCCGCGCCGCCCGGCGACACGCACCCACGGCAGCCGATTTGTCGGCACACGCCGGGTTCCTCCCATCCGGGCGTCCGGGAACCCCCATCGCATAGTTTCGGTCATCCACCCCAAAACGCCCCCCCGCGCCCATAGACCCCCGGAGCCGCACGTGATCTCCTACGGCCGTTCCGTCCTCGACCTGGCAGACGAACTCGTGGACGCCTACGCCGACGTCTTCTCCGCCCCGCCCTGGAACGAAGACGCAGAAACCATTCGCCAGTTCGCGGGCCGCCTCCAGAGCGACGTCCGGCGCCCCGGATTCCGTACGGCCTTCGCCCAGTCCCCCGCCGGCATCGACGGCTTCGCCACCGCCTGGCTGACACAAGCCCCCTTCCCCCAGGGCCGCGGCTACCCCCAGGTCGCCGCCCAGCTCGGCCCGGAGCAGGTGCGCGCGCTGCTGGTCGGGGCGCTGGAGATAGACGAACTGGCCGTACGAGCCTACGCGCGCGGCACCGGCACCGGCCGGGCCCTCCTCACCGAGATCACCGCCGACGCCCCGCACCACCGCGCCTGGCTGCTGACGTCCCGCCTCGCCACGGACACCGTCGCCACCTACCACCGCCTCGGCTGGCACGAGGTCCCCGCGCTCCCCGGCACCGAGACGAACGTGGTCGTCTTCCTCGCCCCGGACCACCCCGGCCGCCCCTGAACACCAGCCACCCGAAAGGGACGAGTGGCCCCCGCCGGACCAGGCATACCGGGGCCATGATCACCCACAAGGGCCCCGGCCCCTCGCCCGCCGCCAGCTGAACCTCGCCACCCGCCACCAGCTCACGACCACCGCCGGCGTCCCCCGCACCACCCTGACCTCACGCACCCGCCCCGGAAGCCCCTGGCAACGCCTCCTGCCCCGCGTCTACCTCCTCCAGACGGGCCCTCCCGACCACCGCCAACGCGCCCTGGCCGCCGTCCTGTACGCCGCCGAACCCACCGCGGAACCCCTCTCCGGCGACACCGCGTGCCCTCACCGGCGGAGCTGCCCTCGCCCTCCTCGGCATCCGCGACGCCCCGCTCGCCCCGGCCGACGTCCTGATCCGCAGCCCGCGCCGGCTCACCGCCCTCGCGCAGGTCCGCCCCGTGACGACCGCCCGCTGGCCGGGCACACTGACCGTCTCGGGCGTGCCCAGCGCCCACCCGGTCCGCGCCGCCGCCGACTTCGCCGCCCGCTGCCCGAGCCCCGACCGGGTCCGCTCCGTCCTGGCCCAGGTCGTCCAGTCCGGCTGGTGCCACCCGCACGACCTCCACGCAGAACTCCGCAGCGCCCGCCTCCTGTCCCGCCCCGCGATCCGCGCCGCCGCCGGGGAACTCCTGGCCGGGGTCCGATCGATCGCCGAGGCCCGGGCCCGCGACGTCCTCACCGGCACGGACCTCCGGACCCCGCTGTGGAACGCCCGCCTCTACACCCCGGACGGCACCTTCCTGGCCAGCCCGGACGCCTACTGGCCCGACGAGGGCGTGGCCCTGGAGATCGATTCGGCGGAGTACCACTACACCCGCGACGCCTGGCACGCCACCCTCCGCCGCCGCCTGCGCCTGGAATCCCACGGCGTCCTGGTGGCCAGCGCCACCGCGTCGATGATCCGCGACACCCCGGAAGAAGTCCTGAAGGCCCTCCACACCCTCCACACCCTCACCACCTCCCGCCGAACCCCACCCACGGTCACAGCCCGCGGCCACCAGCAACTACCGCTGTTCCCGGGGATGGGGTGAGGCTCCTTGTGGCGTCGGCTCAGTTGGTGATGGCGGAGTACGACCACACGTCGGCTGGCATCTCGTGGTGGAGCTTCCATTCGATCGCCATCGGGTTGCTTCCTGTGTGGCGGACGTAATCCGCGGGCCCGAGCAACATCCATGCCTGTGGGCCACCGATGTCCGTGGACTTGAAGCGTCGGACGAAGAGCAGCACGTGTGACCCGTTCTTGACGTGATTTTGGTAGCGAACCCCGGTGGGGGAGGTCTCGGACGTCTGGTTCTGTGACTCCCAGTGGAAGAGGACTTCATTCATCGCATAGTCCCTGTAGCGGGTTTGTGGGGAAAAGTCCTTTTCGTTTTTTTCGAGGGTGATCAGCAGCGCGTCGGTTTGGATGTTTTCACACCATTTCACGCCCTCCCGGAAGTTCCCCGGCATAAAGCCATTGATGGCAGACTGACCCAGCGCCGGCAGGATTTCCTCGCGGCTGTATGACGCATGGACGGACAGTGGCAGGGAGGTGTGGTCGCCCATCAGCGGCAACGGCACATGGTCGACCCGCTTCAGGCCATGTGCCAGTACCTGGCGCAGCTCGTCGCGGAATTCGCACTGGGGCCGGAGGGAGTCGAAGGCTTCCTGGTAGCTGGAGAACTCTCCGCCTTTAGGCCACAGCGAGAAAAATAGCATGCGGGCATAAGCTCGTCCTCGTTCATCGAGAGCCGCATATGCGGGGGCGTCGTCTTCGAGCAGTCCTGAGTATGCCTGCACCCGAGCGCGGTCGTCTACGTGGAGGAACGCGGATACGCGCTTCAACAGGGCCTCTTCGCCCCGGGGTGCGGTTGTGGTCAACAGCCCGGCTCGCCGCAGCAGCCCCGTCCAGGAATTTTTACCTCCACGATATATCTCCTTGATCTCCCGACCACTCTCGGCGAGGTAGGCGGAGAGTCTAAGTTCTCGGTAGGCGGCGACTTCTCTGGTGAGCTGCTTGACGTTGACGTTGATTTGGTTGCGAATGTTTGCGAGGATGTTTTCCTTCGCCTTCGGCTCAAGGAAGATGTGGCACCCGGAAGGGAGTTGAGGGAAGTCGCGCTCGATGCTGTTGAGTAGCCGATTGCGTGTCAAATTTGTTAGTGCGCGGAACTGTTCCTCGAAACGAAACTCCTTGCGATGCTGGCCGATGAAGTCGAGGACGGTCAGAACTGGCTTGTTTTCGCTGCGGCGTAGGCCTCTGCCGAGCTGCTGCAGGAACACCGTAGCGCTGGATGTCGGGCGGAGGAGGAGCAGAGTGTCGACATCGGGTACGTCGAGGCCTTCATTGAAGAGGTCCACGGAGAAGATGACGTTCAGCTTCCCTGCTCGCAGGTCGTCGAGGGCGGTCTTTCTGAGTGGGCGAGGGGTTTCGCCTGACAGGGCGACGGCTTGAAAGCCGGCTTGCTTGAAGAACTCGGCCATGAACTCTGCGTGGGCAACGGAGACGCAGAATCCTAGGGCGCGCATGGATTCTGGAGATGCATGCTTCTCCTGAAGTGCCCGGACGACCAATCGGGCTCGTGTTTCGTTACCGGTGAAAACGCCACTGAGGGAAGAAGCGTCGTAGTCGCCGCGTTTCCACGCCACGGCGCTCATGTCGGTGTTGTCGCTTATGCCAAAATAATGAAAAGGACACAAAAGATCGTTTTCGAGGGCCTCCCAAAGCCTCATTTCTGCGGCGATCCGCCCATTAAAAAACTCGTTCTGAATGGTGAGCCCGTCCATGCGCTCGGGTGTCGCAGTCAGGCCGAGCAGTTCGAGTGGTCTGAAATGGTCGACGATTCTTCGATAGGTGGGTGAGGTGCCGTGGTGGAATTCATCGATAACGATGACGTCGAAGTGAGTGGCGGGAAGTCGATCAAGCGTGCGCTCGGTCAATGACTGCACACTTGCGAATACGTGATTCCAGCCCTGAGGGATCTCGCCGCTGTAGAAAAATTCGCCGAAGTTTGCGTCATTGAGGACGTTTTGGTAGGTCCGGAGGGACTGGTCTAGGATTTCCTTTCGATGGGCAACGAAGAGAAGGCGCAACTTGCGGCCCAGCTTGAGCTGTAGTTGCTTGAAGTCGAGTGCCGCCATCACGGTCTTGCCGGTGCCGGTGGCGGCAACGAGCAAGTTGCGATGCCGGTCGTGCACCGTGCGCTCCACCTCGAGGTGTTCCAGCATGTCGCGCTGATGGGGGAAGGGGTGCACCTGCAGGCCTGACAGGCTGATCACTCGTGCAGCGTTGACGCCGCCAGAGCTGCCTGCGATCTTCAGGGCCTCGTCCAGTCGTAGTGCGTCACGATCGGGGTCGTACGGTTCGAAGGCTCTCTCGCTCCAATAAGCGTCGAAGGTGGCCTCAAATTTGCGCAACACATCAGGTGTGGCAATGCCAGAAAGGCGCACGTTCCACTCCAGCCCGTCGAGTAGTGCCGCTTTGGAGAGATTGGAACTACCGACGTAGGCGGTGTCGAAGCCAGAGTGGCGACGGAAGAGCCATGCCTTGGCGTGAAGGCGCGTCGAGCGGAGCTCGTAGTTGATCTTCACTTCGGCGTTGAACTCTCGCACAAGTCGATCCAGAGCGCGACGCTCGGTGGCCCCGATGTACGTGGTGGTGATCACTCGGATGGGAACACCTCGTGCGGCAGCCTCCGTCAGGGGCTTCTCGAGGATGCGAAGTCCCGTCCACTTCACGAAGGCGCAAAGGAGGTCGATCCGGTCGGCCGTGGCGAGCTCTGCCCGCAACTCGGCTCCAAGGCTCGGATCCTCGGGAGAGTTCGTGATCAGCGCAGTGTCGGAGAACGGAGTCGTCGGTCGAACGGAGTACGGTCCTGCAACTGCCGAGGGTCCTGCTGGGGTGGGATCCATCACCGCGAGCAGTTGGCGCGGTCCGGCGACGATCGGACCCACCCAGTCCTGAGTCGCCCCATGGGTTGCCAATGACTGGAGAATCTCGTTGGTCGCGCGGACCCGGTCGCCGGGCGGCAACTTCTTCAGTATCTGACCGACAGCATGGGCTACATGCCGTGTCAGAACATGCTGTGCCGATTCATCACTTACCTGCTTATCTATCACGACTGCTCCAGTCGCGATGAGCTGTTTGAGCTGCTCCTCCAGCGCACTCGTGATCAGCGTTTCATGCACCCCGGTTGCTGGCGTGGGCACACTCGGGCGGACACCTGAAGACACGGAACCCCCAGTCATCAACGGATCTTCGCCACTCGGTTGTAGCAAGGGCAGCCGACAGCTACCGCCCAAATGTGGCGCACTGATGCGTGAGGCGGGCTCTTCCCAGCCAGTTATTGGCCGGTTCAGTTCATCGCTCTGTGCCGTGGCACTCCGCGTACGGCTTGCCCGAGGTGCACCAGCAGGGGGTTGTGGGGGTGGGGGGCCAGGGGGTGGCTTTGCCTCGGGCGGCCAGGGTGGTGGCGTATTCCGCCAGGAGGGACGGGGAGGCCGGGGAGGACTTCTCCGAGGCGGCGAAGGCCTCGTACGAGGGGACGCTGCCCGTGACGATGCCCAGGTTCGTGGTGCCCGAGGCGGCCAGGGCGCGGAGGGAGGATTCGACCTTCGCCAGGTGGGCCTCGTGGGAGGGGTACTCCGAGGTGAGGGTGGGGTAGCCGGCCAGGAGCTCGGCCAGTTCGCGGGCGGGCCAGTGGAGGATGGCCACCGGGAAGGGGCGCGAGAGGGCGGCGCGGCGGTCGCCGAGTTCGGCGCGCAGGCGGGCGATCTCGGCGCGGAGCTCCGCCGGGTCGTTGGAGCCCAGGGCCCAGATGCGCTTGGGGTCGTGGAGCTCGTCCAGCGGGATCGGGCCGATATGGCGGGTGTCCGCGACCATGTCCCAGTCGTCGTGGGGCAGGGCCAGGAGCCGGCGGACGCGGTGGCGGCCCGTCAGGAGGGCCGTCGTGGCCTGGGTGAGGGGGGTGTCCTCCGAGGTCAGGAGGGTGGCCGCCTCGGTGAAGCACTCGTGGGAGGCTTCCAGCTCGTCGTGGGACTCGAGGGCCTCCGCGATGACCTCCCAGGGCGCCGGATCCGTGGGCGCGGCGGCGCGGATGCCGGAGATCAGGGCGCGGGCCTCGGCCTCGTGGCCGTACTCCCACAGGTTCGCGGCCTGGCGGGCCTTGATCAGGTGGGGGTTGGCGGGGGAGGCGGAGAGGAGGCGGTCGTAGAGCGCGCTCGCGCGGTCCCGGGCGTCGCCCAGTTCGAGGTGGGCCGCGGCCTGGAGGAGCAGGGGCTCCTGGTCCTCGGGATAGCGGGCCGCCGTGCGGATGAGGCGCTCGGCTTCGGCGATGTGCTCTGCAGGCGTGTCGGGGCGCATGGTTCACACCGTACTGCCGCTGGTCAGTTGAGGGGGGAAGTCTTAGGGTGCCGGCCGTGCGGGATCGCGTGCGGGTGGTGGTGCAGGGGGGCGGTCGGCGGGCGCGCAGGGCAGGGCTCGCGCAGCTGCTGTGGGTGGGTGCCGAGGTGATCACCACGGTGGGGGTGGTGGTGGCGCTGCTGGTGGTGCACCAGGTGTGGTGGACCAATCGGCAGGCCGCGGTCGGTGCCGAGGAGCAGGTCCGGGTGCTGGAGAGGCGCTGGGCCGGCGGGGATGCAGGTGGGGATCGGGGAGAGACGGCGGGTGCGCCTGTGGTGGGGGAGGATCCCGGAGTGGTCGAGGGGGGATCGGGCGGGGGGTCGGGTGGAGGGTCCGGGGGTGGTGCCGGCGTGGGGGCTTCGCCTTCCGTGGGGGCCGGTGGGAAGCCCGCGCCGGCGGGTTCCGGTCCGGCGCGGGACGAGGCGTACGGCGTGTTGCGGATCCCGAAGCTGGGGCTGGCGGTACCCGTCGCGGAGGGGGTGGACCGGCGGGCCGTGCTGGACAAGGGGTATGTCGGGCACTACCCGGGGACGGCGCAGCCCGGGGCGGAGGGGAACTTCGCGCTGGCCGGGCACCGGAACACGCACGGGGAGCCGTTCCGGTACCTGAACCGGCTTCGGGAGGGCGACGAGGTGGTCGTCGATCTGCGGGGGCGGCGGTACACGTACGTGGTGGGGAAGGTGCTGGCGGAGACGAGCCCGGGGGACGTGGGGGTCATCGCGCCGGTGCCGCGGAGCGGGGTCAGGGCCGGGTACGGGTACGGGGAGCCCGGGTCGTACATCACGCTGACGACCTGCACGCCCGAGTACACCTCGAAGTACCGGATGGTGGTCTGGGGGGTCCTCAAGGGCGTTGTCGGTGGCGGCCGTTAGTGTTGAATAGGATCGAGTGTTCGTTGTGGTGAGGTGAGTTGAGGGGGGTGGTTCGTGTGGGGCGGATGGTTCGTGCACGGTCCTTTCTCTCCTCCTCCTTCTCCTTCTCGTCCCTGCTCGTCGCGTTGCTGTTGCTCGGCGGAGCTCTCGGGCTGCTGTCCGGGGAGGCCGGGCTGGCGGCCGGGATGGTCGTGCTGGCCGCGGCGGTCGCCGTGGGCGCGGCCGTACTGGCGGGCTGCCTCGTGCGGCCCGTGCCGCCGCATCGAATACGCACCGCGATCCGTGATCGCGAGCAGCGCACGGCGTTCCTGCCGCAGCGCGATCCCGACGCCTCGGGCCGGTCGCGGCCCAGGGCTCCCGGCCGTCCGTTCCCGACGGCCGCGTAGGGGCGCGCAGTACCGCTGCCTTCCGCTCTTCCTCTGACTGAACGCTGTTGCCGCCCCTCGCGGGTCGTCACGCCGAAATGCACCTTTTTCGACGTTCGACGAGACCCCTCGGAGGGCCCGCGTGTCCGTTTTCACTCATCTCGTTGCCCAGCTGGGCCGGCTCCTGGAGCCGGTACTGGCCGAGTCCGCGACTGCTGCCGCGATCGTGCTGTTCACCCTGCTGGTACGGCTCGCCCTGTACCCGCTGGGCCGTGCCGCGTTCCGTGCGGCGACCCCGGGGGCCGGGTGCCTGCCGGCGCTGCTGCAGCTGCCGGTGTTCTACCTGATGTACCGGTCCTTCTCCTCGGGGGACGAGCTGCTGGGCCACCGGCTGTTCGCCGCGCCCCTCGGGGCCCGGTGGTCCGCGGCGTTGGAGGAGGGTGGCCCGTTCGGGGCGCAGGGGCTGGTCTTCCTCGGGCTGTTCGCCGCGATCGCGGTGGTGGCCGCGTGGAGTGCGGTGCGGGGGCGGCGGGCCGCGGCGGCGGCGCCGGCCGTGGCGCCCGTCCTGGCCGCGGCGAAGCGGGCGGGAGGGGCGGCGGCCGCTCCGACCGCCGAGCAGCTGGCGGCGATGCGGAGGCTGGGCGGCGTACTGCCCCTGCTGTCGTTCGGGACGCTGATCACGGCGGCCGTCGTACCGCTGGCCGCCGGGCTGTATCTGCTGACCACGACGGCCTGGTCGGTGGCCGAGCGGGCCTGGCTCCAGCGGCGGGCGGCCGCCGGGGCGGCGAGCGGAGCGGCGGCGGGCACGGCAGGCTGATCGCTGGCCGGGTTTGTGCGCCGGACCGGGCGGCCTCCGGTGTGGCGGCCGGGCGGGGTGTGGGCGGCGCGGGGAGCCGGGGCCGGGGCCGGGCGGTGGGCCGGGCAGGAGGGGCGGGCCAGTGCGTTCCAGTCTGTGAACAGGGTCTTGCGGATTGGTCGGGCATCTTGGAGGATCAGCCAATCTCCGATGGCCGCAACCCATCGGCCGGCCCTGGGCGTGCCCGTGGGCCGACCACCCACGACCACGGGAGAATGCCCATGAAGCTGCTGCGTGTCGGACCCGTCGGGTCGGAGCGCCCCGCGCTCCTCGACCAGGACGGGACCCTCCGGGACCTGTCCGGCCTGATCACGGATGTGGACGGGGCCCTGCTGGCCGACGACTCCGTGCTGTCCCGCGTACGGGAGGCCGCGGCGGACGGCGGGCTTCCGGTGCTCGACGCGGAGGGACTGCGCGTCGGCTCCCCGGTCGGCCGGATCGGCAAGGTCGTGGGCATCGGCCTGAACTACTTCGGGCACGCGGCCGAGATCGGCGCGGAGCCGCCCGCCGAGCCGATCCTGTTCCTGAAGGCCGCGGACACCGTGGCCGGCCCGGACGACACCGTGCTCATCCCGCGCGGCAGTGTGAAGACCGACTGGGAGGCCGAGCTCGGCGTCGTCATCGGCAGCACCGCCCGCTACCTGGGCTCCGCCGAGGAGGGCCTCGCGCACGTCGGCGGCTATGTGCTGGTCAACGACGTGTCGGAGCGCGAGTTCCAGATCGAGCGCGGCGGCACCTGGGACAAGGGCAAGAACTGCGAGACGTTCACCCCGCTCGGCCCCTGGCTGGTCACCGCCGACGAGATCCCGGACCCGCAGGTCCTGGACGTGAGGCTGTGGGTCAACGGCGAGCTCAAGCAGGACGGCAGCACCTCGGACCAGATCTTCCCTGTGGGCGAGGTCGTGCGGTACCTGAGCCGGTTCATGACGCTGTACCCGGGCGACGTGATCGTCACGGGGACCCCGGCGGGCGTGGCCATGGGCCAGCCGGAGCCGAAGCCGTACCTGAGGGCGGGTGACGTCGTGGAGCTGGAGATCGAGGGGCTCGGGCGTCAGCGGCAGGAGTTCAAGGGCGCGTAGGGCCGAGAGGCTGACGGGCCGGGGGCGAGAGGCTGAAGCCGGGGGGTGCGCAGGCGCAGGGCCTCCGGCGGAGGGAAGGGGCGGGCAGCCCGGGCGGCCCGCCCCTTCGTGTTCGTGCGAGGTGCGGGTCAGCCTTCGGCCGACGCGCGGCGGCGGCGGTTGGCCATGACCAGGCCGGCGCCCGCGGCGAGGGTGCCGGCGGCGGCACCCGCCGTCCAGGTGGTCCCGGTACCGGCGCCGGTGCCGGCGAGGGAGCCGGAGGAGGAGCCGCCCGTCGGGGCGGTGTTGCCGTTGCCCTTGCCGGTGCCCGTGGCGACGGCCTGCTGGACGCCGTCCTTGGTGCCGCCGGTGCCGGTGCCGGTGCCGGTGCCGTTCCCGGTCTCGTTGCCCGTGCCCGTGCCCGTGCCGTGGCCCTCGTCCTTGGCGCGGGCCACGTGCTGGCCGGTCCTGAGGAACGCGGTGCGGTCCTCGGCCGTGCCCTTCAGGGCGGCGAGGGCGGCCTTCTTCAGCTCCGGGCCGGCCTTCGCGACCATGGACGCGATCAGCACCTTGTTGTCGTCGTCGCGCAGCTCGAACTGGGTGGTCGTCACGAAGGTGCGCAGCTGCGCCGGGGTCGGGTTGCCTTCGAGGAACGTGATGATCCCCTCCTTCAGACCCGGCCCCGCATCCTTGATCATCCCGAACAGTGCCGCCCGGTCGTCCTCGGCGCGGACCTTGTGCTGGCCGGTCGCGACGAACTCGCGGATCTGCTCACGCGTGCCGTGGTCCATCAGCTCGTTGACGGCCTTGGTGATGCCCCGGCCGGCACCGTTCAGCATGCGCAGCATCTCGACGCGGTCGTCCTCGAGGCGGGCCGCGTGCTGCCCCTCCTTCAGGAACTGCGTGTACGCCTCCTGGGTGTCCTTCCGGAGCGCCTCCACCGCGGCGGCCTTCACGGCGCGGCCGCCGAAGTGGTGGATCCGCGAGATGAGGACCGCGTCGTCGTCGAACTGCTGCTCCGCCAGCTCGACCGTCAGGAAGTGCCGCATCTGCTCGGGCGTTCCCTTGAGCGCCTTCGCTGCCGCCTCGTGGACGCCGGGGCCGCGCGCCGGGTCGGCCAGGATCTTCTCGATCTCGGCCCGGTCCTTCGCCGCCTGGGGGTCCTCGGCGGGCTTGTCCGCCGCCGGCTTCCCCTCGGCGCCGCGGTCGGGCGCGGTCGGGGACGACGGTGTGGCGCCCGCGCCGTCCGCCGTGTCCGCCGCGAAAGCGGGCGAGGAGAGCAGGACGGCCGGGGCGATCGCGGCGGTGGCCACGATCGATGCGATCCGGGGCAGCTTCACAGGTGGGGTTTCCATTCTTCACAAGTGTGATGAGCGGCAGCCTGTGCAGGATAGATCGTTTGAGTGTTCGAAAACCGTCGATTTTGCGACAGGATGGATCACACGGCGACGACCGACCCGTCGCGGGACGAAGTGCGCGCCGCCTCCAGTACCGCCAGGCACTGGGCCGCCTCGTCCGCCGTGACCGGGGCCGGCCCGCCCGTGCGCAGCGCCTCCTCGACCGCGGCGTAGTACGCCGGGTAGTCGCCCGGCACCGTCGGCACCGGCTCTCCGCCGCCGGTCAGCGGGGATTCGCCGGAGCCGAGCCGTCCCCACAGGTGCTCCGGCTCCTCGCCCCAGGCCGTCCCGCCCGCACCGCCCGGCCGCAGCCCCTCGCGCAGGGCGGCCTCCTGCGGGTCCAGGCCGTACTTGACGTAGCCGGCCCGCGAGCCGAGGACGCGGAAGCGCGGGCCGAGCTGGGCGGCGGTGGCGCTGACGTAGAGGTGCGAGCGGACGCCGTTCGCGTGCGTGATCGCGATGAAGGTGTCGTCGTCGGCCTCGGCGCCCGGGCGGCGCACGTCGGTCTCCGCGTAGACCCGTACGGCCGGGCCGAACAGCACCAGCGCCTGGTCGACGACGTGGCTGCCGAGGTCGTAGAGCAGGCCGCCGATCTCCTCCGGTGCGCCGGACTCGCGCCAGCCGCCCTTGAGCTGGGGGCGCCAGCGCTCGTAGCGGGACTCGAAGCGCTGGATCTCACCGAGTTCGCCGTCGGCGAGGAGGCGGCGCACGGTGAGGAAGTCGTTGTCCCAGCGGCGGTTCTGGAAGACGGAGAGAAAGGTTCCTGTGCGTTCGGAGAGCGCGGCGAGTGCGCGGGCCTCGGCGGCGGTGGCGGCGAGCGGCTTGTCCACGACGACCGGGATGCCGGCGGTGAGGGCGGCGGTGGCGAGCGGGACGTGGGTCTTGTTGGGGGAGGCGATGACGACGAGGCCGAGGGCGGGGTCCTCGCCGTCGGTTGCGCGCTCCCACAGCTCGTCGGCGGAGGCGGTGACGCGGACCCCGGGGTGGGCCGCGCGGGCCTGGGCCTGCCGGCCGGGGTCGGAGGTGACGACGGTGTCGAGGACGAGGCCCTCGGTCGCGGACACGAGCGGGGCGTGGAAGACGGAGCCGGCGAGTCCGTAGCCGATGAGCGCGACGCGCAGGGGGGTACGGGAGGCGGCGGCGGAGGGGGCCGCGGAGGAGGTCGAGGGGGAGGTCGAGGGGGAGGTCGAGGGGGAGGCGTTCATGGGATCCACTTTGGCAACAGTGTTGTGTAAGTGCAAGGAGGGTGGACAATGGGTGGGTGAACAGGGGAAACGCGGAGGACGGCCGGGGCGGGGCGAACCTGCCGGCGCTGCGCGGGCACAACGAGGCCCTGCTGCTGGACCTGCTCCGCGCCGCTGGCCCGCCGGGGCTGGGGCGCGCTGAGCTCGCCGCCCGTACGGGGCTCACCCCGCAGGCCGTCAGCAAGATCACCGCCCGGCTCGCGGCCGAGGGTCTGGTGGCCGAGGCGGGCCGTGACGCGTCGACCGGCGGCAAGCCGCGGACCCGGCTGCGGCTGGTCCCGGGCGCCCGGCACGCCGTGGGGGTGCATCTGGACCGCGACGGGCTGAGGGCCGTACGGGTCGACCTGGCGGGCGGCGTCGTCGCGCAGTGCAGCGGCCCGCTGGACTTCGGTGCGGGCCCGGAGACGGTGGTGGACGCGGTCGTACGGGCGGTCGTGCGGGTTTCGGGCGGCGACGGCGAGGAGGCTCCGCCGCTGCTCGGGGTGGGCGTGGCCGCACCGGGACCGCTGGACTGGCGCAGCGGGGTGCTGGGGCGGGTGACGGGGTTCCCGGAGTGGGAGGGGTTTCCGTTGCGGGAGGTGCTCGCAGGGCGGTTGGGGGCTGCGGTGGTGGTGGACAAGGACACCAATGCCGGGGTCGCGGCGGTGGGGCCGGGCCTGTCGGCCGGGCCCGGTGGCGCGGACAGGCCGGGTCCCGGCGGGACTGGCGGTCCGGGCGGTCCGGGCTCCGGGTCTTCCGTCTACCTGCACGTCGGGACCGGGCTCGGGGCGGGGTTGCGGCTGGACGGTGCGGTCTACCGGGGTGCGCGGTCGGGCGCGGGGGAGTTCGGGCACCAGGTGCTGCGGCTGGACGGGCCGCCCTGCCGGTGCGGGGGCCGGGGCTGCCTGGAGGTGCTCTGCCTCGACGCCGTGGCCCGGGGCGACCTGGCGGAGGCGGCGCGGGTGCTGGGCGAAGGGGCGGCGAACCTGGTGGCGCTGCTGGACGTGGACCGGGTGCTGCTGGGGGGCCGGGTGGTGGCGGCGGCGCCGGAGGTGTTCGTCGAAGGGGTGCGGGGCGTGCTGGCCGCCCGCGCCTTGACGCCCGGCCCGCCGCCGGTGGTGGCGCCGGCGCCGGCCGGGGTCGCGGAGGGCGCGGCGGAACTGGCCCTGGCGCCGCTGTTCGGACACGGCTGAACCCGCCAGGGGCCGGGGCGGGAAGGCCGGCCCGGCCGGGGTGAGTCGGTGGGCGGGACGGCCGGGCGGCTGGGAGCCGGGGTGAGCTGGTGGGTGGGGCGGTCTGGTCGGGCTGGGGTGAGCTGGTGGGCGGGGCGGTCTGGTCGGGCCGGGGTGAGCTGGTGGGCGGGGCGGTCCGGTCGGGCTGGGGTGAGCTGGTGGGCGGGGCGGTCTGGTCGGGCCGGGGTGAGCTGGTGGGCGGGGCGGTCCGGTCGAGCCAGGGTGAGCTGGTGGGCGGGGCGGTCCGGTCCGGCCGGGGTGAGCTGGTGGGCGGGGCGGTCCGGTCGGGCCGGGGTGAGCTGGTGGGCGGGGCGGTCCGGTCCGGCCGGGGTGGGCCGGTGGGTGGGAGGGCCGGTCGGGTCGGGGTGCGGGACTGCGCCTCCCGTGTCCGGGAGGATGCGCGGCACGGTGGGTGGGAGGGCCGGTCGGGTCGGAGCACGGGCCCGCGGGTCCCTGCCCGTGCCCCCGTCGCCCGGTGTGTCGTCCCGCTCTGGCCCGGTCGAGTGGGGCGGGTTGCGGCTCGCCCCGGGGCCATCCGGGGGTAAAGAGGGAGGACTCGGGCGTGGGCGGGGGGAGGGGGAGCGGGGGCGTGGGAAGGTGCGGGCGGAGGCGGGGTGATTGTCACCTCGTCCGATCATCATTTCCGTCCGTCCGGCGAGCAGCGAGGTGCTCCATGCGACTGCGCAACGCCCTTGCCCTCACGGCCCTCCTGCTCTCCCTCGCCGCACCTTCCGCCGGCGCGGACAACGGCACCGGCGGCGCACCCCGCCCCGCGCCCGCCCCGGCCATGCCCGCGCCCGCGATGCCCTCCCGCGCCCGTGCCACCTGCGGGGACGGCAAGAGCAACGCCTTCCCCATCGGGGCCCGGATCCGCGGCGGCCCGGCGGTCTACCGGGCCGGCGGCGGCCCGCAGAGCTGGCTGCTGGACCTGACGAACACCACGGGCGGCCCCTGCACCGCCATCCACCCCGTCATCGTCTTCACCGACCCCGCCCGGGCCCTGCGCCCCGCCCACCTCCGCATGGCGTTCGAGGCCCCCGGCGGCCCCTACCCCGTGACCCTGGAGCGCAGCGACCGCGACGAGATCATCGCGGTGTTCGACGGCAAGGACGCCTTCCCCGGCTTCTCCGTGCCGGCCGGCGGCTCCGTCACCGTCAAGGTGCAGCTGGCCTTCGCCCCCGACGCCCCCCTCGGCGAGGTCGTCGCCGACGCCGCCCTCGTGCAGCGGAAGGGGGACGACGGGGAGTGGGTCGGCGAGGCCGGCGGGTACCGGTTCTCCGTGGAGGGCCCAGAGGGCCCGGAGGGCCCCGGGGACACCGACGACTCCGTCACGGCGGGCTCGCTCGCGCACACCGGCCGACGGGACCGGGCCTACGGGGCCGGAGCCCTCGCCGCCCTGGCGGTCGGCGGCGGCCTGCTGCTCGGCGCCCGCCGCCTGCGCCGCGACCCGCACGGAGCACGCCCCTCGCGCTGAGCCCCTCGTCCCACAGCCCGGCCGGCCCCGGCCCCGGCCGGCCCCGGCCCCGGCCAGCCCCGGCCCCGCACGGCCCCGGCCCCGCACATCCCCGCGCCGGGCCGTCCCCCTCGTCCCCGCGCCGGGCCGTCCTCCTCGTCCCCGCGCCGGGCCGTCCTCCTCGTCCCCGCGCCGGGCCGTCCTCCTCGTCCCCGCGCCGGGCCGTCCCCCTCGGCCCCGCGCCGGGCCGGCCCCGGCCCCGCACCTCCCGTACACCTCCCGCACGTACAGTCCGACCGTGGAAGAACAGACCCGGCCCCCCGCCCCCCACCGCCCCGGCTCGCCCGTCCGCTCCGGGATCCCCGAGCACGGCCGCATCCCCAAGTACTACGCCGTCAAGGCCCGTATCGCCGACCTCCTCGACGAGCTCGGCGAAGGCGGGGCGCTCCCCACGGAGCGGGATCTCGCCGAGCGGTACGAGGTGTCCCGCGAGACCGTGCGGCAGGCCCTGCGGGAGCTGCTGCTGGAGGGCCGCCTCCGCCGCTCCGGCCGCGGCACCGTCGTCGCGGGGCCCAAGCTGGAGCAGCCCCTCTCCCTCGCCAGCTACACCGAGGGCGTGCGCCGCCAGGGCCGCCGGCCCGGCCGCCGCCTCATCGGCCTGGAGCGGTTCCCCTGCCCGCCCGAGCTCGCCCGCGGCATCGGCGCCGAGCCCGGCGAGCCCGTCTGGCACCTGGAGCGCGTGCTGCTCGCCGACGACGAGCGCGTCGGGCTGGAGAGCACGTACGTCCGGGTCTCCCGGGCCCCGCGCCTCGACATCGATTTCCAGCCGGACTCCTCCTTCTACGGATACCTCCGCGACAGCCTCGGCATCTCCTTCGGGGACGCCGACGAGAAGCTGGAGACCGTCCTCGCCACCCCCCGCGAGGCCCTGCTGATCGGTACCCCGCCCGCGCTCCCGATGCTGCTCATCCACCGCTTCTCGCGGGACCAGGACGGCCTGCCGCTGGAGCGGGTGCGTTCGCTCTACCGTGGCGACCGGTTCAGCTTCACGACCCGCCTGCGGCCCGAACAGTCCCCGTAAAAAAGGAATGAGGCCACCAAAACGGACCAAGTGACATCACGAAATGGTAACGGGTCTGGTCCAAGCGTCGAGGGCTGTTCACCAGCCCGACGTCCACCCGATCCTCCCGGGTCACGGACCGCCCCGAGCGTGGACGCCGTGAGAGTCATAGTCGTCGGAGGCGGCGTGGTCGGCACCATGCACGCCTGGCAAGCAGTCCAACGCGGCCACGAGGTCGTCCAGATCGAGCGCGAGGCCGAGGCGCGCGGCGCCTCACTGCGCAATTTCGGCCAGATCTGGGTCAGCGGCCGGGCCGGGGGCGAGGAGCTCGACACCGCCCTGCGCGCCCGCGAGCTCTGGGAGCGGATCGGCGCGGAGGTGCCCGGCCTGGGCTTCCGCGCCGTCGGCTCCCTCACCCCCGTACGCAACGCCCGCGAGCACGCGGTCGCCGAGGCGGCCGTCGCCCGTCCCGACGCCGCCGCCCGCGGCTACGAACTGGTCACCGCCGCCCAGGCGCGGGAGATCAACCCGGCCCTGCGCGGCGCCTTCGAGGCCGCCCTGTGGTGCGAGCGCGACGCCGCCGTCGAACCGCGCACCGCCCAGCTCCACCTCCGCGAGGCCCTCCGCGCATCCGGCCGCTACGCCTTCCTGCCCGGGCGCGAGGTGCGCGACCTGGCCGGCCCCGGCGCCGTCCGCGACGACCACGGCGACATCCACCGCGGCGACGCCGTCGTCCTCGCCACCGGCGCCTGGCTCTCCGGCCTGGTCCGCGCGCTCGTCCCCGACCTGCCCGTGCGCCGCGTCCGGCTCCAGATGATGCAGACCGCCCCCCTCGGCGAGCCGCTCACCACCTCCGTCGCCGACGCCGACAGCTTCCGCTACTACCCCGCCTACAAGAGCGACGCGCTCGACGTCCTCAACGCCGAGCAGGCCCAGGCGCCCGTCGCCGCCGCGCACAGGATGCAGCTGCTGATGGTCCAGCGCCAGGACGGCGGGCTGACCATCGGCGACACCCACGAGTACGAGCACCCCTTCGCGTTCGACACCGTCGAGGACCCCTACGACCACCTCACCGCGGTCGTCGAGTCCTTCCTGGGCCGCCCGCTGCCGAAGATCAGGCACCGCTGGGCGGGCGTGTACGCGCAGTGCACCGACACCAGCCGCGTCGTCCACCGCCAGCAGGTCGGCGAAGGCGTCTGGCTCGTCACCGGACCGGGCGGCCGGGGCATGACCTGCTCGCCCGCCATCGCCGAAACCACCGCGAACGAACTGGGCTGGTGAGCCGCATGACCCGAACCCGCACCACCGGGAAGCTGATCGTCCTCGACATGGCCGGCACCACTGTCGCCGACGGCGGACTCGTCGAGCGCGCCTTCGAACGTGCCGCCGAACGCCTCGGCGTCCAGCCCGGCAGCCCCGGCCACGCCGACAAGCTCCAGTACGTCCGCGACACCATGGGCGAGTCGAAGATCTCCGTCTTCCGCCACCTCTTCGGCACGGAGGAGCGCGCACAGCTCGCCAACTCCGCCTTCGAGCAGGCCTACGCGCAGCTCGTCGACGGCGGCCTCGTGTCCGAGGTCCCCGGAGCCCGCGCGACCATCGAGCGGCTCCGCGCCGACGGCCACACCGTCGCCCTGACCACCGGCTTCGCCCGCGTCACCCAGGACGCCATCCTCGACGCCCTCGGCTGGCGGGACCTGGCCGACCTCACCCTCTGCCCCGCCGACGCGGGCGGCCGAGGCCGCCCCTACCCCGACATGGTGCTGGCCGCGTTCCTGCGCACCGGCGCCGTGGCCGACGTGCGCGAGACCGTCGTCGCCGGCGACACCGCCTACGACATGCTCAGCGGGCGCCGCGCCGGCGCCGGCGTCGTCGCCGGGGTCCTCACCGGAGCCCACGACCGCCCCGCGCTCACCGGGCACGGCGCCACGCACGTCCTCGGCTCCGTCGCCGGACTCCCGGCGCTGCTCGCGGAGTCGGAGCCCTCGTGAGCGGCATCCGCTTCGACTCCGTCTCGGTCGCCTACCACGGCACCACCGTCCTGGACTCGCTCGACCTGACCGTCGAACCCGGCGAGGTCATGGCCCTGCTCGGCCCCTCCGGCTCCGGGAAGACCACCGCCCTGCGCGCCGTCGCCGGCTTCGTGCGGCCCGTCGCCGGCCGGGTGCTGATCGCCGGCCGGGACGTCACCGCCCTCCCGCCGCACAAGCGCGGCATCGGCATGGTCGTCCAGCAGTACGCGCTCTTCCCGCACATGCGGGTCGAGGACAACGTCGCCTTCGGCCTGCGCGCCCAGAAGGCCCCCAGGGCCGGGATCCCCGGCCGGGTCACCGAAGCCCTGGAGATGACGGGGATGGCCGCCTACGCCAGGCGCTACCCCCGCGAGCTCTCCGGCGGACAGCAGCAGCGGGTGGCCATCGCCCGCGCCCTCGCCATCCGCCCCGGGGTCCTGCTGCTCGACGAGCCCCTCTCGGCCCTCGACGCGCAGCTGCGTTCCGGGATGCTGGCCGAACTCGCCCGGCTGCACCGCGAACTCCCCGACGTCTCCATCCTGTACGTCACCCACGACCAGGTGGAGGCCCTCACCCTGGCCGACCGGATCGCCGTCATGGACCGGGCCCGCCTCCAGGACTGCGGCACCCCGCAGCAGCTGTACCGGGCGCCGCGCACGGAGTTCACCGCGTCCTTCGTCGGCAACGCCAACCTGCTCCCGGTGACGGTCGCCGAAGGCGGCGCCCTGTTCGAGGGCCGCCCCCTGACCCTCGACCGGGGCCCGGCGGCCCCCGGCTCCACCGCCACCCTGTGCGTACGGCCGCACCTGCTGGGCCTCGGCGAGGGGCCCAACGCCCTGCGCGGCACCATCGCCGAGGTGCAGTGGCGCGGCTCCACGCACCGGCTGTACGTCGACGTCGGCGGGCACCGCGTCAAGGCCGACCTCCCCGAGCTGCGGGAGACCCCGGCCCTGGGCGACGAGGTCACCCTCCACTTCGAGCCCCGCGACGCGGTGCTCCTGGCGGCGGGGGTCACCCGTGCCTGAGGCCGCCCGGTACCCGTCCGCACCCGCACCCGCCCCCGTACCGGCCCCCGCGCACGCCCCCGAGGCGGCCCCCGTACCCGGCCCCGCCCCCTCACCGCCCCCGCCGGGGAGCCGGCGCCCGCCGCGGGTCCTCTGGGCCCTGCCGCCCGTCGCCCTGCTCGGGCTGGTGTTCCTCTACCCGCTCGCCCTGGTCGTCCAGCAGTCCCTCACCCCCGACAACGGCGGCGGCGCCCTCGACGCCTACTCCGCCGTCTTCGCCTCCCACGCCTTCCGCGAAGCCCTCGGCACCACCGTCTGGCTGGCGCTCGCCGCCACCGCCGGCTGCCTCCTCCTCGGCTTCACCCTCGCGCTGGTCATCGCCTTCGTCCCCTTCCCCGGAGCCAAGGCCGTCGCCAAGTTCATCGACGTCTTCCTCTCCTTCCCCTCCTTCCTCATCACCCTCGCCCTCCTCTTCATCTACGGAACCGCCGGCCTGGCCAACGGCCTCTGGACCGACACCCTCGGCGGCGCCGAAGGCCCCTTCCACTTCCTCACCACCCCCTGGGGCGTCCTCCTCGCGGAGATCACGTACTTCACCCCCTTCGTGATGCGCCCGCTGCTCGCCGCCTTCTCCCAGCTGGACACCGCCCAGCTGGAGGTGGCCGCCGGCCTCGGCGCCCGCCCCGCCCGGATCGTCCGGCAGGTGGTCCTCCCCGAGGCCCTCCCCGCCCTCGCGGCGGGCGGCAGCCTCGTCCTCGTCATGTGCCTCAACGAGTTCGGGATCGTCCTGTTCACCGGCGCCAAGGGCGTCACGACCCTGCCGATGCTCGTCTACGGCAAGGCGATCCTCGAATCCGACTACCCGGCCGCCTGCGTGGTCGCCGTCGTCAACATCGCCATATCCATCGGCCTGTTCGGCCTCTACCGGGTGGTGGGCAAGCGTGCTGGTGCATAGCAGGGGCGGCCGCTGGGCCGCCTGGACCCTGTTCGGGATCCTCTTCCTCCCCCTCTTCGCCCTGCCTCTCCTCGTGGTCGTGGCCGCCTCCTTCGCCACCCACTGGTCCGGTGCCCTCCCCTCCGGCCCGACCACCGCGAACTACGCCTCCGCCGTCCAGGGAGAATCGCTCCAGGCCCTGACCACCTCCCTCGTCACCGCCCTGGCCGCCAGCCTCCTCGCGCTCACCGCCGGCACCTGGGCCGCCCTGGCCGCCGCCGCGCTCGGCAGGCGCGGCAAGCGGGTCCTCGACGCGCTGTTCATGCTGCCGGTCGCCGTGCCGTCCGTGGTCGCCGGCCTCGCCGTCCTCGTCGCGTTCAGCAAGCCCCCGCTGCTGCTCAACGGCACCGGCACGATCGTGGTCCTGGCGCACACGATCCTTGTCACGGCGTTCGCCTTCCAGTCGGTCTCGGCCGCCATGGTGCGGCTCGACCCCGCGTACGAGCAGGCGGCCGCCTCCCTGGGCGCCCGTCCCGCGTACGTGCTGTGGCGGGTCAAGCTCCCCCTCCTGCTGCCGTCCCTCACCGGGGCCGCCGGACTCTGCTTCGCCCTCTCCATGGGCGAGCTGAGCGCCACGATGATGCTCTACCCGCCGGACTGGACGCCCCTCCCGGTCCGGATCTTCACCGCCACCGACCGCGGTGCGCTCTTCGGCGGATCCGCCGTCGCCGTCGTGCTGATGGCCACCACCCTGCTGGTCCTCCTGGCCGTCTCCCGCGTCCGCACGCGAGCCTCCTACCGCTGACACCCCCGCGTCGCCTCCCAGCCCGCACACACCCGTCCCCCGTAAGGAAGTCCCCGTGTCCAGAGCCCTCCTGCTCCGCGCCGCCACCGCCCTCGCCCTCGCCGCCACCCTCACCGCCTGCGGCGGCTCCTCCACCGCCGCCGGCCCCGGCTCCGCGGGCGGCGGCGAGAGGACCGTCACCGTCTACAGCGCCGACGGCCTCAAGAGCGACAAGGGCGACGGCTGGTACGACAGGGTCTTCGCCGACTTCACCAAGAAGACCGGCATCGAGGTCAAGTACGTCGAGGGCGGCTCCGGCGAGATGGTCCAGCGCGCCGTCCGCGAGAAGACCAACACCCAGGCCGACGTACTGATCACCCTGCCGCCCTTCATCCAGCAGGCCGACGGCAAGGGCCTCCTCCAGGCCTACGCCCCGCAGGGCTCCGACCGGGTCAACGGCGCCGACAAGTCCGCCGACGCCAAGTGGACCTCCGTCGTCAACAACTACTTCGGCTTCGTCTACAACAAGAAGGAGCTGACCTCCGCCCCCAGGACCTGGGAGGAGCTCCTCGACGCCAAGTACAAGGGCAAGCTCCAGTACTCCACCCCCGGCGTCGCGGGCGACGGCACGGCCGTCCTCATCAAGTCCATGCACGACTTCGGCGGCAAGGACCAGGCGATGGACTTCCTCAAGAAGCTCCAGTCCAACAACGTCGGCCCCTCCTCCTCCACCAGCAAGCTCGCCCCCAAGACCGACAAGGGCGAGCTCCTCGTCGCCAACGGCGACGTCCAGATGAACTTCGCCCAGTCCAGGTCCATGCCGAACCTCGGCATCTGGTTCCCCGCCAAGGACGGCGGCAGGCCCACCACCTTCGCCCTCCCGTACGCGGCCGGCCTCGTCGCCAAGGCCCCGCACACCGAGAACGGCAAGAAGCTCCTCGACCACATGCTCGGCGAGGACGCCCAGAAGCTGGTCAGCGAGGTCGGCGGCGGCTTTCCCGCCCGCACGGACGTCAAGCCCACCGACGCCAACGCCATCGAACTCACCAGGCTGATGGGCGGCGTCGAGGTCTTCGAGCCGGACTGGGCCGACATCGAGAAGAACCTCACGGGCTACGTCGACGCGTGGAAGTCCGCGACCGGCAGCTGAGCCTCGACCTCCCGGCCACCCCCACCGGGAATCACGCCGAACGGACAACGGGCCTTGACCGACATCGCACCTCGTTCCGGACCCGCCGCACGCGCGCCCTTCCACGCGCCCGCGGCGCCCGCCCGCGCGCACACCGCACGACCGCGGCAAGGCCGCCGACGCCCCGAACCTCAAAGGCCTCCCGGCGGGCGCCACCGACGTGCGGATCCGCTTCCGCTACAACGGCACCGACAACTGGCGTTCTGGACGGCCGACAAGGCCCGCCCGGGCTGGTCCGTCCGGGCCGTGGACGCCCCCGGCGTCCACGGCCCGCGCCCGCTAGGGTGGTGGTACAGACCACAGACCCACAGGTCAGAGGCCACCAGAGCGGAGAGAAGTCCGTGGCAGAGCGCAAGCCGATCGAATCCTGGCTCACCGACATGGACGGGGTCCTCATCCACGAGGGCACGCCGATCCCCGGCGCCGATGCCTTCATCAAGCGGCTGCGCGAGTCCGGCAAGCCCTTCCTGGTCCTCACCAACAACTCGATCTACACCCCGCGCGACCTCCAGGCCCGGCTCAGCCGCATGGGCCTGGACGTGCCCGTGGACAACATCTGGACCTCGGCCCTCGCCACCGCGAAGTTCCTCGACGACCAGCGCCCGGGCGGCACGGCGTACGTCATCGGCGAGGCGGGCCTGACCACGGCCCTGCACGACATCGGCTACATCCTCACCGACCACGAGCCCGACTACGTGGTCCTGGGCGAGACGCGCACCTACAGCTTCGAGGCCATGACCAAGGCCGTCCGTCTGATCAACGGCGGCGCCCGCTTCATCTGCACCAACCCCGACGAGACCGGCCCCTCCACCGAGGGCCCGCTCCCGGCCACCGGCGCGGTCGCCGCGCTCATCACCAAGGCGACCGGCAAGCAGCCGTACTTCGCCGGCAAGCCCAACCCGCTGATGATGCGCACGGGCCTGAACGCCATCGGCGCCCACTCCGAGACCAGCGCGATGATCGGCGACCGGATGGACACCGACGTGCTGGCCGGCCTGGAGGCGGGCATGCAGACCTTCCTCGTGCTGACCGGGCTGACCACGACGGAGGACACCGAGAAGTTCCCCTACCGCCCCACCAGGACGGTCGACTCCATCGCGGACCTCGTCGGCCTCGTGTAGCCGCACCCGTGGGCCGGGCGGGGGACCCGGGGACGGGGGGCGTTGGAGCGTATGGATGACACGTACGGGCCAAAAGAGTCCCGCTCCGGATGCGGGGCGGCGCGCCGCACGTGAATCTCCTTGTCGAGGAGGTTCACCATGCGCTGTTCTCTGATCGCTCTCCGTGCCGCGGCGGTGGCCGTGACCCTGGCGGCCTGCACCGCCGTGACCGCCCCCGCCGCCCTGGCGAACGAAGGGGACCGCGGCGGTGTCTCCGTCGAGCCGAACCCGGTCGAACCGGGCGGGCGGGTCAAGGTCCGCGTCCGGGCCTGCGAGGGCGACTGGGCGGTGGCCCGGTCCCCCGTCTTCGACTCCGAGGTCCGGCTGCGCAAGGGCCACGAGGACCCGCGCACCCTCTTCGGCGAGGCCGAGATCCGCTCGCACGCCGACCCCGGCCGGCACGAGGTCCGCGTCAGGTGCGAGGGCCGGGACGAGGGCCTGCGCGGCTCCCTCGAGATCCGCCACCGCGACCACCGCCCCGAGCCCCACCACTCGCCCGTCTGGCCGGTCCACGCCGGCGGCGGGGCGATGGCCGCGCAGGTCGCGGAGACCACCCGGCTGGCCGCCGCGGCGAAGAAGAGCCACCACGGCGACGGCCCCGGCCTGCCGCAGACCGTCGTCGGCGCGGTCCTGGCCGCCGCGGCCACGCTGGCGGCCGCCGGCCGCGCCCTGACCCTGCGCCGCCGCCGCAACGGCGGATGAGCGGGTCCCGGCCCTCCGCCGGCGGCCGGCTGGTGACCTTCACCGCCTGGTCGGTGCTGGTGCTCGGCCTCTGGCTGTGGGGCAAGGAGATCACCGGTGTGCCGGCCGGTCCGCCCTCCGCGGGGGCCGGCGGCCAGGCCGCCGGCCCGGGTCTGCCCGCCGCGCGGCCGCCGCTCACCGCGGCGATGCCCGCGCGGGTCGACGTACCGTCCATAGGGGTGCAGGCGCCGGTGATCGCGCGGGGCCTGGACCGCCACGGGGCGATCGAGCCGCCGCCGTACGAGCTCCCCGGCACGGTGGGCTGGTGGGGCGCGGGCCCGGCGCCCGGTGCGGTGGGGGCCGCGCTGCTGGTGGGGCACGTGGACACGAAGTCCAAGCCGGCGGTGTTCTTCGGCCTGAGCTCGGTCAAGCCGGGGGAGAAGGTCCGCGTGGCGCGGGCGGACGGGACCATCGCCGAGTTCACCGTCGAGGACGTGCGGGTCTACGAGCGCGCGGGCTTCGACCCCCGCAAGGCGTACGGGCCCCGGGTCGAGGGCCGCGCGGAGCTGCGGCTGGTGACCTGCGGCGGGACCTACGACAAGGCGGCCGGGCAGTACTCGGCGAACGTGGTGGTCTCGGCGTACCTGACGGGCGCGGGGGCCGGGCGGGGCGCGGCGGCGTAGCCCCCGGCCGGACGACGAAGAAGCCCCCCGCAGCTTTCGCTGCGGGGGGCTTCCCCTGTCTGTGCGCCGCCAGGGACTCGAACCCCGGACCCGCTGATTAAGAGTCAGCTGCTCTAACCAACTGAGCTAGCGGCGCTTGCTGACAGGGAAAACTCTACCCCACTTCCAGGGGTGCTCGTGACCAGCCGCGCCCGCGTTGTCCGATTAACCCATGTTTGAGGGGTTTGTCGTGCACGATATGTCTGGGCCGGGCCGCTTCTGACGCTCCGTCGGATGCGGGCCGGGCCCTGACCGACGACGAGCAGGAGCGATCGGGCCGCTCAGGACCGATCAGGGGAGTGGACGGAACCGCATGACGACGCAGCCTCCGGCGCACGGACCGACGCCGATGCCGATGCCGATGCCTGTCTTCGAGGAGTACGAGCCCGTCGGCGACTGCGTGTGCCCCGGGTGCGCGCAGCGGCGCCGGACCCTCGCCCGCGGGCGGGCCATAGCGCTGCGCGACGCCGGGCTCCCGGCCGTGCGCGGGGCCCGCAGGGCGCTGGTGCTGGCCGCGGCGGCCGGGGTGGTCCTGGGCGGCGCCGACCCGACGGCCGCGCTGGCGCACCACCCGTCCCCGGCGAAGCCGCACCCGTCGGAGCCGGCCCCGGCCCCGGGGCGGGCGACCGCTCCCGGGCGCGCGGACGACTCCCCCCAGGCGGCCGGACCGGGGGAGGCGGCCGGCTCCGGGCACGCGGACGGCCACGGGCACGCGGCCGGTTCCGGGCACGGCTCCGGGACCCCGCACGCGGCCGGCGCCCCGCGCACCTCCCCGCACGCGCCCTCGCACGCCCCGGCGCACGCTCCCGGCACCGCTCCTTCGCGCGCCCCTTCGCACGGGCCTTCTCACAGCCCTTCGCGCACGTCCGGCCCCGGGACCTCGGCCCGGGACACCCCGGGCGGCCCGGGGAGCCCGCAGGGCGGACGGGCCCCGCTGCACGGCCGCCCGCCGTCCACCGGCGGCCGCCCCCCGGCCTCCGGGCCGGGCCGGCCGGGTGCGCCCTCCGCGGCGCGGCGCATCGACCGGGCCACGATCATCAACCGGGCGAAGCTGTGGCTGGAGGCGCAGGTCCCCTACAGCATGTCCGAGTACTGGACCGACGGATACCGGCAGGACTGCTCGGGATACGTCTCCATGGCCTGGAACCTCGGCACGAACGAGTGGACCGGCAGCCTCGACACCTTCGCCACGAAGATCACCAAGGACGAGCTGCTGCCGGGGGACATGCTCCTCTTCCACAACCCGGCGGACCCCAACAAGGGCTCGCACGTGGTCCTCTTCGGCGGCTGGGTCGACGAGACGCACACGCACTACACCGCCTACGAGCAGACCCCGCCGGTCACGCGGCGGCTGGCCACGCCGTACGGGTACTGGGAGAACGGTGCCAAGTACGTCCCGTACCGGTTCAACGGGGTGGCCGGCGGGATCCTCCCGGGCGACTCGGTGCCGCCCGCGCAGCCGCCCACGGTCACCTTCCCGGGGGCGTCGAAGTTCGGGCCCGGCGCCGACAACAAGTACGTCGCCGAGCTGGGCCGCATGCTGATCGACCGCGGCGCCCTGCGGTTCTACCCGCACGGGCCGAGCACGAAGTGGAGCGAGGCCGACCGGCAGGCCACGGCGGCGTTCCAGCTGGCACAGGGCTGGAGGGGCGCCGACGCGGACGGCATCCCCGGGGAGCACACCTGGCGGCTGCTGGTCCAGCGCCAGGGCAACGACATCGTGCCCACGAGCCGCACGGCACCCCCGCCGGCCCCGCGTCCCGGCCCCGCCGGGACCCCCGCCCACCCCGGGCCGGGGGTCCTCCGGCCCGGCGGCTCCCATCCGGCGATCGCGGCGATGGGCCGCCGGCTGGTGCAGAAGGGCTTCGGCAAGTACTACACGTCCGGCCCCGGCCAGACCTGGACGGAGGCCGACCGCCGCAACATCGAGGCCTTCCAGCGCGCGCAGGGCTGGCGCGGCGCCATGGCCGACGGCTACCCGGGCCCGGAAACCTGGCGCCGGCTGTTCGCATGACGGAGGCAACGATGCAACCCACCCGCACCACGTCCACGACGGGCACGTTCCACCCCTGCGCGCCCTCCACCGCCCGGCAGTCCGCACCCGCCCCGGCGTCCTGCGCCCCGCCGCCGTCCGGCCAGGCGCCGACGTGTCCGGGCGCGGCGCGGCCCGTGTCCCGGCCCGATGCCCCGGGCCCCCAGCGGCACACCCCGCCGGGGACGCCCCCGGCGGGGCAGGCCGACGCGCACCCCGCCGCCCCCGTCCGCGCCGAAAGCGCCGCCCCGCAGGCCCGGACCGGCGGCGCCGCGTCGCCCTGGGCCCCGGACCCGACGCGCGTGGTCCGGGCCACGGCTCCCGAGTGCCCGACGGGCCCGGGCGCGCAGCCCCGCCCGGCCGGAGCCACCCGCTTCACCTCCGGCCCCGCCGCCCCGGCCCTGACGGCCCGCCCGGAGCCGCCGGCCCCCGCCGCGCCCCGGCACCCCCGCGAGACACCGCCCGCGCACACCGCCACCCCGGCCGAACCAGTACGCGCGGCACACCCCGCCACGGCAGGACTCCCGCACGGGGACGATGGTCCGGCCGACCCGGTACGGACGGCCGGGCCCGCCGGCCCCGCCGATCCGCGCGCGGCGGCCCCCGTGCCACAGCCCAACCCGCCCGGGCACACCACCGCGGTGCGTGCGGAGGCGGCGCTGTCATCGTCCGGCCCCGACACGGCGGCTTCGTCCGGGAGCCCGGAGCCGTCGATCCGGGCCGGACACCCCGCCGACACCGATCCCGCCCGAGAGCCCGCGGCCACCCCGGCTCGCACGACGGCTCCCGCGCCGGAGGCGACCGCTTCGGCTCGGTCAACGGCTCCCGTGTCCGAGGTGACCGGCCCGGGCCGGACGACCGCTCCCGCGGCGGGGGCGACTGCCCCGGGCCGGACGACGGTTCCCGTGCCGGAGGTGATCGCCCTGGCCCGTACGGCCCTTCCGGTGCCAGGTGTGACTGCCCCGGGCCGGACGAGTGGTCCCGTGTCGGGTGCGACTGCCCCGGGCCGGACGAGCCTTCCCTCGCCGGAGGCAGCAGCCCCGGCCCGGGTGGCCGTTCCCGCCCCGGACGTTCACCTCGCGGACGGGCTCCGACCCACGGCCGCCGGCGCCGGCGCCGAGGAGCCGCCGCACCCGGCCGCCCCGGCACCTCGCGGCGAGCGGCACCCCCGCGCTGCCCTCGCGGAGCCGCCGCACCCGGACGGTCCCGCCTGCCGTGCGGAGCCGGACTTCCCGGCCGTCTCGGCGCGCACCGCGCCGCAGACCCCGGCCACACCCACCGGCCGCACCGGACCGCAGGGCGACATGGCCTCCGCGGAGCCGCCGCACCCGGACGGTCCCGCCTGCCGTGCGGAGCCGGACTTCCCGGCCGTCTCGGCGCGCACCGCGCCGCAGACCCCGGCCACACC
>NZ_JBIAWQ010000012.1:158162-225786 GCF_042895815.1 Streptomyces sp. NPDC001373
CCCACCGGCCGCACCGGACCGCAGGGCGACATGGCCTCCGCGGAGCCGCCGCACCCGGACGCCCGCCGGGGGCCCCACCCCTCCGCACCCGGCGCAGCGCCGCCGCACCCAGCCGCTCCATCCGCCCCCTCGGCCCGCACCGAGTCGTGGCCCCGGGTCACCTGCCGGGAATCCCACCCCTCCGCCTCCGGCGCACAGCCCGAAACCCCCGCCGCGCTGAGGCCGCGGACGGCCCGGACCGAAGGGAAGCCCCCCTCCGCCCCCGGTGCACGGCCGCCGCACCCGGCCGCTCCGGCCGCCCCCGCCCCCCGTACCGCCCCGCACGAGCCGCCGGTCGCGCCCCTCGCGCACGCTGGGCCGTACGAGCGTGACCACACCGCCCGGGCGGAGCCGGGGCGTGCCGGTGGTTCCCGGGGGGAGGTGCCCGCCGCGCGGGAGGCCGCCGCCGTGGGGATTCCGCATCCGCAGGGGTCCGGCGTTCCCGGGCCCGGGGCGGCCGAGATCGTCGCCCAGGCCGTCGCCCGGGGGATCGACGGCAGGGACGGGGTGCGCGGGGACGCCGACGCCGTCGGCTCGCTCGCCCGCCGCGGGCCCGTGAAGGGGGCCGCCGTGACGGAGGTTCCGGTGCACCTGCCGTTCCGCCCCCGGCCCGGGGCCCCCGCCCCCGCCCCCGCTCCCTCCCGCCGCACCGCGGAGCGCACGGCGCAGCCCGGGCGGCGGGTGCCCCGGGCGGACGAGCAGCTCCGGGAGCACCGGGGTCCGGTCCTGCCCGGGTGGATCGCGGTGGCCGTCGGCGCGCTCGCCCTCGCCGGCTGCGCGGCCGTGCTGTGGCGGGCCGGGGTGGTCCCCGCCCCTCTGGTGGCCGCGTTCGGGGCGCATCCCCGCCCCTACCACGGGCTCCGCGCCACGCACTGGCCGCCGCTCGCCTTCCTCGGCGTGGTCACCCTGCTCTCGCTCGGCGGCCTCGGCCGGGCCAAGGCCGGCCACGCCTGGGTGCTCACCCTCTTCGGCAGCTACCGCGGCACCGTCCGCCGTACCGGCCTGACCTGGATCAGCCCGCTCCTGCTGCGCCGCCGCGTGGACGTCCGGCTGCGGCACTGGCGCAGTGCGCCCATGCCCGCCGTGGACTCGGGCGGCCTCGCCCTCCAGGTGGTCGTCCAGGTCGTCTGGCAGGTCCGGGACACCGCCCGCGCCACCCTCGCCGTCGAGGACCACATCGAGTACCTCGCCGAGCAGGTCGAGTCGGCCACGGCCCGGGTCCTGTCCCGGCTCCCGGCCGACGCCTTCCACGACGACGCCCCGACCCTGCGCGACGCCGAGGCCGTCGGCGAGGCGCTGACGCGGACCCTCGCCGCCGACACCGAGGCCGTCGGCATCGAGGTGTTCTCCGCCCAGCCCACCCGTATCGAGTACGCCCCGGAGGTCGCCGAGGCGATGCGCCGCCGCCGGGTGGCGGCGATCGACGCCAAGCACCGGGACACCGTCCTCACCGCCGTCGTCGACGCCGTGGACGACACCGTCCACCGGCTCACCTCGCGCGGAATCGTCGAGCTCGACGACTACGAGCGCAAGGCCCTGGTGAAGGACCTCACTGTCGCCTTCTACACCGGCAGGTCCGACCAGTAACAGCCGGACAACAGCCGCACAACACCCGAAACGGGTGGCCGGTGACGACCGGCCACCCGTTTTCGCACTGGTATAGACATGACCAACTCCCGTCAATACTGTGGGACTTGGTCTAGACCTAGCGCCCCCCATCGGCTCCCGGCCCCGTCAAGGGCCCCCGCGCCCTCCTCGGCGCGCCCCCCACGCGCGCACGCCCCGCCAGGCTCTCCCCCCACACCCAAGGAGCATCATGCGTCCCTTCCGCATACCCGGACGCGCCGCCGGCGCCACCGCGCTCGGCGCCGCCCTGCTCGCCGGCGCGACCCTCTTCGCCGCCCCCACCGCCAGCGGCCACGGCTACACCGACACCCCCATCAGCCGCCAGAAGCTCTGCGCCAACAAGACCGTCCCCGACTGCGGCCCGATCCAGTGGGAGCCGCAGAGCGTGGAGGGCTACAAGGGCTTCCCGGCGGCCGGCCCGGCCGACGGCCAGATCTGCTCCGGCGGCCACAGCGAGTTCGCCCAGCTCGACGACCCCCGCGGCGGCACCTGGCCCGCGACCCGGGTGAACTCCGGCCAGCCCTTCGACTTCCGCTGGCAGTTCACCGCGAACCACTCCACCACCGACTTCAAGTACTACGTCACCAAGAACGGCTGGGACCCCACGAAACCGCTCACCCGGGCCTCCCTCGACCCCCAGCCCTTCCTCGTCGTCCCCTACAACGGCGGGCGCCCGGACATGACCACCATCCACCGCGGCTCCATGCCCGCCGGCAAGGCCGGCCGGCACATGATCCTCGCCGTCTGGACCGTCAACGACACCCCCATGGCGTTCTACGCCTGCTCCGACGTTCAGTTCTGACGCGACGTCAGCTACCCTCCGGCGGCATGCCGACGACGACCACGACCGAGACCGGTCCCGCTCCGGAGTCCGGGGCGGGAACCGTCGCGGAGCTCATCGCACGCCAGTGGGGCGACCACCGGCCCGGGCTGAAGCACGGCGCGGAGGGCGGCCCCGGCGCCGCCCGGACACCGGCCGCCGTCCTCAGCCGCCACCGGACCGCCCGGCAGTCCGCCGCCCGCGCCGCGCTCCTCGTCGACCTCCTGCCACCGGGGGCGGAGCCGCACGTGGGGGTGCTGCTCGACAACACCCCCGAGTTCCCCTTCTGGCTCGGCGCGGCGGCCCTCGCCGGGGCCGCCGTCGCCGGGATCAACCCCACCCGGCGCGGCCCCGAGCTGGCCCGCGACATCCTGCACACCGACTGCCGCCTCCTGGTCACCGAGCCCGCCCACCTCCCGCTCCTGCGCGGCCTCGACCTGCCCGGCGTGCGGATCCTGGTGACCGGCACCGAGGAGTACGAGGCCCTGCTCGCCCCCTACGCCGCAGCCGAGCCCGGCGAGGCCCGCCTGCGGCCGGGCGGACCCGGCCCGGACACCCGGCTGCTCCTCTACTTCACCTCCGGCTCCACCGGCGCCCCCAAGGCGGCCATCTGCAGCCAGGGCCGCCTCGCCGCCGCCGGCCACTCCCTCGCCCGGCACTTCCGCGTCACCCCCGACGACGTCCACTACATCTGCATGCCGCTCTTCCACGGCAACGCCGTCATGGCCTGCTGGCTGCCCGCCCTCGCCGCCGGCGCCCCCGTCGCCCTGCGCCGCCGCTTCTCCGCCTCCGCGTTCCTGGACGACGTACGGAGCTACGGCGCCACCTACTTCACCTACGTCGGCCGGGCCGTCCAGTACCTCCTCGCCACCGACCCCCGCCCCGACGACCGCGAGCACCCCCTGCGCCTCGGCTTCGGCACCGAGGCCGGGGCCGTGGACGCGGCCCGCTTCGAGGAGAGGTTCGGCGTCCGGCTGGTCGAGGGGTACGGGGCCACCGAGGGCGGCGCCTCCGTCCAGCGCACCCCCGACACCCCGCCGGGCGCCCTCGGCCGGGCGGGCGCGGACGACGACCTGGCCGTCGTCGACCCGGAGACGGGCCGCGAATGCCCCCCGGCCCTCCTCGACGCGCGGGGCCGCCTGCGCAACGGCGACGAGGCCATAGGGGAGCTGGTCAACCGGGGCCGCAGCCGCTTCGAGGGCTACTGGCGCAACCCCGGGGCCGAAGCCGCCCGCACCCGCCGGGGCTCCTGCGGGACGGGGGCCGGGGAGGGCTGGTACTGGACCGGCGACCTGTTCTTCCGCGACCCGGACGGCTTCCTCTACTTCGCGGGCCGCACGGACGACCGGCTGCGCGTCGACAGCGAGAACCTGGCCGCCGCGATGATCGAGAACATCCTGGCCCGCTGGGAGGCCGCGGCCGCCGTCGCCGTGTACGCCGTCCCGGACGAGGCGGCGGGGGACCAGGTGATGGCCGCCCTGGCCCTGCGCGAGGGCGCGTCCTTCGACCCGGAGGCCTTCGCCGCCTTCCTCGCCGCGCAGCCGGACCTGGGGACGAAGATGGCCCCGCGCTACGTCCGGATCCTCGACGCCCTGCCCGTCACGGCCACGAACAAGGTCCACCGGGCCGCCCTGCGCCGGACCGGCTTCCTCCCGCACCCGCCGCCGGGCGGCGCCCCGGCCGCCGGAACCGTCTGGCACCGCGTCGGCGGGGCCTACCGCCCGCTCGACGGGCCGGCCCTGGACGCGCTGCTGTCGGCGTACGCGACCCACGGCCGCCGGGATCTGCTGGAGCGCTGAGCGGAACCGGAGCGGGCGCGGAGCCCTCTTCACCGGGGAGGGGGGTTCCCATGACGACCACACCACCCGCCGCGCCGTCGCCCGCGAAGGCCTGGGCGGCAGCGGCGGCCCTGCTCCTGAGCCTCGCCCTGGCGGCGTGCGGCGCGCACGTGGCGGGCCGGGCGGCCCCGCCCTCTCCCCTCCCGGCCTCCTCCCCCTGCGGCCCGGGCGCCGCGGACCTCCCCACGGAGGAGCGGACCGGCAGCGCTCCCGAACCCCCGACCGAGGACCAGGCCGCCACCGCCCCCCAGCCGCCGACGGACGAGGACCCGGGGACCCCGCAGCCGCCGACGGACGAGGACCCCGGCACCTCCGGCCCGCCCACCGATGGCGCCGCCGGTGCAGCGCGCCCCTGCCCGGTCGTGGACGGCTGGTACGACATGACCGGCGAGTTCGAGGCCTACTACGCCCGTCACCGCACCGCCGAGGACAGCCTGATGCCGCCCGGCAGCGTCAGGGAGGCGAGGGTCCGCAAGGCCGGGGGGACCTCGGAGGCCCGGGTCGCCTTCACCACCGGCTCCGTCGGAAAGGGACTCGGCGAGGACGCCCGCCGGGTCGCCCGGGTCTTCGCGGACTGGCGCCACGAGGTGTACGGGGACACCGGCACGGTCCGGGTCCGGGGCGCCGACGGGAACGGGGCCGCGGACCTCTCCTGGTGACCGCGGGGACGTGGTTTGGAGCACCCCTCGGGACCAGGTAGTATTTTCTCTGTCAGCAAGCGCCGCTAGCTCAGTTGGTTAGAGCAGCTGACTCTTAATCAGCGGGTCCGGGGTTCGAGTCCCTGGCGGCGCACCTGATCTTCGGGCGGTTACCGGTTCACCGGTAACCGCCCGAAGTGCTTTCCGGGCCCTGCCCGTAGGGCCCACCCCCTGCGATCCGCCCCTCGCTCAGAGCGTGAGCGACAGCAGCAGCGGGGCGGCCCTCCGGTTCAGCGCGTCGGCGGCGGCGCGCAGCCGGTGCGCGTGCTCGACGGGCATGGACAGGGCCAGGCAGCCCACGGCCGCCCCGGCCGTGATCGGGACCGCCGCGCAGACGGTGCCCACGGCGTACTCCTGGAGGTCCAGCACGGGCACGGTGGCCGGCTGGCTGTCCAGCTTCGAGAACAGGATCCGCTCGTTCACGATCGTCTTCGACGTCAGCCGGGCGATCTTGTGCCGGGACAGGTGGTCGCGTCGCCCGTTCTGGTCGAGCTGGGTGAGCAGGCACTTGCCGACCGCGCTGGCGTGCGCCGCGGACCGGAAGTCGACCCACTCGTGCACCTTGGGCGTACGCGGGCTGTCCGCGAACTGGGTGATCCGGACCTCGCCGTCCACGTAGCGGCTGATGTAGACGGCCGCGCCGACCGAGTCGCGCAGCCGGTCGAGGGTGTCCTGGAGCTTCTCCCGGAGGGCCTGCTGCCGGTCGTTGCCGGACCCGAGCAGGACGAGGGAGTCCCCTATGGCGTAGGCGCCGTCGGAGACCTGGAGGACGTAACCCTCCCGGCGCAGCATGAGCAGCATCGGGGTGAGATGGACCGCGGGCAGGCCGGTCTCACGCGCGATCTGCGCGTCGGTCACACCGCCGGTGTGCCGCGAGATCGTTTCGAGTACGCGCAGGGCGTACTGCACCGAGTGGAACGGCGCGGTCGGCTCGGGCTTCAGCGCCACGGTTTCCCCCTACCAGGTTGTTACCGCTTGCTCTACCACGATAGCCATCAAGAGGCCCATGTGGAGCGTCCGTTGAGGAGATTGATGGCTTAATAAGACCCGTCTGGCTGGGCCTATCCGTCTGGCATATGCCAGTGGCACGAACCTGCCCTGGTCTGCCGGGAATGCCCTGCGGGCGGTCGCCGTTCCCCTTCTCCGTACGGGCGCCCCCTGGGGCGCGCGAGGCGGACGGAACGGGAGTGACGACGATGAGCGACGCGGAGGCCAGGGGCGCCGGGAGCGCGGGTTCCGGGGGCGCGGAAGCCGATACGACCGGAAGCGGAGCCTCACTTCCGGGCGCGGCGCGCGCCGGCGCGCGCCGCGCCGGCGCGCGCGGAGACGGCGCGCGCGGAGACGAAGCGCCGGAGGCCGCCGGAGCCGACCCCGTCCGCGGGCACGCCCGGGGCACGGCGCCGGTCCCGCTGTCCGTCCTCGACCTGGTCACCGTCGGCGCCGGCAGCACCGCCGGCGCGTCCCTGCGCACCAGCGTGGAGATATCCCGGCTCGCGGAGTCCCGCGGCTACCACCGCCACTGGGTCGCCGAACACCACTCCATGCCCGGGGTCGCCAGCTCCTCCCCGGCGGTGATCCTGGCCCACCTGGCCGCGCACACCTCCCGCATCCGCCTGGGCTCGGGCGGGGTCATGCTGCCCAACCACGCCCCGCTGGCCGTGGCGGAGCAGTTCGGCACCCTGGAAGCCCTCGCCCCCGGGCGGGTCGACCTCGGGCTCGGCCGGGCGCCGGGCACCGACCCCCGGACGGCCGCCGCGCTGCGCGGGCCCGGACGGCTGGACGAGGCGGCGGACGAGTTCCCCCGGCGGCTCGCGGAGCTGACCCGCTTCCTCGACGACGACTTCCCCGACGGGCATCCGTACACCCGCGTGCACGCCGTGCCCGGCCCCGTGCAGGGCCCCGCCGCCCGGCCCCCGATCTGGCTCCTCGGCTCCTCCGGCTTCAGCGCCCGCCTCGCGGGGGAGCTGGGGCTGCCGTTCGCGTACGCCCACCACTTCTCCGCCGCGGGCACTCTGCCCGCCCTCGACCTCTACCGTCAGAGCTTCCGCCCCTCGGCCGTGCTGGACGCCCCGTACGCCCTCATCGGCGTCTCGGCGCTCGCCGCCGACACCGCGGTGCAGGCCCGGGCGCAGGTACTCACCGGCGCACTGTCGATGCTCCGGCTGCGCAGCGGCCGGCCCGGGCTGGTGCCGACGCCGCGGGAGGCGGCCGCGTACGCCTTCTCGCCGCTGGAGCGGGAGTTCGTGGACGGCTGGCTCGCGAACGTCGTCCACGGCACCCCCGACGAGGTGCGGTCCGGACTCGACGCGCTGGTGGCGCGGACGGGTGCGGACGAGCTGATGCTGACCGCCAACGCGCACGGCGGGGACGCCCGGCTGCGGTCGTACGGGCTCGTCGCAGACGCGTACGGCCTGCCCGCGGCTCCCTAGTTCCGGCCTCGATTCCCGACAGGACCCGGGAGAACGGGGTTTGGCTGGTTTGTTGCCGAAACCTTGCCGGGGCATGACCCTAAGGGATCCTTAAACCGCTCGTCATCCGGGGTGGCGGGCGGTTTCCATTGGGCCTCCAGGGCTCTGACGAGGGCATTTACCCGCTCAGTGGTCTAGTCCTTCTTTGGTCCAAACCATTGACTGGGGTGTGCCGTGATCGCTATCACTTCTCTCACCCGAAGCTGATGCCCTCCCCCTCCCACCCCCCGGAGGCAGTTCATGCACATCCGTAAACCCCTCGTCGCGGCCGCCGCCACGGCCGCGCTGGCAGCCGGGGCACTGGCCGCCTTCGCGGGAATCGGCACCGCCCAGGCCGCCGGCGCCACCGCCTCCGCGGGCACCGCCGCCGGCGGTGTGCGGATCGCCTACTACGACCAGTGGAGCGTGTACGGCAACGCGTTCTACCCCAAGCACCTGGACACCCGGGGCATCGCGGGCAAGCTCGACGTCATCAACTACTCCTTCGGCAACATCCACCCCACCGACCTCACCTGTTTCGAGGCGAACAAGGCGGCGGGCGACGACAACAACCCCAACGCCGGTGACGGGGCGGGCGACTCGTACGCGGACTACAGCAAGTCCTTCAGCGCGGCCGACAGCGTCAGCGGGGTCGCCGACAAGTGGGACCAGCCGATCGTGGGCGTCTTCAACCAGTTCAAGCAGCTGAAGGCGAAGTACCCCAACCTGAAGATCAACATATCGATCGGCGGCTGGACGTACTCGAAGTACTTCAGCGACGCGGCGAAGACCGATGCCTCCCGCAAGAAGTTCGTGTCCTCCTGCATCGACCAGTACATCAAGGGCAACCTTCCCAAGGCCGACGGCTACGGCGGCCCCGGCACGGCGGCCGGGATCTTCGACGGCATCGACATCGACTGGGAGTACCCGGGCTCCTCCGGCGGCCACCTCGGCAACCACTACGCGCCCGAGGACAAGCAGAACTTCACGCTGCTGCTCAAGGAGTTCCGCGACCAGCTCGACGCCTACGGCCAGGCCAACGGCGGCAAGAAGTACCTGCTGACCGCGGCCCTCCCGGCCGGCCAGGACAAGATCAAGTACATCGAGACCGACAAGATCGGCTCGTACCTCGACTACGCGAACATCATGACGTACGACATGCACGGCGCCTGGGACGGCGACGGGCCGACGTACCACCAGTCCCCGCTGCTGAACTCGGCCGCCGACCCGACCGACCCGATCGCCCCGGGCACCCAGAAGTACGGCATCAAGAACGCCATCGACTCCTGGCTCGACGGCAACCCGGCCTACGGCATCGCGGGCGGCTTCCCCGCCGACAAGCTGACCCTGGGCTACGAGTTCTACTACCGCGGCTGGAAGGGCGTGCCCGCCGGCACCGCCAACGGCCTCGCCCAGACCGCCACCGGCCCCTCCGGCGCCCGTCCCACCTCCCAGCAGGCCGGCATCGCCAACTACAAGGAACTCGGCGGCATCGTCGACAACCCGGCAACCACCTTCTGGGACGACCAGGCCAAGGCCTCGTACTTCTACAAGGACGGCGAGTTCTTCACCGGCCTGAACCAGAAGTCCATCCAGGCCCGGGTCGACTACGGCAGGAGCCGCGGCCTGGCCGGCGCGATGATGTACTCCCTGCTCGGCCTGGACGACAAGACCACCCTGCTGAACCAGATCAACGACGCCCTCGGCGGCACCACGACGCCCCCCACCACCCCGCCGACGACGCCGCCCACCACCCCGCCCACCACGCCCCCGACCACTCCGCCGAGCACCGGCTGCGGCAGCACCCCGGCGTACGTCGCGGGCCAGGTCTACACCGCCGGCAACGAGGTCGCGTACAACGGCCGGAAGTGGAAGGCCCAGTGGTGGACCCAGAACGAGGTGCCCGGCACCACCGGTGAATGGGGCGTCTGGAAGGACCTCGGCGCCTGCTGATCTCCCCCCACCCGGCGCCGAGCGCCGGCCGCCCCCGTGCCTCCCGCGAGGCCGGGGGCGGCGGTGTGTCCGGAGCCCCGTCCCGGACCCCGGCGCACGCGGACCTCAGCGCCGGCGCATTTCCGGGCGGGCGCTGATCATCTCCGCGATCCGCTCCGGGGCCACCGCGCGCGAGTACAGCCAGCCCTGACCGGTGTCGCACCCGACCCGCCGCAGCCGGGCCGCCTGCCCGGCGGTCTCCACGCACTCGGCGGTCACCGTCAGCCCCAGCCGGTGCGCGAGCTGGACCAGGGCCTCCACGATGGTCTCGTCGGCCGGGTTCGGATGCACGCCGTCGTCGTAGCGGAAACCGCGCACGAAGGAGCCGTCCAGCTTCAGCACCGACACCGGCAGCCGCGACAGGTAGGCCAGGTTGGAGTACCCGGTGCCGAAGTCGTCGATGGCGATCCGCACCCCCATGTCGCTGAGCGCCTGGAGGGCCTGGAGCGGCCGTCCCGCCGAACCCATCACCGCCGACTCCGTCAGCTCCAGCTGGAGCAGCTGCGGGGCCAGCCCGGTCTCGGCGAGGATCTCCGCGACGTTGCCCACCAGGTCCGAGTCCCACACCTGGCGCACCGCCACGTTCACCGACACGAACACCGGCGAGTCACTGGGCTGCTCGATCTGCCAGCGCCGCGCCTGCCGGCAGGCCGTGCGCAGCACCCACTGGCCCAACTGCACGATCGAGCCGTCCTCTTCGGCGATGCCGATGAACCGATTCGGCGTCAGTGTGCCGAACTGCGGGTGGTTCCAGCGCACCAGCGCCTCGACGCCGCGCACCACGCCGCTCTCCAGGTCCACCAGCGGCTGGTACTCCAGCTCGAACTCCCCGCGCTCCACCGCCGGGCGAAGCGAGCTCGACAGGGCCTGGCGGGTCATCCGGTGCGCGTTGCGCTCGGGGTCGAAGAGGGTCCAGCGGGCCTTGCCGTCCGCCTTCGCCCAGTACAGGGTCGTGTCCGCCGCCTGCATCAGGCCCGTCGCCGAGGTACCGGCCGCGTCCCGTTCGACCACGCCGATCGACGCGGACACCGACAGCCGCTGCCCGGCCAGGTCGAAGGGCTCCTGCACGGCGGCCAGCACGCTGCGCGCCAGGTCCGCGAGCTGCTCGGTGCCGGTGGAGTCCTCGACCAGCAGCGCGAACTCGTCCCCTCCGAGCCGGGCGACGAGGTGCCCGCCCGAGCGCCCGTACCCCGACTGGTCGGCGCAGTGGGTCAGCCGGGCCGCCACGGCGGTCAGCAGCCGGTCGCCGACCCGGTGGCCCAGGGTGTCGTTGACGGCCTTGAACCCGTCGAGGTCCAGGTAGCACAGGCCGATCCGGCCGGTTCCGCCGCTGCCGTACGCGGAGCCCTCCAGGGCCGCCGAGAGCCGCTCGAAGAACAGCGCCCGGTTGGGCAGCCGGGTTACCGGGTCGTGCATCTGGAGGTGGCGCAGCCGGGCCTGGAGGTCGCGCCGGTCGCTGATGTCGGCGACCGACAGCAGGACGTCCGGGGTGCCCGGGATCGGGCCCAGGGTGACCTCGGTCCACAGCGAGTGGCCGTCGGGGTGCTTGAGGCGGCGGGTGCAGCGCAGCCGGGCCTGACGGCCGCGGAGCACCTCCTGGTAGGCCTGCCAGGTCCGGGCCTCCGCCGCGAGGTCCACGAGGTCGGCGGCGCACTGCCCGGCGAGTTCGCGGGGCTCGCCGCCCAGCAGGGAGGCGAGGGCCCGGTTGGCGGCGATGACGTCGCCGTCGCGGTCGACGACGGCCATGGCGAGGTGGGCCGCGTCGAAGGCGGCGCGGTAGTCGCGGGGTTCGCCCGCTCCGGCGGCGCCGCCGATCACCGCGGCGGCCCTGGCGTCGGTCCCGTCGGGGTCGGCGGTCCCGGGGGTGGGCCTCGGCCTCGGCGGCGGCGCCGACATGCCCGGCACTGCTTGGTGACGCTCCGTAAGGGCCGGTCGGATGCTGTCGGCCGCCGAACCGGTTCCCTCTGAGCTTCCGTTCACCGTTGGCTCCCGCAGTGTTCGTGAGTGTCGGTGCAGGAAAGTGTGCCGATCATAGAGGCTGACGGAGGCCCTATCCAGCGGCGTCGCCGTGTGGGGCACGGGTTGTCGCCGTGCTGACGCCCCGTCGGCCGCTCCCCGATGCCGTGTCGGCCGCCGGCGCGTGACGGATTCCGCACGGCCGTGAGCGCACCGTGCCCTGGTCTGATCCCGGGTGATCGATAGTGACGTTCCGTAGGCGAGGGTGTTCGGCCCGGGGGTCACCGACTTGCCGTAGTGCTCACTCGTGTGGGGCAGAGGAACCATGCATAAATAGGACAATCACCTCAAGGTGGATGGAACAAGGCGAATCCACTACCGGAGGTCGATGTGCCGCGACAGCTGACACCCGGGGGAGTGGACCGCTCCCGCATGCGAAGTACGGCGGCCATCCTCACCTCGATGACGGCGCTCGCCGCCATGTCGCTCGTCACGGGACCCGCCGTGGCCGCCGGACCCGTCACCGGCGGGCCCTGCGCGCTGACCCGCACGGCCGCGCACCACTCCCTCGGCCTGGACACCTGGAACCGGGCCTACCCCAAGCCGGAGCGCACGCTCCACGCGGTGATGGTCTTCCTCTCCTTCCCCGACCACCGGACCGCCGTCACCCCCGAGGACCTGGCCGCCGACTACTTCCCGGCCACCAGCGACTTCTTCGAACGGGCCTCCTACGGCCGCTTCCGGCTGGTCCCGCACCCGCAGCGGCAGTGGATCCCGATGCCCCGGCCGTCGACCGCGTACGGGATACAGCGCGACTGGGCCCCGGACGCCCGGGCCGCCTACCTGCGGGACGCGGTCGCCGCCGCCGACCCGCTGGTGGACTTCAGCGCGTACGACATCGTGTACTTCGTCGCCGACCCCAACGCCCCCGGGGTGGACTCCGACGCCACCAAGGTCGTCAACTTCGACCGCCCCCTGCGGGCCGACGGCACCGACCTGCGGCGGATCGTCACCGTCTTCGAGCGGCACCCGCCGGACCGCAACGTGCTGGCGCACGAGACCGGGCACGTCTTCGACCTGCCCGACCTCTACCACCGCCCGACGGACGGCAAGGGCGACTGGGACACGTACGTCGGCGACTGGGACGTCATGGGCAGCCAGTTCGGAATGGCCCCGGACCTGTTCGGCTGGCAGAAGTGGAAGCTGGGCTGGCTGGACGCCTCCCAGGTCGACTGCGTGCGCTCCGGTACCTCCCTGCACACCCTCCAGCCGCTCTCGCAGCCCCTGAAGCCCGGCGCCACGGGCGGAACGCGGCTCGCCGTGATCCGTACGGGCCCCGGCAGCGCGATCGTGGTCGAGGCGCGGAGCTCCGTCGGCAACGACGGGGACACCTGCACGGAGGGGGTCCTGGTCTACCGGGTCCGCAACGAGGCGGCGTCGGGCGGCGGTCCGATCGAGGTCCTGGACGGCCATCCGCGCACCGAGGCCTGCTGGGACCGCTCGGTGTACCCGCCGCTCGCCGACGCCCCGCTGGAGGTCGGGGAGACGTTCACCGTCCCGGGAGAGCGGATCACCGTCGAGGTCGCGGACCGGACGCTGTCGGGCGCCTACACGGTGAAGATCACGACGTGACGGCGGATCCGGCGTGACGGCACGAAGAAGGCCCCCACTCTGATGAGTGGGGGCCTTCTTCCGTCTGTGCGCCGCCAGGGACTCGAACCCCGGACCCGCTGATTAAGAGTCAGCTGCTCTAACCAACTGAGCTAGCGGCGCTTGCTGACGAGGTAGACACTAGCATCCGAATCGGCCGAACCAAAAATCGATACCGGGGCCGGACCCCTCGCGGCGTGCAGGAACGCCCACAGGAGGCAGTCCGGACCGGGCAGCCAGGGGAGCCGGGCGTCCGGCGCGACCAGCCACCGGGAGGGGCCGGGGCCGGGCCGCAGCGGGGGCACGGTGACGGCGTCGCCGTGGCCGTGGCAGAGGGGCGCCGGGGCCGGGGCGCCGGGACCCCACTCCTCCCAGGCGAGCAGCGCGGGGAGCCGCTGGGCGGTGCCGGGGGAGGCGAAGAGCAGCATCCGCCCCCGGTGCACGGCGGCGGGCCCGGAGCCGGGGCCCTGCTCCCAGAGCAGGTCGAGCATGCGCCGGCCGAGGACGAGCGGAACGTTGACGACGTCGAAGGCGGTCCCGCAGGGCAGCACGGCGTGCGCGTCGGGCCGCGCCTCCCAGGCGGCGAGGGTGCTCCCCGGATGCGCGGAGGCGGAGGCCAGCCAGGCGGCTCCCTGCGGGGTGACCTGGGTGGCGGGCGCGGTGCGCGCGTCGATGCCGTCGAAGGCGGGGCGGTTGGCGGCCGTCGTCAGGATCGTCATATGCCAATGTCTACCGCCCGTAGTGTGTCGGTTCCCACGAGTTACCGGAAACCGGGACGGGGGCGGGTCGGTTGCGCTATCTTGCGCGCCGCACGTGCCGGTGGTGACCGGCGGGGGCGGGGCCCGGCCCGCCCCCGCCGGCTCAGGCCTCCGGGGGCGTCCCGCGCTGGAGGTCCTCGCCGAACTCGATCATGCGGCGCGCGTAGTCCTCGGTCCACTCCGCCGCCTCGGCGATCGCGGACGGCGGGAGGCGGTCGAAGCGGCGGGGGTCGGCCAGCTGGGCCGCCGCCAGCGCCTGGAACTCCTCGGCCCGGTTCTGTGCGGCCCGGAACGCCAGCGTCAGCTCGGTCGCGCGCGCCAGCAGCTCCCGCGGGTCCTCGATCGACTCCAGGTCGAAGAAGTGCTCCGGGTCCGCGACGGCCTCCGAGGGCTCGAAGAGCAGCGGTGCGGGCCGCTGCCTCCGCTCGGTCCGCTCGGGCTCTGCCATGCGTGTCCTCCTGCGCTTGCGAATTCCTCCGGGCCACCCTCCATTGTCCAGCGTCGCGCAAGGGTGCCGGGCGTCACGCCGACGCGGGCTCCTTCACCAGGGCCGCGATGTCGTCGAGGACGCCCGACACCTCGGCCGCCAGGCCCTCGGGAGCCTCGAAGCCCTCGGCGCCGACCAGGCCGAGGACGCCGGGCACCGCCACCGAGCGCGCGGCCGGCACCAGGCCGACCTGGGTGAGCACCGGCAGCAGCATCGCGGCGGCCGGGGCGCCGCCGCTGCCGCCCGCGCTGTAGCTGACCAGGCCGACCGGCTTGCCCCGCCACTCGGCGTAGAGGAAGTCGACGGCGTTCTTGAACGGGGCGGTGAAGCCGCCGTTGTACATCGGCAGGACGAACACGAACGCGTCGGCGGAGTCGACGACCGCGCTCCAGTCGCGGGTGTGCTGGTGGGCGTAGTTGCCGCTGGAGGGGAACTCCGGCTCGTCCAGGAACGGCAGCGCGATCTCCGCGAGGTCCACCGGGGTGACCTCGAAGGTGCCGTGCTCGCGGGCGAGGTCGGCCACCCAGCGGGCGAGGGGGCGGCCGGCGGAGGTGGGGCGGTTGGCGGCGGAGACGACGAGCAGGCGGGTCATGACGTGAACTCCCTTGGGGCGCTGGCGTGATGTGCGGGGACAGCCTCGTTGTTGACGTGTCACCCAGGAAAGTCGGAGGTGCGTGATATGTCAACTAGGTAAGTGACGTATCACCAAACTCGCTAGGCTGCCCCCATGACCGAAGTGCCGGAGCCCGCCCGCCCCCGCTGGCTCACCGAGTCCGAGCAGGACGCCTGGTACGCCTGGCGCCGTATGTTCCCGCTCGTCAACGCGGAGATCGCCCGCGACCTCCAGCAGGACAGCGGCCTGTCCGAGGCCGACTACGACGTGCTCTCCGTCCTCGGCTCGACCGACGGCCACCGCATGCGCGTCACCGCGCTCGCCGGACTGATGAGCTGGTCCCGCAGCCGGCTGTCCCACCAGCTCACCCGCATGGAACAGCGCGGCCTGGTACGGCGCGAGGAGGTCGCCGCCGACGGCCGCGGGGCGGAGGTGGTGCTCACCGCCGACGGCGTGGCCGCGATCACCGGGGCCGCCCCGCACCACGTGGAATCCGTACGCCGCCACCTGATCGACGTCCTGACCCCGGATCAGCTCCACACCCTCGCCGAGATCGGCGAAACCCTCCGCCACACCTTCGGCGCCACCCGCAAGTAGGAGCGGCCTGCGCCCGGACCGCGCCGCGGCAGGTCCTACGGCCGCCAGGCGACGCGGTGTTCGGCGAGGTGGGAGAGGACCGAGTGGTTCGCCTCCCACCCGTCCGGGCTGTGTTCATCGGCCGCCTGCGGCGGCGTGCCGGACTCCGTCCGGCGGATGGGGGCTGGGGCGTCGGCTACGGCCGCCAGGCGACGCGGTGTTCGGCGAGGTGGGAGAGGACCGAGTGGTTCGCCTCCCACCCGTCCGGGCTGTGTTCGTCGGCCGCCTGCGGCGGCGTGCCGGACTCCGTCCGGCGGGTGGGGGCTGAGGCGTCGGCTACGGCCGCCAGGCGACGCGGTGTTCGGCGAGGTGGGAGAGGACCGAGTGGTTCGCCTCCCACCCGTCCGGGAACTTGATCGTCGCCCCCAGCTGCACCGGTTCCGTGGACGGGTGGTCGTCCAGGAGTTCCGCTATGCCGGCCCGGGCCACCACCACGCAGGCGTGCCGGTGCCGCGAGGCCAGGACGCACAGGCGGCCCGTCTCCAGGTGGAAGGCCGTCGCGTCGGGGCGGCCCGACAGGGGGTGGAGGACCACCGTGAGGTCGTACTCGCGGCCCTGGAGGCGGTTCGCGGTGTCCACCGTGACGCCTGTGACGCCCAGGGAGGCCAGGGCGGTGCGGACGGCCGCCGCCTGGTCGCGGTGCGCGGTGCCCACCGCGATGCGCGCCGGGGTGAGCGGGGACGGGACCGGGGAGCGCTCGTCGGAGGTCACCGCGCCGCGGTCCAGGGCGCGGCGGACCACGAGGGCCACCGCCCCGACCGCCTCCGGGTCCGTGCGCGGGGTGTGCCGGGCGGGGAGTTCCAGCAGGCCCCAGCCCGCCTCGGCCGCCTCGTCCAGCACCCGGTCGGGACCGGAACCGTCCGACGCGACCCCGTACGCCAGCCGCCGCTCGCCCGGACCCGTCCCGCTGCGGAACATCGAGTACGGGTAGAAGGCGCGCGAGACCAGCGGGGCGGCCGTCGCCGGCAGCCGCCACGACACCGGCAGCCGGTGCTGCGGCAGCCGGGGGTTGTGGGCCAGCAGGGTGGAGACCGCGGAGGCGGAGGGGTCGTAGGACAGCCCGGCCCACTGCTCCGCGCCGACCACACTGAACGGGTCCAGCTGCCCCGGGTCGCCCACGAACAGCGCCCGCTCGAACAGCCCCGCCACGGCCAGCAGCGCGTCGGAGCGCATCTGGTACGCCTCGTCGACGATCGCGTGCTCCCAGGGCTCCGCCTTCACGTACGCCCACTTCGCGGCCGTGGAGATGGTGACGGGCAGTTCGGCCAGGTCGGCCGGCTTCGCGGAGAGGGTGACGGAGGGCAGGTCGCGCAGCGCCGGGTCGTAGGCGTCGGCGTCGCTGCTGTGCAGCCGGCCCACCTTCAGCTCCGGGTCCTTCTCGGCGAGCCGCAGCACCAGGTCGTCGACCTGCGCGTTGGTCTGCGCGACCACCATCAGCCGGCGCCCGGCGGCGGCCAGTTCCCGGGCCGCGCGCACCACCAGCGTCGACTTCCCGGCCCCGGGCGGGGAGTCGACGACCACGCCCCGCTCGCTGCCGTGCAGGGTGTCGTGGAGGATGGCGGCGGTCGCCCGGTCGGCGGCCGCGCCCGGGTCGAAGGCGGTGCTCACAGGATGTCCTCGTCGGTCACGGCGTCCAGGGCGGGGGCGGCGGCGGATCCCGGCGGGCCGCCGTGCGTCCAGGGGGTGTTCTCCGGGTCGGGCAGCTTCGGGCCGCCGCGCGGGTCGTGCTCGAACAGGGTCCAGCACACCCGGTCGCCCTTCTCCGGCACCGATCCCGCCACCGGCTCCCGTCCGGCGCCCATCTTGTCGAGGACGCGCAGCACCAGCCGGCCGTCCTCCTCGCGGCGCACGAACGCGAAGGCCTGCTGGCGGCCGTCCAGCGAGCGGAAGACCTTCCCGCCGCCCTCGTCCGCCAGCTGCGGCCGGTCATCGGTGGCCACCGTCAGCAGGGGGCGCGGGCGGGGCCGGCTGCCCTCCGTCCACTCCATGGCCACCTCGGTGACCTCTCCGGCGAAGGCCTCGCCCGCGAACCGCCGGCCCGCCATCACCAGCGGGTCGTCCAGGGCCTCCTGCGCGTCCAGCCGCACCTGCTCGGTCTCCCGCGTGGCCAGCTTCTGGGCCGCCGTCACCGCGTCGTCGCGGCGCGGCTGCGGCGGCTCGCCCGCCCGGACCCGGTCGCGGTGGCCGGTGAAGGACCAGCGGTCGCGGGTCCAGCGCTCCTCGGTCCGCTCGCCCGGCGGCAGGGCGCGCACCAGGTCGATCGCCTCCCAGGTCTGCCGCCAGGCGGGCTCCATCTGCTCCACGACCAGCCGCCGGACCTCCTCCTCGGCACGGCGCACGGCGTCCGCGTCGCGGGGCCCGTCCGCCGAGCGGGCGGCGTCGAACCTCGCGATCGCCGGCGCCAGCAGTCCGTTGTCGAAGGCGGGGTCGGTGGCCGGGCCGGCCGGGGGGAACAGCAGCCGCCCGTCCTCGTCCCGGCCCAGCTCCACCCTGAGCGCCCACTCGGCGCCCGAGACGCCCTCCGGCGGGGCGATCCAGCCCAGCAGGGAGCCCAGGTGCTGGTCCTCCAGGTTGCTCTGGCCCGTCGCCCAGTGCCGGGAGAGCAGGTCGGTGGCGGACAGCAGCATCGAGGACCCGGGCACCCGGGAGCGCTCGGCGAGGTGCGTGAACCAGCGGCCCAGCAGCGGGACCCGGGTGGGCGCCGGGTAGGGGTTCTCCGGGTCCTCCTCGGCGGTCCGGCGGAACCGCATCGACCGGCCCAGCAGCCGTACGTACTCGATGCCGGCCCGGCTCGGCACGACGATCTGCGGCGCGTCCACGCACAGTTCGGCCTCGACCTTGGTCCTCTTCCCGGTCTCCGGGTCGGTCTCGGTCCGCTCGGCGGGCTCGACCACGTCCGCGTAGGACTCGATGTACGGCATCAGCTGCCGCGCCAGTTCACCGAGGAACTCCCAGCGCAGGTCCCGGTCGCGGGGCTGCGGTATGACGAGGATCCGCGGATCGTTCCGGTCGGTGCCCAGCATCGCGCCGAGCGGGGCCCCGGCCTCACCGGCGGTGGTCAGCGGCACGAAGACCAGCGGCTGCGCGCCCAGGTGGCGGTGGCGTACGGTCGCCAGCGGCCGGGCGCGGCCCGCGCGGACCGCCTCCAGCCGGGCGAGGGTGGTCAGCAGGGGCATGCGGGGGTCTCCGGGGCCTGGTGCGGGGGTCGGACGGCGGCCGCTTCCAGGGCTTCGGCGCGCAGCCGGGCCGCCCGGCGCAGTGCGTCGGCGGTGGGATCGCCCTCGGGGCCCGCGCCGGCGGCGGCCGCGAGGGCCTCCTCGACGCTGCCCAGCCCGCCCAGCTCGCCGCGGACGGACCGGCCGAGCGCGGCCGGGTCCCCGGCGGCGCGGGAGCGCTCGCGGCAGTGGAAGGCCAGCTCGCAGGCGGCCAGGCACTCGGGGGCGTAGGCGGCGGAGACGGCGGAGACGGCCCGGGTCAGCTCCTCGGCGGGCCGGGCGGGGTCGAAGCAGATCCCCTCCGGCAGGCCGGCGGCCAGGTCCTCGATCCGGGTCAGCCGCTCCAGCTGGCGGCGGGTGACCGAGCGCTCGCGGCGGACGTCGACGGGTTCGGCGGTGGGCAGGTTGGAGAAGTCCTTCGGGCAGACCAGCAGCACCCGGTGGTCGACCTCCGCGCCGGACAGTTTCGCGGCGGTCTGCTCCAGTGCCAGGACGTACACGGCGGCCTGCCGGGCGGCGGCCCCCACCTTGGCGGCGTCGGCGGCCCCGTCGATCATCGGGAACGACTTGATCTCCACGACGGTCCAGCGGCCGTCGGGGTGCACCACGACGGCGTCGGGCTCCAGGTAGGCGGGGGTGCCCGCCACCTCCAGGGCCAGCATCGGATGGTCCAGCAGGGTCCAGGTCCGCGCGGCGGTGGCCTCCCGCAGGGCCAGCGCTGTCCGGGCGGCCCGGCCCTCCGGTCCGGCGGCGGTGAGGTCGGGCACCCGGGCGTCCGGCCCGGGGGGCTCGGCGCCGGCGCCCAGCCGGGCGTGGACCAGGCGCAGCAGCTCGGCGCCGCCGTCGCCCTTGACCTTGGCCTCGAAGGAGTTCCCGCGGACGATCGCGAACTGCGACTGGCCGAAAGCCGCCGGTGTGCCGAGGGCCGCGGCCAGGGCGGTCTTGTCCACCCCGGCGCCGTCGAGGATCGCCCGTCTGCCGCAGCCCGGGTTCGCGGCGAGCGCGGCGAGCGCCCGTGCGTCGAGCGGACGGGGCGGTACGGCGGGGCCGCGCAGGTCAGCGAGCCGCTGCCGCAGTGTCGTCGTCTGGGGCGGGCCGCCGGGCGGGTAGGAGCTCACGGGCGGAAGTGTCCCATCCGCCACTGACAATCGTGGACTTACGGCGGAAACGGACCGGTTCCCGCCGTCCGGGCCCGTCTCCGCCCGCGTCCATGACCACCACGACGGTCAGGGGCACGGCGCCGGCCGGACGGAGTTGCCCTGCGTTCACGTCGGCGATGATGGACGGACGACGGATTCGCGCGCCACAGGGCGAACCACCACGGACCGGGAGAAACACAGATGGCCCCCCGCATCCTGCTGGCCCGCCACGGCCAGACGGCATGGTCCCTGCTCGGCAAGCACACCGGGCGCACGGACGTGCCCCTGCTGGAGGAGGGCAGGCAGGGGGCGAAGCGGCTGGGCGAGCGGCTCGCCGGCGAGCCCTGGGTCTCCCTGCGCGGCCTGGAGGTGCGCACCAGTCCCCTGGTCCGGGCGAGCGAGAGCTGCGACCTGGCGGGCTTCGGGGCGCAGGCGGAGCCCTGGGACACCCTCATGGAGTGGGACTACGGCGCCTACGAGGGGATGACGCCGGCCGAGATCCAGGCGGTCCGGCCCGGCTGGCTGATCTGGCGCGACGGGGTCCCCGGCGGCGAGTCCGTCGCCGACGTGGCGGCCCGCGCGGACGAGGTGGTCGCCTGGGCCCGCTCGGCGGAGCGGGACGTCCTGGTCTTCGCGCACGGGCACGTCCTGCGCACCCTCGCCGCCCGCTGGCTGGGCTTCGAGGCCTCCTTCGGCGCCCGCATCCGCCTGGACCCGACCTCGCTGTCGGTCCTGGGCTGGGCGTACGGGGCGCCTGCGCTGGAGCGCTGGAACGACACGGGGCACCTGGAGGGGTAGGACCCGCCCCGCCGGCGGTCTACGCCTGGGCGTGCCGGGCGAGGAACGCGCCGACGCGGGGGGAGCGCTGGTGCGGGACCAGGGTGCGGGCGGTACCGGCCAGCATGGAGCGGATCCGGGTCGACTGGACCTCCGTCAGCAGGTCCAGCACCCGGCCGCCGGCCCAGGCGGCCTCGTCGGGCGCCCCGGCGCGGGCCAGGTCGTCGGCGAGCTCGGCGGTGTAGAGGGCCACGTTCCGCGCGAAGTGCGGGTCCTGGAGGTCGGCCGCGCGGCGTGCGTGCCGGGCCGCGCGGGCATGTTCCCCGAGCGCCGCCCAGCAGCGGGACTCCAGGGACTCCAGTTCGGCCTCGCCGAAGAAGGACATCCACTCCGGGTCGGCGGCGCTCGCCCCCCGCGCGAACTCGGTGTGCGCCCGGGTCAGCGCCTCCTCGCAGGCCCGGCGGTCCCCGAGCCCGGACCAGCCGCCCGCCTCCCGCAGCGCGAGCAGAGCCAGCAGGCGGGGCGAGCCGAGTGAGCGGGCCGCGCGCCGGCCGGCCTGGGCCGCCCGCACCGACTCGCGGGGGCGCCCGCAGTCCCGCGCCAGGAAGGCCATGTTGCTGAAGGCGTGCGCCTCCAGGCCCGCGTCCCCCGCCACCCGGGCGGTGGCCAGGGCCTCGGCGTAGTGCGAGCGGGCGTCCTCGAAGCGGCCCGAGTCGTGGGCCAGCCAGCCCACGGAGACGGCCAGCTCCCCGGCCCCCGCGTGCAGCCGGTCCTCGGTGGACTGGCGGGTGGCTCCCGCGTCGAGCAGGGCGTAGGCGGTCCGCAGGGGTTGCGCGGCCCGCCGGTAGAGGGCGTCGGCGCCGTGCCGGTCGTCCAGCAGCCGGATCTGGCGCACGGCGTCCTCGACGGCGGCGGCCTCGGCCTCGCCGGCGCGGGAGGGGATCCGGCGGTTGTCGCCGAGCAGGGTGAGGCTGAGCGTCGCGGCCGCCACGGTCGCGGAGCCGCCCGCCATGAAGGCGCGGCGCAGCACGTCGCTCTCCTTGGAACGGTGGATGAGGTGGGTGAAGACGGGCGGGGTGGGCAGGGCGCGCTGCGCGGCCCGCCCGCGGACCGCCTCGCGGGGGGAGAAGCCCAGGTCGGCCAGGGTGCGGCCGGGGAACATGTGGAGGAAGACCCGTTCGTAGGCGTAGTTGGGGCAGCGGATCTCGCCCGACTCGACGCGGCCGATGTAGCGGGCGTCGCAGGAAACCGTTTCGCCGATCTCCCGTGCGGCCCGTCGCACCATGGCGGCGAACTCGGCCGGGGAGTGTGCTCCGCGCAGCCGCCGGAAGCAGGAGTTGGGTGAGTGGGGTGACGCCGCCATGGACGCTGCCTCTCTGGACACGCTCGCCCCGGAGTCGGGTGCTCCGGCGCGCACGAACGTACCGCCGGTGAGGGGGGTCCCATGCGGTGTTTGGCTACAAAACGGATATCTCACCCGCGATCCGCCATGAACTGCCATCCTTTGCAGCGTCTTGCCGCCGCACCTGTTGACGCTTCGCCGCGTTGAACCCATGCGGATACGGATCGAGGAGGGGTTCCCCTTGGTGGAGGCCGGCATGGACAGCATTGGTACGAACACCGCGCCCGACGCCGGCGCACACCCGTTCACCGCCGCCCTGGCCGCGGCCGGGCTCCCCGCCCCGGTTCCGGCCCCGGACCTGGTGACCGTCTCCGTCCGGCAGGGGCTGGAGGCGGTGGACATCATCCGCCGCGGCGCCGGCCGGACCGCCCCCGCGGTCGGCCCCGTGCTGCACGACGGTTCCGGCGACACGCTCGGGTTCCTCGTCCCGCCGGGCACCGCCGACGCCTGGGACCTCCCCGGTAGCGCCTGTACGCAGACCAACGGGCGCGGCATGCGCTTCGGGGACCTCGCCGCGCCCACCGCGGGCGGTACGGGCTGGCTGCTGCCGCCCGAGTCCGTGGGACCGGTCACCGATCCGGACGTCCTGCGCGCGGCGCTGGGTGAGGCGGCCCGGCTCATCGAGGCGGCCGACAACTGTCGGTGAATTTCTGGCCAGCGATAATGGTGGGGTGGCAGGCAGAGGCACGGGCAGGGACAAGGGCAGGAACCGCGACGGGGGCCGGCGGAGCGCCGCCGAGCCGGTCACCGGTGAGGTGGGCGGCGGCCTGGCGGAGCTGTCCCCGGACCGCGAGCGCACCCGCGCCTGGACCCTGCTGATCAACGGGGCCCCGCAGTCCCACGTCGACCTGGACGACCCCGGATACCTGGACTTCGCCTACCAGCGCCGCATCGGCCACCTGATCGACCTCGCCGCGCCCGCCCGGCAGCCCATGAACGTGGTGCACCTGGGCGGCGGGGCCTTCACCCTGGCCCGCTACACGGCCGCCGCGCGCCCCCGCTCGGCGCAGCAGGTGGTGGAGATCGACGAGGCCCTGGTGGCCTTCGTACGGCAGCACCTGCCGCTGGACCCGCAGGCGCGGGTGCGGGTCCGGGCGGTGGACGCGCGGGCGGGCCTGGCGAAGGTGCCGGACGGCTGGGCGGACCTGGTCATCGCGGACGTGTTCAGCGGGGCGCGCACCCCGGCGCACCTGACCAGCGCCGAGTTCCTGGACGACGTGCGCCGGACGCTGTCGCCCACCGGGTGGTACGTCGCCAACCTCGCGGACGGGCCGCCGCTGGCGCACCTGCGGGCCCAGGTCGCCACCGCGGCCTCCCGGTTCGAGCGGCTGGCGCTGGCCGCGGATCCCGTCGTCTGGCGGGGGAAACGTTTCGGCAATGCGGTGCTCGTGGCCTCCGACCGGGAGCTGCCGGTCGCGGAGTTCACCCGCCGCGTGGCGAGCGACCCGCACCCGGGACGGGTGGAGCACGGCCGGGCCCTGGCGGACTTCACGGGCGGCGCCGTCCCGGTCCGCGACGCCTCGGCGGTGGCCTCGCCGGAGCCGCCGGCCTCGGTGTTCCGGTAGGCCGGGGCCCGGGCTACGGGTCGACGGTCTCCACCGCCGGCGGGTGGTCGTGCCAGGTGCAGAACACCGACACCTCGCGGTTGTCCCGGGTGAAGGTGACCCGGATCCAGAAGTCCTGCTTCCACACCTGCACCCGCCACCCCGCCTCCGGCGTCGCCGAGACCAGGGCCGCCGAGGAGGCCCCGAGGTCGAAGACCACCCGGCCGCCCGAGACCGAGTACCCCTTCACGTTGCCGGAACCCTGCCCGCCGCCGTCCGGGTACGGGCGCTGCTGCCCGGCCGGCGGCGGGGGCTTCGGCTTCGCGGACGGGGAGGGGGCGGCGGCCGGTGCGGAGGGCGACGGCGACCCCGACGCGGCCGGCGAGGGCGACGCGGAGCCCGGGGGGCCGGCCGGCGGCGGCTCCGCACCCCGCGTCGCGGAGGCCGGCGGCCGGGTGGTCAGCGGCACCGCGAGGGGAGGATCGTAGGCCGTCCCGGACATGACGGTGTGCACACCCCACCACGACAGGGTCACGGCGGCCGCGGTCGCCACCACCCAGGCCATGGCATGTACAAGTCCTCGTCGCATCAGGGCACATACTGCACCACACGTCACAGAGCAGTACCGGCACCTCCCGGGGTCGCCCGGATGGACTACCGTGCGCCCATGGCTAGTGTGCTCGTGGTCGAGGACGACCAGTTCGTACGTTCCGCCCTGATCCGGCACCTGACCGAGGCCGCCCACACCGTACGGAGCGTGGGCACGGCCCTGGAGGCCCTGCGCGAGGTCGCCCACCACCGGTTCGACGTGGTCATCCTCGACCTCGGACTGCCCGACCTCGACGGCTCCGAGGCGCTGAAGATGCTGCGCGGCATCACCGACGTGCCGGTCATCATCGCCACCGCCCGCGACGACGAGGCGGAGATCGTCCGGCTGCTCAACGACGGCGCCGACGACTACCTCACCAAGCCCTTCTCCGTCGAGCACCTCTCCGCCCGGATGGCCGCCGTCCTGCGCCGCTCCCAGGCCGCGGCGGCCGAACCGCCCCCGCGCGTCCTGCGCGTCGGCGGGCTCGCCATCGACCCGCTGCGCCGCCAGGCCGAGCTGGACGGGGCCGTACTCGACCTCACCCGGCGCGAGTTCGACCTGCTGGCCTTCCTCGCCGGCCGGCCGGGCGTGGTCGTGGCCCGGCGCGAGCTGCTCGCCGAGGTCTGGCAGCAGTCGTACGGGGACGACCAGACCATCGACGTGCACCTCTCCTGGCTCCGCCGCAAACTCGGCGAGACCGCCGCCCGGCCCCGGTACCTGCACACGCTGCGGGGGGTCGGGGTGAAGCTGGAACCGCCGCTGTGAGGTGGGCGCTGGTCAAGGTCTGTCTTGCCGTCACCACCATGGTGGTCGTGGCCTTCGCGGTGCCGCTGGGGCTGGTGGTCCAGGAGATGGCCAGCGACCGGGCCTTCTCCAACGCCGAGCGGCAGGCCGCCACCATGGGGCCCACCCTGTCCATCACCACCGACCCGGTGCAGCTGCGCAAGGCCGTCGAGTCCACCGAGATGGGCGCCGCCCGGCGGATGGCCGTCCACGTCCCCTCGATCGCCGGCGCCGCCCCCGTGGACATCGGCGACGGCTGGGCGGGCGCGCACGCGGTGGCGGAGACCCGCTCCATGGGACGGGCCACCACCGCGAAGGCCGCCGGAGGGGGCTCCGCCCTGCTCCAGCCCATCGCCCTCGGCTCCGGGGACATCGCCGTCATCGAGATCTACGTGCCGGAGAGCGAGGTCAGCAACGGGGTCGCCACCGCCTGGCTGATCCTCGCCGGCGTCGGCCTCGCCCTGGTCGTCGGCTCCGTCGCGGTCGCCGACCGGCTCGGGGCCCGGCTGGTGCGACCGGCCGAACGGCTCGCGGACGCCGCGCACCAGCTGGGCGAGGGCCGGCTCGGGGCGCGGGTGCCCGAGGACGGGCCGAAGGAACTCCGCTCGGCGGCCGTCGCGTTCAACTCGATGGCCGACCAGGTGGTCGAACTCCTCGCCAACGAGCGGGAGCTCGCCGCCGACCTCTCGCACCGGCTGCGCACCCCGCTGACCGTGCTGCGGCTCAACGCGGCCTCGCTCGGCGACGGCCCGGCCGCCGAGCACACCCGGGCGGCGGTGGAGCAGCTGGAGCGGGAGGTCGACACGATCATCCGTACGGCCCGCGAGCAGCGCCCGCCCGCCGTCGCGGCCACCGCCGGCTGCGACGCCTCCGAGGTGATCCGCGACCGGATGGCCTTCTGGTCGGCGCTCGCGGAGGACGAGGGCCGTGAGGTCAGGCTCGCGGGCGTGGACCGCACCGTACGGGTCCCGGTGGCCCGGCCCGAGCTGGCGGCCGCCCTCGACGCCCTGCTCGGCAACGTCTTCCGGCACACCCCCGAGGGCACTCCCTTCGCGGTCGACGTGCACGACGCGGGGGACGCCGTCATCGTCCTCGTCTCGGACGCGGGCCCCGGCATCGCCGACCCGGACGCGGCCCTCAGGCGCGGCAACGACGGCGCCCGCGACGGCTCCACGGGGCTCGGCCTGGACATCGTGCGCCGGGTCGCGGAGTCGACGGGCGGCGACGTACGCCTGGGGCGTTCGGTGCTCGGGGGCAGCGAGGTACGGGTGTGGCTCGCCCTGGACGGCCGGGGCCGGCGCGGCGGGCGCGGCCCGGGCCGCCGCCGCGCCCGCCGCACCCGCAGCAGGCGCCGGGGAGAGCGCAACGACCCGACCGGGTGAGGGAGCGAGCCGGAAGCCGCGCTCGTGGAATAGCGTACGGTCCGCGCCGGTCGGGGGCCGTCGGGCACCGGCCGACCCGCCCGGCGGCACCCCGCGCACGGCACGTGCCACATCCCTCCCGATTGGACATCCGCATGCGTTACGCAGTTCTCGGCACCGGCATCGTCGGCCGCACCGTGGCCGACCGCCTGGCCTCGCTGGGCCACGAGGTGGTCATCGGCACCCGCGACCCGCGGGCCACCCTCGACCGGGCGGAGTACGCCGAATGGCAGGAGGCCCACCCCTCGATCGGCCTGGCCCCCTTCCCGGAGGCCGCGCGGCGCGGCGAGACACTGGTCAACGCCACCGGCGGGCGGGTCAGCGTCGAGGCCCTGAGGGAGGCGGACGCCGCCCACCTCGACGGCAAGATCCTCATCGACATCGCCAACCCGCTGGACTTCTCCCACGGCTTCCCGCCCCGCCTGGACCCGGTCGACGACGACAGCCTCGGCGAGCTGATCCAGCGCACCTTCCCGCAACTGCGGGTGGTCAAGACGCTCAACACCATGAACTGCCAGATCATGGTCGATCCCGCCCGGGTCCCCGGCGAGCACTCCGTCTTCCTCTCCGGCGACGACGCCGACGCGAAGAAGGCCGTCCACGGCCTGCTGAGCTCCTTCGGCTGGCCCGACGCGTCGATCATCGACCTCGGCGGCATCGAGACCGCACGGGGCACGGAGATGCTCCTGCCGCTGTGGCTGCGCCTGATGGGCTCCCTGGGGCACGCGGAGTTCAACTTCCACGTCCAGACGGCCCGCCCCTCCTCCTGACCCCGCCCGGACGGGGCGCGCAGCCGGCCCCACGCCGAGATCGGGATCGACCCGGCCCCGGAGAACGCGGAAGGCCCCGGCTCGCTCACGCGAACCGGGGCCTTCCCACAGGGTGAGTGACGGGACTCGAACCCGCGGCCACCTGGACCACAACCAGGTGCTCTACCAACTGAGCTACACCCACCATGCCCGGTCGTGGAACGACCGGCCGAAGAAAAGGGTACAGGGTCCGGGAGGGTGCTCGCTCCCCCCTTTCCCCGTACCCATCCGGCGGCTCCCGCGGCGGTCCTACTCGCCGGCGACCACGTGCTTGGCGGCGATGGCCCGGGCCGTGTCCGAGTCGGGTCCCGGCTGCGGCACGAAGACCGCCTCGCGGTAGTACCGCAGCTCGGCGATGGACTCCTTGATGTCCGCGAGCGCCCGGTGGTTGCCGTTCTTGGGCGGGCTGTTGAAGTAGGCCCGCGGGTACCAGCGGCGCGCCAGCTCCTTGACCGAGGACACGTCCACGATCCGGTAGTGCAGGTGGGCCTCCAGCGCCGGCATGTCGCGCGACAGGAAGCCGCGGTCGGTGCCGACGGAGTTCCCGCACAGCGGGGCCTTGCGAGGCTCCTTGACGTGCTCGCGCACGTACGCCAGGACCTGCGCCTCCGCGTCGGCCAGGGTCGTGCCGGCGGCCAGCTCGTCGAGCAGGCCGGAGGCGGTGTGCATCTCGCGCACCACGTCCGGCATGTTCTCCAGGGCCGCGTCCGGCGGGCGGATCACGATGTCCACGCCTTCGCCGAGCACGTTGAGCTCCGAGTCGGTGACCAGCGCGGCCACCTCGATAAGTGCGTCGTCCGTCAACGAGAGCCCGGTCATCTCGCAGTCGATCCACACCATGCGATCGTTCATGCGTCCCACCTTATGCCGAAGGCCCCCCGCCGTGGTGTCCTGCCCTTGCGGGGGGCCTTCGTCGTGCGTCTCGCGGACGTCCGGGCGGCGGCTACGCGTGCTCGCGCAGCACCCGGCCCGGGGCGTACAGCTCCGTCACGCTCGGACCGGAGGCGGCCAGGGCCGCCGCGGCCCGCTGGGGCTGCGGGGTGCGCTGGTGCGGCAGCGGGGTCCCCGAGATCTCCGACACGGGGGCCCCGTCGGCCTGCGGCCGGCGCGCCCGGTAGGCGGAGCGGTAGGCGGCCGGGGAGGACCCCAGCTGCCGCCGGAAGTGGCCGCGCAGGGCGACCGGGGAGCGGAAGCCGCAGCGTCCGGCGACCTCGTCGACCGAGTAGTCGGAGGTCTCCAGCAGCCGCTGCGCCTGGAGCACCCGCTGGGTGATCAGCCACTGGAGCGGCGCGCTGCCGGTGAGCGAGCGGAACCGCCGGTCGAAGGTGCGCCGGCTCATGTAGGCGCGGGCGGCCAGTGTCTCCACGTCGAACTGCTCGTGGAGGTGCTCCAGGGCCCATGCCACGACCTCGGCGAGCGGGTCGGCGCCGATCTCCTCGGGCAGCGACCGGTCGAGGTAGCGCTCCTGGCCGCCGGTGCGGCGCGGCGGGACGACGAGCCGGCGGGCCAGTGCCCCGGCCGCCTCGCTGCCGTGGTCCGTTCGCACGATGTGCAGGCACAGGTCGATTCCGGCCGCGGTGCCGGCGGACGTCAGCACGTCGCCGTCGTCGACGAAGAGCTCGCGCGGGTCGACGTGGACGGACGGGTAGCGCTTGGCCAGCGTCGGCGCGTACATCCAGTGCGTCGTCGCGGGCCGGCCGTCCAGCAGCCCGGCGGCGGCGAGCACGAACGCTCCCGTGCACAGGCCGACGATCCGGGCGCCCTCCTCGTGCGCCAGCCGCAGGGCGTCGAGCGCCTCCGGCGGCGGCGGGGAGGTGATGGAGCGCCAGGCGGGGACCACGACCGTGCCCGCCCGGGCGATGGCCTCCAGCCCGTAGGGCGCGGTCAGTTCGAGTCCGCCGGTGGTCCGCAGCGGACCGTCCTCCCCGGCGCACACGAGCAGTCGGTAGCGCGGAACTCCGGCGTCCTGGCGGTCGATGCCGAACACGGACAGCGGAATGGAACTTTCGAAGATCGGCCCGCCGCTGAACAGCAGCACGGCGACGATCTCTCTGCGGCGACGCCCCGCGAGCTTCCTGCCCGCGTCGGCGATGACTGCGGTGGAATCCTGGCTCATGGCGCTAAGCCCCCCTTGGGTGTCGCGACTCCTTGGTCTGGTCGCACCTGCACGTTTCCCCTCGGCCTTGCACGTGGATCCCCCGCCGTAAATACATGATCGAATCTACTGCGTCCCGTGGTGTCGGCGTGACAAGTTCAGCACGCACCGCTATGTCGACTTGGCAACTTGGCGAAAAGCATTCGATCAGGAAGCGTTCCACTCCGCTACCCGTACGGGAACCTCGCGATCCGGTCGTGGCCAGTCCCCATGGGGTGTTTTCGCCCCCTTCGCTCTGTCGTCGCTGGTGGTGGGGAAGTTGAGGGGACATTCCGGCAAGGGAAGCGCCCAGTCCGGAAGTTGGCTGAAAACAACCGGGTGTGTACGTGCGAATCGGTCAGTCGTGAGGGGAGAGGCCCGGGGAGCCGTGGCAGCCGCGGTGCGCTCCGGACCCGCTGCGGGAGTGCCGGCCCCGGTGCCCGTGCGGAGGCGGCTCCTCCGGCCGCACCCGGGCGGCGGCCCGCCCGGCCTTCTCCGAGTGTCGCAGCAGCACCCGGCAGGCCGCCGTGACGGCCGCCAGCCCCAGGGTCGCCACCGCGGCCCCGCCGTACGAGGTCCCGTAGACCACCAGGACCACGGGCACGAGCAGGCAGCTGAAGGCCGCCCAGCGCACCACGTCACCCGCGGGGTCGTCATGCGGACGTGCCGCGGCGGACCCCCCGGACGGGTGAAGCCGGGAGCGGCCCGGCGAGAGGCGGGGGGACCGGGCGGACGGGGTGTACTGCGTCGGCGGAGCGGGCTGGACGGGCTGGACGGGGTGAACCGGATGGCCGGGCACGGCGTACTCCCTGCGGGCTCTTCCTGGACGGTCGGACGCCTGTCCAACGCCCGCGCACAGGCGCCGGTCACTGCGCGCACGGGTGGCGCGCGGGTCTTCCGTCACTGGCTGTAGGGGACAGCGGCCATTGCCAAGGGGGCTCCTCTCCGGCATGCTCCCTTGGACGCTCTCCAAGGGCGGCATGCCCTGTGCAGGACGGGAGTGTCGCCGTACCCTGGTGGGTAAGGGCTTGGAAAGATGCTTCCAGGACAGAACTCCGTCACGCAGCGTCGTCGAAACGCCCGCGTCGCCGTCAGAAAGCCCGAGCCGCCGCAACCGCCCCTGTCGCTTCCCCCGAGGACTTTTCGCCGAGACATCCATGGCCGGTCACGAATTCTTCGAACCCGCGGACCGCAAGCGCAAGCACCTCGCCGATTCCGTATCGAGCGACCTGCGCGCGGTGGAACAGACACGCCTGCCCTGCGACCCGGCCTTCCGGCACGGAGTGGTGGTCGGCTTCGACGGCTCCACGTCCAGTGAGCGCGCCCTCGCCTACGCGATCGGCATGGCCCGGCGCTCCGGCTCCGGCCTGATCCTCGTGCACGTGGCGAACCGGCTCCCGACCACGGTGTGGGCGGGCTGCGAGCCGCCGGTCTTCGTGGACGTGCCGGACCACCGCACCGAGGTGCTGGGGCTGGAGCTGGCCTGCGCGGACTACCTGTCCGAGGTGCCGTGGATCCTGGTCGAGCGGGGCGGGGACATCTGCCACGAACTGGAGGAGGTCGGCCGGGAGTACTCGGCGGACGCCATCGTGGTGGGCTCCACCCACGGCATCGTCGGCCGGATCTTCGGCTCGGTCGCGGGGCGTCTGGCCAAGCGCGCACAGCGACCGGTCGTTGTCATTCCGTGATCCCCTGCATTCCGGTTGTGCGGTTGTGAACCCGTGTAAAGGGTAGATAAGTGCTGCTGGGACGCAGCAACAACTGCAGATCGAAGGGAGCCCGCCGTGGACAACGGTGTCTCTGCGGGAAGCACGGCCTCGACTTCGACCCTGGGGAACATCGCCCTGGGACTCACCCTTCTCGCGTTCGGTATCGGCCACACCGGCGTCCTCTCCGGTGTCACCGCCGCCGACTCCGTGTCGCTCGCGACCTACGTCGGCGGCGCGGCCCTCTTCCTCCTCGGCCTCCTGGAGTACCGGGGCGGCAACGGGTTCAACGGCACCGCCTTCGCGGGCCTGGGCGTCTTCTGGTTCACCTGGGCCAGGGGCGCGGGCGCCGCGGTGTCCGACGAGGCGGCCGGAACGTTTCTGGTCCTCTTCGCGATGCTCGCGCTGACCCTCACCCTCGCCGCCACCGGCGGCCTGTTCGGCCAGGGCGTCCACGGTCTGCTCACCCTCTCCCTCGTCCTGCTGGCCATAGCCTCATTCGCGGACAGCGCGGGCCTGGCCAAGGCGGGCGGCTGGGTCGCGGCCGTCTCCGGGCTCCTGGCCTGGTACGGGGCCACCGCCGCGCTGGCCCACTGGCCGATGGCCTTCGGCAGGCCGGCCGGCCGCGGAGCGGTCGCGGCGGGCTGAGCGGCCGCCCGGACCGCGGGCACAACGGGCAGGGGCGCCACCGGAGTTCCGGTGGCGCCCCTGTCGTGTGCCGTGGGCGCGGCGCGAGGGTGCGGCTGCTACTCGACCGTGACCGACTTGGCCAGGTTGCGCGGCTTGTCGATGTCCCGGCCCAGGGCCAGGGCGGTGTGGTACGCCAGCAGCTGGAGCGGGATGCCCATCAGGATCGGGTCGAGCTCGTCCTCGTTCTTGGGGACGAGGATCGTGTGGTCGGCCTTCTCCTGCACCCGGTGGGCGACCGCCAGGATCCGGCCGCTGCGGGCCTTGATCTCCTCCAGCGCCGCGCGGTTCTTCTCCAGCAGGTCGTCGTCCGGGACGATCGCGACCGTCGGCATCGCCGGCTCGATGAGCGCGAGCGGGCCGTGCTTGAGCTCGGAGGCCGGGTAGGCCTCGGCGTGGATGTAGGAGATCTCCTTCAGCTTGAGGGAGGCCTCCAGGGCCACCGGGTAGCCGCGCACCCGGCCGATGAACATCATCGACTTGGCCTCGGCGTACTCGGCCGCCAGCTTCCTGATGTCCTCCTCGCCCTCCAGGATCTCCTGGATCTGGCCGGGGAGCCTGCGCAGGCCCTCGATGATCCGCTTGCCGTCGGCGACGGACAGGTCGCGGATGCGGCCCAGGTGCAGGGCGAGCAGGGCGAAGGCGGTGACGGTGTTCGTGAAGCACTTGGTGGACACGACGCAGACCTCGGGGCCGGCGTGCACGTACACGCCGCCGTCGGCCTCGCGGGCGATGGCGGAGCCGACGACGTTGACCACGCCGAGGACGCGGGCGCCCTTGCGCTTGAGCTCCTGGACCGCCGCGAGCACGTCGTAGGTCTCACCGGACTGGGAGACGGCGATGTACAGGGTGTCGGGGTCCACGACCGGGTTGCGGTAGCGGAACTCGGAGGCCGGCTCGGCGTCGGCGGGGATCCGGGCCAGGCTCTCGATGAGGCCCGCGCCGATCATGCCCGCGTGGTACGAGGTGCCGCAGCCGAGGATCTTGACCCGGCGGATGCCGCGCGCCTCGCGCGGGTCCAGGTTCAGGCCGCCCAGGTGCACGGTGGAGAAGCGGTCGTCGATCCGGCCGCGCAGCACGCGGTCGACCGCGTCGGGCTGCTCGGAGATCTCCTTGTGCATGTACGTGTCGTGGCCGCCCATGTCGTAGGAGGCGGCCTCCCACTCCACGGTCTCGGGCGTGGCGGTGGTCGTCGTACCGCCGGTGGTGTAGGTGCGGAAGTCGTCGGCCTTCAGGGTGGCCATCTCGCCGTCGTCGAGGGTGACGACCTGGCGGGTGTGGGCGACGAGCGCGGCGACGTCCGAGGCGACGAACATCTCCTTCTCGCCGATGCCGAGGACCACGGGGGAGCCGTTGCGGGCGACGACGATGCGGTCGGCGAAGTCGGCGTGCATGACGGCGATGCCGTAGGTGCCCTCGACGACCTTGAGCGCCTCGCGGACCTTCTCCTCCAGGGTGACGGCCTGGGAGCGGGCGATCAGGTGGACGAGCACCTCGGTGTCGGTCTCGGAGAGGAAGACCACGCCGTCGGCCTCCAGCTTGGCACGGAGCTCGGCGGCGTTGTCGACGATGCCGTTGTGGACGACCGCGACCTTGTTCTCGGCGTCGAGGTGCGGGTGCGAGTTGATGTCGCTCGGCGCGCCGTGGGTGGCCCAGCGGGTGTGGGCGATGCCGGTGGTGCCGGCGAAGCGCTTGGGGACGCGGGACTCCAGGTCGCGGACCCGGCCCTTGGCCTTGACGACCTTCAGGGCCGCCGACTTGGGGCTGTTGACGACGATGCCCGCCGAGTCGTAGCCGCGGTACTCGAGCCGCTGGAGGCCTTCCAGCAGCAGTGGTGCCACGTCACGCTTGCCGATGTAACCGACGATTCCGCACATACGGTGTTGCCCCTCCTGAAGTTCGGTGTCCGTGCCCGGACGCGTACCGGCCCCGTGTGGGGCCCCGTCCCGGCTGGAGACGATGCGGCGTCTCAGCCGTAGACGATGCGGCGCAGCTGCCGGAGCGAGAGCTCCGGGGGCGCCACGGCGCGGTGCGGCAGTTCCGCCGCGATCCGCTCGAAGATCTCCGCGTTGACCGCTCCACCGGACTGCAGTTCGCGGTGGCGGCGACGGACGAACTCCTCGGTCGTCTCGTCGAAGTACGCGAGCACGTCGAGCACCACCCGGGCGGCCTCGCCGCGCTGCAGCGCGGTGGTGCGAACCAGGTGGTCGACGAGTTCGTCATGCGACGGTCGGCGGTCGAGCACCAGTAGATATTGACGGCCCAGGGGCAGAAACGCAAAGATCCTGCCCGGAATCGGGCAGGATCATGCTGGTCTGGACCAAGGAATGGGTGATTCCGGTCTCGTTTGGTTAGAAACCACCCAAAATGGCGGCCTTCGCCGCCGAGAACTCCTCGGCCGTGAGGATCCCGTTCCGGTGCAGTTCCCCCAGCTCGCGCAGGCGCCGCAGCAGGGTGTCGTGGTCCGCCGGCTCGCCCGCCAGGGCCGGGGCCGCCTCCGCGAGGGGGAGGGCGGCGGGGGCCTCCGGAGCGGGGACCGGGGCCGCGGGGTGGGGCATCCGTACCGCCACCGCCGCCGCGACCAACGCCATCAGGGGGTCCTTCTTGAACCCGAAGAGCTCCACGGTGCACGGGTCGTACTTGGGCGCCGGGGCCGGCGGGGCGCCCGCCAGGGTGAAGCGCAGCCAGCCGTTCTCCAGCCCCTTCGACGGGGCCCACTCCACGGTCCGCACGTCCCCGACCCGGAACTCGCGCGGCCCCCCGGACGCCTTCGCCTCCTCGGTGGTCCAGTTCCAGTCCAGCACCACCCGGTCGCCGTCGAAGGCCGCGCTCCCGCCGCCCGCCGCGACCGAGACCGGTACCGACGGTCCCGGCAGCAGGTACGTGTCCGACGGGCCCGGGTCCACCCCGTCCAGCAGCAGCGCGTTGCGCACCTCGTCCACGAAGTACTCCGCCACCCCCGTCCGGTCCGGCTCCACGGTCAGCCGGTACGGGTCGGACTGCTCCGGCAGCCGCCCGCCCGTCACCTGGAGCAGCGGGTCCGCGCCGTCGCGCAGCCGCAGCCGCAGCCGGCCCGCCTTGCGCCCGGGCTCGTAACTGATCCCCCCGATCGCGCGCAGCGGCACGACCACCTCACCGAGCTGCTGCCGCAGCAGCCCCACCCCCTTGTCGCGGCCCGGCACGATGCGCACCGCGTCCCCGTCGAAGGTCCACGTACCGTCCTTCTGGATGATTTCCGCCATCCGTGGATTCTCCCACCGGTATGTGAGCCCCGCGGGGCGGCCGTTGGGCCTATACCTGGGCGCATGAGAGTCCTGCGAGTACCGCGCCGCACGCCCGGCGCCCTCTGCGCCCTCCTGCTCCTCACCGCCCCCGTCTCCTGCACCGCGGCGCACGGCGACGACGCCAAACCGGCCGCCGCCTCCGCCCCCCTCTCCCCGTTCGAGCGGCTCCTGCCGGCCCCGGCCTCCGTGCGGCCCGAGGGCCCCGGGTACGCCTTCGGGGCGGGCACCGTCGTCCGCACCGGCGGCCCGGGCGCACCGGAGGAGGTCCGGCGGGTCGGCGAGCTCCTCGCGGAGCAACTGCGCGGGCCGACCGGGCTGCCGCTGCCGGTGGTGGACGGCGAGGGCGGCGAGGGCGGCGACGGGGTCCGGCTGCGGCTCGACGGCGGGGCCGGGGAGCTGGGCGAGGAGGGCTACCGGCTCCGGACCACCCCCACCGGCGTGACCCTCACCGCCCGCACCCCGGCGGGCCTCTTCCACGCGGGCCAGACGCTGCGCCAGCTGCTGCCGGCGCGGGGTGCGGGGACGGTCCCGGGCGGGACGGTGACGGACACCCCCCGCTTCGCCTACCGGGGGGCGATGATCGACGTCGCGCGCCACCACTTCCCCGTGGAGCAGGCCAAGCGCTACGTCGACCAGCTCGCCCAGTACAAGATGAACACCCTGCACGTGCACCTCACCGACGACCAGGGCTGGCGGATCGCCGTCGACTCCTGGCCCCGCCTCGCCGAGTACGGCGGCGCGAGCGAGGTCGGCGGGGGCCCCGGCGGCTCCTGGTCCAAGGCCGACTACCGGGACCTGGTCGGCTACGCGGCGGACCGCTACGTCACCGTCGTCCCGGAGATCGACATGCCGGGCCACGTCAACGCCGCCCAGGCCTCGTACGGCGAGCTGACCTGCGACGGCAGGGCGCCCGAGCGCTACACCGGCGTCAAGGTCGGCTTCAGCTCCCTGTGCGTGGGCAAGGAGCGCACCTACGAGTTCATCGACGACGTCCTCGGCGAACTCGCCGCCCTCACCCCCGGCCCCTACCTCCACATCGGCGGCGACGAGGCCCACTCCACCCCGGCGGCGGACTACGCGGCCTTCATGGACCGGGCCCAGGCGGTGGTGGCCAGGCACGGCAAGAGGGTGATGGCCTGGCACCAGCTGGCCTCCGCCCGCCCGGCCCCGGGCGCGGTCCTCCAGTACTGGGGCCACGACAGGACGTCCGCGGCGGAGAAGTCCGCGGTCGCCGCGGCGGCGAAGTCCGGCCACCCCGTGGTCCTCTCCCCGGCGGACCACGCCTACCTCGACATGAAGTACGACAAGCAGACCAAGCCGGGTTTGGCCTGGGCCGGCTACGTCCCCGCCCCGCGCGCCTACGCCTGGAACCCGGGCACCCACCTCCCCGGCGTCCCCGAATCCGCGGTCCTGGGGGTGGAGGCCCCGCTCTGGACGGAGACCATCTCCACCCGCTCCGACTGGGAGCTGATGGCCTTCCCCCGCCTCCTCAGCCTGGCGGAGATCGCCTGGTCCCCGGCCTCCGCGCACGACTGGAGCGCCCACCGCCTGCGCCTGGCCGCCCAGGGTCCCCGCCTGGACGCCCAGGACATCGCCTACTACCGCGCGCCGGAGGTGCCGTGGCCGTAGCCGGCGGGCTCGTCCCCACGGGGGCCGGGCGCGCCGAAGGGGCGCGGCTTCGAGGGACCGTGTCGAAGCCGCGCCCCTCCCTTGGTCACCGTCGCGCGGCGAAGGGCGCGACGGGGTTCTCGAGGGTGCCGATCAGCTGGAGGGCCGCCGACGGGTCGGTCAGGTCGACCATCTGCTTGTTGTTGCGCAACTGGAGGCGGTTCAGGCAGGAGAGCTGGAACTCGGGTGCGAAGAGGTCGTAGCGGGCGAAGCGGTCCGCCAGGGCGGGGACGGAGTCCTGGTAGTCGTGGGCGCAGTCCGCCACCGCGCGCCAGAAGACCTCCTCGGTGCAGATGCCCTCCGTCACCAGGATCGCGTTCAGGAAGCGGAAGAAGCAGTCGAAGACGTCCGTGAAGATCGACAGGAGCTTCATGTCCTCCGGGACGTCGGCCCGGATGCGTTCGACCGCCGGCGGGAGGACCGCGTCCGGGTCCATGACGACGATCTCCTCGGCGATGTCCTTGAAGATCGCCCGCTGGACCACGCCGTCCTTGATCACCAGGATCGTGTTCTCGCCGTGCGGCATGTAGGCGAGGCCGTACTGGTAGAAGCAGTGCAGCAGGGGCAGGAGGTACGCGCGCAGGTAGGGCTTCAGCCACTCGGCGGGGGTGCGGCCCGACTCCGCGATCAGGGCGCCGACCAGGGATTTCCCGTCCTCGTCCACGTGGAGGAGGGAGGCCATCGTGGCCAGGCGCTCCCCGTCGCGCAGGGAGTTCACGGGGGACTCGCGCCACAGGGCGGCCAGCATCTTGCGGTACGGGGACCAGCGGTCCGTCGCGCGCTCGTACTGGCGGTGGTGGTAGCCGATCGCCGCGCGCTCGCGGATGATCGAGAAGTCGACCGACCGGAGGACCTCGTCCCCTTCGATCAGCTCGTGGAGCCAGTCGTTGATGGCGGGGGTGGCCTCCATGTAGGCGGCCGACAGCCCACGCATGAAGCCCATGTTGAGGACCGAGATGGCCGTCTTCACGTAGTGCTTCGTGGGCGTGGTGGTGTTGAAGAAGGTGCGGATGGACTGCTGGGCGAGGTAGGCGTCCTCGCCCTCGCCCAGGAGGACCAGGCGGCGGTTGGCGATCTCGGCGGCGAAGGTGACCGTGGTCTTGTTCCACCACTGCCAGGGGTGGACGGGCAGGAAGTGGTAGTCCGCCGGGTCGAGGCCGAGGGCCGTGAGCTTCGCCGAGAAGCCGGCGACGGCGGCTTCGCCCAGTTCCTCGCGCAGGAACGTGTCGTGGTCCAGGCCCGCGCCCGCCGTGAAGGTGGAGACGTCCTTGCGGGCGGCGACCCAGACCAGGTGGACCGGGTTCGCGGTCTCGGGGGCGTACGCGCGGTACTCGTGCACCCCGAAGCCCAGGCGGCCGTTGTTGGCCACGAAGCAGGGGTGGCCCTCCGTCATGCCCGTCTCGATGTCCTGGAAGGAGGACTTCGCGAGGACGGCGGAGGAGACCTGGGGCTTGGTGTACTTGTAGCCCGTACCGGCCAGGGTGGAGGAGATCTCCTCCAGGTAGACCGGGAGGACCTCCGCGCTCAGGCCCAGGGTCTCCCGGAGCTCGATGTGGAAGTCCAGGGCGTCGAGCTCGGCCTCTTCGCCGCCGCGGTGGCGGGTGACGGAGGCCTCGTCCACCGACCAGTGGTCCAGTGCGTGGCGGACGGCACGGAAGCGGTACTCGACCGTGCCGTCGTCGCTGCGGACCGCGTAGCGGTCCCCGCCCAGGGCCTCGGGGGTCAGCAGGCGTTCGTGGGAGAACTCCGCCAGGGCCTTGCGGACCAGGGCGCGGTTGGCGCGGGTCCACAGCTCCGGGGTGAGGTGGGCGGTGTCGGCGGAGAGGTTCATATCGAGCCCCCGGTGGCGAGGGCGGTGGCCGCCTCGAAGCGGGCGCGGGTGCAGAAGCTGAGGAGGGCTTCCTTCTCCGGTTTGGTGACGGGGCCTTCGGCGACGAAGCCGACCGCCTCGTTGAGGGCGTGGACCGCCGTGTTGCGGACGTCCGGTTCGACGACGACGCGCTCGGTGGCCGGGTCCGCGAAGAGGGCGGCCATGACCGTGGTGATGACCGCGCGGGTGAATCCGGGGAGCGGGGTGTCGGTGGGGGCGACGAGGAAGTGCATGCCCACGTCGCCCGGCTGCGCGTCGTAGAGGCCGACGAGTTCCAGCCGCGCCGGGTCGTAGCTCTCCATCAGGAAGGCCGGGCGGCTCTCGTGGAAGCCGAGGAAGGCGTGGTGGTGCGCGTGCGTGGTGATGCGCACGTACTCGCGCTCGACGTCCGGGAGGGTGGCGTCCTGCATCATCCAGAACGAGGCCTTCGGGTGCGTGACCCAGCCGTGCAGCAGCTCGGCGTCCCTGAACGGGTCCAGCGGCCGGATCGAGAAGGTGCCGAGGGCGGGGTCGGTGCGGGTGAAGAGGGTCTCGGTGGTGCTCATGCGTGCATGCCTTCCGGGGCCGCGAACTGCTGGAACGCGATGGACTTCTCGACCTTGTAGTACTCGCGGCCGAGCAGCTCTCCGACGAGGTACGCGTTGCGGTACGCGGCCATGCCCAGGTCGGGCGAGGTGATCGAGTGGTTGTGGGTGGTGCCGTTCTGGAGGTAGATCCCGCGGCCCGTGACGTCGACGGCGTAGTTGCGGCCGGCGTCGAGGCGGCCGTGGCCGTCGAAGTTCAGGCGGTCGCGGACGGGGGCCAGGAACTCCGGGACGCGGTACTTGTAGCCCGTGGCGAGGACCAGGCCCTCGGTGGCGAGGGAGAAGTCCCGCTCCTGCTCCTCCTGGCGCAGACCGAGGGTGTACGTGCCGGTGGTGGTGTCGTACGCCGTGCTGTTCAGGGAGGTGTTGGTGAGCAGGGTCGTGGGGACCGGGCCCGGCATGGTGATCTTCTTCTGGTAGAGCAGGTCGAAGATGGCGTTGATCAGCTCGCCGTCGATTCCCTTGAAGAGGTTCTTCTGCTGGGTCTCCAGCCGGTATCGGGTCTCCTCGGGGAGGGCGTGGAAGTAGTCCACGTACTCCGGGGAGGTCATTTCCAGGGTGAGCTTGGTGTATTCCAGCGGGAAGAAGCGCGGGGAGCGGGTCACCCAGTTGAGCTGGTAGCCGTGGACGTCGATCTCGGCGAGCAGGTCGTGGTAGATCTCGGCCGCGCTCTGGCCCGAGCCGATCAGGGTGATCGACTTCTTCTTCTGCAGGGCTTCCTTGTGCTCCATGTAGGAGGAGTTGTGGAGGAAGTCGCCGCCGAGTCCCTCGCAGGACGCGGGGACGTGCGGCGGGGTGCCGGTGCCGAGGACCAGGCGGCGGGCCAGGAACGTTTCGCCGCCGTCCGTGTGCACCGCGTAGAGGCCGGCCGCCTCGTCGTGGGCCACCTCGGTGACGGAGGTGGAGTACCGGACGTTGTCGAGCCGGTCGGCGGCCCAGCGGCAGTAGTCGTTGTACTCGGCGCGCAGCGGGTAGAAGTTCTCGCGGATGTAGAAGGAGTACAGCCGGTCCTTGTCCTTCAGGTAGTTCAGGAAGGAGAAGGGCGAGGTCGGGTCGGCGAGGGTGACCAGGTCCGACATGAACGGCGTCTGCAGGTGCGCGCCGTCGAGGAACATCCCGGCGTGCCACTCGAAGTGCGGTTTCGACTCGATGAACAGGCCGTTCAGTTCGCCGATCGGCGCGGTGAGGCAGGCGAGTCCCAGGTTGAAGGGGCCCAGGCCGATGCCGATGAAGTCGTAGGGCTCAGTGGTGGACGGCAAGGGACTCTCCCAGGAACTGCTCGGCGTGTGCGGCGACGAGGTCGAGGACGGCGGTGATGTCGGCCGTCGTGGTCTGCGGGTTGAGGAGGGTGAACTTCAGGTATTGCTTCCCGTCGACCCTGGTTCCGGCGACGACGGCCTCGCCGGAGGCGAACAGGGCCTTGCGGGCGTGCAGCTGGGCCTCGTCGAGGAGCTCGGGGCGCGGGCCGTCGCCGTCGCCGTCGGCGGCGGGGACGTAGCGGAAGACCAGGGTGGAGATCTGCGGCTTGACGACCACCTCGAAGCGGGGGTCGGCGTCGAGGATCTCCCAGCCGGCGGCGGCAAGGCCGACGACCTCGTCGAAGAGAGAACCGACCCCGTCGGCACCCATGACGCGCAGGGTCATCCAGAGCTTGAGGGCGTCGAAGCGGCGCGTGGTCTGGATGGACTTGTCGACCTGGTTCGGGATGCGCTCCTCCGCCATCCGGCGCGGGTTGAGGTAGTCCGCGTGGTAGGTGGCGTGCTTGAGGGTGTCGCGGTCGCGGACCAGCATCGCGCTGGAACTCACGGGCTGGAAGAAGGACTTGTGGTAGTCCACGGTCACCGAGTCGGCGTGCTCGATGCCGTCGAGGAGGTGCCGGCGGGTGGGGGAGACCAGCAGTCCGCAGCCGTAGGCGGCGTCCACGTGCATCCACGCGGAGTGCTCGGAGGCCAGGCGGGCGATCTCGGGGAGCGGGTCGATGGACCCGAAGTCGGTGGTGCCGGCGGTGGCGACGACGGCCATCGGGAAGAGGCCCTCGGCGGCGCAGTTCTCCAGCTCCAGGGCGAGCAGGGAGGTGTCCATGCGGCGGCCCCGGTCGACGGGGACCGCGACGACCGCCTCGTAGCCGAGGCCGAGCATGGCGGCCGACTTCTGCACGCTGAAGTGGCTGGCCTCGGAGGTGAAGATCCGCAGTTTCGGCAGGAGTTCTGCCTTGGTGAGCTCGGTTCCCCGGTCCAGGGCCCGCTTCATGACGATCCGGCAGGCCTCGTCGCGGGCCAGGAGCAGCGCGTGGAAGTTCGACTGGCTGCCGCCGGAGGTGAAGATGCCGTCCGCGCCCTCGCCGAGGCCGATGCGGCGGGCGGTCCAGTCGATGAGGCGGCGCTCGATGAGCGTGCCGCCGATGGACTGGTCCCAGGTGTCGAGGGAGGAGTTGACGGCCGACAGGACGGCCTCGCCGACCACCGCCGGGATGACGACCGGGCAGTTGAGGTGGCCCAGGTAGCGCGGGTGGTGGAAGTAGACGGCGTCCCGCAGGTAGACGTCCTCCAGCTCGTCGAGGGCGGCGGCGGCGTCGCCCAGCGGGCGGTCGAGGTCGATGCCCGCGATGACCGGGGCGAGTTCGTCCACGGAGATGCCGGTGTGGGGGCGCTGCGTCGTCGCGAGTTTGGCGGCGACGCGGTCGACGCCCTCGGTGACGGTGCGCCGGTACAGGTCCGCGGTCGTCTCGTTCAGCAGATGCGAGCGCATCAACTTTCCTCCGGGCAGGGATGCGGGGGGTGGCGTGCAGAACTTAGGTTAGCCTAACCTAAATAAGATCACAAACGGGGAAGGGCCCCGGCAGGTGCCGGGGCCCTTCCCCAAATGCCTTGCGGGCGGCGCGAGTCGACTACAGCTCGGACGTGGGGTCCTCGCTCGGGGCCTGTCCCGCGTACGCCTCGGCGAGCAGCTGCTCCTCGCTCGCGCCGAGCCGCCAGTAGCCGGTGAAGCGCACCGCCCGCCGGTCGACGGAACGTTCCTGCACCAGATGGCGCCGTACCGCCCTGACCGTCCCCGCCTCGCCCGCGAGCCAGACGTAGGGGGCCTCGGAGGCGGGGAGTTCCGCCGTGCGCAGCGCGGACAGGACCCTTTCCACGCGCTCCGCGGCACCCGCGCCCTTCTCGCGCACGATCCAGGTGATGTCCGTGTCCGCGAGGGTGTGCAGGCCGAGCCGGTCGTCCGCGTGCGGGACCTCGAACCAGGCCTTCACCCGGGTCCCGGCGGGCAGTCGGTCCAGGATCGCCGCGGCCGCCGGCAGGGCCGTCTCGTCCGCGTACATCAGCACCGCGCCGGCGCCGGCCGGCCGCTGGAAGCGGACCGACTTGTTCTCCGCCACGGCCGGCCCGATCGCCATGATCCGGCGGCCGGTGACGGCCCGCCCCGCCCAGCGGGAGGCCGGGGAGGAGTCCCCGTGGAGGACGAAGTCGATGTCCACCTCGTGTGCCCCGCCGTCCGTGCGCCGCTGCTCGCGCACGGTGTACGAGCGCATCACCGGACGCTCCTCGTCCGGCATCGCGCGCCAGGCCCCGAACCAGGTGTCCTCTTCGGTGGAGGGGAGTTCGGTGTGCTCCTGGTCCCCGCACGGCAGGAACAGCGAGAGGCTCTGGTCGTAGCCGCCCGAGCGGAAGTCCGCGAGGGACTCGCCGCCGAAGGTCACGCGCAGGAAGGAGTGGCCGAGGCGGCGGGTGCGCAGGACTTCGAGGGTGAAGAAACGGAAGTGCGCGGCGGCCGGAGCCGCGTCGCCGGCGGGAGCGGCGGAGTCGGAAGCGGTGGTGGCGGTCATGCGGAGGTCCCCCTGGGCTTACCGGGTCAGCCGAGCTTCTTGGCGTTCTGGATGGTCTTCGCGAGGTCCTCGAGGATCTGCGCGCACTTCTCGTACGAGTAGATCGGCTCGGTCACGCGCGGGGCGACCTGGCCGGCCTTGGCCGCGGGGAGCTCGTTCCAGGTCGGCTTGGCCTTCAGGGCCTCGGGCTGGAGGGCCTGGGTGCGGTTGTCGAGGAGGATGACGTCGGCCTTGTACTTGCCGGCGTTCTCCCAGCTGAGGCTCTCGAAGAAGCCCTGCGGGTCCAGCTTGTCCTGTTCGGGGGTGATGAACTCGACGCCGAGGGACTCGAAGTACTTGAGGTCCGCGGAGGTCTTCGGGGTGGAGACGTAGAACATCTGGTCGGAGCCGGAACCGACGAGTACCTTGACGCCCGGGTTGGCCTTGACGGCCTCGCGGACCTTGGCGGAGGCGGCGTCGAAACGGGCCTTCGCGTCGGCGCTCCTCCTGGTGCCGAGGTCGGCGCCGAGGGACTTGGCGAGGTCGGCGGTGCGCTCCAGGGCCTTGTCCATGGAGACCTTGTCGCCGACGCCGATCGCCGCGGCCGGGGCCAGCTTCAGGATCTTGTCCTTGGAGGCCTCGGGGACGTACCAGTACGTGCCGTCCCAGGTGTTGGTGGCGAGGAGGTCCGGCTTGAGGGCCGCGTACTTCTCGACGTTGAACTCGTCGTAGACGTTGCCGAGGACCTCGACCTTGGAGATGTCCATCGTGCCGGCCATCGGGTCGGGCTTGCCGTCCGCCAGCCTGGTCGGGCCGAAAACGCCCTTGACCTGCACGCCGTAGTCGGAGAGCGCGGCGGCGGTGCCGGTGTAGGCCACGATGTTCCTGGGCGTGGACCTGGCGGTGGCCTCCTTGCCCAGGTCGTCCTTGAAGCTCCAGGGGCCTGACGCGGCGGTGGTGCCCTTGTCGCCCGCACCGTCCTTCGCCCTGTCGGTGCCGCCGCACGCGGTGAGCGCCGCGACGAGGCCGAGGGCACCGCCGGCCGCGACGAGGCCGCGGCGGGAGAGGAAGGGGGAGTTGGGCTTGGGCATGTCGGTGTCCGCTTTCGTGCGTGCAGGGCGGCTGCGAGGGTGGGGCGTTCGGGAGGAAGGTTAGCCTAACCTTTGCCGGAAGCGGTAAGGCGGCCCTAACTTTCTCCGGGGGCGCACGGACGCACGGACGCGGAACGGCCCGCGCCGGGGGCGCGGGCCGTTCGTCGGGGTGGTGCGGGGGCGGGGTCGGAATCAGCCGGCGAAGCCCAGTTCACGGGCGATGAGCATGCGCTGGACCTCGCTCGTGCCCTCGCCGATCTCCAGGATCTTGGAGTCCCGCCACATGCGGGCCACGGGGTACTCGTTCATGAACCCGTAGCCGCCGTGGATCTGCGTGGCGTCCCGCGCGTTGTCGACGGCGACCGTGGAGGAGTACAGCTTGGCGATCGCCGCCTCCTTCTTGAACGGCTCGCCCGCCACCAGCCGCGAGGCCGCGTCGCGCCAGCCGAGGCGGGCCATGTGCGCGCGCGTCTCCATGTCGGCCAGCTTGAACTGGATGGCCTGGTTGTCGCCGATCGCCTTGCCGAAGGCCTGCCGCTCCTTGGCGTACTTCACCGACTCGTCCACACAGCCCTGCGCCAGGCCGGTGGCCAGCGCCGCGATGGCGATGCGTCCCTCGTCGAGGATCCGCAGGAACTGGGCGTAGCCGCGGCCCTCCTGGCCCACGAGGTTGGCGACCGGCACCCGGACCTCGTCGAAGGACAGCTCGCGGGTGTCCGAGGAGTTCCAGCCGACCTTGGAGTACGGGGCCGCGACCGTGAAGCCGGGGGTGCCCGACGGGACGATGATCGAGGAGATCTCCGGACGGCCGTCCGCCTTGCGGCCGGTGACCGCGGTGACCGTGACCAGACCGGTGATGTCCGTACCGGAGTTGGTGATGAAGCACTTGGAGCCGTTGATCACCCACTCGTCGCCGTCGCGGACGGCGGTGGTGCGGGTGCCGCCCGCGTCGCTGCCGGCGCCGGGCTCGGTCAGGCCGAACGCGCCGAGCACCTCGCCGGAGCACAGCTTCGGCAGCCACTCCCGCTTCTGCTCCTCCGTGCCGAAGAGGTAGAGCGGCATGGCGCCCAGGGAGACGCCCGCCTCCAGGGTGATGGCCACCGAGGAGTCGACGCGGGCCAGCTCCTCCAGGGCGATGCCGAGCGCGAGGTAGTCGCCGCCCATGCCGCCGTACTCCTCGGGGAAGGGCAGGCCGAACAGGCCCATGCGGCCCATCTCGCGGACGATCTCGTACGGGAACTCGTGGCGCTCGTACAGGTCGCCGATCTTGGGTGCCACCACGTCGTGCGCGAACGCCTCGACGGTGCGGCGGAGTTCCTCGTGCTCGGGGGTGAGCCGGTGGTCGAGGGGCATGGCTTCGTTACTCCTTGTGGGAGAGGGCGCGGACGGTACGGGAGGGGCTGGGACGGCCCAGCCGTTCGGCCATCCACACGCTCGTGGCGGTGAGGGCGGCCAGGTCGACCCCGGTCTCGATGCCGAGGCCGTCGAGCATCCACACCAGGTCCTCGGTGGCCAGGTTGCCGGTGGCGCTCTTCGCGTACGGGCAGCCGCCGAGGCCGCCGGCGGAGGCGTCGACCGTGGTCACGCCGTGCTGGAGCGCGGCGAGGGTGTTGGAGAGGGCCTGGCCGTAGGTGTCGTGGAAGTGCACGCCGATCCGGTCGGTGCCCACGCCGGCCGTGTTCAGCTCGCCCAGCAGCGCCTGGACGTGGCCGGGGGTGGCGACGCCGATCGTGTCGCCGAGGCTCAGCTCGTCACAGCCCAGGTCCAGCAGGGCCTTGGCGACGCGGACCACCTGGTGGACCGGGACCGCGCCCTCCCAGGGGTCGCCGAAGCACATCGACAGATAGCCGCGCACATGTGCCCCGGCGTCCTTGGCCCGGGCCACGACGGGCTCGAACATGGCGAGGGACTCGGCGACCGTACGGTTCAGGTTGCGCGCGGCGAAGGTCTCGGTGGCCGAGCCGAACACCGCGATGCGGGTGGCCCCGAGGGCCAGGGCGCGGTCGAGGCCGCGCTCGTTGGGCACCAGGACGGGCAGGTCCGCCGGGACGTCGGAGAGCAGGGGGAAGAGCTGCTCGGCGTCCGCCAGCTGCGGCACCCACTTGGGGTGGACGAAGCTGGTGGCCTCGATCGTGGTCAGGCCTGCGGCGGCCAGCCGGTGGATGAACTCGGCCTTCACCTCGGTGGGGACGGCCGTCTTCTCGTTCTGGAGCCCGTCGCGGGCGCCGACCTCGTGGATCCGCACCCGAGGCGGGAGCCCGGCGGGCGCCGGGACGGTCATGGGCAGCCCGTTCACGCGTCGACCTCCGCGTCCTCGTCGGGGGTGATGACGGCCAGGACCTGGTCCATGGTCACCGTCGTACCGGGGGTGACGTCGAGTTCCGTGACGGTGCCGGCGTGCGGGGCGGAGATGACGTGCTCCATCTTCATCGCCTCGACCACCAGCAGGCTCTGCCCGGCCGCCACCTTGTCGCCGACGGCCACCTTGACCACGGTGACGGTGCCGGGCATCGGGGCGGCGAGCGTGTCGGCCCCGGCATGGCCGCGGCCGCTGAGGGCCGCGGTGACGGGGTCGTGCCGCTGGAGGTGCCAGGAGTCGCCGTCGCGGCCCAGCCAGGTCCCCTCCGGGGAGCTGGCGTGGGCGAAGTGGTGGGTGACGCCGTCGAGTTCGACCGTGAGGCGGTCGTGGCTGAGCTTGATGATGCGGCCGCGGGCCGGCGTCCTGTGGCTCTGCCCCGGACCCCGCGCCTCGATCGCCGGCCAGGCTGAGTCCGGTGCGGCGCCGCCGTCGCCTGTCGGACCGTCGAGCAGGATCTCCTGCTCCGTGCCCCGCTGCCGGGTGCGGACGGTGACCGGGTCCTGGCCCGGGAGGCGGAAGTGGTGGACGGTCCAGGCCGGGGTGCCGCCCAGGCGCCAGCCGTCGGCAGCGGAGAACGGGTCCGCCCACGCGCTGGCGCTGTCCGCACCGGGGCCGGCCACATCCAGACCCGCCGGCGACTGCGGCGCGGGGGTCCGGGGGAGGAGCCCCTGGTCGCGGGAAGGGGCGGGGTGGGGGAGAGCGGCCTGGGCCAGGAGCGCCGCGGCGGCGTACACCCCGGCCGGGACCCCCTCCGGCAGGAGGGACGGCAGGTCCCGCTCCACGAGCCCCGTGTCCAGGTTCCCGGACACCACGTCCTCGTGGGCCAGCAGCCTCCGCAGGAAGCCCGCGTTGGTCTGGACGCCCAGGATCACGGTGTCCGCGAGGGCGGCCCGCAGCATGCGCAGGGCCGTCGGGCGGTCGGGGCCGTGGACGATGACCTTCGAGAGCATCGGGTCGTAGGTGGACCCCGTGTCCACCCCGGCCGCCAGCCCGGAGTCCGTCCGCACCGCACCGCCCGAGGGCTCGGACAGCGCCAGCACCGTCCCCCCGGAGGGCAGGAACCCGCGCGCCGGGTCCTCCGCGCAGACGCGGGCCTCGATCGCGTGCCCGGTCAGGGTGACGTCGTCCTGCCCGAAGCCCAGCTCCGCACCCGCGGCCACCCGCAGCTGGAGCTCCACCAGGTCCAGGCCGGTGATCAGCTCGGTCACCGGGTGCTCCACCTGGAGGCGGGTGTTCATCTCCATGAAGTAGTACGAGGACGGGTCCCCGCCCGGCACGATGAACTCCACCGTGCCCGCGCCGACGTACCCGCAGGCCCGCGCCGCCTCGACCGCCGCCGCGCCCATCGCGGCCCGGATCTCCGGCGTCAGCAGGACCGACGGGGCCTCCTCGATGACCTTCTGGTGGCGCCGCTGGAGCGAGCACTCGCGCTCGCCCAGGTGCACCACGTTGCCGTGTGCGTCGGCCATCACCTGGATCTCGATGTGCCGCGGCCGGTCCACCCAGCGCTCCACCAGGAGGGTGTCGTCGCCGAAGGAGGAGCGCGCCTCGCGCCGGGCCGCCGCGATCTCGTCCGCGAGCAGGGCCCCGTCCCGGACCAGCCGCATGCCCTTGCCGCCGCCGCCCGCGGAGGGCTTCAGCAGCACCGGCATGCCGATCTTCTCGGCGGCCTCGACCAGTTCGGCGTCGGACAGCCCGCTGCCCGAGGAACCGGGCACGACCGGCACCCCGGCGGCCTTCACGGTCTCCTTGGCCCGGATCTTGTCGCCCATCAGGGAGATCGCCGAGGCGGGCGGCCCGATGAAGGCCAGCCCGGCCTCCGCGCAGGCCTGCGCGAAGGCGGCGTTCTCCGCGAGGAAGCCGTACCCGGGGTGGACCGCCTCGGCCCCCGTGCGCCGGGCGGCGTCGAGCAGCTTCTCGACCGACAGGTAGCTCTCGGCGGCCGCCGCCGGGCCGATCCGGACGGCCGTGTCGGCCTCCCGTACGTGCCGCGCGTCCGCGTCGGCGTCGCTGAAGACGGCCACGGAGCGGATCCCGAGCTCCCGCAGGGTGCGGATGACCCGTACGGCGATCTCGCCCCGGTTCGCCACCAGAACAGTGCTGAACATCAGTGAGGTCCTCACGTCACAAGTCACGGATCACATGCGGAAGATGCCGTAGCCGCGCTCGCCGAGCGGGGCGTTCGCGCACGCGGTCAGGGCCAGCCCCAGCACCTGCCGGGTCTCCAGGGGGTCGATGACCCCGTCGTCCCACAGGCGCGCGGTGGCGTAGTAGGCGTTGCCCTGCTCCTCGTACTGCGCGCGGACCGGGGCCTTGAAGGCTTCCTCGTCCTCGGCGGGCCACTCCTGGCCCGCTCCCTCGATCTGGTCGCGCTTGACCGTGGCCAGGACGGAGGCGGCCTGCTCGCCGCCCATCACGGAGATCTTGGCGTTGGGCCACATCCACAGGAAGCGCGGCGAGTACGCCCGGCCGCACATCGAGTAGTTGCCCGCGCCGTACGAGCCGCCGACCACCACCGTCAGCTTCGGGACCCGGGCGCAGGCCACGGCCGTGACCATCTTCGCGCCGTGCTTGGCGATGCCGCCGGCCTCGTAGTCGCGGCCGACCATGAAGCCGGAGATGTTCTGGAGGAAGAGGAGCGGGATGCCGCGCTGGTCGCACAGCTCGATGAAGTGGGCACCCTTCTGGGCGGACTCGGAGAAGAGGATGCCGTTGTTGGCGATGATGCCGACCGGGTGGCCGTGGATCCGGGCGAAGCCGGTGACCAGGGTCTGCCCGAACTCCGCCTTGAACTCCTGGAAGCGGGAGCCGTCCACGACCCGGGCGATGATCTCGCGGGCGTCGTAGGGGGTGCGGGAGTCGACGGGGACCGCGCCGTAGAGGCCGTACGGGTCGACCTTGGGCTCCTCGGGCGCCTCGACCGACCAGGGCAGGGCCCCGCGCTCGGGCAGGGTCGCCACGATGTTGCGGACGATCCGCAGCGCGTGCGCGTCGTCCTCCGCGAGGTGGTCGGTCACGCCGGAGGTACGCGAGTGCACCTCGCCGCCGCCGAGCTCCTCGGCCGTGACCACCTCGCCGGTGGCGGCCTTCACCAGCGGCGGGCCGCCGAGGAAGATCGTGCCCTGGCCGCGGACGATGACGGCCTCGTCGCTCATCGCCGGGACGTACGCCCCGCCCGCCGTGCAGGAGCCGAGGACGGCCGCGATCTGCGGGATGCCGGCGCCGGACATGCGGGCCTGGTTGTAGAAGATCCGGCCGAAGTGCTCCCGGTCGGGGAAGACCTCGTCCTGCATGGGCAGGAAGGCGCCGCCGGAGTCGACCAGGTACAGGCAGGGGAGCCGGTTCTCCAGCGCCACCTCCTGCGCCCGCAGGTGCTTCTTCACCGTCATCGGGTAGTACGTGCCGCCCTTGACGGTGGCGTCGTTGGCGACGATCACGCACTCCCGGCCGCTGACCCGGCCGATGCCCGCGATCACGCCTGCCGCCGGAGCCGCGCCCCCGTACATCCCCTCGGCGGCCAGCGGGGCCAGCTCCAGGAAGGGGGACCCGGGGTCGAGGAGGGTGTCCACGCGGTCGCGGGGCAGGAGCTTGCCGCGCGCCGTGTGGCGGGCGCGGGCCTTCTCACCGCCGCCGAGGCGGGCCGCGTCCAGCCGGGCGCGCAGGCCCTCGGCGAGCTCGCGGTGGGCGGCCTCATTGGTCCGCCAGGCCTCGGACGCCGGGTCCGCGGCGCTCGTCAGCACTGGTGCCTGCTGCATCGGTCGAGCTCCCTTGCTCGGTACCTGCTGTGTTAATGACCGTTAACGCGTGTGGGTCACAGGTTAACGAGCGCTAACCGCCCTGTCTAGAATGGATTCCCATGAGCACCAGAGCTGCCACCCCGACCCGCCGCGAGCAGATCCTCCGAGAGGCCGCTCGTCTTTTCGCGGAGCGCGGCTTCCACGGCGTGGGCGTGGACGAGATAGGGGCCGCGGTCGGCATCAGCGGCCCGGGTCTCTACCGCCACTTCGCCGGCAAGGACGCGATGCTCGCCGAACTGCTCGTCGGGATCAGCGAGCGCCTGCTGACCGGCGGGCGGCGCCGGGTCGAGGAGGCCGCGGGCGACCCGCGGGCGCTGCTCGCCTCCCTGGTCGAGGGGCACATCGACTTCGCGCTGGACGACCGGGCGCTGATCACCCTGCACGACCGGGAGCTCGACCGGCTCCGGGACGAGGACCGCAAGCTCGTGCGGCAGCTCCAGCGCCAGTACGTGGAGCTGTGGGTGACCGTCGTGCGGGAGCTGCATCCGGAGGTCGGGGAGGCGGAGGTGCGCGTCGCCGTCCACGCGGTGTTCGGCCTGCTGAACTCCACCCCGCACCTGGGCGCGCTCGGCCGGGAGGCGACGGAGTCGCTGCTGCGCCGGCTCGCGCACGGGGCCTTCGGGGCGCTGTCGGGCTGAAGCCGGGCGGGGGCGCGGGCTCGAGGGCGGCTCGGCGGAACGGGCGGGCGGCGGCAGAATGGACCGCATGCCGATGCCGACAGAGCCCATACAGACCCCTGCCGCCCCCAGCCGAGAGGAACTCGTCGACCACCTGGTGAGCACCCGCATCGCCGGGCAGGTGGCCACCCCGCGCGAGAACAACCTCTCCCACTACCGCAAGCTCGCCAACGGCGACCGGCACTACTGGCTCGGTCTGGAGCTCGGCGACCGCTGGGCGGACGAGCAGGACGTCCTGGCCGTGATGGCGGAGCGCGTCGGCGTCGTCGACGACCCGGCACACCGGACCGGGCAGGACACCATCGACCCCGAGCTGACGGTCGCGGGCCTCGACCGGATGGCGGCCCGCCTGCGCAAGGCCGCCCTCGACCGGCAGAGCGTGCTGTTCGCCACCGGGCACCCGGGCGGCCTCCTGGACGTCCACCGGGCCACGGCCGACGCGCTGCGCGCCGCGGGCTGCGAGATCGTCCGTATCCCCGCCGGGCTCGTCGCGGACGAGGGCTCCGTGTGGCAGTTCGCCGACGTGGCGGTCCTGGAGCGGGGCGCGACCCTGTGGCACACCCACTCGCCGAACCCGATGGCCGCCATCCTCGACGCCCTCGCCAACGACGGCCGCCCCCAGCCGGACCTGGTCGTCGCCGACCACGGCTGGGCGGGCTGCGCGGCGCAGCGGGGGCTGGACGCGGTGGGCTACGCGGACTGCAACGACCCGGCGCTGTTCCTCGGGGAGGCGGAGGGCACCCTCCAGGTGGCCGTCCCCCTGGACGACCACGTCCGCGACCCGCGCTTCTACGACCCGATGGTCGCGTACCTCCTCACCGCGGCGGGCCTGCGGTAGCCCGTCCGGCTAGCGGAGCCAGGAGCTCATCTCCGTCTGGACGGCGGAGCCGTCGAGGTCCGCGAGCTTCATGCCCACGAAGGTGCGCGCCCAGTCGGAGGTCTGGATCCGGAACGGCATCTTCTCGGCGGTCAGGGCCTCGACGACCGGCGCCGCCGCCTGCTCCGGGGTCTGCGCGGTGTTGCTGCCGAAGGACTGCATCGCGTGATCGATGTAGCCCCGGAGCTGCGGGGCGTAGGGGCCCGCCTGGGCGAGCAGTGCCGGGATGTCGAGCCCGACGTTGTTCACGAACTCGCTGGAGACGGCGCCCGGTTCGACGACGGAGACCTGGACCCCCGCGGCCGCGGCCACCGGAGCCAGGGACTCCATGAACCCCTCGACGGCGAACTTGGCCGCGCAGTAGGACTCGTTGAACGGCTGGCCGACCACGCCGCCGACGCTCGTCACGGTGATCACCCGGCCGCCCGAGGCGCGCAGGTGGGGGAGCGCGGCCCGGGTGAGCTCGACGACGCCGAAGAAGTTGACCTCCATCACGGAGCGCACCTGCTCCATGCCGTGCTGCTCGACGGTCCCGACGAAGCCGGCGCCCGCGTTGTTCACGACGGCGTCCAGGTGGCCGTGCTCGGCGACCACCTCGGCCACGCAGGAGGCCACGGAGTCCGCGTCGGTCACGTCCAGCCGCTTGACCTGGATGAGGTCGCTGACGCCGGCCTCGGCGGCGGCCTTGACCAGGGCGTCGGAGCGGGTGGTGTCGCGCATCGTGGCGACGGTGTGCCAGCCGGCCCGTGCGGCGGCGACCGCGGCGGCGAGGCCGATGCCGGAGGAGGTGCCGGTGATGAGGACGGTCTTGGCGGTGGTCTCGTTGCTCATGGAAAAGGCTCCCTAGGTTTGTGCGTGCACACGCACATTAATGATGTGTGCGCGTGCACGCAACCCGGTACCCTTTCCCCATGGCGCACGCGAACCTCCACCTGGACGGGCTCACCCCCCGTGACCACGCCTTCTACGGCCTGGTCTGGGCCGGCACCACCCTCACCGCCCGGGTCGACCAGGCGCTCACCCGCCACCACGACCTGCCGCTGTCGTGGTTCGAGGTGATGCTGTGGCTGAGCATGCAGCGGGAGCCGGTCGCCCCCTCCGAGCTGGGCGCCAGGACCCTGCTCAGCCGCAGCCAGGTCTCCCGTGTCGCCGACTCGCTCCGGGCCCGCGGGCTCGTCGAGCGGATACCCTCCCCGACCGACGCCCGCTCGGTCGGCATCGCCCTCACCGGGGCGGGCCGCCGCCTCTTCGCGGAGGCCGACGCCACCCGCCGCGAGGCCCTCGCCGAGGTCTTCGACGACCTGCTGGACGACGGGGACATCGCCGCGCTGGAGACGGTCTGGGCCAAGCTCAAGGCCCGCCCCAAGGGCGAGGAGTAGGGAACGCCGAAGGCCCCCGGACGGGATCCGGGGGCCTTCGGGCAGGACACGGCTCAGGTGCGCGGCACGCGGACCACGCCCTCCTGGATGACGGTGACGGCCAGCCGGCCGTCCTGCGTCCAGATGCGGGCCTGGCCCAGGCCCCGCCCGCCGTGCGACGTCGGCGAGTCCTGGTCGTACAGGAGCCACTCGTCCGCCCGCAGCGGCCGGTGGAACCACATCGCGTGGTCCAGCGAGGCCCCGACCACGTCCCCCACCGCCCAGCCGCCGCGCCCGTGGGCGAGCAGCACCGAGTCCAGCAGGGTCATGTCCGAGACGTACGTGGCCAGGCACGTGTGCAGCAGCGGGTCGGCGCTGTCCAGCTTGCCGGCCGTGCGGAACCACACCTGCGAGCGGGGCTCCACCGGTTCGCCGATCGACCCCCACGGCGGCGTCGTCGCGTACCGCAGGTCCACCGCGCCGCGCGCCTCCAGCAGCCGCTCCACCGTGCCCGGGTCCCGGAACAGGTCCCGGTAGGCGGGCAGGGCCTCGGCGGCCGTCGGCAGGGTCTCCGGGTCGGGCGCGGAGGGCATCGTGACCTGGTGGTCCAGCCCCTCCTCGTACACCTGGAAGGAGGCCGACAGGTGGAAGATCGGCTGCCCGTGCTGCACGGCGACGACCCGCCGCGTGGTGAAGGAGCGCCCGTCGCGGATCCGGTCGACCGTGTAGACGATGGGCGCGCCCGGGTCACCCGTGCGCAGGAAGTACGAGTGCAGCGAGTGCGCCGTGCGGTCCCCGGGCACCGTGCGGCCGGCCGCGACCAGCGCCTGGGCCGCGACCTGTCCGCCGAAGACGCGCGGGATCAGTGACGGGCGGCTGGTCCCGCGGAAGATGTTCTCCTCGATCTGCTCCAGGTCGAGCAGGTCGAGGAGAACGGAGAGCGCTTCGTTCAAGGGGACTTACAGACCCATCGACTTGGCGATGATCGACTTCATGATCTCGCTGGTGCCGCCGTAGATGCGGTTGACGCGGTTGTCCGCGTACAGGCGGGCGATCGGGTACTCGTTCATGTAGCCGTAGCCGCCGTGCAGCTGGAGGCAGCGGTCGATGACGCGGTGCGCGACCTCGGTGCAGAAGAGCTTCGCGGAAGCGGCCTCGGCCGGCGTCAGCTCGCCCGCGTCCAGGGCCTCCAGCGCGCGGTCGGCGACGGCCTGGGCGGCGTCCACCTCGGCCTGGCAGGCGGCCAGCTCGAACTTGGTGTTCTGGAAGTGCGCGACCGGCTTGCCGAAGACCGTGCGGTCGGTGACGTACTGCTGGGCGAACCGGACGGCCGCGGCGGCCTGGGCGTAGGCGCCGAAGGCGATGCCCCAGCGCTCGGAGGCCAGGTTGTGGCCGAGGTAGTAGAAGCCCTTGCCCTCCTCGCCGAGCAGGTCCTCGACCGGCACCTTGACGTCGACGAAGGCCAGCTCGGCGGTGTCGGAGGTCTTCAGGCCCAGCTTGTCGAGCTTGCGGCCGATCGAGTAGCCCTCGGACGTGGTGTCCACGGCGAACAGGGAGATGCCGAAGCGGCGGTCGTCCTCGCTCGGGGCGGAGGTGCGGGCGCAGACGATCACGCGGTCGGCGTGGACGCCACCGGTGATGAAGGTCTTGGAGCCGTTGAGGACGTAGTGCGTGCCGTCCTCGGAGAGCTTGGCGGTGGTCTTCATGCCCGCGACGTCGGAGCCGGTGCCCGGCTCGGTCATCGCGAGGGCCCACATCTCCTCACCGGAGACGAACTTCGGCAGGAAGCGCTTCTTCTGCTCGTCGGTGGCGAGCATCTTGATGTAGGGCAGGGCGAGCAGCACGTGCACGCCGGAGCCGCCGAAGTTGACGCCCGCGCGGGAGGTCTCCTCGTACAGGACGGCCTCGAACTTGTGGGTGTCCAGGCCCGCGCCGCCGAACTCCTCGGGGACGTTGATGCCGAAGATGCCCAGCTCGCCGAGCTTGTAGTAGAAGTCGCGCGGCGCCTGGCCGGCCTGGAACCACTCGTCGTAGACGGGGACGACCTCGGCCTCGATGAAGGCGCGGAGGGTCTCGCGGAACGCCTCGTGGTCCTCGTTGAACACCGTACGGCGCACGGCCGGCTCCCTTCGTCGCGGCGGTCCGCCGCTTATGTCTAAGCGCTTGCTCATGGCTAAGTTACCGGCGGGTTGTCGATCCTGTCCAGACTCGGCCGACCGGTGCTGAATCCTTTCGGTCGGCCCGTGCCTCTTATTCCCGTACCGCGACGGACGCGCGTACGGAACGGGACCTGGAGGTCGCCATGATCGTCGGTATCGCCATCGCCGCGGGTGCGGTGCTGCTCTGCACCTGCGTGTTCGTCCTGAAGCGGGGGCGCGGCGCGCGTGGCTGACCCGTCCTGGCCCGGAGAACGGCTGGTCGCCGCCGCCCAGGGCGGTGACCTCGACTCCCTCACCGCGCTGGTCTCGGGCTCGCACCCGAACGTACGGCGCTTCGCCCGCTCCCTGTGCGCGACCCCGGAGGACGCCGAGGACGCGGCCCAGGAAGCCCTGATCATCCTCTACCGCAAGATCGGGATGCTGCGGGCCTCCGGCGCCCTGGCCTCGTGGATGTTCCGCATCGTCCGCAACGAATGCCTGCGGCGCGCCCGAGCCGTCGTCCGCGACCGGGACCACCCCCCGGCCCCCGACACCGCCGCCGACTCGGCCGAGGACGAGGCGCTGCGCCGCCTGGAGGCGGGCAGGGTGGCGGCGGCGGTCGCGGCCCTCCCGCCCGACCAGCGGCGGGTGCTGATCATGCGGGACGTCCAGGGCCTCAGTGGACGCGAGGTCGCCGACGCGCTGGGCCTCACGACGCCGGCGATGAAGTCCCGCCTGCACCGGGCCCGCGCGACGGTCCGCGCCGCCCTCCTCACCCCGTCCGACCCGGCCCCCGGAAGGAACGACCGATGAAGCCCACGAAGACAGACCCCCGCCCCGACTTCGCGAGCGCCTCCCTGCCCCGGCACCTGGCGCGCGGCGCACTGGGATTCGGCTCACTGGTGCTGGCCGTCGCACTCCTTCCGTACGCCTGGCCGGTCAGCCTGGCCCTCCTGCCCGTCGGCCTGCTCGCCCTGCGCGGCTGCCCAATGTGCTGGACGCTCGGCCTGGTGCAGACCGTCTCCAGGGGGCGGCTGAAGCGCTCCTGCGAGGACGGGCGGTGCACGCTGACGCCGTCCGCGTGACTGTCGGTCCGGGGCCGTAGGGTCCCGGCATGATCCAGAACACCCGTACGACGCCCGCCCGGCCCGTCGACCTCGAGGCGCTCTTCCCGGAGCTCACCCCCTACCGCCGTGAGGCCGTACGCCTCCACCCGCGCCCGGGGTCGCCCGCCCCGACGGACAGCTCGGTCGGCGGACCGCTGCTGTGGCCGGCGGGGGAGGCGTGGCCGGTGTGCACGGAGGAGCACTACGAGCCGGAGTCGGTGGAGCTTCACGAGGACGAGGCGCCCATGCTCCCCGTCGTGCAGGTCTACCGGGCCGACGCGCCCGGCCTGCCGTTCCCGGAGGGGACGGACCTGCTCCAGGTGGTGTGGTGCCCGTACGGCCACGGCGAGTACAACTATCCGCTGCCACGGGTGTACTGGCGCGACTCGGCGGCGGTCGGCGACGTCCGCCCCACCCCGGGGCCGGCGCCCGGCCTGTCCACCGACTGGTACCCGGACCCGTGCGTGGTCCACCCCGAGACCGTGACCGAGTACCCGAGCCGGGACCTGCCCCGCGACCTGTCGGACGCGCTGCGCCCGCGCATCGAGGAGATGGAGACGCGCACCGGCCTGTACTACTGGTACCACCTGGCGGAGGCGTCGGGGATCAAGCTGGGCGGCTGGCCCGGGTGGACGCAGGATCCGGTCTGGCCCGACTGCGAGGGGTGCGGCGGCCGGATGGAGCACCTGCTGACCGTCGCGAGCAGGGAGTTCGACGGCGAGTCCTGGCGCACGTGGCTCCCGGAGGAGGACCGCACCCCGGACGGCGACTACCCCGACCGGAGCGTCTCCGACCCGGCGGGCCTGTGCCTCGGCGACGTGGGGGGCGTCTACGTCTTCGAATGCCGGACCTGCCCGGACCGGCCGGTGGGGCACTGGTTCGACTGCAGCTGACCGGGCTACGGCTCCTTGGTGACTACGGCGCCACCGCCGCCCAGCCGCGCTACCTGGGCCGCCGCATGGCCGAGTCGCTGCGGGACGTGCACCGGATCGCCGTCAGCCGGGGCGCCCGGATGGCCGATCCGGCGCCGGACTGAGCCAACGCAGGGCGAACCACAGCTCCATCCGCGTGTCCGCGTCGTCCAGGTCGACGTCGTCCAGCAGGGCCGCGCAACGGGCGATCCGCTGGCGGACCGTGTTCCGGTGGACCCCCAGGGCCGCCGCCGTACGGTCCCAGCTGCCGTGGTGGGACAGCCAGGCGCGCAGGGTCTCCCGGAGGGTGGGGGAGAGGGGCCCGAGCAGGGCTTCGGCGTGGGCGCGGGCCTCCGCCTGGCCGACCAGGCCCGTGACGCCGGGGTCCGTGTGGCGGGCGAGCGGGGTGCGGGAGGCCTCGGCGCGGGTCAGGGCGCGACGGGCCTGGGCGTCGGCCGTGCGCAGCTCCGCCGGGGCGGCCGGGGCGCTGACCCCGAGCCGCCATCCCGGCTGCGGGCCGGGCTCCCGGTCGGTGAGGAGGCGTACGGCCTCCCCGCGCGGGTCCAGCAGTTCGGTGCCCAGCGCCGCCGCGAGGGCCCGGGGGTCGGCGCCGCCCCGGGCGTGGACGGCGTACCAGGGGCCCGGGGGGAGGGCGGCGGCCGGGTCGCCGTCGAGCAGGAGACGGGTCAGCGCGGCCGCCTCCGCGCCGGCCGGGCCGCTCGCCGTGAGCAGGGTCAGCAGCACGGCGCCGACCGAGGCGATGGTGTGGTCGCCCGGGGCCCGGCCGGGGGTGGCCAGGGCCAGCACCCGGCCGCCGCCCACCGCGTAGGCCGCCAGATGGGTGCCGCCCAGGCTGTCGGTGGCGGTCGCGGCGCTCCCGGGGGCCACCCGCCGGGCCAGCGCCGCCAGGGCCGCCCGCACCTCCTCGCCGGGCTGCACCCCGGCCGTCGCCCTGACCGGGCGGAACGCGGTGGCCGGCGCGGATCCGGCACCGCCGGCCGGGTGGGCCGGGAGGGGACCCGCCCCGGCCCCCGTGCCCGCCCCGGCCCCCGTGCCCGCCCCGGCCCCCGTGCCCGCCCCGGCCCCCGTGCCCGCCCCGGCCCTCGTGCCGACGGCCGTGCCTGCCCCGGCCGCTGTGCCCGCCCCGGCCCCCGTGCCCGTGCCGACGGCCGTGCCCGCCCCGGCCGCTGTGCCAGCCCCGGCGGCGGTGCCCGTGCCGGCCCCCGTGCCCGCCCCGGTGGCCGTGCTCGCCCCGGCCGCTGTGCCAGCCCCGCTGGCCGTGCCCGTACCGGCCCCCGTGCCCGCGCCTGCCCCCGTGCCCGTGCCGGCGGGTGCGCCCCCGTCGGCACCCGGGCTCGCGCCGGGCCCCGCGCCCGCAGCAGCCGCCGCGCCCGCCCCGGCACCCCGGCGCCGATCCGCCGGGCCGGGCCCAGGGACCGTGTCGGAGGCCGCACCCGCAGGGACGGGGCCCGGCCCCGCCGGACCGGGCCGGTGCCCTCCGGCCGCGCCCCCGGACTCCGCCGCGCCCTGCGGCCCCGGCTCCCACAGCGCCGCCCAGCCCCCCAAGCCCGTCGCCAGGCGGGACAGGACCGCCGGGACCGGGTCCGGGCGGGCGGCGGCCGCCGCCAGCGACTGCTGGGCCTCGGTGACGCGGCGGAGCTCACGGGTGCGGGCCTCCGCCATCAGGCGCCCGACGCTGCGGGCGACGGCCGTGAACGGGGTCCCCGGCGGGACCTCGACGAGCGGCAGCCCGTACCGCTCGCACGCCTCGGCCAGACCGGGCGGCACCACCTCGTGCACCGGGGTCACGCCGAAGCCGAGCGCGGCGGCCCCGGCGCGGGCGAGCCGGTGCACGTAGGCGGCGGCCCCGGCCTCCGTCAGCGCGGCCCCGGCCGTCAGCAGCAGCTCGCCTCCCAGCAGGTACGGGGACGGGTCCGCCATCTCGGAGGCGTGCACCCCGTGCACCTCCGCCACCGCCGGGCCCGCGAGGTGCCGCAGCCCGAGCCCCCGCTCCCCGAGCAGCCCCGCCAGCCCCACGGGCGGCGTCATCGGCTCCCCGGCGGGGGCCGACGCCGACGCCCGGGGCCCGGTGCCGGGATGCGGGGGGACCGGCGGGGGGACCGGGAGATCGGCCATGGATACTCCGTACATTTCAGCGCGGCCAGATGGATGAAACGTACCCTCCCTACCTCCGCGCGGCACGCTTACGCTCGAAGGACCGCACCAGCAGGACCACCAGAAGGGCACCCCCCATGAGCACCGAGCAGACGCCGCGCGGCCCCGTCGACTCCTCCCGGATCCCGCGCTACGCCGGTCCGGCGACCTTCGCCCGCCTGCCCCGCCTGGACGAGGTCGGCTCCGCCGACGTCGCCGTCGTCGGCGTGCCCTTCGACTCCGGTGTCTCCTACCGCCCCGGCGCCCGCTTCGGCGGCAACGCCATCCGCGAGGCCTCGCGCCTGCTGCGCCCCTACAACCCGGCGCAGGACGCCTCCCCGTTCGCCCTCGCGCAGGTCGCCGACGCCGGTGACATCGCGGTGAACCCCTTCAACATCAACGAGGCCGTCGAGACGGTCGAGGCCGCCGCCGACGAGCTCCTCGGCAACGGCTCCCGTCTGATGACCCTCGGCGGCGACCACACCATCGCCCTGCCCCTGCTGCGCTCGGTCGCGAAGAAGCACGGCCCGGTCGCCCTGCTGCACTTCGACGCCCACCTGGACACCTGGGACACCTACTTCGGTGCCGAGTACACCCACGGCACGCCCTTCCGCCGCGCCGTCGAGGAGGGCATCCTCGACACCGAGGCCCTCTCCCACGTCGGCACCCGCGGCCCGCTGTACGGCAAGCAGGACCTGGACGACGACGCCAAGATGGGCTTCGGCATCGTGACCTCCGCCGACGTGTACCGCCGCGGCGCCGACGAGATCGCCGACCAGCTGCGCCAGCGCATCGGCGACCGCCCGCTGTACATCTCCATCGACATCGACGTCCTGGACCCGGCGCACGCGCCCGGCACGGGTACGCCGGAGGCGGGCGGCATGACCTCCCGCGAGCTGCTGGAGATCATCCGCGGCCTGTCGTCCTGCAACCTCGTTTCCGCCGACGTGGTCGAGGTCGCCCCGGCGTACGATCACGCCGAGATCACCTCGGTCGCGGCCTCGCACACCGCGTACGAGCTCACCACGATCATGAGCCGCCAGATCGCCGCCTCCCGGGCGAAGTAGGGCGAGGCACGGCGGCCCGGCAGCGCGGCGCAGCGAGACGGCACGAAGGGCACGCAAGCACGTGACGCACGACCACGACCTGGTTCTCCGCCCCACCGAGGCCCAGACGGCGGCCGCCCTGGCCCCGCCGCCGGGCCGCACGGGCGGGGACCTGGTCGTGGAGACGCTGCGCGGCCTCGGCGCGACGACCGCCTTCGGTCTGCCGGGGCAGCACGCGCTGGCCCTCTTCGACGCCGTCGGCCGCTCCGACCTGCGGCTGGTCGGCCTGCGGACGGAGAACAACGCGGGGTTCGCCGCCGACGCCTACGGCCGCCTCACCGGCGAGGCGGTCCCGCTGCTGCTCTCCACGGGCCCCGGGGCGCTCATGTCCCTGCCGGCCCTCGCCGAGGCGGCGGCCGCCTCCGCCCCGGTCCTCGCCATCTCCTCCCAGGTCCCCTCCGCGGGCCTGGGCGGGGGCCGGCGCGGCCACCTGCACGAGCTGCGCGAGCAGTCCGCGTCCTTCCGCGACGTGGTGAAGTCCGTCCACATCGCCCGCACCCCCTCCCAGATCCCCTCGGTCGTCGCCGGGGCCTGGGAGTCGGCCCTCACGGCCCCGCACGGCCCCGTCTGGGTGGAGATCCCCGAGGACGTGCTCCGCGCGGAGACGGTGGTCCCGCAGGTCACGGGCATGGACGCGAGCCCGCACGAACTCGCCCCGCGCCCGGAGCTGACCGCGCTGGCGGCGCACTGGCTGTCCCGGGCCTCCCGCCCGGTGATCATCGCGGGCGGCGGCGCGGTCCGCGCCGACGCGGCGGGCAAGCTCAGGCAGCTCGCCGAGCGCCTGAACGCCCCCGTGGTCACCACCTTCGGCGGCAAGGGCGCCTTCCCCTGGACCCACCCGCTGTCCCTCCAGTCCTGGCTGGAGGACCGCCACATGACGGACTTCCTGGAGGACGCCGACGTCCTCCTCGTCGTCGGCTCCGGCCTGGGCGAGCTGTCCTCGAACTACCACACCTTCTTCCCCACGGGCCGGGTCGTCCAGATCGAGGCCGACCTCGGCAAGCTGGAGTCCAACCACCCGGCGCTCGGCATCCACGCGGACGCCCGCCTGGCCCTCCAGGCCCTCCTGGAGACGGTCGAGCCCCGCGAGGACCCGGACGCCCCCGCCCGGGTCCGTGCGGTCCTCGCCGACATCGCCGCCCGGCTCGCCGCCCAGGACCTCGGCCTCGAACAGGAGCTCCTGGCCTCGATCAGGTCCGCCCTGCCGGCCCGCTCCCCGTCCTTCTGGGACATGACGATCCTGTCCTACTGGGCCTGGTCGGCCTTCGACGCCAAGCACCCCAACACCATGCACTCGGCCCAGGGCGCCGGCGGCCTCGGCTACGCCTTCCCGGCGGCCCTCGGCGCGGCGGTCGCGGAGCCGGGCACCCCGGTCCTCGCGGTCTCCGGCGACGGCGGCGCGATGTACTCCGTCGCCGAGCTCGCCACCGCGAAGCAGTACGAGCTGGACGTCACCTGGCTGATCGTGGACGACGGCGGCTACGGCATCCTGCGCGAGTACATGACGGACGCCTTCGACGGCCGTACCACCGGCACCGAACTCACCCGCCCCGACTTCGCCGCCCTGGCGCGGTCCTTCGGTGTCCCGGCCGCCACCACCACCCCGGCCACCCTCCGCGAGGACCTCGCCGACGCCCTCGCCACCCCCGGCCCGTCGGTCCTGGTCCTCCCCGCCACCCCGCGGATGTTCGCCCCGACGCACCTGGGCTAGCGGTGGCCCGCTGACCCTGCTCCACCACGACGAGGACTGCGAGACGATCGCCCGCGTCACGGGCCAGCCGGTGGTCTGGGTGGGGCGGCCTGGAGCCAGGGGTACCGCCCTGGCCCGTACGGGTGCTCCCGGCGTGCGCCGGAGGCGCCGTACGCGCATGTTCGAACTGGTGCGGCGGGATGAAATCCGCCGGTCGGAGCGTTGGGGGTGGCGGCAGGACAGGACCTACGGGGAGGCACCCACGTGACGGCGGCTGGGGAGAAACAGGGCTGGGGCAGGCGGCTGGCCGCCTACACCTGGCGGTACAGGCTCAACGTGCTGCTGGCGCTGGGCTCCTCGCTGGCCGGCATGGCCGTCATGGCGCTCGTACCGCTCGTCACCCGGGTCATCATCGACGACGTCATCGGCAACGGGACCAGACGGATGGGGCCCTGGGCGGGCCTGCTCGTCGGCGCCGCCGTGCTGGTCTACGCGGCCACCTACGTGCGCCGGTACTACGGCGGCCGCCTCGCCCTCGACGTGCAGCATGACCTGCGCACCGACATGTACGACACCATCGCCCGCCTCGACGGGCGGCGGCAGGACGAGCTGTCGACCGGACAGGTCGTCGGCCGGGCCACCAGCGACCTCCAGCTGATCCAGGGCCTGCTGTTCATGCTGCCCATGACCATCGGCAACTTCCTGCTCTTCGGGATATCCCTGGCCGTCATGGTGTGGCTGTCGCCGCTGCTGACCGTGGTCGCTCTGCTGATGGCCCCCGCGCTGTGGTTCATCGCCAAGCGCAGCCGCAGGAAGCTCTTCCCCGCCACCTGGTACGCCCAGGGCCAGGCCGCCGCCGTCGCCACCGTCGTCGACGGGGCCGTGACCGGGGTGCGCGTCGTCAAGGGCTTCGGGCAGGAGGAGCAGGAGACCGGCAAGCTCCGCGAGGCCGGCCGCCGGCTCTTCGGCGGGCGGATGCGCGCCATCCGGCTGAACTCCCGCTACACCCCCGCCCTCCAGGCCGTCCCCGCCCTCGGCCAGGTCGCCATGCTGGCCCTCGGCGGCTGGCTGGCCACCAACGGGCACATCACCCTCGGCACCTTCGTCGCCTTCTCCACCTACCTCGCCCAGCTGGTCGGCCCCGTCCGCATGCTCGCCATGGTGCTCACCGTCGGCCAGCAGGCACGGGCCGGCGTGGAACGGGTCTTCGAGCTCATCGACACCGAGCCGGTGATCCGCGAGGGGACGCGCGAGCTGCCCGCCGACGCGCCCGCCACCGTCGAGTTCGAGGACGTCCGCTTCGGCTACGACCCCGAGCGGCCCGTCCTCGACGGCTTCTCGCTCGCCCTCGAGGAGGGCGAGACCGTCGCCGTCGTCGGGGCGTCCGGCTCCGGCAAGTCCACCGTCTCGCTGCTCCTGCCGCGCTTCTACGACGCCGACCACGGCACCGTCCGCGTCGGCGGCCACGACGTGCGCGACCTGACGTACGACTCCCTGCGCGCCGCCATCGGGCTCGTGCCCGAGGACTCCTTCCTCTTCTCCGACACCATCCGGGCCAACATCGCCTACGGGCGCCCCGGCGCCACCGACGAGGAGATACGCGCGGCCGCCCGGGCGGCCCAAGCGGAATCGTTTATTCAGGCGCTGCCGGCCGGTTACGACACCAAGGTCGGCGAACAGGGCCTGACCCTCTCCGGCGGCCAGCGCCAGCGCATCGCGCTCGCCCGCGCCCTGCTGACCGACCCCAGGCTCCTCCTCCTCGACGACGCCACCTCCGCCGTCGACGCCCGCGTCGAGCACGAGATCCACGAGGCGCTGCGCGCGGTCATGGCCGGCCGCACCACCCTGCTGATCGCCCACCGCCGCTCCACCCTCGCCCTCGCCGACCGGATCGCCGTCCTCGACGGCGGCCGGCTCGCCGACATCGGCACGCACGAGGAACTGGAGGTCCGCTCCGCCCTCTACCGCCGCCTGCTGACCGACCCCGAGGCCCTCGGCGCCGGATCCCCGCGCATCCCCGACGCCTCCTCCATGGCCGAGTTCGAACGGGACATCGACGGGGACCTAGAACGGGACATCGAGCTGGAGGCCGAGATCGACTCCGAGCCGGTGAACGCCAAGCGGCGCGTCGCCGACGGGGTCACCCCCGAGCTGTGGCGCCGCGAGGAGGAGACGAGCGCACCCGGGACCGCGTCCGGGATGCCAGGGGCCACCCCCGAACTGCTCGCGCAGGTCGCCGCCCTGCCGCCGACCGACGACCGGCCGGAGGTGGACGAGGACCGGGCCGCGGCCGCCGAGGAGAGCTACGGCCTGCGCCGGCTGCTCCACGGCTTCTGGGCCCCGCTCGCCGTCAGCCTCGCCCTCGTCGCCCTCGACGCCGGCGCCGGCCTGCTGCTGCCGGTCCTGATCCGGCACGGCATCGACCAGGGCGTGGAGAAGGCCGCTCTGGGGGCGGTCTGGGCCGCCGCAGGCCTCGCCCTGGTCATCGTCCTCGCCCAGTGGGCCGCGCAGTTCGCCGAGACCCGGATGACCGGGCGCACCGGCGAGCGCGTCCTCTACGCCCTGCGCGTCAAGATCTTCGCCCAGCTCCAGCGCCTGGGCCTGGACTACTACGAGCGCGAGCTCACCGGCAAGATCATGACCCGGATGACCACCGACGTGGACTCCCTGTCCAGCTTCCTGCAGACCGGGCTGGTCACCGCCGTCGTCTCCGTCCTGACCTTCTTCGGCATCCTGATCGCCCTGCTCGTCCTCGACCTCGAACTCGCGCTGATCGTCTTCGCCACCCTGCCGGTGCTGGTCCTCGCCACGATCGTCTTCCGCCGCAAGTCGGTCGCCGCGTACGAGCTCGCCCGCGACCGGGTCAGCCTGGTCAACGCCGACCTCCAGGAGTCGGTCGCCGGGCTGCGCCTGGTCCAGGCCTTCCGCCGCCAGCGCTCCGGCGCCGAGCGCTTCGCCGAGCGCAGCGACTCCTACCGCCAGGCCCGGGTGCGGGGCCAGTGGCTGATATCCGTCTACTTCCCCTTCGTCCAGCTGCTGTCCTCCGGCGCGGCGGCGGCCGTGCTGATCGTCGGCGCGGGCCGGGTGGAGGCCGCCACCCTCACCACCGGAGCGCTGGTGGCGTACCTGCTCTACATCGACCTGTTCTTCGCCCCGGTCCAGCAGCTCTCCCAGGTCTTCGACGGCTACCAGCAGGCCACCGTCTCCCTCGGCCGCATCCAGGACCTGCTGCGCGAGCCCACCACCACCCCGCCCCCGGCCGCGCCCCGCGAGGTGCCCGCCCTGCGCGGCGAGATCGTCTTCGAGGACGTCCGCTTCGCGTACGCCACCGCCGAGGAGCGCGGCGAGAACGGCGAGGCGCTGGGCGGCATCAGCCTGCGGATACCCGCCGGGCAGACCGTCGCCTTCGTCGGCGAGACGGGCGCCGGGAAGTCCACCCTGGTCAAGATGGTGGCCCGGTTCTACGACCCGACCTCCGGCCGGGTCACCGCCGACGGCACCGACCTGCGGGACCTGGACCTGACGGCGTACCGCCACCGGCTGGGGGTCGTCCCCCAGGAGTCGTACCTCTTCCCGGGGACGGTCCGCGACGCCATCGCCTACGGGCGGCCGGAGGCGAGCGACGCCGAGGTGGAGGCGGCCGCGCGCGCGGTCGGCGCCCACGACATGGTCGCCACCCTCGACGGCGGCTACCTGCACACCGTCACCGAGCGCGGCCGCAACCTCTCCGCGGGCCAGCGCCAGCTGATCGCACTGGCCCGCGCCGAGCTCGTCGACCCGGACGTGCTGCTGCTCGACGAGGCCACCGCCGCCCTCGACCTGGCCACCGAGGCGCAGGTCAACCAGGCCACCGACCGCCTCGCGGGCAAGCGCACGACCCTGGTGGTGGCCCACCGGCTGACCACCGCCGCCCGCGCCGACCGGGTGGTGGTCATGGAGCGCGGCCGGGTCGTCGAGGACGGCAGCCACGCCGAACTGCTCGCCCGGGGAGGCCGCTACGCCGTGCTGTGGCGGACCTTCGTCGGCGAGGACGAGCCGGCGGCCGCCGCGTAGCGCAGCCCCCAGGAGTACGCCCCGGGTGTCAGAGCTCGCCGAAGAGCAGGTTGCCCGGGGCGTCCTCGTCCTCACCGGTGTAGTACTCGCGTACCGCGTCGAGGAGCTCGTCCACCGACAGGTACCCGTCGTGGTTCTTGTCGATCCGCTCGAAGAGGACGTCCGCGTCGGCGGGCTCCAGCCGGGTGTCGAAGGCCAGCTGGGCCTTGTGGAACTCCTCGGGGCTGATGTGGCCGTCGCCGTTGGTGTCGACGACGGTCAGGATCGCCTTCATCATCGGCCGGAAGGACTTCTCGTACGCCGGTCCGCCGTCCTTGTAGAGACGGGTCATGCCGTCCCGGTACTGCGCGGGCGTCAGCTTCTGGTCCCCGCCCGCGCCCAGCTCGTTGAAGAGGTCCACCCAGAAGTCGGTGAGCCCGCGGAACACTTCGGCCGCCCTGGGGGAGTCGGCGGGCTCGGCCAGCGCCGTCAGCAGCCGGGAGCCGAGCGCGATCATGTCCTTCTCGTCGATCACGCCGTTGTCGTCGGCGTCCAGGTGCGCGAACGCGCGCTCCAGCTTCCGGTCGAGCAGGTCGGTCGTCATGGGCGGACGCCTTTCACGGTGACGGTGGGCATGCGGTCGATCGCCCAGAGTAGTGCAACCTTCCGGCGGCCCCGCGCGTCGTACGTACGTCAGTACGGGTCACGTACGACCGATCGGGGGGTCAGGTGTCTCAGGGGTGGAAGGCGCGGGGGCGGGGGGTGTCCCTCGCCACGGTCGGGGCGGCGCTCTGGCTGGCCGCCGGCGGGGTGTTCGCGGCGGCCCCCCGGGCGGCGGCCGCCACCGGCGGCTGCGCGGGCGATCTGGTCAGGACGCTGCCGCTGCCGGACGCCGAGGTGCGCGTGTACAAGAGCCGGACGCAGGTCTGCGCGGTGACCGTCGCCCTGCACCCCGGGGAGCGCCGCCACCTCGCGGTGAGCGTTCAGCCGCGCGGCGGGGTCCCCGTGGGCGACACGGGGCAATACACCCGCTACGCGGGCCCCGTCACCGTCGGCGCGATCAGCCGGTGCGTGTACGTGAAGGGGGATGTGGCGGCCGGATCGGTGGAGTCCGGCTGGATCCTGTGCTGACGCGGCGGCCCAACCGGTACTGTTCACGGGCGTGTTGACCCCGCTAGGTTCACGGCGACCACCAGTGGACTGAATGGGGAGAGTGAGCCTTTTCCAACCTGCGGGCCGGGTTGGTCAGTTCGGCTGACAGACGGGTGAAGCCCCTGGTAGATGGGTTTTCGACCAAGAAGAACCCGTGCCCACCAGAGGCTTCGCATGCCTGTCTACCCGTCGGGGCTGGACGTGT
>NZ_JBIAWQ010000013.1:0-178725 GCF_042895815.1 Streptomyces sp. NPDC001373
TCCTACGCCCTTGCGCCACCGTCCGCACCTTGCGGATCTCGAAGTCCATCGCACCCCTTGAGCTGGGGTGTTGCGACGACTCCTAGAACCCAAGAGGGGCTGACGGGGCCTTTCGGAAGACGTGAGAGGTCAGGCGGCCGAGCTGGAGCTGCTGCCCGTGCTCGAGGACGTCGAGGACGACGCGGCGGCCGGAGCCGAAGCGGTCGACGCCGTGGACGCGGACTTCGAGGCGGGCGTGCTGCTCGACGAGGCGCCACGGCTGTCGTTCCGGTAGAAACCGGAGCCCTTGAAGACGATGCCGACGGCGGAGAACACCTTCTTCAGGCGTCCGTCGCAGCTCGGGCACACGGTCAGCGCTTCGTCGGTGAACTTCTGCACGGCCTCAAGGCCCTCACCGCACTCGGTGCACTGGTACTGGTAGGTCGGCACGAATTTCCTCCTGGCACTCTGACTCAATGAGTGCTAACGACGCTCCATGGTGACGTATTCCGGCGGATCAGTCCACCGTTACAGGCGTGCGGTGACCGAGCCCACGCTCGGTCGCGCGCTCCCGCCCGGCCTGTTCGGCAGCGGCGGCGGCCGGCGCGGACGTGTTCACGAGGCGGCTCGGGGCCTTGGGCGCCAGCTTCCCGCGCAGCGCCACCAGGGTGGCCAGCGCGAGCGCGGTGGCGGCCAGCGGCACCAGGAAGCCGTACGAGGACCCGTGCGCGTCCGTCAGACGGCCGGCCACGATCACGGCGACGGCCTGGCCGAAGGCGACCGCACCGGTCAGCCAGGTGAAGGCCTCGGTGCGCGAGGCCGCCGGGACGAGCTGCTCGATCATCGTGTAGCCAGTGATCAGCGCGGGGGCGATGCACAGGCCGACGAGCAGGCCGACCGCGCCCATCAGGACGGCCGAGTTCACGGCCCACAGGACCGAGGCGGTGGCGGTCAGGCCGACGTAGCCCAGGATCAGGCGGCGGCGCGGGCCGATCTTCCAGGCGATGGCGCCCATGGTGATACCGGCGATCATGTTGCCGGCCGCGAAGACGCCGTACAGCAGGCCGTTGGCGCCCGGGTTGCCGATCTCGCCGGCGAAGGCGGTGAGCGACACCTGCATGCCGCCGAAGACGGCGCCGATGCCGAGGAACGCGACGATCAGGACGCGCAGGCCCGGGAACGACAGGGCCGACGCGTGCTTCTCGCCGTGGGCCGCCTGCGGGGCGGTCTTCGGCTCGGTGGCGCGCTGGGCGGCGAAGAACAGGCCGCCGAGCAGGGTCAGGGCCGCCTCGGTGGCCAGGCCGGCGGCCGGGTGGACGCCGGTGCACAGCGCGGTGGCGAGCACCGGGCCGACGACGAAGGTGAACTCGTCGGTGACGGACTCGAACGCGGCCGCCGTCGGCAGCAGCGGGGAGCCCTCCAGCTTGGCCGCCCAGCGGGTCCGGACCATGGGCCCGACCTGCGGGACGGAGGCGCCGGCCGGGACGGCGGCCAGCGCGAGCGCCCACAGGGGGGCGCCGAGGAGAGCCAGCGCGGTCAGAGCGGAGACCGCGGTGGCGTGGGCGAGGACGACCGGCACGAGGACGGCGCTCTGGCCGCGGCGGTCGGTGAGCTTGCCCATGACCGGCGCGAACAGGGCCATCGAGACGCCGGTGACGGCGGAGACGATGCCCGCGTCGCCGTAGGAGCCGGTGGCGTGCTGGACGAGCAGCAGGATGCTGATGGTCAGCATGCCGAAGGGCAGGCGGGCGGCGAAGCCGGGGAGGACGAAGGAGAGGGCGCCGGGTGTGCGCAGCAGCTGCGCGTAGCCGGGTCGGGCGGACGTGTCGGTCGTGACCGCGGATGTCACGGCCTGGCCTTTCCGCTGCCTGGTAGAACTCCCCGTCTGCGGACGGCCGGCCGCCTTGTGAGCGACCGTACCCGTACATGTGGGAGCCCCGAGAGCTGTCCTCTTGCGCAGAACCGAGTGATACCTGGGCGCCCACTGCGGGAGGGTGCCACGGCCGCTTTGCGGTCGCGCCAGCTCTGCGTCAGGCAGAGTTGGTTCGATCTGGTGTGCCTTCATCGTACAGGGGAATCCACTACCACGCCCTGTGATTACGGTGACAAGGTATGCCTTCACCTGCGATTAACTGGAACTTTGCATTCCGACCCGCAAGCCACCGGAAATGGCCGAATTGGAATGCTGCTCTAACGGGAATCCCCTGCTCAGACGGCCTTTCGGTCACCCTCCGGCACCTAGAGTGACGCTCCGCCACCCGTGCCCAGCCACCCCGCGAGCTTGCCCCCGCGCGCCACTGCCCGCAGCCGCGCCTCCGCCGCGTCTCGCACCGGATCCGTGGCGACCACCAGCAGCTCGTCCCCCCGGCGCAGCACGGTCGACGGCGCCGGCACGAAGCTCTTCGCGTCCCGGACCACCAGCGTCACCGAGGCGCCGGCCGGCAGCCGCAGCTCGCCGACCTCCACACCGTGCATCCGCGAGGCGTCCGGTATCGCGAAGGACAGCAGGTGCCCGCGCAGCTTCTCCAGCGGCGCCGACTCGATCCCCAGGTCCGCCGCGGCCTCGCCGGTCTCGCGCAGGTTCAGCTTGCGCGCCAGCCAGGGCAGGGTGGGGCCCTGCACCAGCGTGTAGACGACGACCAGCACGAAGACGATGTTGAAGACGCGGTCGCTGCCCTCGATCCCGGTCACCATCGGGATCGTCGCCAGGATGATCGGCACGGCTCCGCGCAGACCCGCCCACGACATCAGCACCTGCTCCTGCCATGCGACCCGGAACGGCAGCAGGCTGACGAACACCTCCAGTGGGCGCGCCACCATCGTCAGCACCAGTCCGATGATCACGGCGGGCCAGAAGTCGCCCGCCAGCTCGTGCGGGGTGACGAGCAGGCCCAGCAGCACGAACATGCCGATCTGCGCGATCCAGCCCAGCCCGTCCGCGAACCCCCGCGTGGCGGGCCAGTGCGGCAGCTTGGCGTTCCCCAGCACCATCGCCGCCAGGTAGACGGCGAGGAAGCCGGAGCCGTGCGCCATCGCGCCGGCGGCGTACGCGCTCACGGCGATCGCCATCACCGCGATCGGGTAGAGGCCGGAGGCGGGCAGTGCCACGTGCCGCAGCGCGTACGCCCCCAGGAAGCCCACGGCCAGGCCGATCGCGGTGCCGATGGCCAGCTCCAGCGCGATCTTGCCGACCAGCACGTACCACGCGTCCACCGGCGAGACCGTCGCGAAGGCGACCACCAGGATGACGACGGGGGCGTCGTTGAAGCCCGACTCGGCCTCCAGCACGCCGGTCACCCGCGCGGGCAGCGGGACCTTCCGCAGGACCGAGAAGACCGCCGCCGCGTCGGTCGAGGAGACGACCGCACCGATCAGCAGCGCCTGCCGCCATTCGAGTCCCACGAGGTAGTGCGCGCCGGCCGCGGTGACGCTCACGCTGATGGCGACGCCGACCAGCGACAGGACGACCGCCTGCGGCAGGGCCGGTTTGATCTCTTTCCACTTCGTGCCCAGGCCGCCCTCGGCGAGGATGACGACGAGCGCGGCGTAACCGATGACCTGGGTCAGCTCGGCGTTGTCGAATACGACGTTGCCGATGCCGTCCTGGCCTATCGCGATGCCTATGCCGAGGTAGATGAGCAGGCTGGGGAGGCCGCTGCGTGAAGAGATGCGTACCGCCGCTACCGCGACGAGCAGCACGAGCGAGCAGACCAGCAGGAGCTCATTGAGCGTGTGGACAGTCAGTGGGCGGCCCTTTCCTCAAAGCGCGCACGACGGAACGTTCCACCGGCGGCGTATTCGGCAAGTGCTTCGTTACCTTACCTAATCTTTGACGGACTCTTTACGCGATACCCACATTGTGAAACGGCAGTTCGTCCCTGTCCTACGGACCTTGACCCCTGGCGGATCAACGGAGGCGGTCCTGCGCCTATGGTTGCTCCAGCACTCCCAGGACCACCCTGCCCCTCGAAGGACAGCGATGCCCGCCAAAGAATCCGGACCTTCCGTCAAGAAGAAGGGACGACGCGCACGCCTGCTCGTGCTCGTCATGGTCCTGGCGCTCTTGGCGGTCCTCGGCTACGGCGCGTACTGGAGCGCGGACACCGTACGCGCTTCTTTCCCGCAGACCACCGGCTCCCTCAAGGTCCCCGGCCTGACCGGGACCGTCGACGTGAAGCGCGACGAGCACGGCATTCCGCAGCTCTACGCCGACCACGACGAGGACCTCTTCCGCGCGCAGGGCTTCGTGCACGCGCAGGACCGGTTCTGGGAGATGGACGTACGCCGTCACATGACCTCCGGCCGGCTGTCGGAGATGTTCGGCTCCGGCCAGGTCGAGACCGACGCCTTCCTGCGCACCCTCGGCTGGCGCCAGGTCGCGCAGGAGGAGTACGACAAGAAGCTCTCGCCCGAGACGAAGAAGTACCTCCAGGCCTACGCCGACGGGGTCAACGCGTACCTGAAGGGGAAGTCCGGCAAGGACCTCTCCGTCGAGCATGCCGCCCTCAAGATCACCGACAGCTACAAGCCCGAGAAGTGGACGCCGGTCGACTCGGTGGCCTGGCTCAAGGCGATGGCCTGGGACCTGCGCGGCAACATGCAGGACGAGATCGACCGCTCGCTGATGTCGAACAAGCTCACGCAGGCCCAGATAGACGAGCTCTACCCGGCGTACCCGTTCGACCGGAACAAGCCGATCGTCGAGGGCGGCACCGTCGCGGGCGGCAAGTACGCCCCGCAGGGCACCCCGGGCGCCACCACGGCGGGCACCGGCTCCGCGGCGGGCACCTCCGCCGGCACGACCGGTACCGGCACCACAGGCACCGGCACCACGGGCACGGGCGCAACGGGCACCGGCGGCACCACGGGCTCCACCACCGGCACCGGCTCGCAGGCCACCCCCAACGGCGGCACCAACCCCGCCACCGGCCTCGCCGACAACGCGAGCGCCCAGGGCGCGACCGTCGGCCTGCGCACGCAGCTCACCTCCCTCGCCAAGACCCTGGACGACATCCCGGCGATCCTCGGCCCCAACGGCAGCGGCATCGGCTCGAACTCCTGGGTCATCTCGGGCAAGTACACGACCACCGGCAAGCCGCTGCTCGCGAACGACCCGCACCTGTCCCCGCAGCTGCCCTCGGTCTGGTACCAGATGGGCCTGCACTGCCGCGCGGTCTCGGCCCAGTGCCAGTACGACGTCGCCGGCTTCACCTTCTCCGGCATGCCCGGCGTGGTCATCGGCCACAACGCCGACATCGCCTGGGGCATGACCAACCTCGGCGCCGACGTCACCGACCTCTACCTGGAGCAGGTCCGTCCCGAGGGCTACGTCTACGACAACAAGGTCGTCCCCTTCACCACCCGTGAAGAGGAGATCAAGGTCGCCGGGGGCGCGACCAAGAAGATCACCGTCCGCACCACGAACAACGGACCGCTGATCTCCGACCGCAGCGACGAGCTCGAGACCGTCGGCTCGCGCGCCCCCGTCCCGAGCTCGGCCCCCGACCGCGGCACCGGCTACGCCGTCGCCCTGCGCTGGACCGCCCTGGACCCCGGCAAGTCGATGGACGCGGTCTTCAAGCTCGACCGCGCCAAGGACTTCGCGAGCTTCCGGGCCGCGGCCGCGGACTTCGAGGTCCCGTCGCAGAACCTCATCTACGCCGACAACAAGGGCGCCAACGGCAACATCGGCTACCAGGCCCCGGGCCGCGTCCCGGTCCGAGGCCAGGGCGACGGCCGCATGCCGGCCCCCGGCTGGGACCCCAAGTACGCCTGGAAGGGCGGCCGCGACGGCAACGCCGGCTACATCCCGCAGAACGAGCTGCCCTGGGAGCTCAACCCGCAGCGCGGCTACATCGTCACCGCCAACCAGGCCGTCACCGAGTCCGGCACCGGCGCGGGCAAGTACCCGTACGTGCTGACCACCGACTGGGGCTACGGCGCCCGCAGCCAGCGGATCAACGACCTCATCGAGGCGAAGATCAAGGACAGCGGCAAGATCTCCACCGACGACATGCGCACCATGCAGATGGACAACAGCAGCGAGATCGCCGCGCTGCTGACCCCGATGCTGGCCAAGATCCCGGTCTCCGACCCGGACGTGCGTTCGGCGCAGAAGCTGCTGGAGGGCTGGAACTACACGCAGGAGAACGACTCGGCGGCGGCCGCGTACTTCAACGCGGTCTGGCGCAACATCCTCAAGCTGGCGTTCGGCGACAAGATGCCGAAGGAGCTGCGCGTCGAGGGCAGCTGCATGAACGTCATCGAGGAGGGCACCGGCCCGAACGACGACCTCGCCAAGACCGTCCGCGAGTGCGGCACCCGCGGCCCCGACTCCGCGCAGCCGGACGGCGGCGACCGCTGGTTCGAGGTGGTCCGCCGCCTGGTCAAGGACGAGAAGTCGCCGTGGTGGACCGCCACCCCGAAGACCGTCCACGACAAGCCCATCAAGACCCGTGACGAGCTCTTCGCCCGGGCGATGGAGGACGCGCGCTGGGAGCTGACCGCCAAGCTCGGCAAGGACCAGTCGACCTGGAGCTGGGGCCGGCTGCACCAGCTGTCGCTGAAGAACCAGACCATCGGCAAGGAGGGCCCGGCCTTCATGCAGTGGCTCCTCAACCGCGGCCCGTGGAACCTGGGCGGCGGCGAGGCCACCGTCAACGCCACCGGCTGGAACGCCTCCAGCGGGTACGACGTCACCTGGGTGCCGTCGATGCGGATGGTCGTCAACCTCAGTGACCTGGACAAGTCCCGCTGGATCAACCTGACCGGCGCCTCGGGCCACGCGTACAACGGCAACTACACGGACCAGACGACCCTGTGGGCCAAGGGTGAGCTGCTGGACTGGCCGTTTGGGAAGGCCGCCGTCGACAAGTCGACAGTGGACACCCTGACGCTCAAGCCGTGAGCGGCGCGCACGACCCGGCCCCGGCATCGCGGTCCGGACGGTGATCCGGACGCCGTGATCAGGTCGTGAAGCGCACCACCCCCGACGGGGTGGCGACCGCCTGGACGGGGTGGTCGTGCGGTTCCTCCGGGACCCGCGCGACCACCTCTTCGTCGTAGAGGAGCACCACCAGCGCCGGATGCGCGCCCGCGCGCTCCAGCCGCGCGAGCACCCGGTCGTACGAGCCCCCGCCGCGCCCGAGCCGCATCCCGCGCCGGTCCACCGCCAGCCCGGGCAGCAGCACGGCGTCCGCGCCGGTGACGGCCTGCGGGCCCAGCGGCGGGCCCGAGGGCTCCAGCAGCCGCATCCTGCCAGGGTGCGCGGCCTCGGCCAGGCTGTCCGGGCCCTCGTACGCCGCCCAGTCGAGGTCGTTGTCGGGCAGCAGCAGGGGCAGCAGCACCCGCTTGCCGGCGTCCCGCAGCGCGTCGAGCAGCTCGCGGGTGCCCGGTTCCGCGCCCACGGAGACGTACGCGGCCACCGTGCGCGCGCCGGCCAGTTCGGGCAGCGCCAGCGCGGAGCGCGCGAGCGCCCGGGCGGCGGTCCTGCGGGACTCGGGGGACAAGGTCCTCCGGGCGGCGAGGAGTTCCCGGCGCAGAGCGGTCTTCTCGGGAGGGAAGGAGAGGTTTCCGGGCAGGCTCTCTACCACAGTTCGGTCACATTTCCTTTTCTATCGGGACAGAGTTGGATCTATTTACCGGAATCTGGCCGGGTGTTCGGTACGACCCACTATGGTTCTGCCCATGACTCAGTCGCACCCCGTGATCAAGAAAGCCGTCATTCCGGCCGCGGGCCTCGGTACTCGCTTCCTCCCGGCGACCAAGGCGACGCCCAAGGAAATGCTCCCGGTCGTGGACAAGCCGGCCATTCAGTACGTGGTCGAGGAGGCCGTCTCGGCCGGGCTCGATGACGTCCTCATGATCACAGGACGTAACAAGCGGGCCCTCGAGGACCACTTCGACCGTAACTACGAGCTCGAGTCGGCCCTGACTGCGAAGGGCGACGACGACCGGCTGAAGAAGGTCCAGGAGTCCAGCGACCTCGCCACCATGCACTACGTCCGCCAGGGCGACCCGCGCGGCCTCGGCCACGCCGTCCTGTGCGCCGAGCCGCACGTAGGCGCCGAGCCCTTCGCCGTCCTCCTCGGCGACGACCTCATCGACCCGCGCGACCCCCTGCTGCGCCGGATGGTCGAGGTCCACGAGAACACCGGCGGCACCGTCATCGCCCTGATGGAGGTCGACCCCGCCAACGTCCACCTCTACGGCTGCGCCGCCGTCGAGGCGACCGGCGAGGACGACGTCGTCCGCATCACCGGCCTCGTCGAGAAGCCGGAGCCCGCCGAGGCGCCCAGCAACTACGCGGTCATCGGACGCTACGTCCTGCACCCCGCGATCTTCGGCATACTGCGGGAGACCGAGCCGGGCCGCGGTGGGGAGATCCAGCTCACCGACGCCCTGCAGAAGCTGGCCGCCGACGAGAGCGTGGGCGGCGCGGTGCACGGCGTGGTCTTCCGCGGCCGCCGCTACGACACCGGGGACCGGGGGGACTACCTGCGGGCCATCGTCCGACTCGCGTGCGAACGTGAGGACCTGGGCCCGGATTTCCGCACCTGGCTTCACCGTTACGTCACGGAGGAGATGTAGCACCTTGAGCAGCAGCGCACCGCAGGACACCCGCCGGCAGCGCCTGTGGTCGGTGGACGAGCACCTCGCGGACGTCCTCGCAGCCGTCCGGCCGCTGGAGCCCATCGAGCTCCAGCTGCTCGACGCCCAGGGCTGCGTCCTGGTCGAGGACGTCACCGTGCCCGTCGCCCTCCCGCCCTTCGACAACAGCTCCATGGACGGGTACGCCGTCCGCACGGCCGACGTCCAGGGTGCGAGCGAGGAGTTCCCCGCGGTGCTCACGGTCATCGGCGACGTCGCGGCGGGCAGCGGCGAGCTGCCTACCGTCGGCCCCGGCCAGGCCGCCCGCATCATGACCGGCGCCCCGCTGCCGCCCGGCGCGGAAGCCGTGGTACCGGTCGAGTGGACCGACGGCGGCACGGGCGGCGCCGCCGCCTCCGGGATGACCCCGGCCAGCGCCGCGCCCGAGGGCGCCGGCGGCGAGGTGCGCGTGCACCGCGCGGCCGAGGCTCGGGCGCACGTCCGCTCGCGCGGCAGCGACGTCCAGGCGGGCGACCTGGCGCTGGCCGCCGGCACCGTCCTCGGGCCGCCGCAGATCGCGCTGCTGGCGGCGATCGGCCGGGGCACCGTACGGGTGCGGCCGCGCCCGCGCGTGGTCGTCCTGTCCACCGGCAGCGAGCTGGTCCAGCCGGGTGAGGCGCTGGCCGCCGGCGCGATCTACGACTCCAACAGCTTCGCGCTGGCCGCCGCCGCCCGGGAGGCGGGCGCCATCGCCTACCGGGTCGGCGCGGTCGCCGACGACGCCGACACGCTGCGCTCGACGATCGAGGACCAGCTGATCCGGGCCGACCTGCTGGTCACCACCGGCGGGGTCAGCGTCGGCGCGTACGACGTGGTCAAGGAGGCCCTCACCGCGGCCGGCACCGGCGACGGCGACGAGCCGCAGGCCGGCGGCGTGGACTTCCGCAAGCTCGCGATGCAGCCCGGCAAGCCGCAGGGCTTCGGCACGGTCGGCCCCGACCACACCCCGCTGCTGGCGCTGCCCGGCAACCCGGTGTCCTCGTACGTCTCCTTCGAGCTGTTCGTGCGTCCCGCGATCCGTGCCCTGATGGGGCTGCCGGCGTCGCAGGTCAGCCGGGAGAGCGTGCGGGCCGTGCTGAAGGCCGACGAGCCGCTGCGCTCCCCGGCCGGCCGCCGGCAGTTCCTGCGCGGCGCGTACGACCCCGGGGCGGGCACCGTCAGCCCGGTCGGCGGATCGGGCTCGCACCTGATCGCCGCCCTGGCGCACGCCGACTCGCTGATGGTCGTACCGGAGGACGTCACCTCGGTGGAGCCCGGCACCGAGCTGGAAGTCATCCCGCTCGGGTAGCCCCCGCGTCCGCCCGGCGGTCCCGTCCGGCCGGCCGTCCCGCACGGCCGGCCGCCCTGTTCGGCCAGTGGTCCTGCCCGGCTGGGGACCGCCCGGTGCGGGTAGCGTGTTGCACCACACAGGCCCCGGCGTTTCGGGGCCCGGAGCGGGAGCGGCACGTAGACATGAGTACGCAGAGCAGGCTGACGCACATCGACGAGGCCGGCGCGGCCCGGATGGTCGACGTATCGACAAAGGACGTCACCACCCGCACGGCGCGCGCCAGCGGCCGCGTCCTGGTCTCGTCCCGGGTGATCGAACTGCTGCGCGGCGAGGGTGTGCCGAAGGGCGACGCCCTCGCCACCGCGCGGATCGCCGGGATCATGGGGGCCAAGAAGACCCCCGACCTGATCCCGCTCTGCCACCCGCTGGCGGTCTCCGGGGTGAAGGTGGACCTGGAGGTCGCCGACGACGCCGTGGAGATCCGCGCCACCGTCAAGACCACCGACCGCACCGGCGTGGAGATGGAGGCGCTGACCGCGGTCGCCGTCGCCGGGCTCACCGTGATCGACATGGTGAAGGCCGTCGACAAGGGCGCGGTCATCACCGACGTGCGCGTGGAGGAGAAGACGGGCGGCAAGTCCGGCGACTGGACCCGCTCGTGACGCCCCCGCGCGGCGGCGAGGTCCACAGCCACGTGCGGGCCGACGCCGACGGGGCCCGGGAAGCCGCCCCGCCCGCCGCCGGCAAGCACGCCCCCCGGGGCCTGGTGGTCACCGCCTCCAACCGTGCCTCGCAGGGCGTGTACGCCGACAAGGGCGGCCCGCTGCTGGCCGAGGCGCTGGAGCGGCTCGGCTTCGCGGTGGACGGCCCGCGCGTGGTCCCGGACGGGGACCCCGTCGAGCAGGCGCTGCGCGAGGGGGTGGCCGCCGGGTACGACGTCATCCTGACCACCGGCGGCACCGGCGTCTCGCCGACCGACCGGACCCCGGACGCGACCGCCCGCGTGCTCGACTACGAGATCCCGGGCATCCCGCAGGCCATCCGCGCCGAGGGTCTCGCCAAGGTGCCGACCGCCGCCCTGTCGCGGGGCCTGGCCGGCGTGGCGGGCCGCACGCTGATCGTGAACCTGCCCGGTTCCACAGGCGGCGTGCGCGACGGCCTCGCCGTCCTGTCGCGGATCCTGCCGCACGCCGTCGACCAGCTCCGGGGCGGCGACCACCCCAGACCGGACGCGGCATCCGGGAGCCCGAGCTGAACGGCCCGTCCTGGCCGGTGGTGCTGGCGGACGGCGACGTCACCCTGCGGCCGATAAAACTGCGCGACCAGCGCGCCTGGCGCGAGGTCAACCGGCGCAACCGCGACTGGCTGCGGCCTTGGGAGGCCACGATCCCGCCGCCGGCGCCGTGGGGGCCGGTGATCCACCGGCCGACGTACCGGCAGATGGTCCGCCACCTGCGGGCCGAGGCGAACGCGGGCCGGATGCTGCCCTTCGTCATCGAGTACCAGGGGCGGCTGGTCGGCCAGCTGACGGTCGCCGGGATCACCTGGGGCTCGATGTGCGCCGCCCACGTGGGCTACTGGGTGGACCGCGACGTGGCGGGCCGCGGGGTGATGCCGACGGCGCTCGCGCTCGCCGTGGACCACTGCTTTTTGAAGGTCGGGCTGCACCGCATCGAGGTCTGCATCCGCCCGGAGAACGGCCCCAGCCGCCGGGTCGTGGAGAAGCTGGGCTTCCGCGAGGAGGGGCTGCGGCCGCGCTATCTGCACATCGACGGGGCGTGGCGCGACCACCTGGTCTTCGCGCTCACCGCGGAGGAGGTTCCGGAGGGGCTGCTGCGCCGCTGGAACCGGGTGCGCAAGAAGGAAAGCCCGCCGCCCGCGACAGCCCCGTAAGCAGGTAATCGCAAAAGCGTTCGAATTAATGGTCGATTCGCCCATAACCTGATCCGAAGAATCACAAAAAAAGTCGGTGATATCAGCCGGATCGTGCGACACACCGGCCCAATTGGCTGATCCGGTCGGCCGCGCCCCTCTACGGTGTGGGGTGTGAGCAGCAGCGGCCTCATCTACGCAGTCATCGTGGGGGCCTGGGCCGCCTACTTGGTGCCCATGTGGCTCCGGAGGCAGGACGAGCTGAACGAAGCGCGTCCGACGGAACGCTTCTCCACGGCCATCCGGCTGCTTTCCGGCCGGGCGGGAATGGAGCGGCGTTACGCCAAGGGGCTGCGTGAGCGCGGTGAAGTCCAGGCGGAGCCCCAGCCCCACGCGGACCCGGACGCGGCGACGGAAACGGTGAATTCCGTGGACGCCGACGCCCGGGCCCTCGGCGTGTCCCCGACCAGGGCCGAGCCGAGATCCGTCGAGGTCGAGCGGGTCGAGAGGGTCCGCCGCCAGCAGCGCCTCCAGGTCCTCGCGCGCCGCCGGCGCACCACGGCCCTGCTCTTCCTCGCCTTCAGCGGCGGCGCGATCGCCGCCGCGGTCGGCGGGCTGCGATACCTGTGGGCGCCGGCCGTGCCGGCGCTGCTGCTGAGCGCCTACATCGTGCACCTGCGGGTCCAGGAGCGGCGGCGCTACGAGTTCACGATGGACCGCCGCCGCGCCGAGGCGGCCGCCCGCGCCCTGCGCGAGAGCCGCTCCCGCCACCGCCACCGCGACCGCGACCGCGCCACCGAGCCCGCCGGCGCCGCCGAACCGGACCCCGCGCCGCCGGTGTCCCCGCAGGAGGCCGGGCGCCGCGCGCTCGTCGAGCAGACCGACCACGCCGAATGGGTCGACCAGCAGCGCGAGCGCGAGCGCGGCCCGGCGCGCGGCGACAGCTGGGAGCCCGTACCGGTCCCGCTGCCGACGTACGTGACGGCCCCCGTCGCACCGCGCGCCACGGGCCCGGTCAACCCGGACGGCTGGAGCGCGACCCGCTCCAGCGCCGCCGAGCCGACCAACCCGCGCCTGCGCGCCCAGCCGGGCCCGGCCCCCGCGAAGCCGGACCCCCAGCCCCAGCCGTCCGCCCCGCGCCCGCGCGGCCGCGACGCCGGGCGCACCCCGCTCTTCGACCAGTACGAGAGCGACGAGCGGCCGCGCGCCGCGAACGAGTGACGGGGACGCCGTCCGGCGGGTGACCTGCGCCGACCCCCGCCGGACGCCTCCCGCGGCGGCCGCCGGCCGCCTCCGGGAACGCGTTTTGGAGCAGCGGCGCGGGGATGCTAATGTTTCATACGTCGCAAGGGCCTGTGGCGCAGTCTGGTAGCGCACCTCGTTCGCATCGAGGGGGTCTGGGGTTCAAATCCCCACAGGTCCACAGACGATGAAGGTCCCGTCCGATCGTAAGATCGGGCGGGACCTTTGTGTTTTCCCTGAAGAACCGTCACGCCACACTGGGGCGCATGACGAGCCAGGACGGCGCTACGGCGCAAGCGTGGAAAGCACTCGGCGGGGCTGACGAGCTCGCCGGGCGGGTGGCCTACCGGGGGCCGAGCGGCCTGGAGGGGCCGCTGCCGGTGCGGGAGTTGGCGCGGGCCACCGTCGGGGTGTGCGCACTCGCGGCGGCCGAGCTGGCCGCCGTAAGGGCCGGAGGGACGGCGCTGGACGCGGATCCCGTGGTCGTGGACGAGGGGGCCGTGGCGACGGCGTTCGTCAGCGAGCGGCATCTGCGGGTGGACGGCCGGGCGCCGGTGAGTTTCGCCCCGCTGTCGGGGTTCTGGCGGGCGGCCGACGGGTGGGTGCGCACCCACGCCAACTATCCCCATCACGAGGCGGCCCTCCTCCGGGCCCTCGGCGTGCATGCGACCCCGGAGGCGGTGCGCGGGGCGCTCGCGCGGCTGGGCGCCGTGGAGGCCCAGGAGCGCGTGTACGGGGAGGGCGGGCTGGCGGTCGCGGTGGCGCCCCCGTACGGGGAGCCGCAGCCACTGGTGGAGTGGACACCGGGGGACCTGCGCGAGCCGGTGGCGGGGAAGGCGGGGCTCCCGGCCTCCGGGGTGCGGGTGCTGGACCTGACGCGGGTGATCGCCGGCCCCGTGGCCACCCGCACGCTCGGCGTGCTCGGGGCGGACGTGCTGCGGATCGACGCGCCGGGGCTGCCGGAGTCGGACGACGCGCACGCGGACACCGGCTTCGGGAAGCGGTCCGCGCTCCTGGACCTCGCGCGGCCGGAGGACCGGGCGGTGCTGGAGGGGCTGCTCGACGGCGCCGACGTGGTGGTCACCGGCTACCGGCCCGGGGCGCTGGAGCGGTACGGGCTGGGCGGGCCCGAGCTGCTGGAGCGGCGTCCGTGGCTGGTGGTGGCGGAGCTGTGCGCGTGGGGCCGGCGCGGGCCGTGGGCCGGGCGGCGGGGGTTCGACTCGCTGGTGCAGGCCGGCTACGGGATCGCGGCGCGGTGTGCCGGGGAGGACGGCGTTCCGGGGGTGCTGCCGGCGCAGGCCCTGGACCACGGGACGGGCTACCTGGTGGCGGCGGGCGTCCTCAGGGCCCTGGCGGGCGGGACCGGGGGGCTGCTGCGGTACTCCCTCGCGGGGACCGCGTCATGGCTGGTGCGGGAGGTCCCCGGGTACGAGGCCGGGCCGTGGCTGCGGGAGGCGAAGTCGGGGTACGGGGCGCTGCGCCACGCCGCCAGTCCCTTCGGGGAGTGGGAGCGGGGGCCGTCGCGGTGGGGGTCCGACCGGGCGGTGTGGCTCGGCCGGTAGGAGGCCGGTGCGGCTGCGCGGGGCGGCTCCGCGGACTGGTGCCGCGCGGCGGTCCCGTTCGGCGGCGGCCGCGCGCGATGCGGTGGGTGGCGGCTGCGGGGCAGCCGCCGCATGCGGCGGTCGTGCGCTCCGCTCGTCCTCTCCGGCCGCCGCTTCGGCCGCGCGGGGAGCCTTGGAACGGGGGAACGGGGGAACGGGGCGGGCGTGGGAGCGGCTGTGCGGCGGCGGCCCGGCAGGGGCTGCGGGCGGGTCAGGCCGGGGTGCCCGGCGACGGGAGGAGCTTGGCCATGCACAGGCTCGACTCGTAGTCGCGGTAGTAGCCGAACTTCTCCGACGGCGCGTACCCCGACGAGAGGTACAGCGCGATCGCCTCGGGCTGCTGGTCGCCCGTCTCCAGGACCATCCGGGTGCGTCCGGCCGCCGTCGCGTCGGCCTCCAGCTCCGCCAGGATGCGGCGGGCCAGGCCCTTCCCGCGGGCGTCCGGGATCACGTACATGCGCTTGATCTCGGCGTCGCCGTCCGCGTAGCCCTCGTCGTTGTGGTCCTGGGCGCGCCAGCCGCCGCTCGCCACCGGGGTGTCCGCGGCGTCGTAGGCGAGCAGGTAGAGCCCGGCCGGCGGGACGAACATCGCCGGGTCGAGGAAGGTGGCGTCGCCCTCGCCGTCGTAGCGCGCCTGGTATTCGAGCTGGACCTGGGCGTCGAGTTTCAGCGCGTCCGGGTGGTCGTACGGTACGGAGCGCAGGTGTATCCCGTGAGACATCAGAACATCGTACGGAAGGCTGCGGTTATGGTGCTGGGATGCTCACCGTGACCACCGTGAATGTGAATGGGATCCGCGCCGCCGCCAGGAAGGGGTTCGTGGAGTGGCTCGCCGGATCCGACGCCGACGTCGTGTGCCTGCAGGAGGTACGGGCTGAGGAGGGGCAGATTCCGGTGGAGGCGCGGGAGCCCGGGGGCTGGCACACGGTGTTCGCGCCGGCCGCCGCGAAGGGCCGGGCCGGCGTCGCCCTGTATACGCGCAAGTCACCTGAACGGGTACAGGTGGGCTTCGGAAGTGACGAGTTCGACACGAGCGGGCGGTACATCGAGGTCGACCTGCCCGGGGTCACCGTGGCGAGCCTGTACCTGCCATCCGGCGAGGCCGGGACGGAGAAGCAGGAGGAGAAGTACCGCTTCATGGCGGAGTTCCGCACCTACCTCCAGGGGCTGAAGGTGCGGGCCGCTGCCGACGGCCGCGAGGTCGTGGTGTGCGGGGACTGGAACATCTGCCACCAGGAGGCCGACCTCAAGAACTGGAAGACCAACCGGAAGAGCGCCGGCTTCCTGCCCGAGGAGCGGGAGTGGCTCGGGAAGGTGTACTCGGAGGCCGGGTACGTGGACGTCGTGCGCGTGCTGCACCCCGACACGGCGGGCCCGTACTCCTGGTGGTCCTACCGCGGACGGGCCTTCGACAACGACGCCGGCTGGCGCATCGACCTCCAGGTCGCGACGCCGGGGCTGGCCGCCAGGGCCGTCAAGGCCTTCGTGGAGCGGGCCGAGACGCACCCGGAGCGGTGGTCCGACCACGCGCCGGTGACCGTGGTCTACGAGCTCGGAGCCTGAGGTTCACGGGGCGCACGGGCGGGCTCGGGCGCCCCGGGCGTCTCGGCTGGCACGGGTGCCTCGGCCGGCACGGGCGTCCGGGCCGGTGCGGGGCCGCGCCGCTGGTGCAGGCGGTCCATGGCCATCGTGAGCTCGGCCTCGACCACGCTCTTGGCCAGCGGGCGCAGCCGGCTGACGTCCTCCTCCCCGAGGTGGGCGGAGATCAGCTCGGTGAACAGCTCCGCCAGCGCGTCCGCGTGCACGCGCACCCGGCGGCCCGTCTCCAGCACCGCCGCGAGCGGTACGCCCTCGCGGACCAAGGCCGAGGAGACGTCCAGCAGGCGCCGGCTGACGTGCACGATCTCCTCGCCGTCGGTGGCGAGGTAGCCGAGATCGAGGGAGGCCGCCAGGTTCTCCGGGGTGACCTCGCCCTCGAAGTAGTCGGCCAGGGCCTCGGGCGAGAGCCGGACCGGGGTCTCCTCCGACCAGCCGATCCCGAGCAGCTCGCCGAGCTGGCCGACGTCGCGGCCCTTCTCGAAGGCGGCGGTCAGCTCCGCGATGCCGCCGAGGGTGTGGCCGCGCTCCAGCAGGGCGGCGATGGTGCGCAGCCGGGCCAGGTGCTGGTCGTCGTACCAGGCGATCCGCCCCTCGCGGCGGGGCGGCGGGAGCAGCCTGCGCTCACGGTAGAAACGCAGGGTGCGCACCGGGATGCCGGCGGCCTCCGCCAGCTCCTGGGTCCGGTACTCGCGCTTCACGGCCGCCTCCGCCTCCCACGTCCCCCGTGTCTCCACACGCGCAGCCTAGGGCGTACCCGCAGTAACTTTCCGGGCGCGACCCCTACCCATGGGTACGGAGCTGCTCTACCCTCCCGATTGTGCCAGTGATTGCTGGCAGTGTTGTGATGGGCGTGACGGCGTGTCCCGGCGTGGCCGGGACGGACTGCGGAAGCGGGAGGCGGCGGGCATGAGCGGCATGGGCGGGCACGGGCGCGAGCACGTACGGGTGGCGGTGATCGGGTCCGGGTTCGGCGGGCTCGGCGCGGCCGTACGACTGAGGCGCGAGGGGATCACCGACTTCGTCGTCCTCGAACGGGCCGACTCCGTCGGCGGCACCTGGCGCGACAACAGCTACCCCGGATGCGCGTGCGACGTCCCCTCGCACCTGTACTCCTTCTCCTTCGCGCCCAACCCCGACTGGCCGCGCACCTTCTCCGGGCAGCCTGCCATCCGCGCCTACCTCGAACACGTCACCGACACCTTCGGGCTGCGCCCGCACATCCGCTTCGGGCACGAGGTCCTGATGATGCGCTGGGACACCGAGGAGCTGCGGTGGGAGATCGACACCTCGGCGGGCGCCTTCACCGCCGACGTCGTGGTGTCGGCGACCGGCCCGCTGTCCGACCCGAAGATGCCGGAGATCCCGGGGCTGGACGGCTTCCCCGGCAAGGTGTTCCACTCCGCCCGCTGGGACCACGACTACGACCTGAGCGGCAAGCGCGTCGCGGTGATCGGTACGGGCGCCTCCGCGATCCAGATCGTGCCCGCCATCGCCCCGAAGACGGCACGCCTGACCCTCTTCCAGCGCACCCCGCCGTGGGTCATGCCGCGCACCGACCGGGCCATCAGCTCCCTCGAACGCCGCCTGCACCGCCAGCTGCCCTTCACCCAGGCCGCCCGGCGCGGGCTGCTGTGGGGGATCCGGGAGCTCCAGGTCAGCGCCTTCACCAAACGGCCCAACCAGCTCGGCCTCATCGAATCGCTGGCCAAGGCCAATATGGCGCGCTCCATCAAGGACCCGGCGCTGCGCGCCAAGCTGACGCCGTCGTACCGGATCGGCTGCAAGCGGATCCTGCTCTCCAGCGAGTACTACCCGGCGCTCGCCCGGCCCGACGTGGACCTCGTCGCATCCGGGCTGAAGGAGGTCAGGGGCTCGGTCCTCGTCGCCGCCGACGGGACCGAGACCGAGGTGGACGCGATCGTCTTCGGCACCGGATTCCACGTCACCGACATGCCGATCGCCGACCGCGTGGTCGGCGCGGACGGGCAGACCCTCGCGGACTCCTGGAAGGACGGGATGCAGGCGTTGCGCGGGGCGACCGCCGCCGGCTTCCCCAACTGGATGACGATCATCGGGCCGAACACCGGCCTCGGAAACAGCTCGATGATCCTGATGATCGAGTCCCAGCTGAACTACATGGCGGACTACCTGCGCCAGCTCTCCCTGCTCGGCGACGGAAGCCGCGGGGGGCGCACCGCGCTCGCCGCCCGCCCCTCCGCCGTCAACCAGTGGAACCGGCGCGTGCAGGCGCGCATGGAGCGGACGGTGTGGAACACCGGCGGCTGCACCAGCTGGTACCTGGACGCACAGGGCCGCAACACCACGGTCTGGCCGGGTACGACGGGTGAGTTCCGGCGCGCCACGTTGACGGTCGACCTGGCCGAGTACGAGGTCGTACGGGTCCGCGAGAGCGGTGCCGGGCGGCTCCCGGCCCCCGTCGGCGCGTCCGCCGCTGCCGCGTCCGCCGCTGCCGCCGACGCGGCCCTCGCCGACGAGGGCGCGGCGTGAGCCGCCCGCCGCACGTCACCGCCGGGCGCTACGCCCCGCCGGCCGCCGGCCGCGAACTGGTCGCCGTCTCCGCAGACGGCTCCCGGCTGCACGTCGAGGTGCACGGGCCAGAAGGGGCGCCCGCCGTGGTCCTCTCCCACGGATGGACCTGCTCCACCGCCTTCTGGGCCGCCCAGATACGGGCACTGGCCCGCGACCACCGGGTCGTCGCCTACGACCAGCGCGGCCACGGACGCAGCCCGGCCGCCGCCGCGTACAGCACCACCGCCCTCGCCGACGACCTGGTCGCCGTACTGGAGGCCGCCCTCGCCCCCGGCGAGCGGGCCGTCGTCGCCGGGCACTCCATGGGCGGCATGACCGTGATGGCCGCCGCGGGCCGCCCCCGGTTCGCCGAGCACGCCGCGGCCGCCCTGCTGTGCAGCACCGGCAGCGCGCGGCTGGTCGCCGAGGCGACCGTGCTGCCGATGCGCCCCGGGCGCGCCCGGACCCGTCTGACCCGTGGGCTGCTGGGTTCGCCCGCCCCGCTCGGGCCCGTCACCCCTGCCACGCGGGCGGTGCTCAAGTACGCGACCATGGGCCCGGGATCCGCGCCCGACCGGGTGGAGGCCTGCGCCCGGATCGTGCACGCCTGCCCCGCCGCGGTGCGCCGCGCCTGGTCGCACGTCCTGGCCGGCCTCGACCTGGACGACGGGCTCGCGCGGCTGACGGTGCCCACCGCCGTCATCGTGGGCCGCGACGACCGGCTGACCCCCGTCGTGCACGCCCGCGGGCTCGCTGCCGCGCTGCCGAACTGCGTGGGGCTGACCGAACTCACCGGAATGGGGCACATGACCCCCGTCGAAGCACCCGAAGCGGTGACTTCCGCCGTGCGCGAGTTGACGTCCCGGTACCTGACGGCGGCGCCCACCATGACCACGACCACGAGCACCCCGACCTCGACCTCGACCTCGACCGAGAAGGAGACGACGCCATGAGCGCTCGCAGGAGTCTGGAAGGCCAGGTCGCCGTCGTCACCGGCGCCGCCCGCGGGGTCGGCGAGCTGCTCGCCCGCAAGCTGTCCGCGCGCGGCGCGAAGGTCGCCCTGGTCGGCCTGGAGCCGGAGGTGCTCAAGGAGGTCTCCGAGCGGCTGCACACCGACAGCGACCACTGGTACGCCGACGTCACCGACCACGAGGCGATGGCCCGGGTCGCGCAGGAGGTCAAGCAGCGTTTCGGCAAGGTGGACATCGTCGTCGCCAACGCCGGCGTCGCCTCCGGCGGCCCGTTCGCCGACTCCGACCCGGAGGCGTGGCGGCGGGTGATCGAGGTCAACCTGATCGGCGGAGCCGTCACCGCCCGCGCGTTCCTGCCCGTCCTCATGGAGAGCCGCGGCTACTTCCTCCAGATCGCCTCGCTCGCCGCGATCACCCCCGCGCCGATGATGACGGCGTACTGCGCCTCCAAGTCCGGGGTCGAGGCCTTCGCGCACTGCCTGCGCGCCGAGGTCGGCTACAAGGGCGTCAAGGTCGGCGTCGGCTACCTCTCCTGGACCGACACCGACATGGTGCGCGGCGCCGACCAGCACGACGTGATGCGTGAACTGCGCGGGCGCCTGCCCTGGCCGGCGAACCGGACCTACCCGCTCGGCCCGGCCGTGGACCGGATCGTCGCCGGCATCGAGCGGCGTTCGGCGCACGTGTACGCGCAGTGGTGGCTGCGCGGGATGCAGGGCGTCCGCGGATACCTGCCGGCGGTCATCGCGGCGGGCGGGCAGCGCGAGATGAAGCGGTTCGAGCCCCGGCTGGCGAGCGTGCCCAAGGGGCTGGTGGGTGCGGGCGGGGCGGCCGACGAACAGGAGCGCGCCCAGAGCCGCTGATCAAAATGCGGCTTTTGCTCCCCCATGTCAGTCTGGTCGAGCCCGACCACCAACACCCCTCAGGGAGTGCACGCATGGGTATCAAGGACCAGTTCCAGGACAAGGCGGAGCAGCTCAAGGCGAAGGCGCAGCAGCCGCAACAGGGGGCGAAGGACGAGGCGTCCTCGCGTTCGCGGCAGGCCAAGGCGAAGAAGCCGCAGGCGCAGAAGCCGATCGACGACGTCCGCACCGAGCTGGACGACAGCTGGGACTGACCGTCCGCAGACAGCCCCGAGGGGCGCGATCCGCACGTCCCGCGGATCGCGCCCCTCGTGCCGTGCGCCCTCGTCGCCCCCGCGCCCTCGTCGCCGTCGCCCTCGTCGTCGGGCGCTCCGGCCGGCCGTGCGCTCCGTGCGCTACGGCCGCGGCGGGAGCTTCGGACGGCGTCCGTCCGGGACGTTCGTGTAGCCGGGCGGGATCGCGGCCGGGTCCTGTTCCAGCAGCTCCAGTGCCAGGTACACGGCGTCGTCCAGCTGCGCGTGGCGCCCTTCCGCCCAGTCGAGGGGGGTGCGCATGATCTCCAGGTCCGGTTCCACGCCGTGGTTCTCCACCGACCACCCGTACTCCGGGAACCAGGCGGCGTTCATCGGCACGGTGATCACGGTGCCGTCGCCCAGGGTGTGCCGGCCGGTCATGCCGACCACCCCGCCCCAGGTGCGCTGGCCGACCACCGGCCCGAGGCCGAGCAGTTTGAACGCGGCGGTGATCATGTCCCCGTCCGAGGAGGTCGCCTCGTCCGCCAGGGCCACGATCGGGCCGCGCGGTGCGTCGGAGGCGTAACTGACCGGCTGGGCACCGCGCGTCAGGTCCCAGCCCAGAATCGATCGGGTGAGTTTTTCGATGACGAGTTCACTGATGTGGCCGCCGGCGTTTCCCCGTACGTCGACGATCAGCGCGGGCCGGGACATCTCCATGCGCAGGTCGCGGTTGAACTGGGCCCAGCCCGAGCCGCCCATGTCGGGGATGTGCAGGTAGCCGCAGCGTCCGCCGCTGACCTCCCGGACGACGGCGCGGCGCTTGGACACCCAGTCCTGGTAGCGCAGCGGCCGTTCGTCGACCAGCGGGACGACCGCGACGCGCCGGGAGGGGCCCTCGCCCTCGGCCGGGGCGAACGTCAGCTCGACGGTGGTGCCCCCGGCCGCCGCGAGCAGCGGGTAGGGGCCGGCGACCGGGTCGACGGGCCGGCCGTCGACGTGGGTGAGGACGGCGCCCTCGCGGATGCCGGTGCCGGCGAGCGGGGAGCGGGCCTTGGAGTCGGAGGACTCGCCGGGCAGGATCCGTGCGACCACCCATCCCCCGTCGCGGCGCACGAGGTTGGCGCCGAGCAGGCCGATCGCCCGCTGGTAGTGGGGCGGGCCCTCGTTGCGGCGGGCGGGGGAGACGTACGCGTGCGAGGTGCCGAGTTCGCCGAGCACCTCGCGCAACAGGTCCGCGAACTCGTCCGGGGAGGCGACCCGTTCGACCAGGGGACGGTACTGGCTCAGCACCGCGTCCCAGTCGATGCCGCACATGTTCGGCTCCCAGAAGTACGCGCGGATGAGCCGGCCGGCCTCCTCGAAGGCCTGCCGCCACTCGGCCGCCGGGTCCACCTCGTGCAGGATGCGGCGCAGGTCGAGGTAGACGGTGGAGTCGCCGTCACCCGGTTCGGTGGCCGGCACGGCGCGGAGGTCACCGTCGTCGTTGACGACGATGCGGGTGCCGTCGCCGCTGACCGCGAACCAGTCCAGCCCCGAGGCCAGTTCGGTCTTGCGGGCCTTGGTCATGTCGAAGTGCTCCAGCGTCGGCTTGCCGCTGGTGTCGGCCGGGTTGGCGAAGGTCTCGCCGAGCGCGCCCGAGATGGGCCAGCGCAGCCACACCAGCCCGCCGCCGTGCACGGGGTGCAGGGCCGAGTACTTCGAGGCGGTCACGGGGAAGGGGGTGACCCGGCTCTCCAGGCCCTCCACTTCCACGGTCACCGTCCCGTCGCCCTCGCCGGGCTCCCCCTCGACGGGGTCGAGCCCGCCCGCCGCCGGGCGGCCGTCGGGGGAGAAGGCGAAGGGCGAGGGGGTCGCGGAGGACAGCGGTACCAGGTACGGGCGGCAGCCCAGCGGGAACGACAGGTCGCCGGTGTGGACGTCGTACACCGGGTCGAACCCGCGCCAGGACAGGAACGCGAGGTAGCGGCCGTCGCGGGTGAAGACCGGGTTCTCGTCCGCGAAGCGGCCGTTGGTGACGTCGACGACGACGCGGGCTCCCGGCCCGGAGATCCTCGCCATCTTGATCTGCCGCAGGGAGCGGCCGATCCCGGGGTGCGACCAGGTCAGCCAGTAGCCGTCGGGGGAGAAGGCGAGGTCGGTGACGGGCCCGTTGTCGGACCGGATCAGCTCGGTGGCCTGCCCGTCGGACTCCTCGGTCGCGTCGAGGAGCAGCAGCCGTCCGTCGTGGGAGGCGACGGCGAGCCGCTCGCCGGCCGGGTCGGACAGCAGCTCGGTGACGCGGCCCAGTTCGCCCGAGGCGAGCCGGCGCGGCTCGCGGTCCCCGGAGGCGCGGGGGAGGTAGGCGATCTCGACGGCGTCCTCGCCCTCGGCGTCGGTGACGTAGGCGACCTGGCCGCCGCTGCCGAGCATCTCGGGGAGGCGCACGCGCACGCCCGGGGTGTCGGCGATGGTGCGGGCCGGGCCGTCGCGGTGGGTGAGCCAGTACAGGCTGCCGCGGATGACGACCGCGCTGGCCCGGCCGGTGGTGTCCACGGACAGCGAGTCGACGTTGCTGGCGGCGGGCACCTGGTAGGTGCGGCGGCCCGCGCGCGGGCCGCCGAGGCGGACGTCGAGCCGGCGCGGGGAGGCGTCGGCGGCGAGGGAGTCCACGAGCCAGAGCTCGCCGGCGCACTGGTAGACGACACGGGAGCCGTCGCTGGAGGCGTGCCGGGCGTAGAACTCCTCGTGGTCGGTGTGGCGGCGCAGGCCGGTGCCGTCGGGCAGGCAGGAGTAGAGGTTGCCGACGCCCTCGTGGTCGGAGAGGAAGGCGATGCGGCCGTCGACGAACATCGGCGACTCGAGGTGGCCTTCGAGATGCTCCAGCAGGCGTACGCCGTGCAGCCACAGCCGGCCGGTGGCGCCGCCCCGGTAGCGCTTCCAGGAGGCGGGCTCGTGCGGGGGCTTGCCGGTGAGCAGCAGGCTGCGGTGTTCGCCGTCGATGTCGGCGACCTGGATGTCGGAGACCGGGCCCCAGGGCAGGCGTCCGCCGGGGCTGCCGTCCGTGGGCAGCTTGTAGGCCCAGGAGTAGTACGAGAACGGCTGCCCGTGCGAGGAGACGGCCAGGACGTTGCCGTCGGGGTCCCAGCCGCAGACGCGGGTGTCGGTGGAGCCCCAGTGGCTGAGGCGGCGCGCGGGGCCGCCGTCCACGGGGGCGAGGTGGATCTCGGGGTCGAGGCTGCGCCAGGTGGTGAAGGCGATCTGCCGCCCGTCGGGGGAGAAGCGGGGGTGGCCGACCCGGGTGCGGTCGACGGTGATCCGCCAGGCCCGGCCCGGTGTGCGGCCCTCGGGGACCAGCGGGGCGACCCACAGGTCGTCCTCGGTGGCGAAGCACAGCAGTTCGTCGTGCAGGTGCGGGAAGCGGAGGTACGCGACGTCGTGACTCACCCCACAATGCTTTCCGCGCCAGAGGGGCCCGGCAACTCGTACAGGTGCCCCATGTGTGACCCAGACCACCGGCCCTAGCGAAACGGAACGGTTTCGTTTCGTTAAGGGCGGGGGTACGCTTGCTGGTGTACGAAACCGTTTCGTTCGGATGGGTGGTCGTGATGAAGGGAAGCTGCCGGGTCACCGACGCGATGTCGGCGCGGCGCAGCCGGATCACCCCCGAGCGGGAGGCCGAGCTCCACGAGGCGGTCCTCGACCTCCTCCGCGAGGTCGGGTACGAGGCGCTGACCATGGACGCGGTCGCCGCCCGTACGAAGTCCAGCAAGGCCACCCTCTACCGCCAGTGGGGGAGCAAGCCGGAGCTGGTCGCGAAGGCCCTTCGGTGCACCCAGCCGGTCTCCCTGCGGGAGATCGACACGGGCACCCTCCGCGGGGACTTCGCACGGATGGTCGCGCACTCCGACGACGTGCAGATGGCCAAGGACACCGCCCTGATGCGGGGTCTGGCCCATGCCGTCCACGAGAGCCCGGAGCTGCACCGGGCCCTGCGCGACCTGCTGGTCGACCCGGAGATCAACGGTCTCCAGGCCATGCTCCGCCGCGCGGTGGAGCGGGGCGAGGTCCGTCCGGACTGTCCGGCGCTGGACTTCGTGCCGCACATGCTCATCGGGGCGTTCATCGCACTGCCGCTGATCGAGGACCGGTCCGTCGACCGGGCGTTCCTCACCCAGTTCATCGACGCCGTGGTCTTCCCCGCCCTCGGCGTCTGATTCCCGAGCGACTCCCCAGTCCTTCCTGAGCACCGCCGGGTACTGTCCGGTTCCGCCAGTGCCGTCCAGTACCCCCGGGGCCGCTGCCCGTACTCCCCGTACCTCCCCACGTACCGCCTGCTGCTCCTGACACGCCGCTCTCGTCGTCGGGCCGGCTTTTCACGCCCTGATCCGCCCTCGGCCCTGCGGCCGTACGGGCGCAGGATCCATCCCACGACCTGAAACGGGAGAACCACGACGTGGCCACCTTCCTCTACCGGCTCGGGCGCGGCGCCTTCAGGCGCCGCGGCCTCGTCGCCCTCATATGGGTGGCGCTGCTGGTCGCCGCCGGCTTCGGCGCGGCGACGGCCGCCGCGCCCACCTCCGGCTCGTTCTCGATCCCCGGCACCGAGGCCCAGAAGGCCTTCGACCTGCTGGACAAGAAGTTCCCGGGCATGTCCGCCGACGGCGCGACCGCCCGCATCGTCGTCAAGGCCCCGGCGGGCGCCAAGGTCACCGACCAGGGCCCCAAGGCCGAGGTGGAGAAGCTCATCTCCGGCCTGAAGGAGGGCGAGGGCGCCGCACAGGTCGCCACCGTCGACGACCCGTACCAGGTGCAGGCGGTGAGCCAGGACGGCTCCACCACCTACATCACGGTGAAGTACAAGGTCAGCGGCATGGAGCTGAAGGACGTCACGCGTGACGCCCTCAAGGACTCCGGGCACGACGCGCAGAAGGCCGGCCTCCAGGTGGAGATCGGCGGAGACGCGCTGATGGAGGCTCCCGAGACCGGCTCCGGCGAGGCCATCGGCATCCTGATCGCCGGCATCGTCCTGGTCATCACCTTCGGCTCGCTGGTCGCGGCCGGGCTGCCGCTGCTGACCGCGCTGATCGGCGTGGGCATCGGCGTCTCCTCGATCACCGCGCTCGCCAACGTGCTGGACCTCGGCTCCACCACCTCCACCCTCGCGATGATGATCGGCCTCGCGGTCGGCATCGACTACGCGCTGTTCATCGTCTCCCGCTACCGCGTGGAGCTCGCCGAGGGCCGTGAGCGCGACGAGGCCGCCGGCCGCGCCGTCGGAACCGCAGGCTCCGCCGTCGTCTTCGCCGGTCTGACCGTGGTCATCGCCCTGGTGGGCCTGGCCGTCGTCAACATCCCGATGCTGACGAAGATGGGTGTCGCGGCCGCCGGAACGGTGGTCATCGCGGTGCTCGTCGCCCTGACGCTGGTCCCGGCGATCCTCGGACTCGCGGGCAGGAAGGTCCTGCCCGCCGGCAAGAAGAGCAAGCTGTTCGGCAAGGGCCGCCCGGCCGGCGCCGAGGCCAAGCCCAACGGCGGCACCCGCTGGGCCCGCTTCGTGCTGCGCCGCCCGGTCATGGTGCTGCTGATCGGCGTGATCGGCCTCGGCGCGATCGCGGTGCCGGCGAGCAAGCTGGAGATGGGCCTGCCGGACGACGGCTCCAAGCCGGTCTCCACCAGCCAGCGCAAGGCCTACGACATGCTGTCCGAGGGCTTCGGCCCGGGCTTCAACGGTCCGCTGATGGTGGTCGTGGACGGCGACAAGGCGCTCGCCGACAAGACCGTCGACCGGATCAAGGGCCTGGAGGGCGTGGTCGCGGTGACCCCGCCGCACCAGAACGAGGCCAAGGACGCGGCCGTCATCAGCGTGATCCCGAAGGAGCGGCCCTCCTCCACGGAGACCGAGAACCTGGTCCACAAGATCCGCGAGGGCAACGGGGACGATGTGTTCGTCACCGGCGCGACCGCGATGAACATCGACTTCTCGCAGAAGATGAACGACGCGCTGCTGCCCTACCTGGCGCTCGTGGTCGGCCTGGCCTTCCTGCTGCTGATGCTGGTGTTCCGCTCGATCCTGGTCCCGCTCAAGGCGGCCCTCGGCTTCCTGCTGTCGGTCGTCGCCGCCCTCGGCGCGGTCGTCGCGGTCTTCCAGTGGGGCTGGCTCGGCTCCGTCTTCGGGGTGGAGCAGACCGGTCCGATCATGTCGATGATGCCGATCTTCATGGTGGGTGTCGTCTTCGGCCTGGCGATGGACTACGAGGTCTTCCTCGTCACCCGGATGCGGGAGGCGTACGTCCACGGCGAGCGGCCCGGGCAGGCCGTGGTGACGGGCTTCCAGTTCAGCGCCCGTGTGGTCGTGGCCGCCGCCGTCATCATGATCGCCGTCTTCTCCGGCTTCCTGGGCGCCAGTGACGCGATGGTCAAGATGATCGGCTTCGGCCTGGCCGTCGCCGTCCTGTTCGACGCCTTCGTGGTGCGCATGGCGATCGTGCCGGCGGTGCTGGCGCTGCTCGGCCACAAGGCCTGGTGGCTGCCGGCGTGGCTGGACCGGATCCTGCCCAACGTGGACGTGGAGGGCGAGAGCCTGCGCAAGCACCTCGGGGAGTCGGCGCAGGAGTCCGGGGCCCCGGAGGACCCTGACAAGCAGCGCGAGCTGGTCAACGCCTGACCCCGCGGGCGGCTAATGCCCGGTGGTTGGTTGGAGGCATGTGAATCCCGGCCCCGCATCTGGAACCCCAGGTGCGGGGCCGGCCGCGTCCGCTACGCCGTACGGGTGGCCGTGGGCCGCGCGCCGGTGGCGGATCCCGCGTCGGCGGCGGCCGCGGTGGCGTACGTACGGCGCAGGAAGCGCCGCAGCACGGCGCTGTCGAACTGGAGCACGGCGACACCGTCGGGGGAGTGGAACTCGACCACGGCCTGGACCCGGCCGCAGGGCCAGACCCGTACGTCGCCCGTCCCGGTCGGCGCGAGCAGGCCGGCCTCCAGCAGGGTGCGCGGGAAGACCCACTCGTTGTCGGTGCCGTCGGGGGACAGCTCGGCGGGGAAGACGATCCTGACGGCCAGGGGCTCGGCGGTGGTGAACCGCAGGGCCACCGGGATCGCGCGGAAGAGGGGGTCGTCGCTGATCACGCGGGCGCTGACCCGCTCCTCGACGGCCGCTGAGGTGGCTGGTGGATTCTCGGCGGTGGCTGACATCGACCGGACTCCTTGAATCGGAACATGCACGTCCGTTTTCCTGTCCAGCCTCGCACATTCCCACGAAACCGCACGTATGTATTTGTGTGGCGCCAGCTCTTGCCAATCGTTTGCAAGTGGGCACTACTCTTGAACGGTTAAACACTCATGCGAGGAAGAGGAAGCGGAGCCGCTCCATGCACGTGCCCGACGGATTCATCGACGCACCCGTCTCGGTGGCCGCAGGAGTGGCGGCCACCGCCGCTGTCGCGGTCAGCCTGCGCGGCGCCCGCCGCGAACTCGACGAACGCACCGCCCCCCTGGCCGGCCTCGTCGCCGCCTTCATCTTCGCCGTGCAGATGCTGAACTTCCCCGTCGCCGCCGGAACCAGCGGCCACCTCCTGGGCGGCGCGCTCGCCGCGATACTCGTCGGCCCCTACACCGGCGTCCTCTGCGTTTCCGTCGTCCTGCTGATGCAGGGCATCCTCTTCGCCGACGGAGGCCTCACCGCCCTCGGCGTCAACATCCTGAACATGGCCGTGGTGACCGTCCTCGTCTCCTACGCCGTCTTCCGCCTCCTGCTGAAGCTCCTGCCCTCGGGCCGGCGCTCGGTCACCGTCGCCGCCTTCGCCGGAGCCCTGCTCTCGGTGCCCGGCGCGGCCTTCATGTTCACCCTGCTCTACGCCCTCGGCGGCACCACCGACGTCCCGATCGGCAAGGTGTTCACCGCCATGGTCGGCGTCCATGTGCTCATCGGCATCGGCGAAGCCCTGATCACGGCCGCCACCGTCGGCGCCGTGATCGCCGTCCGGCCCGACCTGGTCCACGGCGCGCGCGGACTGGCCACCCCGCTGAAGCTGCGCGTCGGCGGAGAGCTCGTCGACGCCCCCGCCGCGGCCCCCGTCCCGGCCGCCGCCCGCTCCACCCGCAAGCTGTGGCTGACCGGCCTGGCCACCGCCCTCGTGCTCGCCGGGTTCGTCTCCTTCTACGCCTCCACCAGCCCGGACGGCCTGGAGAAGGTCGCCGCCGACAAGGGCATCGACAGCAAGGTGCAGGAACACGCCGCCGCCGACTCCCCGCTCGCCGACTACAGCGTCAAGGACGTCGACGACGCCCGCCTGTCGGGCGGCCTCGCCGGCGTCATCGGCGTCGGCGCGACCGTCGCCGCCGGCAGCGGCGTCTTCTGGGCCGTGCGCCGCCGCCGCGCCCAGGACCTGACCGCGTCCTCCACGGCCGCCCCGTCGGCGGGCTGACGTGGGAGCGGGCCACGCGCACAAGCTCTACCGGCACGGGCACTCGCCCGTGCACGAGCTGCCGCCGCACTGCAAGATCGCCGCGACCGCCGGCTTCGTCATCGTCGTCGTCTCGACACCGCGCGAGGCGATGTGGGCCTTCGGCCTGTACGCCGTCCTCGTGGCCGCCGTCGCCACGGCGGCCCGGATCCCCGCCGGGTTCCTGCTGCGCCGGCTGCTGATCGAGGTGCCGTTCGTCCTGTTCGCCGTGCTCATGCCCTTCGTGTCGCAGGGCGAGCGGGTGGACGTCCTCGGCATGTCGTTGAGCGTCTCCGGACTCTGGGGCGCCTGGAACGTGCTCGCCAAGGGCACCCTTGGGGTGGCCGCCTCCGTGCTCCTCGCCTCGACCACCGAACTGCGGGCGCTGCTGCTGGGTCTCCAGCGGCTCAAGCTGCCGCCGCTGCTCGTGCAGATCGCCTCCTTCATGATCCGGTACGGCGACGTCATCAGCGACGAGCTGCGCCGGATGGCCATCGCCCGGCGCTCGCGCGGCTTCGAGGCGCGCGGGATCCAGCACTGGGGGGTGCTCGCCAAGACCGCCGGCGCCCTCTTCATCCGCTCCTACGAGCGCGGCGAGCGGGTCTACCTCGCGATGGTCAGCCGCGGCTACGCCGGCTCCATGCCGGTGATCGACGACGTCACGGCGACCCGCGCCCAGTGGGCGTACTCGGCCGTGCTCCCGGTGACGGCGCTCGCCGTCTGTCTGATGGGATGGACGCTGTGACCGCTCCCTCAACTTCTAATGCCTCCACCGCTTCCGCTGCCGTTAGCCCCGCGCCTTCGCTGGAGGTGTCCGGCGTCGCCTACGCCTACCCGGACGGGCACCAGGCCCTCTTCGGCGTCGACCTCACCGTCGGGCGCGGCGAACGCGTCGCCCTCCTCGGCCCCAACGGCGCCGGGAAGACCACCCTCGTCCTCCACCTCAACGGCATCCTGGGCGGCGGCGTCGGCACCGTCACCGTCGCCGGGCTGCCCGTGGAGAAGCGCAACCTCGCCGAGATCCGGCGGCGGGTCGGAATCGTCTTCCAGGACCCCGACGACCAGCTGTTCATGCCGACCGTGCGCGAGGACGTCGCCTTCGGCCCGGCGGCCGCCGGCCTGCGCGGCGCCGAGCTGGAGGCCCGGGTCCGCGAGGCCCTCGAACAGGTCGGCATGGCCGGCTTCGCCGACCGCCCGCCGCACCATCTGTCCTTCGGGCAGCGGCGCCGGGTGGCCGTGGCGACCGTACTGGCGATGCGGCCGGAGATCCTCGTCCTGGACGAGCCCTCCTCCAACCTCGACCCCGCCTCGCGGCGCGAGCTGGCCGACATCCTGCGCGCACTGGACGTCACCGTGCTGATGGTGACGCACGACCTGCCCTACGCCCTGGAGCTCTGCCCGCGCTCGGTGATCCTCAGTGAGGGGGTCATCGCCGCCGACGGACGCACCCGGGACCTGCTGTGCGACGAGGAGCTGATGGGCGCGCACCGGCTGGAGCTGCCGTTCGGCTTCGACCCGCGCTCGGTGGCCGCGGCGTAGTCCCGGCGCGGGCCCGCGGGACGCTCCCGCACCGCCCACGGGGGCGTCCCGGGCGGCGAGGGCGCGGCATAAGCACAGGTCTTCGGTTGTTGGGGTGCTCGTGAACATCCAGGGTGTGGTGACCGAGGGCTTCGAGCCCGTACGAGAGGCCTTCGCGCGCAACTTCGAGGTGCTCGGGGACCGGGGTGCGGCCGTGGCCGTGTACCACGACGGCCGCACGGTCGTCGACCTGTGGGGCGGGACGAAGGACGCCCACGGCACCGAGCCCTGGGCCCAGGACACCGCGACGATCGTGCGCTCCGCGACCAAGGGCGTGGCGGCGGCCGTACCGCTGCTGCTGCACCAGCGCGGGCTGCTGGACCTGGACGCGCCCGTGAGCGCGTACTGGCCGGAGTTCAAGGCGGGCGGCAAGGAGCGCGCCCTGGTGCGCCACCTGCTCGCGCACCAGGCCGGCGTTCCCGCGCTGGACCGCGGCCTGACGACGGCGCAGGCGGCGGACGGGGCGTCCGGGGCGCGGGCCGTCGCCCGGCAGCAGGCGTTCTGGGAGCCGGGCAGTGCGCACGGCTACCACGCGCAGACCTTCAGCTGGCTGGTGTCCGAGCTGGTGCTGCGGGCCACCGGTCGCACCGTCGGCGGGATCCTGGCCGAGGAGATGGCCGAGCCGCTGGGGCTCGACTTCTGGATCGGCCTGCCGGAGGGCGAGGCGCACCGGGTGGGCCGGGTGGCGCCGGTCGAGCCGCCGCCGAGTGCGGGACTGCTGAAGACGCGGCCGAGGAGAAACGTTTCGGAGGCGTATGCCGACCCCGAGTCCCTGACCCGCCGCGCCTTCGCCGCCATCGACCCCCAGCCGGACGAGAACGACCCCGTCTACCAGGCGGCGGAGCTCCCGGGCTCGGCCGGCATCGGCACCGCTCGCGCCCTGGCGCGCTTCTACGCCGCGACCATCGGTGTGGTGGAGGGCGGGGCCCGGATCTTCACCCCGGCGACCACCGTGCTGGCCGGCACCGAGTTCGCGGCGGGGCCCGACCGGGTGCTGGTCGTGGGCACCCGCTTCGGCCCGGGCTACATGCTGCACGGTCCTTCGTCCCCGCTGCTGTCCCCGGCCTCCTTCGGCCACCCGGGCCGCGGGGGCTCGCTGGCCTTCGCGGACCCGGAGGCGGGCATCGGCTTCGGCTATGTCACCAACGCGCACGCCAAGTCGGTCACCGCCGACCCGCGGGCGCAGGCGCTGGTGCGGGCGCTGCGCTCCTGCCTTTAGCGCTTTGTCGCTTTGGCGTTTTTCGCCGTTGTCGTCGTCAGCTCCGCTCGCGTACGTCGGCCAGTTCCGCGGCGGCGTGCGTGACCAGTTCGTGCGGGGGCATCGGGAACACGGTGTGCGGGGTGCCGGCGGCCGCCCAGACGACGTCGTGCCGCAGGAGGGCCCGGTCCGCGAGGACGCGGGTGCGGGTGCGGTGGCCGAAGGGCGGGACGCCGCCGATGGCGTAGCCGGTGGTCTCGCGGACGACCGCCGCGTCCGCGCGGGTGACTTTCCCGGCGTCGAGTTGACGCCGTACCGCCTCGACGTCGACGCGCGAGGCCCCGTCCATGAGGACCAGGACCGGGACGCCGTCCGCCGCGAAGACCAGTGACTTCACGATCTGGCTGAGCTCGCAGCCGATCGCGGCGGCGGCGTCGGCGGCCGTCCGGGTGCCTTCGGGGAAGGTGCGGATGGCGAGGTCGAGGCCCAGATCGGCGAGGGCCTGGGCGAAGAGGGGGTGCGGGGTGCTGGTCGTCATGCCGGGACGCTAGCGCCGTGCGTGGCCGGAGGCGAGGCGTTTTGTCCCCGCCTCCCGGCCCGCGACCCCCTGCCGGCCCCGGCGCGCCCCGACCCGCCGCGCCGGCCCCGTCCCAGGCCGCCCAGGCCACCCCCGTCAGGAGGCGTTGAGGACCGCGGCCACGACGGGGCCCGCCGCGTCGGCGCCGTGGCCGCCGCCCTCGACCATGGCCGCCGCCGCCACGTCGCCGCTGAAGCCCGTGAACCAGCTGTCCGGGGCCGCCGCGCCGTCGACCTCCGCCGAACCGGTCTTGGCGCCCTTGTCGGAGCCGCCGACCGCCGCCATCGCCTTGGCCGCCGTGCCGCTCGTCGCCGTCTGCCGCATCATCCGCACGAGCTGCGCCGACACCCCCGGCGCCAGCGACCGGGGGGCCGTCGCCAGGGCGCGGCCGTCCAGCGAGGCCTTGACCAGGACCGGCTGGCGGAACGTTCCGGTGCGGGCGGTCGCCGTGACCGAGGCCATGTTCAGCGGGTTCATCAGGATCGGGCCCTGGCCGATGTACTCGGCCGCGGCGGCCGAACCCGAGGTCACCGGGACGGTGCCGTCCTGCGAGGGGATGCCCGTCTTCCAGTCCAGCCCGATGCCGAAGGCCTCCTTGGCCACCCGCGGCAGCGCGCCGTTGTCCTTCACGTCGTCGATCAGGCTGATGAAGGCCGTGTTGCAGGACCTGGCGAAGCTGGTCGAGAAGGGCTGGCCCTGAAGGGAGAAGCCGCCCTGGTTGCGGAAGGTCTTGCCGTCCCACGTGGCGCTCGGCGGGCACGCCGCCGGCCGGTCGGCCGCCACGAGGCCCTTCTCCAGCAGCATCGCCGCCGTCACGATCTTCATCGTCGAGCCGGGCGCCCGCCGGCCCAGCATCGCCGCGTTGAAGCCGTCCTGCCGGTGGTTGGCCACCGCCAGGATGTCGCCGGTGCTCGGCTGGACGGCGACGACCGAGGCCTCGGCGTACTGCGCCACCGCCTTCTCCGCCGCCGCCTGTACATCGGCGTCGAGCACGGTCCGCAGCTGCCCCGGCGTGCCCTCGACCAGGGTCGCCAGGGTTCGCCTGGGGGCGTCGGCGGTGGCCGGTTCGATCCACACCTCGACGCCGGGGGTGCCGCCCGCCTTCTCCCCGTACGTCTTGCGCAGCGCGTCCAGCACCGGCCGCAGCGAGGGGTACTGCTCGGGTGTCAGCTCCTTGCCGTGCCGGTCGACGGCCTTGAGCGGCGGGCTGGCCGGGGTGCCCGCGCGCAGCCGCTCGTCCTTCTGGAGCTGGGGGTGGACCACCGAGGGCTGCCAGTCGACGAGCGGCTTGCCGCTGTCGGCGCCGCGCACGACGGTCAGCCGCGAGTCGTAGGCGAAGGACTTGGCCGTTCCCGCGTGGGTGATCTCGGCCTCGACCTTGAACGGCACGCCGGTGGCGTCCGGGGTGCCGGGCGTGATGACCGCCTTGGAGACGAGCGCCTTGGACCGGAAATCGGCGAGCACGGGGTGCGCCGCCTGGGCGTTGTTCGTCAGGTCGGCCGCCGCGCGGGCGTCGCCGGCGGCCCACGCGGCAAGGAAGGCCTTCGCGACCTGGGCCGTCTCCTGGTCGGTGACCGGCCGGGTGGCCCGCTGCGAGGTCACCGCGCCGGTGCCCGCGTCCCCGTTCCTGCCCGCGCCGGAGCGGCCGTCGCCGCTGTCACCCACCAGGGTGACCACCCCGTACGCCGCACCGCCGGCCATCGCCAGGAACACCCCGCCGACGATGGCACCCTTCGCCGCCCCGTTCATTGCGTCCCCTCCCCAGGAGCCACAGCCCTCTGAACGCGTTCAAAGAGTCTGAGTGGCCCACCTTACGCGCCGGTAGGGGTCAGATCCACGTATCCAGCCACATCCGGCCACGCCACGAGTCCATGGGCAGGGTCTCGCCGGTGTAGATCGGCCAGAAATAGATGAAGTTCCAGACGATCAGGAGCACCAGCACCCCCGCCCCGATCGCCCCCAGGGTCCGCCGCCGCTCCGATGAGCCCGACGGCCCCAGCAGGGCGCCGATCATCATCGCCACCGCCAGGCACAGGTACGGGACGAAGACCACGGCGTAGAAGTAGAAGATCGTCCGCTCCTGGTAGTTGAACCAGGGCAGCAGCCCTGCGGCCAGCGCGCACGCGATCGCGCCCGCCCGCCAGTCGCGCCGGAAGAACCAGCGCCAGAGCACGTACACCAGGGCGAAGCAGCCCGTCCACCACAGCAGCGGCGTGCCCAGCGCCAGCACCTCGCGGGCGCACTTGCCGGCCTCGGTCGCCGGGCAGCCGTCGGTGCCGGGCGCGGGGGACTCGTAGAAGTAGGAGACGGGCCGGCCCAGGACCAGCCAGCTCCACGGGTTGGACTGGTAGGTGTGGCCCGAGGTCAGGCCCACGTGGAACTTGTAGACCTCCGTCTCGTAGTGCCACAGGCTGCGCAGCCACTCCGGCAGGAAGGACAGCGCGCTGTGCTGGTCGTTCTTGGCGGCCCAGTCGCGGAAGTAGCCGCCCCTGCCGTCGTCCGGGCTCAGGATCCAGCCGAGCCAGGAGCCCAGGTACACGGCGATCGCCACCGGCACCGTCGACAGGAAGCCGGGCAGCGCGTCCCGGCGCAGCATCGCCGCGTACGGGGCTCCCGCGCCGGCGGTACGGCGCGCGGCGGCGTCCCACAGCACGGTGAGGACCCCGAAGAAGGCCAGCACGACCAGGCCGTTCCACTTGGTGCCGAAGGCCAGGCCCAGGCAGACGCCGGCCAGCAGCCGGTACGGGCGCCAGCCCAGCCGCAGGGTCTCCGCGACGGCCGCGTCCGGGCGGGTGCGGCCCTCCTCGTCGACCGGGAGCGCCGCCGCGAGCCGGGCCCGTGCCCGGTCGCGGTCGACGAGCAGTGCCCCGAAGGCGGCCAGCACGAAGAACATCAGCACCAGGTCGAGCAGCGCGGTGCGGCTCATCACCAGGTGCAGGCCGTCGACCGCGAGCAGCGCGCCCGCCAGGCAGCCGAGGAAGGTGGAGCGGAAGAGGCGCCGGCCGATGCGGCAGAGCATCAGCACGGACAGCGTGCCGAGCAGCGCCGTCATGAAGCGCCAGCCGAACGGGTCGAAGCCGAACATCCACTCGCCGAGCCCGATCACCCATTTGCCCACCGGCGGGTGCACGACGTAGCCGGGGTCGGTCGGCAGCGGCACCGCGTCGGGGTTCGCGAGGATCGACTTGTCGACATCCTTGGGCCAGCTGGCCTCGTAGCCCTGCCGGATCGTGGCCCAGGCGTCCTTGGCGTAGTACGTCTCGTCGAATATCACCGCCTTCGGGCTGCCCAGGTGCGTGAACCGCAGCACCCCCGCGACGAGCGCCACCAGCAGCGGCCCCGCCCACGCCATGACCCGTTCCCAGGCCTGCCGGCTCGCTTCCGGGACCCCGAGCGCCGCCCAGAGCTGGGCGGACGGCCGGGCGTACGGGGGCACGAGGCGGGTACGGAGGTCGGCCGCCGGTGCGGCGGGCACGTAGCCGAACCCCCGCAGGCGGCGCAGCCACACGGGCGTCTCGTGCTCGGAGCCGCGTCCGCCCGGCGGGACGGGCGGGGCCCCCGCGGGGCTGGGCGGCGGCGTCGCGGTACTGGTCACCGGGTCATCGTAGGGAACGCCCCTGTGCGAGCCCCAGTCCCCACGAGCCCCAATGAGAGGATGAGCCGGTGACAGCAGACCAGCCCCACGGCGCGCGAACCCCCTCCTCCCACGGCGTACTCGTCCTCGCCGGGACCCCGATCGGCGACCTCGCCGACGCCCCGCCCCGGCTCGCCGCCGAGCTGGAGCGGGCCGATGTGATCGCCGCCGAGGACACCCGGCGGCTGCGCCGGCTCACCCAGGGGCTCGGTGTGCACACCACCGGGCGGGTCCTGTCGTACTTCGAGGGCAACGAGTCCGCCCGCACCCCCGAGCTGGTCGAGGCCCTGGAGTCGGGCCGGCGGGTGCTGCTGGTCACCGACGCCGGGATGCCCTCGGTCTCCGACCCCGGCTACCGGTTGGTCGCCGCCGCCGTCGAGAAGGACATCAAGGTCACGGCCGTGCCCGGGCCCTCCGCCGTCCTCACCGCGCTCGCGCTCTCCGGGCTCCCCGTGGACCGCTTCTGCTTCGAGGGGTTCCTGCCGCGCAAGGCGGGCGAGCGCCTCGGCCGGCTCCGCGAGGTCGAGGGCGAGCGGCGCACGCTCGTCTACTTCGAGGCCCCGCACCGGCTCGACGACACCCTCGCGGCGATGGCCGAGGTGTTCGGCGCCGACCGGCGGGCCGCCGTGTGCCGCGAACTCACCAAGACGTACGAGGAGGTCAAGCGCGGCGGGCTGGGCGCGCTGGCCGAGTGGGCCGCCGAGGGCGTGCGCGGCGAGATCACGATCGTGGTCGAGGGCGCCCCGGCCGCCGGGCCCGTCGACCTGGACGACGAGGAACTGGTGCGCAGGGTGCGGGTGCGCGAGGAGGCGGGCGAGCGGCGCAAGGAGGCCATCGCGGCGGTCGCGGCCGAGGCCGGCGTACCCAAGCGCGAGGTCTTCGACGCGGTCGTCGCGGCAAAGAACGCGGCACAGAAGATGCCGTAAATCGGTAAAGGGCTAACCTGAAAAGCAAAGCTCAGACCGCGCACCGGCCGCTTTGAGACATGACTGGCCCAAAGTACGTCCAACTCTGGACAGGGCCTGATGCGCTCCCGCCCGAAGAGGCGTCCACTGGCAATGGCACCAGTGGAACAAGAGGAGCTGGCATGAGTGAGATCGCAGACACCCCGGTACCCGTCCCCGCCGCAGGTCCTGCCGCCGTTACCGCCCCCGACGTGCAGATCGTGCACGAGGCCTACTCCTTCGCGTGCATGAAGTGCGGGTACGGATGGGAGCAGGCCTACGCGATCGAGCACCACACCGACGGCCAGGGCCAGCCGTTCATCATGTACAAGGTGAGCGGCGAGCGGGTGCCCTCCCCGCTGTCGAACCCGACCTGCCTGAACTGCGGCGGACACGTCGTACGGATCATGCGGGCCGGCCAGGTCTCCCAGGTGAACGCGACCATCGACCGGCTCTACCACCACCCCATAGCCCCCGGGATCGCCGGGCCCGTGCCGGCCGGCGAGAACCCCCCGCGCCCGCCGAAGCCGCGCGGGTCCTCGCACGACTCCCCGGGACCCGTCGCGGTCAACGAACCCGGCCGCCGCCGCGGCCTGTTCTCCCGTCTCCTGGGGCGGCTGCGCCGGTCATAAGATCGGCCCATGAGCCCCAGCCCTTCCTCCGCCGCCAAGGACGCCCCGCCCCCGCTGCCCGAACCCCTCCGGGTGGCGGTGGCGGACTCGCACACCCACCTCGACATGCAGTCCGGCACCGTCGAGGAGGGTCTCGCGAAGGCCGCCTCGGTGGGCGTGACCACCGTCGTGCAGGTGGGCTGCGACGTGAAGGGCTCGCGCTGGGCCGCCGAGACCGCGGCGGCCCACGCCAACGTCCACGCGGCGGTGGCCCTGCACCCGAACGAGGCGCCCCGCATCGTCCTCGGCGACCCGGACGGCTGGTCGCGCCAGGGCGCCCGCGCGGGTGGCGGTGAGGAAGCCCTGGACGAGGCCCTCGCCGAGATCGAGGCGCTGGCCGCCCTCGACCACGTCAAGGCCGTCGGGGAGACCGGGCTGGACTACTTCCGCACCGGACCCGGGGGCATGGCCGCGCAGGAGCGTTCCTTCCGCGCCCACATCGAGATCGCCAAGCGGCAGGGCAAGGCCCTCGTCATCCACGACCGCGACGCCCACGCGGACGTGCTGCGCGTGCTGCGCGAGGAGGGCGCGCCCGAGCGGACGGTCTTCCACTGCTACTCCGGGGATGCGGAGATGGCCCGGGAGTGCGCGGCCGCCGGGTACTACATGTCCTTCGCCGGCACCGTCACCTTCAAGAACGCGGCGCCGCTGCGCGAGGCCCTGGCCGTGGCCCCGCTGGAACTGGTGCTGGTGGAGACGGACGCCCCCTACCTCACCCCGGCGCCCTACCGCGGGCGGCCCAACGCGCCGTACCTGATCCCGCTGACGGTGCGGGCGATGGCGGCGGTCCGCGGCATCGACGAGGACGCCATGTCCACGGCCCTCGCGGCGAACACGGCCCGCGCCTTCGACTACTGACCGACTCCTGACCGGCCCGGCGCGGGCGGCCCCCCGTGCCGGTCGCCCGCCGTGCCCATCGCGTGCCGCGCCGCCCGCCCGCCGCGCACGCGGCATTGCCGACATGGGGACACAGAGACATGCCGTCATGGCGATGTGCCGACATTCCGGCACGGCCATGGCGACACCTTCGGTACATCCGTTCGTTCGACACACTGGGTAGTCGAACGGCTTTGGTGCGTGACGGCCGCTCCCGTTAGGGTGCCGTGCCCGAACCAGCCGGGCCGGACCAGTGGAGCGAGCGACGTGAGCGATACGCAGGGCAGTCACCGCCGTGTCTCCTGGCCGGAGACCGAGCCGGACGCGGGCCCGGACCCCGGCACGGGCCCGGACCCCGGCACGGGCCCGGACCCCGGCGTCCCCGCCCCCCGCGCCGAGGGCCGGCGGGCCGCACGCCGCCGCGCGGCCGGAGCGGTGCGCACCGACCCTCCCCCGGCCGCCGCCGGCCAGGGGAGCACCGGCCAGGGCAGCGCCGCCCAGGGCACCGGCAGGCGGCGCGCCGGCGCGGGCCCCGCCGCCACCCCCGCCCCCGCACCGGCCCAGGCCCCCGCCCGGCGGCCCGGCGGAGGAGGAGGCGGCCGCCGCCGGGCCGCGGCCCCGGCCGAGCCACCCCCACCCCCAGGCGCCGCCACCCCACCCCCGCCCGCCACGACCACCCCCACCCCCCCCGACCCGGCCGCTCCCGGCGACGGCCGCCGCCCCACCGGCAGGCGCCGCGCGGCTCCCCGCCCCGACGCCACCCCCGACGTCCCCGACCGCGCCCTCCCCGCCGCCCCCACCGGCCGCCGCCGGGCCGCCCCCCGCCCCCCGGCCGCGACCGGAACCCCGGCCGACACCGGAACCGCAGCCGCCCCCCGCCCCCCGGCCGACACCGCAACCGCGGCCGCGACCGGAACCGGAGCGGCAACCAGAAACGACACTGCAACCGCCCGCCGCACCGACGCCGGCGACGGCCCGAACACCCCCCACCCCGCCCCCGGCCGGCGCCGCCGCGCCCGCACCGCCGCCGTACAGAGCGCCGTCGTCCGCGACGGCTGGCGGCGCCTCGTCCCCCAGGCCCTCGTCGTGGCCGTCCTCGCCGGCGGCACCACCGCCTTCGTCGCCGCCGACAAGTCCGTCCACCTCACCGTCGACGGCGAACCCCGCACCCTCCACACCTTCGCCGGCAGCGTCGAGGACCTCCTCGACGCCGAAGGCCTCGGCGTCGGCCCGCACGACCTCGTCGCCCCCGCCCGCGACTCCGCCCTGGAGGACGGCGAAGAGGTCGTCGTCCGCTACGGCCGGCCCTTGCGCCTCACCCTCGACGGCACCAGCCGCCAGATGTGGACCACCGCCCCCACCGTCGACGCCGCCCTGCGCCAGCTCGGCGTCCGCGTCGAGGGCGCCTTCCTCTCCGCCCCCCGTACCGCCCCCGTCCCCCGCACCGGACTCACCCTCAGCGTGCGCACCGAACGCGGCGTCACCTTCATGGCCGACGGCCGCGAACGCACCATCCGCACCAACGCCGCCACCGTCCGCGAAGCCCTCGACCAGGCCGGCATCACCCTGCGCGGCGAGGACACCACCTCCGTCCCCCCGGACTCCTTCCCGCGCGACGGCCAGACCGTCACCGTCCTGCGCATCACCGGCACCCGTGAGGTCCGCGAGGAGCGCATCCCGTACGAGACCGAGCGCGTCGACGACGACACCCTGTTCGCCGGCACCGAGGTCGTCGAGCGCTCCGGGCACGCCGGCGCGCGCCGGATCACGTACGGGCTGCGCACCGTCAACGGGGTCCGCCAGCCCGCCCGCAAGATCGCCGAGGAGGTCGTCCGCGAGCCCGTCAGCCAGCTCGTCAAGGTCGGCACGAAGCCACTGCCCACCTCCGTCGCCGGGGCCGACGGCCTCGACTGGGCCGCGCTCGCCCAGTGCGAGTCCGGAGGCCGGCCCACCGCCACCGACGCCTCGGGCACCTACGGCGGCCTCTACCAGTTCGACGTGACCACCTGGCAGGCCCTCGGCGGGAGCGGCCGCCCCCAGGACGCCCCGGCCGCCGAGCAGACGTTCCGCGCGAAGAAGCTCTACGTGCAGCGGGGGGCGAGTCCGTGGCCGCACTGCGGCCGTAGGCTTTACCGGTGAGCACCGCAGAGCAGCAGCAGCCCCACGGGACCCCCGGGACCCCTTCCGACGCCCTCCTGGGGCCGGCCGACATCCGAGAGCTGGCCGCCGCCCTCGGCGTGCGCCCGACGAAGCAGAAGGGCCAGAACTTCGTCATCGACGCCAACACGGTCCGCCGGATCGTACGCACCGCCGAGGTCCGCCCCGACGACGTCGTCGTCGAGGTCGGCCCGGGCCTCGGCTCGCTGACGCTCGCCCTGCTGGAGGCCGCCGACCGGGTTGTCGCCGTAGAGATCGACGACATCCTGGCCGCCGCGCTGCCCGCCACCATCGAGGCGCGGATGCCGCGGAAGAAGGACCGTTTCTCGCTCGTCCACTCCGATGCCATGCTGGTGACCGAGCTGCCCGGCCCCGCGCCGACCGCGCTCGTCGCGAACCTGCCGTACAACGTGGCCGTGCCGGTGCTGCTGACCATGCTCGACCGCTTCCCCAGCATCGAGCGGACCCTCGTCATGGTCCAGGCGGAGGTCGCCGACCGGCTCGCCGCCCGCCCCGGCAACAAGGTGTACGGGGTCCCCTCCGTCAAGGCCAACTGGTACGCGGACGTCAAGCGTGCCGGGTCCATCGGCCGCAACGTCTTCTGGCCCGCCCCCAACGTCGACTCCGGACTCGTCTCGCTCGTCCGGCGCTCCGAGCCGATCAGGACCAGCGCCTCCAAGGCCGAGGTCTTCGCGGTCGTCGACGCCGCGTTCGCGCAGCGGCGCAAGGGCCTGCGCTCCGCCCTGGCCGGCTGGGCCGGCTCGGCCGCCGCCGCCGAGGCCGCGCTGACCGCCGCCGGGATCAACCCGCTGGCCCGCGGCGAGTCGCTGACGGTCGAGGAGTTCGCGGCGATCGCCGAGCACAAGCCCGCCGACGCGCAGAAGCCCGCGCTGTGAGCGCCGCGCCGCGCCCGGCGGTGACCGTACGGGTCCCCGCGAAGGTCAACGTGCAGCTGGCGGTGGGCGCGGCCCGCCCCGACGGCTTCCACGACCTGGCCAACGTCTTCCTGGCCGTCTCCCTCTACGACGAGGTGACCGCGACCGCGACCGACGGCGACGGGCCCACCGTCGGCTGCGAGGGCCCCGACAGCGACCAGGTGCCGCTGGACCGCACGAACCTCGCGGCGCGGGCCGCCGAGGTCCTCGCCGCCCGGGCCGGGCTCACCCCCGCCGTCCATCTGCACATCGCGAAGAACATCCCCGTCGCGGGCGGCATGGCCGGCGGCAGCGCGGACGGCGCGGCGGCGCTGCTGGCCTGCGACGCGCTGTGGGGGCTCGGCACCCCGCGCGAGGAGCTCCTGGAGATCTGCGCGGAGCTGGGCAGCGACGTCCCCTTCAGCCTCGTGGGCGGCGCGGCGCTCGGCACCGGACGGGGGGAGCTGCTCACCCCGGTCGAGGCGGGCGCCTTCCACTGGGTGTTCGCCGTGGCGCACGGCGGGCTGTCGACGCCGGCGGTGTTCCGCGAGTTCGACCGGCTGACGGAAGGCACGGACGTGCCCGACCCGCAGGCCTCCCCGGAGCTGCTCGCCGCGCTGGCCTCGGGCGACCCCGACGCCCTGGCGGCGGTCCTGCCGCGGTCCAACGGGCTCCAGCCGGCGGCGCTGTCGCTGCGGCCGGAGCTGGCGCGGACGCTGGAGGCGGGCGTCGGGGCCGGGGCCCTGGCCGGGCTGGTGTCCGGATCCGGGCCGACGACGGCGTTCCTCGTGCGGGACGAGGAGGCCGCGGCGAAGGTGGCTGCCGCCCTGGAGGCCTCGGGCACGTGCCGTGCCACGCGGGTGACGGGGTCGCCTGCGGCGGGGGCCACGGTCCTGGCGTAGCCGGCGCCGCCGTGGGCGGCGCCCCTGGGGGCACCGCCCAGCGGTGGCCGGGGCACCTCCCAGCGGAAGCTGGGGGAGGAACGGCGGACGGGCGGGGGACCGGCCCGCGCAGCGGCCCACCGACCCCCACCCCACCCCCGCTACTCAGGCCGCGGATGAGTACCCGCGCCCTGTTCCCGGCCGCCCCGCGCCGGGACCGTAGGGGCATGACAGCCAGCGCACGCGACCTCGCCGACGCCACCCCCGCCTCACGGGACCGGTATGTGGATCTGCTCCGCGTCGCCTCCCTCGGGACCGTCGTCCTCGGCCACTGGCTGATGGCCGCGGTCGGCGCCGACGGCATAGGCAACCTCCTCGCCCTCGTGCCCCCGCTCCAGGTGCTCACCTGGGGCCTCCAGGTCATGCCCGTCTTCTTCTTCGTCGGCGGGTTCTCCCACGCGCTCTCGTACCGGTCCCTGGAACGCCGCTCCGCCGGCCGACCCGTCTACGCCCTCTTCGTGCGGGCCCGGCTGCGCCGCCTGCTGCGGCCCACCCTCGTGTTCGTCCTCGTGTGGGCGGCGCTGGCCCTCACCGTGCAGCTCGCCGGCGCCGACCGCGGGCCGCTGGCCGGGGCCGCGCTGCGGATGGTGACGCAGCCGCTGTGGTTCATCGGGATCTACCTGGCCATGGCGGCCTTCACCCCGCCCCTGCTGCGGGCCCACGCCCGCTGGGGCTGGGCCGCCTTCGCCGCCCTGGCCGGCGCCGCCGCGCTCGTCGACGTCCTGCGCTTCGCGCTCCACGTCCCGTACGCGGAGTTCCTGAACTTCGCCTTCGTCTGGCTCGCCGTGCACCAGCTCGGCTTCCTGCGCGCGGACGGCCGCATCCGCCGCCCCGCCCTCCTCGGCGCGGCCGGCCTCGCCGGGGCGGTGCTCCTCGTCGCGGCCGGGCCGTACCCGCTGTCGATGGTGGGGATGCCCGGCGAGAAGGTCTCCAACATGGCCCCGCCCACTCTCGCCCTGCTCTGCCACGGCATGTGGCTGGTCGGCGCCGTCCAGCTGGCCGCCCGGCCCGCCGCGGCCCTGCTCGCCCGGCCCCGCGTCTGGCGCGGGGTGGTCGCCGCCAACGGGGTGGCCATGACCGCGTTCCTCTGGCACCTCACCGCCATGCTCGCCGTGTACGCCGCCCAGCTCGCCGCCGGCCTCGCCCTGCCCGAGCCCGCCACCGCCGCCTGGTGGGCGCAGGCGCCGGTGAGGATCCTGGCGGCGGCCGCCCTCACGGCCCTGCTCGTGGCCGGCTTCCGCCGCTTCGAGGCGCCCTCCGGGGCGGACGCCGCCCCCGGCAGCGGGCCCGTCGCCGCCCTCGGGGCCGCCCTGTGCCTCCTCGGGATCCTCGGTCTGTCCATGACCGGCCTCGGCGGGCTGCTGGAGGGGCACACCGCCACCCTCGTCGCCCTCCCGGTCACCGCGCCCGCCGCCATCGGCATGGCCGTGGCGGGCGCCTGGCTGGTGGAACGGTCGCCGTCGGCGCGGAGGGTTAGGCTGAGGGGCTGATCCACACCCTCCCCGGAGTCCTGCGGGGGATCCCCACCTGGAGCGCGTCTGATGGCCGTCAATCTGGTCAATGTCGAGGCAGTCAGCAAGGTGTACGGCACCCGTACCCTGCTCGACGGCATCTCCCTCGGTGTGTCCGAGGGCGACCGGATCGGCGTGGTCGGCCGCAACGGAGACGGCAAGACCACCCTCATCCGGATGCTCGCCAAGCTGGAGGAGCCCGACAGCGGCCGGGTCACCCAGAGCGGCGGCACGCGCATGGGCGTCCTGACCCAGCACGACTCCCTCGATCCCGCCGCCACCATCCGGCACGAGATCATCGGCGACATGGCCGACCACGAGTGGGCCGGCAACGCCAAGATCCGCGACGTGCTGACCGGGCTCTTCGGCGGGCTCGACCTGCCCGGCTTCGGCCAGGGCCTGGACACCGTCATCGGCCCGCTCTCCGGCGGCGAGCGCCGCCGCATCGCGCTCGCCAAGCTCCTCATCGGCGAGCAGGAGCTCCTCATCCTCGACGAGCCCACCAACCACCTCGACGTCGAGGGCATCTCCTGGCTGGCCGGCCACCTCCAGACCCGCCGCAGCGCCCTCGTCTGCGTCACCCACGACCGCTGGTTCCTCGACCAGGTCTGCACCCGCATGTGGGACGTCCAGCGCGGCTCCGTCTACGAGTACGAGGGCGGCTACAGCGACTACGTCTTCGCCCGCGCCGAGCGCGAGCGGATCGCCGCCACCGAGGAGGCCAAGCGGCAGAACCTGATGCGCAAGGAGCTGGCCTGGCTGCGGCGCGGCGCCCCCGCCCGTACCTCCAAGCCCCGCTACCGCATCGAGGCCGCCAACGAGCTGATCGCCGACGTGCCGGAGCCGCGCGACAAGTCGGAGCTGATGCGCTTCGCCAACGCCCGCCTCGGCAAGACGGTCTTCGACCTGGAGAACGTCACCGTCACGGCCGGCCCCAAGACCCTCCTCAAGCACCTCACCTGGCACCTGGGCCCCGGCGACCGCGTCGGCCTCGTCGGTGTCAACGGCGCGGGCAAGACCTCCCTGCTGCGGGCCCTCGCCGAGGCGGCCCGCACCCAGGGCGAGGTCCAGCCGGCCTCCGGCGAGATCACCGTCGGCAAGACCGTCCGCCTGGCCTACCTCTCCCAGGAGGTCGGCGAGCTCGACCCGTCGCTGCGCGTCCTGGAGGCCGTTCAGCGCGTCCGTGACCGCGTCGACCTCGGCAAGGGCCGCGAGATGACGGCGGGCCAGCTGTGCGAGCAGTTCGGCTTCACCAAGGAGAAGCAGTGGACGCCCGTCGGCGACCTGTCCGGCGGTGAGCGGCGCCGGCTGCAGATCCTGCGCCTGCTGATGGACGAGCCCAACGTCCTGTTCCTCGACGAGCCCACCAACGACCTCGACATCGAGACCCTCACCCAGTTGGAGGACCTCCTCGACGGCTGGCCCGGCTCGATGATCGTGATCTCCCACGACCGGTTCTTCATCGAGCGCACCACCGACACGGTGATGGCGCTGCTCGGCGACGCGAGCCTGCGGATGCTGCCGCGCGGCCTGGACGAGTACCTGGAGCGCCGCCGGCGGATGATCGAGGCCGCCGCCGCCCCGGCGCCCTCCCCGGCCGCCGCGGCCAGGCCGACCTCCTCCGGCGACTCGCGCGCCGCGAAGAAGGAGCTCCAGAAGATCGAGCGCCAGCTCAACAAGATGGCCGACCGCGAGACGAGCCTGCACGCGCAGATCGCCGAGCACTCCACCGACTACGACAAGGTCGCCAAGCTCGACGCGGAGCTGCGCGAACTCATCTCCGAGCGGGACGAATTGGAGATGCGCTGGCTGGAACTGGCCGAGGAGGCCTGAGCCCCGGGCCCGGTACGACCGGATAACGGGCTCGTCACAGGCCGGTCCGCCCTTGGGAACAGGGGTGCGACCGGCCCGTTGCGCGGCGGCCCCGAGTGATAGAAAGGGTCGGTTCTTTTCGATCTCCGGGGGTCCCTCCCGGTTCACCGACCGCCTGAAGCCGAAGGTATGCGCCGATGACCGAGCAGCCCCAGCCGCCGAACCAGCCGCCGCCCCCTTCCGGTTACGACCACCTCCCCGGGCCGCCCCCACCGGGATACGGCTACCCGCCCCAGGGCGGCAACCCGTACGCCCAGCAGCCGCCGACCGTCCCCCAGCCGCTCCTCCCGCAGGGCGGCCCCGGCTACCCGGCGGCCCCCGGAACGCCGTCCGGCGGCCGCGGCAAGGGCCCGGCCGTCATCGCCGCGGCCGTCGCGGGCGTCCTCGTCCTGGGCGCCGGAGCCTGGTTCGCCTTCGCCGGCGACGACGGCCCCGGCAAGCCGGCCGCCCAGGCCTCCACCCCCGCCGACCCCAAGCCCTCCGCCTCCCCGTCCGTGGACAAGGGCGACGGCAGCGGCAACGGCACCGCCGAGCAGACCGACCTCAACGCGGGCCGCAAGCCCGGCGAGGACAAGGCACTGTGGCTCAAGACCGTCAAGCTCCAGGGCCCCGGCTCGGGCATCCCCACCGCGGGCCAGTGGGTGGTCGGCGACACCGTCGCCAAGACCGTCGGCACCGCCCTCGTCGGCTACGCCGTCACCGACGGCAAGGAGAAGTGGCGGATCGACACCCGCGCGGAGATCTGCGGGCTCACCGACCAGACCACCGCCGACGGCAGGACGGTCGTCGTCGTCAAGGACGGCACCGGCTCCAACGCCTCCTGCAACCAGCTGAAGCTGATCGACCTGAAGGCAGGCAAGGAGGGCTGGACGAAGGAGGTCGTCAAGGAGGGAATCTTCGACGGCGGCGGCAGCGCCGCCGTGAGCCTCACCGGCGACACCGCCGTCGTCAACCGGCTCGGCGGCACCAGCGCCTACCGCATCAGCACCGGCGACAAGCTCTTCTCCGGCAACGTCCCCGAGGGTTGCCAGCCCACCCAGTACGCCGCCGGCAACGGCAAGATGCTCGGCATCGCCCTGTGCATGGACGACGACCACACCGTCGAGGTCCAGGACGCCGACCCGGTCACCGGAAAGAAGACCTGGGCCTACCGGCTCCCCAAGGGCTGGCAGGTCAAGGGCGTCTACTCGGTCTCCCCGGCCGTCCTCGACATCGGCAACCGCGACACCAAGGAACGCGCCGTCATCGCCCTGACCGCCGACGGCAAGAAGCGCTCCAGCATGGCCGCCGAGGGCTCCTTCCAGGTCAACTGCGGCGGCAGCAGCGTCGACGACCTCCAGGGCTGCGGGGACTCCGCCGTCGACGGAGACACCCTCTACCTGGCGACCGACACCAAGGCCGGCTCCGCCAACGAGATCGTCGCCTTCGACCTCGGCACCGGTAAGCCCAGGTGGCGCCAGGCCGCCGGGGACAAGCGGGGCCTGACCCCCCTCAAGGCCGCGAACGGACAGCTGACCGCCTACCGCACCGGCGCCCTCGACGAGCCCGGCGAGATCGTCTCGTTCCCGGTGGCCGGCGGCGCGCCCAAGACGCTGCTGCGCCTGCCCTCGGGCCCGTCCGCGAAGATCGAGGGCTCCTTCATGTTCGCCAAGAGGTCCTTCGAGGACGGCCGTTTCTTCCTGTCCGTGACCACGCTGGCCGCCAACAGCACGGACGAGAAGCTCCTGATGGCATTCGGCAAGTGAACGAGTCCACCGAGCCGCCCACCGAGAGGCAGTAGCAGCAGATGAGCACCCCGCCGCCCCCCAGCCAGCCGCCCTCCGGCGGTTTCGGCGGCCCCCCGCCGCCGCCCGGCCCGCCGCCCGGGCAGCCCCCGGCAGCCCCGCAGCCGCCCCAGGCCGCGACCCAGCCCGCCCAGCCGGCCGTGCCCCCGCCGGGCGCCCAGCCCGGCTACGGCTACCCGCAGCAGCCGCCCGGCCAGGCCTACCCGCCGCAGCCGAGCACCCTCCAGGCCCCGGCCCCGCAGCCGCCGACCCCGTCCGCGGGCGGCGGCAACGACCTGCGCAACCAGCTGATGATCGTCGGCGCGGCCGTACTGGCGATGGCCCTCATCATCGGCGGCGGCTACCTCTACACCTCCGACGACGGCGGCGGCGACAACCCGCCCGGCGCCTCGGCGAGCGGCTCGCCCGACCCCAAGGCCCCCGCCCTGGCCGGCAGCGAGAAGGCCCCGGCCAACCCCAAGTCGAAGACGCTGGTCAACGTCACCACCCAGCCGCCCTCCGACGTGGTCTCCGTCAAGGGCTCCTGGCTCACCGACACCACCTACGTCAAGTCCGACCTGGGCAAGGTCGTCGGCTACAACCTCACCGACGGCGGCAAGAAGTGGGAGCTCCCGCTCAACGCCAACGTCTGCGGCGCCAGCAAGCACGTCAGCGACAACAAGACCGCCATCCTCTTCGAGGAGGGGCCGGCCACCAACGAGAAGAAGTACCCCCAGTGCACCCAGGCCGGCGTCATCGACCTGAACACCGGCAAGCTGGTCTGGTCCGCCACCGCCAAGTCCGCCACCGGCGGTGACAAGCCGGTGGCCTTCACCGAGGTCACCATCAGCGGCCAGACCGTCGCCGCCGGCGGCCTCTACGGCGGCGCCGCCTGGAACCTCGCCGACGGCAAGCCCCTGTGGACCCCCAAGACCGACGCCGACGGCTGCTACGACCTCGGCTACGGCGGCGGCGAGGCCCTCGCCGTGCTCCGCAAGTGCGGACGCGCCGCGGAGGAGACCCTCTACGCGCAGGCCCTCGACCCCGTCACCGGCGCGCCGAAGTACTCGTACAAGCTGTCCGCGGGCATCGAGTGGGCCGGCATCCTCTCCACCAAGCCGCTCATCGTCGCCGCCAACGTCGGCAACACCGCGAAGAACGCCACCAACGTCAGCGACCTCTTCGTCCTCGACGACGCCGGTCAGCTCAAGACCCGCATCGGGCTCTCCGCGGGCAGCTACGCGCCCAGGTGCCCGGCGACCGAGGTCGAGCAGTGCACCAACATGGTCGTCGGCAACGGCAAGGTCTACCTGCCCTCGTACGAGCACCAGGGCGCGTCCCCCACCGGACGCACCAACGAGATCGTCTCCTTCGACCTGGAGACCGGCAAGGCCACCAGCGACCGCGCCGACGCGGGCGAGAAGTACGTCATGTACCCGCTGCGCATGGACGGGTCGAGCATCATCGCCTACAAGGTGCCCCCCTACGACGGGGGCGGCCAGGTCGTCAGCATCGACGGCAAGACGATGAAGGAGACCCTCCTGATGCAGAACCCGCCCGGCACCCGGAGCCTGGAGGCCGGCTTCTCACCGGACCGCTCCGAGATCCGATACCACAACGGGCGCCTGTTCATGGCCGAAACCCTCGCGAGCAAGCCCTACTCCGACAAGGAGAAGGACTACCTGTTCATCTCCTTCGCGGCGAACTGACGCCCGCGCGGACACGGCGCGCACAGCGGCGAGAGCCCCCGGACGGCACCCACCGATCGGGGGCTTTCGCGCGGTAACCCCCGCGCCCCGTCGAACAAGCGTGTAGCTTGCCGGGTCAGAAGGATCTGGGGTGGGAGCCTTGATGGGCGTACGCGTCATGGTGGTCGACGAGCACCGTCTGCTGGCCGAGGCGCTCGCCTCGGCCCTGAAGCTGCGCGGGCACCGCGTGCTCGCGGCGGCCGCGCCGGCGGCCGGAGCCGCCGAACTGGTCATCAGCCGCGCCCCGGAGGTGTGCCTGTTCGGCACCGCCACCCCTGCGGAACCCGGGGTCTTCGAACCCGTCGTGCGCATCAGGCGCGAGCGCCCGCAGATCGCCGTCGTGGTCCTCGGCCCGGTGCCGAGCCCGCGCGGGATCGCGGCCGCCTTCGCCGCCGGCGCCTGCGGCTACGTACGCCAGGACGAGCGCATCGAGGGCGTCGAGCGGGCCCTGGCCAAGGCGCGGGCGGGGGAGGCGGCCATCTCCCCGCAGCTGCTCCAGAGCGCCTTCGCCGAGCTCCTCAACCCCTCCGCGCAGCCCGACGACGAGGGGAGCCGGCTGCTGCGGCTGCTGACCCCGCGCGAGGTGGAGGTGCTGGTGCGGGTCGCCGAGGGCGAGGACACCCGGCTGATCGCCGCCGGGATGGACATCGCGCCGAGCACCGCGCGCACCCACGTCCAGCGGGTCCTGATGAAGCTGGGCGTAGGCTCCCGGCTGGAGGCGGCCGCACTGGCCGCCCGTACCGGACTGCTCGACCGGGCCGCGCCGCCCGCACAGCGGACGCCGCAGGAGCACCGGGACCGGCCGCAGCCGGCCGGGAGCTGAGCTCCCGGCGGGCCGGGGGGCCGGGCCCCCCGCCCCGCCGGGCCGGGCCCCCCGGGGCCCGCGATTTCCCCGGAAGCGCGGAATCCGGTAAGCCAGACACGAGACACCAGCACGCGCAGCCGCGTGCTTCCGCGAGAGGTAGGAGTACGAGTGAGCAAGTACCTGGTCACCGGTGGTGCGGGATACGTGGGCAGCGTCGTCGCCGCCCATCTCCTGGAGGCCGGACACGAGGTCACCGTCCTCGACGACCTCTCCACCGGCTTCGGCGAGGGCGTCCCCGCCGGCGCCACCCTGGTCAACGGCCGTATCCAGGACGCCGCACGCTACCTGGACTCCTCCTACGACGCCGTCCTCCACTTCGCGGCCTCCTCGCAGGTCGGCGAGTCCGTGGTGAACCCCGGCAAGTACTGGGACAACAACGTCGGCGGCACCCTCGCCCTGCTCACCGCGATGCGCGAGGCCGGGGTCCGCACGCTCGTCTTCTCCTCCACCGCCGCCACCTACGGGGAGCCCGCACAGGGCGCGCTGACCGAGACCTCGGTGACCGCCCCCACCAACCCCTACGGCGCCTCCAAGCTGGCCGTCGACCACATGATCGCGGGGGAGTGCGCGGCGCACGGCCTCGCCGCGGTCTCGCTGCGCTACTTCAACGTGGCCGGCGCCTACAAGGAGTTCGGCGAGCGCCACGACCCCGAGACCCACCTGATCCCCCTGGTCCTCCAGGTCGCCCTGGGCGAGCGCGAGGCCATCTCCGTGTTCGGGGAGGACTACCCGACCCCCGACGGCACCTGCGTGCGCGACTACATCCACGTCGCCGACCTCGCCGAGGCCCACCTCGCCGCGCTGCGCGTCGCGGCCGAGGGCGAGCACCTGATCTGCAACCTCGGCAACGGCAGCGGCTTCTCGGTGCGCGAGGTCATCGAGACGGTCCGCAAGGTCACCGGCCACGAGATCCCGGAGGTCGTCGCCCCGCGCCGGGCCGGCGACCCGGCGGTGCTGGTCGCCTCCGCGCGCACGGCGCACGAACGCCTCGGCTGGGTCCCGACCCGCTCGGACCTCACCGGCATCGTGACGGACGCCTGGAACTTCGCCCGCGGGCACCGCTCCTGACGCTCCGGACCCGAGGGGGGCCGCGCCCCCTGCGCCCCCTGTGCGCCGGTCCGACGACGCCTCGCCGCGCCCCCCGCACCGTCCGGTGCGGGGGGCGCGCGCCTGTCCGGCGGGCGCGGCCCACGGGCGCCCTGCGCGGGCGCCCGGCGTGCGTACGCCGGGTGAAACCGACCCCGCGCAACTGCCCGGGGCACACGCCGGCCGGGACCTCGCGCTCCCGGGCTTCCGGACAGTCGAAAACCGGCCACACGGAGGGCCGTTGCGGACCCAACGACCCGAAAATCGCTCGGAAAACTTCTGCTATTCGGCCAACCACCGGACGCGGCCCGCTCTACGCTGAAGCGTGACGCCGGTGGGGGCCGGTGTTGATTCAGGGGTCGAGACACGCCGGGTACGGCGTCCGGTCCCGGGTAGGTGCACAGATGTCGCGGCGGCGGCCGCGGCGGCCTGTGGGCCACCCGGCCGGGCGTCGTACCCGTAGTCGTCCGTTCCCCGACCCTTGGGGGTTTTGTGGTTCGTATCCGGGTCCTGGTGGTCGACGACCACCGCATCTTCGCCGAATCTCTCGCAGCCGCGCTCGCGGCCGAGCCGGACGTGGACGTGTCCGCGGCCGGCAGCGGTCCCGCGGCCCAGCGCTGCCTCGAACGCGCGGCGGCGGAGGGTCGCCGCTTCGATGTGCTGCTCGTCGACGCAGACCTCGGCGCGGCCGCCGCACGGGGCACGGCGGGCACGGCGGGCACGCCTGCCGCACCGGGCGCGCCCCCCGGTGCGGGTGCGGTCCTGCCCGTACCCGGCCAGCGCGCGCCGGGAGCCCAGGCCCCGCCGCCGGCGGACGGGATCGCCCTGGTCGCCGGGGTGCGCACCGCCCACCCCGGCGTGCGGACGGTGGTCCTCGCCGAGCGGGACGACCCCCGCCGGGCGGCCCTGGCGCTCCAGGCCGGGGCCTCCGGGTGGGTGGCGAAGGACTGCTCGCTGTCGCGGCTGCTCGCCGTGATCCGGGGGGTGCTGCGCGAGGAGACGCATCTGGCGCCGGCCCTGCTGACGGGGGTGCTGCGGGAGCTGACGGCCGCCCGCAAGCACCGCACCGACAGCGAGCGGCTCGTGGAGTCCCTCACCCCGCGCGAGCACGAGGTGCTGCGGTGCATGGTGGCGGGGCTGGGCCGCAAGGACGTGGCGGCGCGGCTGTTCCTCTCCCCGCACACCGTCCGCACCCACATGCAGAACGTGCTGGGCAAGCTCGGGGTGCACTCCACCCTGGCGGCCGTGGCCCTGGCCCGGCGGGCCGGCGTACGGCCGGCGGAGCTATCCGGGGATGTTGTCGAACGGAGCGGTCAACTGGCGTAGCAGGCCCGCCAGGTCGACGCGCTGGGCCGCGGAGAGCTGGGCCAGGATCGCCCGTTCCTGGGCCAGCAGCCCCGCCAGGGACTGGTCGGCGCGGTCGCGGCCCTCGGGGGTCAGCCGTACCAGCACCCCGCGCCGGTCGCTGGGGTCCGGCAGCCGTTCGACGAGGCCCTTCTTGGCGAGCCGGTCGATCCGGTTGGTCATCGTGCCGGAGGTGACGAGCGTCTGGGTCAGCAGCTGTCCGGGGGAGAGCTGGTACGGGGCTCCCGCACGCCGCAGCGAGGTCAGGACGTCGAACTCCCACGGTTCGAGGCCGTGCTCGGAGAAGGCCAGCCTGCGGGCGCGGTCGAGGTGGCGTGCGAGCCGGCTCACTCGGCTGAGCACTTCGAGCGGTTCCACGTCGAGGTCAGGGCGCTCTCGCCGCCATGCCGCGACCAGTCGGTCGACCTCGTCCTCCATGCGGATCAGTGTACGGGGTCTGTCGACATGAAGTCTCTTCAAATCGAGAATCTTGATATCGAGATATACTCTGGACGAGCATGGGGCATGGAGGGGGCCGGAACAGCTTCCGCTTCCGACCGCCCCACCAGTAGGGAGGCTCGAACATGCATTCCGACACCGCGCCGGCCGTGCGCCCCCGCGCCATGGACGGCTCCACCCCCTCCGCACCCGTCTGGGATCCCCACCAGTACCTGCGGCACGCCGGCCACCGGACCCGCCCCTTCCTCGACCTGCTGACGCGCATACCGGAGCTCCCCACCCGGCCCGCGCGCATCGCCGACCTCGGCTGCGGCCCCGGCAACGTCACCGCCCTCCTCGCCGACCGCTGGCCCGAGGCCCACATCACCGGCTTCGACCTGTCCCCCGAGATGCTCCGCCTCGCCGACGCCGAGCACGCCGGACCCACCCCCGGCGGCGGCCGCCTCGACTTCCGCCCCGGCGACATCGCCGACTGGATGCCCGAGGAGACCTACGACCTGATCGTCTCCAACGCCGCCCTCCAGTGGGTGCCCAGCCACCCCGGCTCCTTCGCCGCCTGGATCAACGGCCTGCGGCCCGGCGGGACCTTCGCCTTCCAGATCCCCGGCAACTTCACCGCCCCCAGCCACCGCCTCCTCGCCGAGCTCTGCGACACCCCGCGCTGGCGCGAACGCCTCGGCGGGCACGGCGCCCGCTACATCCACATCCTCGAACCCGCCGAGTACCTTGCCCGCTTCACCGAGCTCGGCTGCGCCGTCGACGTGTGGGAGACCACCTACTATCAGATGCTCCAGGGCCCCGACCCCGTCCTCGACTGGGTCAAGGGAACCGCCCTGCGCCCCGTCCTCACCGTCCTCGGCGACGACCGCGACGCCGCCGAACGCTTCCTCGCCGAATACCGCGAAGCGCTCCGCCTGGCCTACCCCAGCGGCCCCCGGGGCACCGTCTTCCCCTTCCGCCGCATCTTCGCCATCGCCCGCAAGGAGGCATGACCGTGCTGACCGCCGTCGACCACGTGCAGCTCGCCGCACCGCCCGGATCGGAGGACAGGCTCCGCGCCTACTACCAGGACGTCCTGGGCATGACCGAGATCTCCAAACCCCCCGTCCTCGCCGCGCGCGGGGGCTGCTGGTTCGCCGCGGGCGCGGTACAGCTGCACCTGGGGGTGGAGGAGGACTTCCGGCCCGCCCGCAAGGCCCACCCCGGACTGCGCGTGAGCGGCATCGAGGAGTACGCCGGCAGACTCCGCGAGCGCGGAGCGGACGTCGTCTGGGACGACAACCTGCCGGGCCACCGGCGCTTCTACTCGCACGACCCCGTGGGCAACCGGCTGGAGTTCCTGGAACCCCTCACCGGCCGCTGAACACGGCCGCCGCCCCAGGCGGCGGCCCCCCACGCACGACGGCGCCCCGTCACCGGAATCCCGGTGACGGGGCGCCGCCCCGCACACGTACGGCGGGCCCTCAGCTCTTGCGGTGGCCCACCAGCCGCGGCCGCGCCTCCAGGTGCTCCAGCCCGTGCCAGGCCAGGTTCACCAGGTGCGCCGCCACCTCCGCCTTCTTCGGCCGCCGCGTCTCCAGCCACCACTGCCCCGTCAGCGCCACCATCCCCACCAGCGCCTGCGCGTACAGCGGCGCCAGCTTCGGATCGAACCCCCGCGCCTTGAACTCCAGACCCAGGATGTCCTCCACCTGCGTGGCGATGTCACTGATCAGCGACGCGAACGTCCCCGTCGACTGCGCCACGGGAGAATCCCGCACCAGGATCCGGAAGCCGTCCGTGTAGTTCTCGATGTAGTCCAGCAGGGCGAAGGCCGCCTGCTCCAGCAGCTCCCGCGGATGCCCGGCCGTCAGCGCGCCCGTCACCCCGTCCAGCAGCTGGCGCATCTCGCGGTCCACCACCACCGCGTACAGGCCCTCCTTGCCGCCGAAGTGCTCGTACACCACCGGCTTGGACACCCCGGCCTTGGCCGCGATCTCCTCCACCGACGTGCCCTCGAACCCCTTCTCGGCGAACAGGGTGCGGCCGATGTCCAGCAGTTGCTGGCGCCGCTCGGCGCCCGTCATCCGGACCCGGCGTCCTCGCCTGGGCTTGTCGCTGCTGGTACTGCTGCCGTCGATCGCCACGTCCCCCATCATGCCGCGTTCGAGGTCTTTTCCTTGCGCCGGGCGTCGATCCTCGCCCCCGACGGCCACCGCACGTCCCAGGCCCAGCCCGCCAGCTCGAACCAGCGGATCAGCCGCGCACTCGAATCGACCTGCCCGCGCAGCACGCCGTGGCGCGCCGACGTCGGATCCGCGTGGTGCAGGTTGTGCCAGGACTCCCCGCACGACAGCACCGCCAGCCACCACACGTTGCCGCTGCGGTCCCGCGACCGGAACGGCCGCTTGCCCACCGCGTGACAGATCGAATTGATCGACCACGTCACATGGTGCAGCAGCGCCACCCGCACCAGCGAACCCCAGAAGAACGCCGTGAACGCCCCCCACCAGGACATCGTCACCAGACCGCCCACCAGCGGCGGCACCGCCAGCGACACCACCGTCCAGTAGACGAAGTCACGGCTGATCCGCCGGATCGCCGGATCCCTGATCAGATCCGGCGCGTACTTCTGCTGGTCCGTCTGCTCTTCGTCGAACAGCCAGCCGATGTGCGCCCACCACAGGCCCTTCAGCAGCGCCGGCACCGTCTCCCCGAACCGCCACGGCGAATGCGGGTCGCCCTCGTGGTCCGAGTACTTGTGGTGCTTGCGGTGGTCCGCCACCCAGCGCACCAGCGGACCCTCCACCGCCAGCGAGCCCATCACCGCCAGCGCGATCCGCAGCGGCCGCTTCGCCTTGAAGGAACCGTGCGTGAAATAGCGGTGGAAGCCGATCGTGATCCCGTGGCACGCCAGGAAGTACATGAACGCCATCAGGCCGAGGTCCAGCCAGCTCACCCCCCAGCCCCACACCAGCGGCACCGCCGCCAGCAGCGCCAGGAACGGCACGGTGATGAACAGCAGCAGCGCGACCTGCTCCATGGAACGCTTCTGCTCACCGCCGCGGGTCGCGGACGGCACCGGGATATCGGAGGGCGCCGCAGCACTCTCCATCAGATCGGGACTGAGGGTCATCGAGGATCCCCTGGGGGGTGAGAAGCCGGCAGATGCCCCGGTCAGGGGCCCCGCAGACCTACGGACCCGTAACCTACGGCAACGTAAGTATGGCAAAACCGCCCCGCCCGGCAAGGCCCCCCGCGCACACCCCACCCCCGAGCCACCCCCCACTCCATCCCCGCCACCCCCTCGGACCACCCCACCTCCGCGCCGCCGCACCGCCGCACCGCCACCCCGCACCACGCCGCCCCGCCACACCCGGGCCCGCTCTGCCGGGGCACAGGGGCACTCCACCTATCCTGGTGTCGTCGGACAGCGCGGTCCGCACGGGCAGCCCGGGCTGCGCACCACCATCGGCACCGCCGGACGCGCACCCCCGGGAGCCCACAGCCCAGTAGCGCTCGAACACTGCAAGGAGCCGCACCTGTGAGCAGTGCTGACCAGGCCCCCCAGGCCCCCGTCACCCAGCCCGCCGCCCCGTCCGACCGCAAGGACGCCGCTCAGACGGCCAACGCGGAACTGCGCGCGGACATCCGCCGCCTCGGCGACCTCCTCGGCGAGACCCTCGTACGCCAGGAGGGCCAGGACCTCCTCGACCTCGTCGAACGCGTCCGCGCACTGACCCGCACCGACGGCGAGGCCGCCGCCGCACTGCTGGGCGACACCGACCTGGAGACCGCCGCCAAGCTCGTACGCGCCTTCTCCACCTACTTCCACCTCGCCAACATCACCGAGCAGGTCCACCGCGGCAAGGAACTGCGCGCCCACCGCGCCGCCGAGGGCGGGCTCCTCGCCCGCACCGCCGACATGCTCAAGGACGCCGACCCCGAGCACCTGCGCGAGACGGTCAAGAACCTCAACGTCCGCCCCGTCTTCACCGCACACCCCACCGAGGCCGCCCGCCGCAGCGTCCTCAACAAGCTCCGCCGCATCGCCGCCCTCCTCGAAGAGCCCGTCACCGGAGCCGGCGACCGCCGCCGCCACGACCTGCGCCTCGCCGAGAACATCGACCTCGTCTGGCAGACCGACGAACTGCGCGTCGTCCGCCCCGAACCCACCGACGAGGCCCGCAACGCCATCTACTACCTCGACGAGCTCCACGCCGACGCCGTCGGCGACGTCCTCGAGGACCTCGCCGCCGAACTCCGGCGCGTCGGCATCGAACTCCCCGCCGGCACCCGCCCCCTCACCTTCGGCACCTGGATCGGCGGCGACCGTGACGGCAACCCCAACGTCACCCCCGACGTCACCCGCGACGTGCTGATCCTCCAGCACGAGCACGGCATCACCGACGCCCTCGAACTCATCGACTTCCTGCGCGGACTGCTCTCCAACTCCATCCGCTACACCGGCGCCACCGAGGAACTCCTCACCTCCCTCCAGGCCGACCTCGAACGCCTCCCCGAGATCAGCCCCCGCTACAAGCGCCTCAACGCCGAAGAGCCCTACCGCCTCAAGGCGACCTGCATCCGCCAGAAGCTCCTCAACACCCGCGAGCGCCTCGCCAAGGGCACCCCCCACGAGGAAGGCCGCGACTACCTCGGCACCGCCGAGCTCCTCAGCGACCTCACCCTCATCCAGACCTCCCTGCGCGAACACCGCGGCGGCCTCTTCGCCGACGGCCGCATGGACCGCACCATCCGCACCCTGGCCGCCTTCGGCCTCCAGCTCGCCACCATGGACGTACGCGAGCACGCCGACGCCCACCACCACGCCCTCGGCCAGCTCTTCGACCGCCTCGGCGAAGAGTCCTGGCGCTACACCGACATGCCCCGCGACTACCGGCAGAAGCTCCTCGCCAAGGAACTCCGCTCCCGCCGCCCCCTCGCACCCACCCCCGCACCCCTCGACCCCGCCGGCCAGAAGACCCTCGGCGTCTTCTCCGCCATCAAGGATGCCTTCGAGAAGTTCGGCCCCGAGGTCATCGAGTCCTACATCATCTCGATGTGCCAGGGCGCCGACGACGTCTTCGCCGCCGCCGTCCTCGCCCGCGAAGCCGGCCTCCTCGACCTCCACGCCGGCTGGGCCAAGATCGGCATCGTGCCCCTCCTGGAGACCACCGACGAGCTCCGCGCCGCCGACGTCATCCTCGACGAGATGCTCGCCGACCCCTCCTACCGGCGCCTCGTCTCCCTGCGCGGCGACGTCCAGGAGGTCATGCTCGGCTACTCCGACTCCAGCAAGTTCGGCGGCATCACCACCAGCCAGTGGGAGATCCACCGCGCCCAGCGCCGCCTGCGCGACGTCGCCCACCGCCACGGCGTACGCCTGCGCCTCTTCCACGGCCGCGGCGGCACCGTCGGCCGCGGCGGCGGCCCCTCCCACGACGCGATCCTCGCCCAGCCCTGGGGCACCCTCGAAGGCGAGATCAAGGTCACCGAACAGGGCGAGGTCATCTCCGACAAGTACCTCGTCCCCTCCCTTGCCCGCGAGAACCTCGAACTGACCGTCGCGGCCACCCTCCAGGCCTCCGCCCTGCACACCGCGCCCCGCCAGTCCCCCGACGCCCTCACTCGCTGGGACGCGGCCATGGACATCGTCTCCGACGCCGCCCACGCCGCCTACCGCGAGCTCGTCGAAGACCCCGACCTGCCCGCCTACTTCTTCGCCGCCACCCCCGTCGACCAGCTCGCCGACCTCCACCTCGGCTCCCGGCCCTCCCGCCGCCCCGACTCCGGAGCCGGCCTCGACGGACTGCGCGCCATCCCCTGGGTCTTCGGCTGGACCCAGTCCCGCCAGATCGTCCCCGGCTGGTACGGCGTCGGCTCCGGCCTCAAGGCCCTGCGCGAAGCCGGCCAGGACGACGCCCTCGGCGAGATGGGCGAGAAGTGGCACTTCTTCCGCAACTTCCTCTCCAACGTCGAGATGACCCTCGCCAAGACCGACCTGCGCATCGCCCGCCACTACGTCGACACCCTCGTCCCCGACGAGCTCAAGCACGTCTTCGCCCGCATCGAGGCCGAACACGAGCTCACCGTCCGCGAGGTCCTGCGCATCACCGGCGGCGAGAAGCTCCTCGACTCCCAGCCCGTCCTCCAGCAGACCTTCGCCGTCCGCGACGCCTACCTGGACCCCATCTCCTACCTCCAGGTCTCCCTGCTGGCCCGCCAGCGCGCCGCCGCCTCCCGCGGCGAAACCCCCGACCCGCTGCTGGCCCGCGCCCTGCTCCTGACCGTCAACGGCGTCGCCGCCGGCCTGCGCAACACCGGCTGACCCCGCCCGCACACGACGGAGCCCCCCGCACCATCCGGCGCGGGGGGCTCCACCATGTACCGCCCTACGAGTTGTACGCGGACTGCGCCCGTTCCAGACCCTCCTGGACCAGGCACTCCACCGCATCCGCCGACCGGTCCACGAACCAGTCCAGCTCCTTGCGCTCCGTCGACGAGAAGTCCTTCAGCACGAAGTCCGCCACCTGCATCCGCCCCGGCGGCCGGCCGATACCGCACCGCACCCGGTGGTAGTCCGCACCCATCGCCTTCGTCATCGACTTCAGCCCGTTGTGGCCGTTGTCCCCGCCGCCCAGCTTCAGCCGCAGCGTCGCGTAGTCGATGTCCAGCTCGTCATGGACCGCCACGATCCGCTCCAGCGGCACCTTGTAGAAATCGCGCAGCGCCGCCACCGGACCGCCCGACAGGTTCATGAACGACATCGGCTTCGCGATCACCACCCGCCGGTTCGCCGGCCCCGGAGCACCGATCCGGCCCTCCAACACCTGCGCCCGCGCCTTGTGCGCCTTGAACCTGCCGCCGATCCGCTCGGCCAGCAGGTCGGCCACCATGAAGCCGATGTTGTGGCGGTTGCCGGCGTACTCCGCTCCCGGGTTCCCGAGGCCGACGATCAGCCAGGGTGCCGCGTCGTCCGACATCAAAAGCTCCTTAAGGCCTTGAACGAAGACGACCGCCGTCCCGCTCCAGTGGAGCCGGACGGCGGTCGGTCAGCAACTGCTGAGGGAGAAGGGCGAGGCTCAGGCCTCGGCGCCCTCGGCCGCCTCGGCGGCCGGCTCCTCGGCCTGCGGGGCGACGACCTGCAGGACGGCGGTCTCGCCGTCGATGGCCAGCGTGGTGCCGGCCGGCAGGACCAGGTCGGAGGCGTGCACGGTGGCACCGGCCTCCAGGCCCGCGATGGAGACGGTGACCTCGGTCGGGATGTGGGTGGCCTCGGCCTCGACGGAGACGGTGGCGAGGAGGGTCTCCAGCAGGTTGCCGCCGGCGGCCAGGTCGCCCTCGGTCACGACCGGAACCTCGACCGTGACCTTCTCGCCCTTCTGGACGATCAGGAAGTCGACGTGCAGGATGTTGCGCTTCAGCGGGTGACGCTGGACGGCCTTCGGGATGACCAGCTCGGTGCCGTCGCCCGCGATGTCCAGGGAGAGCAGCGCGTTCGGGGTCTTCAGGGCCATCATCAGGGCGTGGGCCTCGACACCGACGTGCTTGGGGGCCGTGCCGTGACCGTAGATGACACCCGGGGTCAGGGCGTCGCGGCGGGCCTGACGGGCCGAGCCCTTGCCGAAGGACTCACGGAGCTTCGCGGAAAGCTTGATCTCGGACATGTTCACTCCTCGTGGGGTGACGAAAACGGACAGAAGTCACCCGGCCGAAACGGCCTGCTACGAAGAGCGCGTCGATAACGGAGCACCCGTACCGGAAAACAGGTACGGCCTCCCTCGCCGAGCAACTCGTCGAGTGTACCCGGCGGGGGAGGCCGCGCCCAAAAGGATCTAGCGCAGGACCCTCAGGCCCCTACTGCTGCTCCTCGAACAGGCTCGTCACCGAACCGTCCTCGAACACCTCGCGCACCGCGCGGGCGATCATCGGGGCGATCGACAGGACCGTGATCTTGTCGAGCTCCAGGTCGGACGGGTCGGGCAGCGTGTTCGTGAACACGAACTCGCTGACCTTCGAGTTCTTCAGGCGGTCGGCCGCCGGACCCGACAGGATGCCGTGCGTCGCCGTCACGATGACGTCCTCCGCACCGTGCGCGAACAGCGCGTCGGCCGCGGCGCAGATCGTGCCACCCGTGTCGATCATGTCGTCGACCAGCACGCAGACGCGGCCCTTGACCTCACCGACGACCTCGTGGACCGTCACCTGGTTGGCGACGTCCTTGTCACGGCGCTTGTGCACGATCGCCAGCGGCGCGTCCAGGCGGTCGCACCAGCGGTCGGCCACCCGCACGCGGCCGGCGTCCGGGGAGACCACCGTCAGCTTCGTGCGGTCCACCTTGGCGCCCACGTAGTCCGCGAGGACGTTGAGGGCCGAGAGGTGGTCCACCGGGCCGTCGAAGAAGCCCTGGATCTGGTCCGTGTGCAGGTCGACCGTCAGGATCCGGTCCGCACCCGAGGTCTTCAGCAGATCCGCGACCAGACGCGCCGAGATCGGCTCGCGGCCCTTGTGCTTCTTGTCCTGGCGGGCGTACCCGTACGACGGGATGATCACCGTGATGGAACGAGCCGACGCGCGCTTCAGCGCGTCGATCATGATCAGCTGCTCCATGATCCACTTGTTGATCGGAGCCGTGTGGCTCTGGATCAGGAAGCAGTCCGCGCCACGCGCCGACTCCTGGAAGCGGACGTAGATCTCACCGTTCGCGAAGTCGAAAGCCTTGGTCGGCACCAGGCTGACCCCCAGTTGGTGCGCGACCTCCTCGGCCAGCTCGGGGTGGGCGCGGCCGGAGAAGAGCATCAGCTTCTTCTCGCCGGTCGTCTTGATCCCGGTCACAGCACTGTCTCCTCAGACGTGTGAAAAGCTGCTCGCCCCCGTGTACGTCCGTCCCGCACACGGTGAGCCAGCCGAATTGCGTGCACCTATCACGGTACGCCGTCCAGGGCGTACTCGTTTCCGGTCAGTTCACCTCAGTGCTGGCCGGAGTCCTTCTCGGTCGAGGACTGCGCCGCCGTCGCGGCAGCGCTGCCGGGCCGCTTGCGGGCCACCCAACCCTCGATATTCCGCTGCTGGCCGCGTGCCACGGCCAGCGCGCCCGCCGGGACGTCCTTCGTGATCACCGATCCGGCGGCCGTGTAGGCACCGTCCCCGATCGTGACCGGAGCCACAAACATGTTGTCCGAACCCGTCTTGCAATGTGAGCCGACGGTGGTGTGGTGCTTGTGCTCCCCGTCGTAGTTCACGAAGACGCTCGCGGCGCCGATGTTCGTGTACTCGCCGATCGTCGCGTCGCCGACGTACGACAGGTGCGGGACCTTCGTCCCCTCGCCGATCGTCGCGTTCTTCATCTCGACGTACGTACCGGCCTTCGCCTTCACCCCGAGGTTCGTCCCCGGACGCAGGTACGCGAACGGGCCGACCGCCGCCTGGTCGCCGACGACCGCCCCGTCCGCCACCGTGTTGTCCACGCGCGCCCCCGCACCCACGCGGGTGTCCTTCAGGCGGGTGTTCGGACCGACCTCGGCCCCCTCGCCGACGTGCGTGTCGCCCAGCAGCTGGGTACCGGGGTGGACGAGCGCGTCCTGCCCGAAGGTCACCGTCACGTCCACGAACACGCTGCCCGGGTCCACGACCGTCACGCCCGCGAGCATGGCCCGCTCCAGCAGACGCGCGTTCAGCAGGGCACGGGCCTCGGCCAGCTGCACCCGGTTGTTGATCCCGAGGATCTGGCGGTGGTCGCTGCCCACCGCCGCGCCGACGCGGTGGCCCGCCTCGCGCAGGATCCCCAGCACGTCGGTGAGGTACTCCTCGCCCTGGCTGTTGTCGGTGCTGACCTTGCCGAGCGCGTCGGCGAGCAGGGCGCCGTCGAAGGCGAAGACCCCGGAGTTGATCTCCCGGATCGCGCGCTGCGCGTCGGTGGCGTCCTTGTGCTCGACGATGGCCGTGACGGCGCCGGTGGCGGGGTCGCGGACGATGCGGCCGTAGCCGGTGGAGTCGGGGACCTCGGCGGTGAGGACGGTGACGGCGTTGCCGTCGGCCTCGTGGGTGGCCGCGAGGGCGCGCAGGGTCTCGCCGGTGAGCAGCGGGGTGTCGCCGCAGACGACGATGACGGTCCCGTCGACCGTGCCGCCGAGTTCTTCGAGGGCCATCCGGACGGCGTGGCCGGTGCCGTTCTGCTCGTGCTGGACGGCGGTGCGGACGCCGGCGTCGATGCCGGCGAGGTGCGCGGTCACCTGCTCGCGGGCGTGGCCCACGACGACCACGAGGTGGGTCGGGTCGAGCTCGCGGGAGGCGGCGACCACGTGACCGACGAGCGAGCGCCCGCAGATCTCGTGCAGGACCTTCGGAGTGGCCGACTTCATGCGGGTGCCCTCACCCGCTGCGAGTACGACGACGGCTGCCGGGCGGGTTGCGCTCACGGGTGTGCCCTTCGGCTTCGGGGGTGGACCCGTGAAGGATAGCGGGGGGTCACAGGTCGGAAACGAGGCCGGGTCCCGACCTTGAGGTCAGGACCCGAATCTGAGCGGCCGTGTGCTGTGAGCTCCCGGAGAAGGATTCGAACCCTCATTCAATGGACCAAAACCATTTGTCCTGCCCTTAGACGATCCGGGATAGTTCGCCCTTTATGTCCGATTTTGTTGATCGGATTCGGTTGCAGCCCCTACTATGCCGCACCACCAGCCTTCGATGCGACGGTACAGACCGGCGCTTTGCAGCACGCGGACCGCGAGGCAACCGTTGTAGCCGTCGCCTGAGTTCTTCCGTGTGGCCCTGGGGTTGTGCCGCTTCGGGGTGGCCTTGAGGAAGCGTGACGTGTCGACCCCCGTGAACTCGACCCAGAAGCGTTCCGCGCCGGCGACGTCGGCCGTCTCGTGGATCATGACGGAGAGCCGGAGCTGCTCCTCCGTGACGCCCAGGAGGCGCAGCCACGCGAGGTGCACGCCGATCATGTCGGGGTCGCTGTTCACGAAGGTCGCACGCTCACGGCGCTCGTACGGCTTGTCCTTGGCGCCCTCCGACCAGTACAGGGCCACGCCCACCAGGAACAGCTCCCGGTCCGAGAGTGCGCCGATCTGGGAGGCGGCCTCCTGCTTGACCCGGCGCCGCTCCTCGTTGCGCACGGCGAGGGTGCGCTCCCATCCGTGCCTGGCGATCGCCGAGGCCTCCTCCGGGGAGCGGTGCCGCTCCGGCTTCGGCAGGTCGCGGACCCAGAGGGAGATCGAGCTCTTCGAGCAGCCGAGCTCGACCTGGATCTGGTCGTAGGTCAGGCCCTGGAGGCGAAGTTCGCGGGCCCGGTCGCGGAGGCCGTCCTTCGCGTTGGGCCGCTTCGTCCATTCCGGTGGGGGCTCACCCTCCAGGAGCCGGTTGAGGATGTCGTTGTTGTGGACCCGCAGGCGGTCGCGGATCTGTCGGCGGCTGAGGCCCTCGCGCCGCAGGGCGATGGCCTGCTCCCGGAGGGATTCGAAGGTCGTGGCCCCGCTGCGGAGGCCGCCTGTGCCGTCGCCGGGGGGAGGTCGGGTTTCGCTCATGCCGCCACTGTCGTCCGGAATATGGGATTCAGGTCTCGGATCGCGGGCGATTCAGTCGTACGTGCGATTACCCCGCGTTCGCGGGAATTGCGGTCGCGCCTGTGCTGGGGGCGCTGCGTACGCTGGTCGGCATGACCAGTACGGGGGACGAGCGCGAAGGGGCCGGGCGGGACGGGCCCTGGTGGTGGGAGCGGCGGCGGGGGGCCGTGCTCGATGTGGGGCTGGGGGTGGTGTCCGCCGTCGAGTGCGCCTTCGAGGGGATTCCGTTCGCGCACGAGGCCGGGCTGCCGGTGTGGCTGGGGGTGCTGTTCGGGTTCCTGGTGGGGGCGGTGCTGGTGCTGCGGCGGCGGTGGCCGATCGCCGTGGTGCTGGTCGGGATCGCCGTCACGCCGGCGGCGATGGGGTTCCTGCTCGCGGTGGTGGGGCTGTACACGCTGGCCGCCTGTGAGGTGCCCCGGCGGATCACCGCCACGCTGGCCGCGATGTCGCTGGCCGGGACGTTCGTCGTCACCTACCTGAGGACCCGGGGGGACGTCGAGGGGGAGGGGGCGCTGGTCTTCGTGCTGTCCGCGTTCATGGCGGTGGCGCTGACCGTGCCGCCGGTCCTGCTCGGACTGTACGTGGGGGCGCGGCGGCGGCTGATGGAGAGCCTGCAGGAGCGGGCGGACTCGCTGGAGCGGGAGCTGTCGCTGCTGGCCGACCGGGCGGAGGAGCGGGCGGAGTGGGCGCGGCAGGAGGAGCGGACGCGGATCGCGCGGGAGATGCACGACGTGGTGGCGCACCGGGTGTCGTTGATGGTGGTGCACGCGGCGGCGTTGCAGGCGGTGGCCGGTAAGGATCCGGAGAAGGCGGTGCGCAACGCGGTGCTGGTGGGGGACATGGGGCGGCAGGCGTTGACGGAGCTGCGGGAGATGTTGGGGGTGCTGCGGGCGTCGGATAAGCCGGTCAGGGCGGTGGCTCCGGTGGCTGCGGCGGTGGCGCCGGTGCGGGTGGTGGAGGAGGGGCCTTCGCTGGCGGAGCTGGAGGTGCTGGTGGGGCAGTCGCGGGCGGCGGGGATGAGTGTGGAGATGGTGGTGCAGGGGGAGCGGGGTGTGTATCCGGGGGAGGTGGAGCAGACGGCGTACCGGGTGGTGCAGGAGGCGTTGACGAACTGCCACAAGCACGCTCCGGGGGCGCGGGTCGTCGTACGGCTGGCGCACCGGGAGGGGGAGGTGGCGATGCAGGTGGAGAACGGGCCGTGCGAGGGGGAGGCGCGGGGTGCCGATCTGCCCAGTGGGGGCAACGGGTTGGTGGGGATGCGGGAGCGGGTGCTGGGGCTGGGCGGGGTGTTCGTGTCGGGGCCGACGGACGGGGGCGGGTTCCGGGTGTCGGCGGTGCTGCCGTTCGGGTAGTCCCGCCCCCGGGGTGTCAGGGGGCGGCGGTGGTGAGCCGGGCGGGCTGGAGGCCGGTGAGGAGGAGGATGAGGGCCTCGTCGGGGCTCGCGCCGAGGTACCAGTCGCCGGTGTGGTCGACGAGGTAGGTGCGGTTCTCGCGGTCGATGGCGAGGTGGGCGCCGCCGGCGGTGTCGGAGCCGAGGGGGCAGAGCTGGGTGGAGAGGGCTCGTCCGAGGTCGGCGAAGGTGCGGGCGAGGTGGAGTCCGGTGAGCGGGTCGAGGCGTACCGGGGTGGGGGCTATCTGGCGGCCGGGGCCGGGGGCGGTGACGATGAGGCCGCCGAATTCGGCCCAGGCTTCGACGGCGGCCGGGAAGACGGTGTGGCGGTGGCCGGCGGGGGTGGTGTGGTCGCGGAGGGCGTCGGCCCAGTATTCGGCTTGTTTGATGTCCCAGCGGCCGGGTTCCCAGCCTGCTGTGCGCAGGGCGGCGTCGACGCCGACGGGGAAGCGGTTGGCGGAGGAGCGGCCGTAGGAGGCCGATGCGGCCGAGGGGGTGGCGGAGGCCGAAGAGGCTGAGGAGGCGGTCATGGTGGCTACTCGGGCTGGGTGAGGTCGACGGGGCGTACGCCGAAGTGGTTGAGGAGCGCGTCGCAGGAGCGGCAGGGGGGTGCGTAGCTGCCGTGGAGCGGGTCGCCGTCCTCGCGGATGCGGCGGGCGGTGATCTTGGAGTGCTTCAGGGCGCGGCGGGCTTCGCTCGCGGTGAGGGGTTTGCGGGAGGCGCGTCTGCTGCGGGCGCCTTCGACGGTGGTGAGGTGGCGGGAGAGGAGTATGGCTTCGGGGCAGCGGCCGGTGAAGCGCTCCCGCTGGCCGCTGGTGAGGGTGTCGAGGAAGTCCTGGACGAGGGGGTGCAGGACGGGTGGCTGGTCGCCCTTGCCGGCGGTGCCGGTGAGGGTTTCGCCGCGGACGGAGAGGGCGGCGGCGACGGTGGGCAGGATGCCGTCGCGGCGGAAGCGGAGTACGGGCGGCGTGTCGGGGCCTGCCGTGGTGCTCCAGCGCAGGCGCGGGTCGCCGGCGGGGCCGGGTTCGGTGTTCTGTCCGCGGTCCGGGCGGGGTGCCGTGTGGTGCGTGCCCGCGGTGTGTGTGGTCGCTGTCTGCATGGTGCCTCTTCCCTCCCGTGCGGCGGTGGTGGCCGCTGTGGCGCACGCCCCCGTGCTGCGGGGACAGCCTGTCAAATGTCCGCTGTCACGTGGAAGCGGGGTCGAATATTCGTATCAATTCGGATGTTCCCGCCCCGTGTGCCCCTGCCGGGGTCGGGGGCGGGTGAGGGTCTTGCCGGAGCACTTAGGCTGTGGTGAACCGTCCAGATCCAGCAGGGGGCCACCACCATGACGACAGGTCGGCTCGGGCAGCAGGCCGTGCCACCCAACGCCGCGTACTCGGGGCAGGTCGTGCATTTCCCGGACCCGGTCCGGGCCGCTCGGCATCCCCATGGTGTGCGGATGGACGGGGACGGTCATCCCGACTTCTCGCGGTACGCGCGTGCGGCCGTGGAGATCGCCGAGCCCCCGGAGGGTTTCGGCGCGGACGAGCTGCGGCTGACGGACTGCGTGTCCGCCAATGCGGCGATGCACGAGGCGGGCCATCCGCTGTGGGACACGGTCGGGCCGGTGGCGACGCCGCACGGCTGGACCTGGCACCACGTGGCGGGTTCGCGGCGGATGGAGCTGGTCCCGGTCGAGGTGAAGGCGCTGCTGCGGCACCACGCGGGTCTGGCGACGGCTCCGGTGGACCACGAGAAGCGTGGCGGGCGGCCGCTCCAGGAGGTCCGGCCGGTCCACCTGGGGCTGCCGAAGTCGCTGGTGTCGGTGTCGGAGTCGCAGGTGCAGGGCGTCGAGGAGGACCTCGGGTACCGGCTTCCGGAGGCGTACCGGTCGTTCCTCAAGGCGGCGGGCGGGTGCGCGCCGGTCGGCGCGGGGCTGTTCGTGGAGCTGGGGATGCTGGTGGACCAGCCGTTCTTCACGGTGCGTGAGGAGGCGGCGGTCAACGACCTCGTGTACATCAACAAGTGTCTGCGGGACCACCTGACGAAGGACTACCTGTGTGTGGCCTTCGTGCAGGGCGGGCTGCTCGCGGTGAAGGTGCGGGGCGAGGGGGTCGGTTCCGTCTGGTTCTCCCCGTACGACGACGCGCGCGACCGGGACGGCTGGTCGGTGCAGGAGCGCGTGGAGCGGCTGTTGCTGCCGTGCGGTGCCGATTTCGATGCCTTCCTGGAGCGTGTGGCGGGGAATCCGCCGGAGCTGGAGACGGTGGCCGGTCTGATGGTGGACGGCGGTTTCGCGCGTTCGGTTCCGGTGGCTGACACCGGCATGGGTGAGGGGTGAGCGCGTCGTGGTGACGTTCGCGCAGGCGCAGGAGCGCGCCGAGGAGTGGATCAACGGGGACATGCCCGGGTATCAGCACCGCGAGGTGCGGGTGCGGGAGTTCGGGCTGGGCTTCGTGGTGTGGGCGGAGGACCGGGCCGGGGGTCCGGTGTCGGGTGGCGGCCGTCAGCGGCTGGTCATCGCGCGGGACAGCGGTGAGGTGACGCTGTGGCCGGGACTGCCGGTGGGTGAGGTGATCCGGCGGTACGAGGAGGAGTACGGTGCGGCCGCGACAGCGGCCTCGGAGGCCTCGGTCCCGCCGCCGCGGATCGACTCGGAGCAGACGTCGTTCATGTTGAGTCCGCCGGAGTGGCTGCAGGAGGCCGCGGACCGGGCGGGGATCCCACCGGTGGTGGGTGCGGGGTCGGGGTCTTCGGGGTCGTCCGGGTCCGGGTCCGGGTCCGGGGCGGCCGGCTCTGCCGGTGCCGCCGGGTCTGCCGGTTCTGCTGGGTCTGCCGGTTCTGCTGGTTCCGCGGGTGCGGGTGTGCCGGACGCGGTGCCGGCCGGGTCCGGGTCGTGGGCCGGTACCGATGTGAACCCGGGGGCCGGTGACGGTTCCGTGCCGCTGCCCGCGACGGTGTTCGCCCCGGCGCTCTCGGGTTCCGACCTGGACGACGCGCCCGCTCCCTCCGGGGCGGGTGCCGAGGCCAAGACCACGCTGATGGCGGGGGGCAGCCAGCTGCCGAGGACCGCGATCGCTCCGGCACTGGCGCTCCAGGCGGAGGCCCCGGGCGTCGCCGGTGCGGCGGGCGGGGTGCCGCAGGGCGCAGGCCCGGTGTCGCCGGTGGCGGGTGTTCCGGCTGCGGGTCCCGGGGCGCCGGGTGCGCCCGGGGCTTCCGGGGTGCCTGGGGCTGCTGGGCCGGGTGGTCCCGGTGCTCCTGGTGTGTCGGGGGCTCCTGGGATGCCTTCGGCTCCCGGTATGCCTGGTGCTCCTAGTGCTCCCGGTATGCCTGGTGCTCCCGGTGCTCCTGGTGCTCCTGGTGCTCCTGCTGTGCCCGGTGCTCCTGGGGCGTCGATGCCGTCTGCCCCGCCTGTTCCGCCTGCCCCGCCTGCGCCTGCCGGGATGCCTTCGGCGCCTGGTGCGCCTGGTGCTCCCGGTGCGCCTGGGGGCGGGGCGTACGCCGCGACGATGCTGGCCGGTCCCGGTACGGTTCCGCCGCCCGGTCCTCCGGCGCCGCCCGGGCCGCCCGGTGCGCCGACGCCGCCTTCCGCGCCGCCGGCCGCTCCCGGTTCCGGTTCCCTCGGGGGCGGGCTCGACCACGCCGCCACGATGCTGGCCGGTCCCGCGGTCGTGCAGGCCCCCCACCCGCCCGGTCCGCCCAACCCGCCCGGCCCTCCGGCGCCTCCCGCGCCCCCCGGTGCGCCCGCCGCGCCCGCGCCTCCGGGGCCTCCCGGCGGTTCGCTCGGGGGCGGGCTGCAGCATGCCGCGACGATGCTGGCGGGTCCGGCCGTCGTCCAGCCGCCCGCACCTCCCGGGCCTCCTGGTGCGCCGACGGCCCCGCCGGCGCCCCCCGGTGCGCCCGGTGCGCCCGGTGGCTCCCTCGGCGGCGGGCTCGACCACGCCGCGACCATGCTGGCCGGTCCTGCCGTCGTGCAGCCGCCCGCTCCGCCGGGGCCGCCCGGTGCTCCTGGTGCGCCCGGGTCCCCTGGAGCTCCCGGCGGTTCCCTCGGGGGCGGGATGCAGCATGCCGCGACGATGCTGGCCGGTCCCGGTACCGTTCCGCCGCCCGGGCCGCCGTCCGCGCCGCCCGGCGGTCCGGCGGGGCAGCCGCCGGCCCCGTCCGGCGTGCCCACGGTCGGCCCCGGCTACCAGGCCGTGCTCCGCTACCGGGCGCCCGACGGCTCCGAGCAGCAGCTCATCCGCCGCTCGGCGCCCGGCACCCCGCACCCCGAGTGGCAGATCCTGTACGAGCTCCGCGCGATGAACGTGCCGCCGCAGCAGGTGCTGGAGCTGCACACCGAGCTGGCCTCCTGCGAGCTGCCCGGCGGTTACTGCGCCCGGATGATCCGGGAGACCTGGCCGCAGGTGCGGATCACGAGCGTGGCTCCGTACGGGACCGATCACGCGGGCCGTCAGCAGGGCATGCGGCACCTGCTCACCCATCAGGGTGAGCTGCACCAGGTGGCGGACGGCCCGGCGCGTCCGGCGCCGGTGCGGGCGCCGCTGCCGCAGGTCCCGCTCCAGCCGGCTATCCCGATGGACGCGATCGCGCAGGAGCTGGCGGGTGCCTTCGGGCCGCAGGGGATCTTCCGCTTCGACCAGCGGGCGGTATCGCGCCAGGGCGTGCCGGAGATCGTGGCGCAGACGCTGATGTGGGCCGGTCTGCCCGTCGATTTCGGGCCGTTCTTCTGGGCGCAGGCCGTGCCCGGGCAGCCGGTGCCGACGCTGGCCGAGCTGGCTGCGCAGCGGCAGGTGCAGCCGGCGTCGGACGCGGGCTCGTACCTGGTCATCGGCAGCGACTTCGGCAAGGCGCTGTGCGTGCAGTACGGGACGGCGCACATCGTCGCGGTGCCGGTGGAGGGCGGTCCCGGCGGGGCGCCCGTGCCGCCGCAGTTCGTGAACTCGAGCCTGCCGCAGTTCGCGCGGTCGCTGGCGATGCTGGGTCACATGTGGCGTCTGCGCCAGCATCTGACGCCGGAGCAGGCGGGGCGGTGGACCGTCGACTTCCAGGCGAACCTGGCGGGGCTCGACAGTGCGGCGCTGGCGTCGCCGGAGAGCTGGTGGTCGGTGCTGCTGGAGCAGATGTGGGACGGACTGCTCTGAGCGGTCCGCTGATCGGATGAATGGCCGGGCCGGGACCCCTCCGAAGGGGGTCCCGGCCCGGCCATTCAGGCTTCTGGCCTCAAATGACGCATCCTTGACGGGAATCCCCGCGAGAGAGGCGCTTCCAGGATGAGTGCACCGATGTCACCTCACGGTCCCCAGGGTTTCTCGACCGTGCGCGGCGGCCGCGGCTACCGGCCGGAGGACGTCGACCGGTACGTCGCCCGGCTGGCCGGCAGCCGGGACGAGGCCTGGGAACGGGTGGCGCGGCTGACCGTCCTGGCGCGGCAGATGGAGCAGGAGGCGGAGCGGCTGCGCGCTGCGGTGGCGGCGCTGGCGCCGCAGACGTACGACGAGCTGAGCGAGCGCGCCCGGCGGATCCTGTCGCTGGCCGAGGAGGAGTCGGAGATCCTGCGGGCCGACGCGCGGGCGGACGCGGTGGAGGCGGCGGCCGCGGCGGAGGCGCACGCGGACCGGGTGGCGGAGCTGGCGCGGCACGACGCGGAGGCGGTGCGCGAGCAGACCGAGGTGCGGGCGCGGCAGGGGCTGTTGCAGGCGCAGCGGGAGGCGGACGCTCTGCGGGCGAAGGCGCGCGAGGAGGCCGCGGAGTGGCGGGCCGACGCGCAGGCCGTGCTGGCGGACGCGCGGCGGCGGGCGCAGGCGCTGCTCGCGGAGCAGGAGCAGGAGCAGGTGGAGCGGCGGGACGCGGCCGAGCGGGAGGCTGCGGCGCGGGCGGCGGAGCAGGAGGCGCGGCACGCGGAGATGGAGCGGCACGGGCAGGCGCGGCTGGCGGAGGCGCGGCGGGGGTTCGCCGAGGCGGAGGAGTCGGCGCGGCACGGCCAGGAGGACGCGGAGGCGCGGGCGGCGGAGCTGGTGGCGCAGGCGCGGGTGCGGCAGGAGCGGGTGGGGCGGGAGACGGAGCGGATCCTGCGGGAGCACGAGGAGGCGCAGGAGGAGATGCGGGCCCACATGAACCACGTCCGCTCCAGCCTGGCGGCCCTTACGGGGCGGGCACCGGCGGAGGGGTAGGCGGCGGGGCCGCAGCCCCTGCCCTGCCGGGGCGTTTCCCGGGTCGAGGGTGGGCCGGGGGCTGCCGGGCTGGGCGGTGTGCGGGTGTGCGGGTGGGCGGGTGTGCGGGGTCGGGGGTGGCCGGGGGCAGCAGGTCCAGCAGCCTCGCCGGCGTGTGAGGCGCTGGGGGTCTGGGGGCCGGCCCCCAGGGCGCGGTCCGCAGGCGTGCGGTCTGCGGTGGGCCGGGGTCCGGGCGCAGCCCGGGGAGCGGTGGAAGGGCGGGGCGAGGGAGTGGCTCCGCGCAGCGGGTCGCGCCGCAGCCCCGGCCGGGGGGACGGTCAGAGGCGGGTCAGGAACGAGTCGATCAGCGGGGCGATCTCGTCGAGGTGGGTCTCCAGCGCGAAGTGCCCGGCGCCTTCGAAGACGTGGACGTCGGCGCCCGGCGCGTCCCGCAGGTACGCCTTGGCCCCCGCGGGGGTGAAGAAGGGGTCCCCCGCGCCCCAGACGACGAGCACCGGTACCGCCGAGTCGCGGATCCAGGTCTGCCAGGCCGGGTAGTGGGTGAGGTTCGAGGCGTAGTCGAAGGCGAGGTCGGCCTGGGCGTCGGTGCGGCCGGGCAGGCCGAGGTAGTGGACGTCGAGGGTCCAGTTGTCGGGGGAGATCAGGGCGGGGTCCGCTACCCCGGTCTCGTACTGGAAGCGGGTGCCTTCCAGGGTGAACAGCCGCCGCACCCGTTCCTCGTTGCCCGGCACCTCCCGCCGCAGTCCGGCGAACTCGCGGGCTTCGTCGGAGAGTCCTTCGTCGTAGGTGTTGCCGTTCTGGACGACGAGGCCGGTGATGCGTCCGGGGCGGCGGGTGGCGAGCCGCAGGCCGACGGGGGCGCCGAAGTCGAAGAGGTACAGCGCGAACCGGTCCAGGGCGAGGGCGTCGGTGAAGCCCTCGACGATGTCGGCGAGGCGGTCGAAGGTGTAGGTGAACCCGGGCGGGGTGTCGGTGCGGCCGAAGCCGGGGTAGTCGGGGGCGATCAGCCGGTACGGGGTGGCGCGGAGGGCGTCCATCAGGCGGGTGAACTGGTGCGAGGCGGTGGGGAAGCCGTGCAGGAGCAGCAGGACGGGGCCGTCGGCGGGGCCGCTTTCGCGGTAGGCCACGGTCACGCCGGCGACGTCGACGGTGCGGTGCGCGATCATCACATGCCTCCAGGTCGTCAAGTGGCATTAGTCTCGGGCAGGGATCTCTAATGCGTCAAGGGTGCTTGTTAGCATTAGCGGGTGACGTTCTTTCCACTGACCGGTGAGCCACTCGCGCTCGATCTGCTGAACACCCGGCCGGCCGACGCCGGCGACCTCATCGCCGACCGGGCCGGTCTCGCCGCCTGGCTGGCGGTGGAGGGCGAGCGGCTGAGCCGTGTCGCCGAGGTGGGGGAGGCCGAGGTGGCCGCCGTGCACGCCGTGCGGGAGGCCGCCGGGCCGCTGCTGGAGGCGGCCCGGCGCGGTGAGCGGCCTCCGGCCGGGCCGCTGGACGCGCTGAATGGGATCCTCGCCGCCGCCCCCGCGCACCGGGAGCTCTACTGGTCGGCCCTGACCGGGCCGATGGCCTCCCCGCACCGCGAGGCCGCCCCGGCGGCGCGGCTGGCCGCCGAGCTGGCGGAGGCGGTGGTGGACCTGCTGACGGACCCGCGGGTGGCGTCGGTGCGCGCCTGCGAGGCGGAGGACTGCGTGATGCTGTTCCTGCCGGCGCACCCGCGGCGGCGCTGGTGCGTGGCGTCGGCCTGCGGGAACCGGGCGCGGGTGGCCCGCTACTACGCCCGGCACAAGGGGGAGCCGTCCTGACGGACCGCGCCCGGCGGGACGGCCCGCCCCGGCTCGGCTAGCCCGCCGGCCGGGCGGCGGCCGGTGCGGGGGCGGTGCCGTAGTGGTAGGGGTCGCTGCGCAGGCCGCGGGAGGTGACCACCAGGGTGAACGGGGGCTTGGCGTCCGGCGGGAGGGGGGCCGTGAGGGTGCCCGTCGCCGGGTCGTGGACGGTCGTGAGCGGGGTGTCGTCCAGCGTGAGGCGGGGGTCGGTGAAGCCGCCGCCCTCGACCGTGAGTGTGCCGTCCGGGGTGACGGCGGCGTGGGTGATCACCGGGTTGCCGCGGGTGGCCATCTTGTTCACCAGGTACGCGCCCGCCGGGGCGCCGGTCAGGGCCCAGATCTCGGAGGGGAGGTCGGGCAGGCCGCCTCCCACGTCGGAGAGGAAGAAGAGGACGACGTAGAGCATCGTGACCGCGCTCAGGGCCACGTACTGGAGGTCCATGAGGTCGGTCCGGCCGCTGTCGTTGGCGATCAGCTCCCGCAGCGGCCGGCGTCCGGTGGCGGTGGGCTTGGGCGCCGGCTTGGCCAGGGTGCCGTTCTCCACCCGGATCCCGACGACCGTCTTCGCCGCGATCAGCGCGATGTACGGGCCGCCGAGCAGCGGGAGGTAGACCGAGGTCAGGGAGGCGAGCGGGCCGTGCTCGCCGCGGAACCAGGCGACCCCGCCGCCCGCCGTCAGCCCGTAGCCGAGGATGGCGAGCAGCAGCCAGACCAGGATCACGGTCCAGGCCAGGGCCAGGGTGGTCGAGGTGGAGAGCCGGCCGTCGCGTCCGGTGACGAAGTCCGGCCTGCGGTACAGGCGCAGTGCGACGGGTCCGGCCAGGGCGGCCAGTAACGCCAGTGCGAAGAGTGCGGATGCCATGTGGTCCCCCCGGATGCGGTCCTGGGGAGAGCCTCACCCAACCAGGCCGGGCATGACAAGTTGTCAAGCGGTTGTCATTCGTGTTCCGGCAGGACCGGGAACCTCCGGGGCGCCACCAGCAGCAGGATCAGCAGCGCGGCCACCCCGGCGGCCGTCGCGCCGAGGAAGATGTGGTCCACCGCGGCCGCCACCGCCCCCCAGGTGCTCCGACGCGGCCCGCGGGAGGCCGCCCGGCTCGGCCAGGGCCCGCGACACGTCGTCCAGCCGGTGGGGCAGCCCCGGCAGCGGCTCCCGCGCCGGCCGGGCGGCGCCGGTCGCGTTGGCCACCGCCCCCGTCGGCGCGGCGCCCACGGCCTGGCCGACGGTGCGGCAGAACAGCACGGACGCCGTCGTGGTGCCGCGCTCGGCCCAGCCTGCCGTGGACGTCTCACGCGGGGCGCGCCGGGCGGTGCCCCCTACGTCCGGTCCGTCGAACGGCGGACGTCCCCTAGGGGTCCCTCAGCATGTGGACCCAGGGGACTTTCGTCCCGGCGGAGGAGGCCGAAGGCCCGTCCGTGTCCTTGACTGGTTCACATGGGCGGGGCCGCGGGGGCGGGGTGGGGTTAACCCCCCGGCGGATACGGCGACGGGCACCAGGGCGCCTGACACCCCCCGTTCAGCAGACTTCACGACGGCGACGCACGTACGCGGTACGCACGCAGTACGCACACCAACAGGGGAGAACACCGTGACAACGGCGATGACCGAGACCAGGCACGGAAGCGGCGGGGGGCACGGCTCCGCGGCCGCCCGGGCGCGCCAGGTCGTCAAGGCGTACGGTTCCGGCGAGACCCGCGTCGTCGCCCTCGACCACGTGGACGTGGACATCCACCGCGGCCAGTTCACCGCGATCATGGGCCCGTCCGGCTCCGGCAAGTCCACGCTCATGCACTGCCTGGCCGGCCTGGACACGGTGACCAGCGGGCAGATCCACCTCGAGGACACCGAGATCACCGGCCTCAAGGACAAGAAGCTGACGCAGCTGCGCCGCGACAGGATCGGCTTCATCTTCCAGGCGTTCAACCTCCTCCCGACGCTGAACGCCCTGGAGAACATCACCCTCCCGATGGACATCGCCGGCCGCAAGGCGGACCCGCAGTGGCTGGACCGGGTCGTGCAGACCGTCGGTCTCGCCGGGCGCCTCAAGCACCGCCCGACGGAGCTGTCCGGCGGCCAGCAGCAGCGCGTGGCCGTGGCCCGCGCCCTCGCCGCCCGCCCGGCGATCATCTTCGGCGACGAGCCCACCGGGAACCTGGACTCGCGGGCCGGCGCCGAGGTGCTCGGCTTCCTGCGCCAGTCGGTGGACGAGCTCGCCCAGACGATCGTGATGGTCACCCACGACCCGGTCGCCGCCTCCTACGCGGACCGCGTCGTCTTCCTGGCCGACGGCCGCATCGTCGACGAGATGTACGGGCCCACCGCCGACCAGGTCCTGGACCGGATGAAGGACTTCGACGCGCGCGGGCGGACCTCGTGACCGTCATGAAGACCGCGCGGCGCAACTTCTTCGCGCACAAGGGCCGGATGGCGCTGTCCGCCATCGCCGTGCTGCTCTCGGTCGCCTTCGTCTGCGGGACCCTGGTGTTCACCGACACCATGAACACCACCTTCGACAAGCTGTTCGCCGTCACCAGCTCCGACGTCACCGTCAGCCCGAAGGAGCCCGCCGACGCCGAGGGCGACCCCGGCCGCGGCCGCCCGCAGGTGCTGCCGGGCTCGGCCCTGGAGAAGGTGCGCGGCGCCCAGGGCGTCAAGTCCGCCGAGGGCGGCGTCCTCTCGACGGCCGTCACGGTGGTGAACTCCAAGAACGAGAACATGGGGTCGACCACCGGGGCCCCGACCATCGCCGGCAACTGGACCGACGGCGAGCTCAAGTCCATGAAGATCACCTCCGGCCGGGCCCCGCGCGGTCCGGCCGAGATGATGGTCGACGCCGACACCGCCGGCAAGCACCACCTCAAGCTCGGCGACGAGCTGCGCACCATCGCCATCACCGGCGACGTCCGGGCGAGGATCACAGGTATCGCCTCCTTCACCGTCACCAACCCGGGTGCGGCCGTCGTCTACTTCGACACCGCCACCGCCCAGGAGAAGCTGCTCGGCGAGCCCGGCACCTTCACCCACGTCAGCGTCACCGCCAAGGACGGCGTCAGCGACGAGCAGCTGAAGAGGAACGTGGCCGCCGCCGTCGGCGCGGACACCTACAAGCTGCAGACCGCCAAGGAGTCCACGGCCGCCAACAAGAAGGACATGGGCTTCCTCGACGTCATGAAGTACGTGATGCTCGGGTTCGCCGGCATCGCCTTCCTCGTCGGCATCTTCCTGATCTTCAACACCTTCTCGATGCTGGTCGCCCAGCGCACCCGTGAGATCGGCCTGATGCGGGCCATCGGCTCCGACCGGGGCCAGATCAACCGCTCGGTGCTGCTGGAGGCCCTGCTGCTCGGCGTCGTCGGCTCCGCCGCCGGTGTCGCGGCGGGCGTCGGCCTGGCCGTCGGCCTGATGAAGCTTATGGGCCAGATGGGCATGCACCTGTCCACCGGCGACCTGACCGTCCGCTGGACCACCCCGGTCGTCGGCCTGGTCCTGGGCACCGTCGTCACCGTCGTCGCCGCCTACATCCCGGCCCGCCGGGCCGGCAAGGTCTCCCCGATGGCCGCCCTGCGCGACGCCGGCACCCCCGGCGACCGCAAGGCCGGCGCGGTCCGCGCCGTCCTCGGCCTCGTCCTCACCGGCATCGGCGGCGCGGCCCTGTTCCTCGCCGCGGCCTCCGCCAAGGCCTCCGCCGGCTCGCTGTGGCTGGCCGTCGGCGTCCTGTTCAGCCTGATCGGCTTCATCGTGATCGGCCCGCTGCTGGCGGGCGTCGTGGTCCGGGTGCTCGCCGCGCCCGTCCTGCGGCCCTTCGGCTCCGTCGGCCGCCTCGCCGAGCGCAACGCCCTGCGCAACCCGCGCCGTACGGGCGCCACCGCCGCCGCGCTGATGATCGGCCTGGCGCTGGTCGCCTGCCTGTCGGTCGTCGGGTCCTCGATGGTGGCCTCCGCCACCGACGAGCTCGACCGCACCGTCGGCGCGGACTACATCGTCACCTCCCAGGGCGGCCAGCCGCTGATGCCGCAGGCCGAGCAGGCCATGCGCGGGGTCAAGGGCCTCGACCACGTCACCGCCTACCGCGAGGTCGGGGCGAGGATCACCGCCCCGGACGGCACCTCCGCCCAGGACCGGCTCAGCGCCACCGACCCGTCCTACGCCCAGGACGTCCGCCGCAAGACGGTCGCCGGGCAGCACAAGGACGCGTACGCCCCCGGCTCGATGGCGGTCGGCTCGGAGTACGCCGCAAAGCACCACGTGAAGGTCGGCGACGAGCTGGGCGTGGCCTTCGACGGCGGCAAGACCGTCAGGCTGAAGGTCGCCGCGATCACCTCGGACGAGGGCAACCTCGACAAGGGCGTGAAGTACGTCAGCACCGCCACCGCCGAGGCCAACCTGCCCGCCGACCGGCTGCCGCGCCCGTTCATGCTGCTGGCCAAGGCCGAGAAGGGGCAGGCCGACAGCGCCTACACGGCGCTCAAGGCGGCCATGGCCGAGTACCCGCAGTACAAGGTGCTCAACCAGACCGACTACAAGAAGGACCTCAAGGACCAGGTCGGGCAGCTGCTCAACATGGTCTACGGCCTCCTCGCCCTGGCGATCATCGTCGCGGTGCTGGGCGTCGTGAACACCCTGGCCCTCTCGGTGGTCGAGCGGACCCGCGAGATCGGCCTGATGCGCGCCATCGGCCTCTCGCGCCGCCAGCTGCGCCGGATGATCCGCCTGGAGTCGGTGGTCATCGCCCTCTTCGGCGCCCTGCTGGGCCTGGGGCTGGGCATGGGCTGGGGCGCCACGGCGCAGCGGCTCCTCGCCCTCCAGGGCCTGAAGGTGCTGGAGATCCCCTGGCCGACGATCATCGCGGTGTTCGCCGGCTCGGCCCTGGTGGGCCTGTTCGCCGCACTCGTCCCGGCGTTCCGGGCGGGGCGGATGAACGTTCTGAACGCGATCGCCAGCGAGTAGCCGCCGGCGGTCGTACGGGGGAAAGAGCGGGGATCCCCACGGGGGAGGTACGGGGATCCCGCGGGGGAGCACGGGGGAACGCGCCGGCCCCGGACCGTCCGAGAGGGCGGTCCAGGGCCGGCGCATCGCGCGTGGGGCCCGGCGGCCGCTACAGCTGCCGCTCCAGCAGGACCACCCCGCCCGCCTCGCCCGCCGGGACGAACCGCGACCCCGGGTGCAGCCGCCCCGCGTAGGCGAGGGGGTCCCCGGCCCAGCCGGAGGAGTTGTCGAAGACCAGGTAGGCCGGGCGCACCCCCGCGTGCCACCGAGCCAGAACACCCGGCAGCGCGACGCCAGCCGGGTCAGCGCGGGGTAGTCGGCCTCCACTGCCACCCCGTCCGGGATCCGTGCCAGTAGCCGCTCGACCGCGGTGACCCGCGCGGGCTTCGTGTACGTGGCCCGCTCCCCGAGCCGGGCCAGGGCCAGCGGCAGGCCGGTGGCGCTCAGCGCGAGCGCGGCGGCGAGCAGGGCGCCCGGCAGCTGGTGGGCGTACGCGCGCACCCACGGCCGGGGGCTGCGCCGGGCGCCGTCGAGGGAGTTGGCCAGCGCCAGCGCGGCGACCGGCATCAGGACGGCGCTGTAGTGTCAGTCGGCGGACCAGTAGTGCGGGTCCGCCGACGCGAACCGCCAGCCCAGCGTCGGCGGCCACCCACAGCAGCGGCGAGCGCAGCGCCAGCAGCCCGGTGGTGGGGACCAGCACCCAGGCCAGGGTGGTGAGCTTGGTGCCGAGGCCGTGCAGGGAGCCGCCGGGCCCGCCGACCTTCTCCCAGTAGGCGTACCCGTCGGGGGCGAAGGCGGGGACCGCCACCGTGAACACCAGTGCGGCGGCCGCCACCGCTGCCACGGCCACGGCCACGGCGACGGCGAGCCGCGCCGCCCGCCGGTCGGTGGGCCGGGCCCGCCAGGCGACGACCAGCGCCAGGGCGGCGAGGGTGATCCCGAGGTCCTCCTTGACCAGCAGCAGCGGCATCCCCCAGGCCAGGGCGGCCCGCCCACCGCCGCGCCAGCAGCGCCTCCAGGGCGAAGGCGAGCAGGGGCACCGCGCAGCAGATCTCGTGGAAGTCGAAGTCGACGGCCCGCTGGATCCCCCACGACAGCCCGTACACCGCCCCGAGCGCGAGCCACCGGGCCGGCCCGAGCAGCCGTACCGAGGCCCAGGTGACGGGCAGGGCCGACAGCGCGAACAGCGCCGCCTGCACCACCAGCAGGGTGACCGGGCCGGGAAAGAGCCGGTAGAGCGGGGCGATCAGCGCGATGACGGGGCTGAAGTGGTCGCCGAGGACGTTGGCGCCCGGCCCCTTCAGGTCCACGACCGGCGCCTGGAGGTGGGCGTGGGCCCGGACGGCCTGCTCGAAGATGCCCAGGTCCCAGGAGTTCTCCTCCATCCGCCGGTGGCGGGTCACGGAGAGTACGGCGTACGCGCAGAACAGCGCGGCGGCCAGCGCGTGCGGCGCCCGCGACCGGACCCGTGCGGCGGCCCGGGCCCGCCGGCCCGCGCTCCCCTCCACGAGGGCCGGCGCCACCGCCTCCGCCACGGCCGCCGTGGCGGTGTTCGCGGCGGCGCCGTCGGGCGGGCTTGCGGGTATGGGCATCGGGACAGACTGCCACCCGGTGCGGCAGCACAGCCTCCGCCCCTTGCCCCCGGCGGGGCCCGCGCCCCCCGCGCGCCCGGTGGGAGATCCGCGGCCGACCCGTACGGGAGCCGTACACGGTCCGCATCCCGCGCGCGGGTGACACACCCGCGGCATAGGGTGGGAACCCCCGGCCCGTTCACGTGTCGGGTGCTTCGCGTTGCCCCGCCCGCCCGTACCACCGGATGGAAAGCCGCCTTCATGAGCCTGCACGGACTGCTCGACGCCGTCACCCGGGACCCCGCCCTGGCCGAGGCGGTCACCGCGGCCGGGGACGGCAACCGCATGCACGTGGACCTCGTCGGCCCGCCCGCCGCCCGGCCCTTCGCGATCGCCGCGCTGGCCCGCCGTACCGGGCGGACCGTGCTCGCGGTGACCGCCACCGGGCGGGAGGCCGACGACCTCGCCGCCGCACTGCGCTCCCTGATGCCGCCGGGCCGTCAGGACACCGTCGTGTACTACCCGTCCTGGGAGACGCTGCCGCACGAGCGCCTCAGCCCGCGCAGCGACACCGTCGGCCGCCGCATCGCCGTCCTGCGCCGGCTCGCCCACCCCAGCGCCGACGACCCGGCCGCCGGCCCCGTCTCGGTGGTCGTGGCCCCCATCCGCTCCGTGCTCCAGCCGCAGGTCAAGGGGCTCGGCGACCTGCTGCCGGTCAGCCTGCGCCAGGGCGTGACCGCCGACCTCGGCGCGGTCACCGAGGCCCTGTCGGCGGCCGCGTACGCGCGCGTCGAGCTGGTGGAGAAGCGCGGCGAGTTCGCCGTCCGCGGCGGGATCCTCGACGTGTTCCCGCCCACCGAGGAGCACCCGCTGCGCGTGGAGTTCTGGGGCGACGAGGTCGAGGAGATCCGCTACTTCAAGGTCGCCGACCAGCGCTCCCTGGAGATCGCCGAGCACGGCCTGTGGGCCCCGCCCTGCCGCGAGCTGCTCCTGACCGACCAGGTGCGCGAGCGCGCGGCGGCCCTCGCCGAGGAGCACCCGGAGCTCGGCGAACTGCTGAACAAGATCGCCGAGGGGATCGCGGTCGAGGGCATGGAATCCCTCGCCCCGGTCCTCGTCGACGACATGGAGCTGCTCCTCGACGTCCTGCCGGCCGGGTCCATGGCCGTGGTGTGCGACCCCGAGCGGGTCCGCACCCGGGCCGCCGACCTGGTGGCGACCAGCCAGGAGTTCCTGATGGCCTCCTGGGCGGCCACCGCGGGCGGCGGCCAGGCCCCCATCGACGTCGGCGCGGCCTCGCTGCGCGGCATCGCCGAGGTCCGCGACCACGCCCGCGAGCTGGGCATGATGTGGTGGTCGGTATCCCCCTTCGCGGCGGACGACACCGACCTGGCCTCGGACACCCTCAAGCTCGGCATGCACGCCGCCGAGACCTACCGGGGCGACACCGCCCGGGCGCTCGCCGACACCAAGGGCTGGATCGCCGACGGCTGGCACACCGTCTACCTCACCGAGGGCCACGGCCCGGCCGCCCGTACCGTCGAGGTGCTCGGCGGCGAGGGCATCGCGGCCCGCCTGGAGGCCGACCTGGGGGCCTTGGAGCCCTCGATCGTCCACGTGTCGTGCGGCTCGCTCGACACCGGCTTCGTCGACCCGGCGCTGAAGCTGGCCGTCCTCACCGAGACCGACCTGACCGGCCAGCGCACCGCCACCAAGGACCTCGGCCGGATGCCCACCCGGCGCCGCAAGTCCATCGACCCCCTCGCCCTGGAGGTCGGCGACTACATCGTGCACGAGCAGCACGGCGTGGGCCGCTACCTCGAGATGGTGCAGCGCACCGTGCAGGGCGCCACCCGCGAGTACCTCCTCGTCGAGTACGCGCCCGCCAAGCGCGGCCAGCCCGGCGACCGCCTGTACATCCCCACCGACCAGCTGGAGCAGGTCACCAAGTACGTGGGCGGCGAGGCCCCGACCCTGCACCGGCTCGGCGGCGCCGACTGGACGAAGACCAAGGCGCGGGCGAAGAAGGCCGTCAAGGAGATCGCCGCCGACCTGATCAAGCTGTACAGCGCGCGCATGGCGGCGCCCGGCCACACCTTCGGCCCGGACACCCCCTGGCAGCGCGAGCTGGAGGACGCCTTCCCGTACGCGGAGACCCCCGACCAGCTCACCACCATCGCCGAGGTGAAGGAGGACATGGAGAAGTCCGTCCCCATGGACCGCCTGATCTGCGGCGACGTCGGCTACGGCAAGACCGAGATCGCGGTCCGGGCCGCCTTCAAGGCAGTGCAGGACGGCAAGCAGGTCGCCGTCCTCGTCCCCACCACCCTGCTGGTGCAGCAGCACTTCGGGACCTTCTCCGAGCGCTACAGCCAGTTCCCCGTCAACGTGAAGGCGCTCTCGCGCTTCCAGTCCGACACCGAGTCCAAGGCCACCCTGGAGGGCCTCAAGGAGGGCTCGGTCGACGTGGTCATCGGCACCCACCGCCTGTTCTCGCAGGAGACGAAGTTCAAGGACCTGGGCCTGGTCATCGTCGACGAGGAGCAGCGGTTCGGCGTCGAGCACAAGGAGCAGCTGAAGAAGCTCCGCGCCAACGTCGACGTCCTCACCATGTCGGCGACGCCGATCCCGCGCACCCTGGAGATGGCGGTGACCGGCATCCGCGAGATGTCGACGATCACCACCCCGCCGGAGGAGCGCCACCCGGTGCTCACCTTCGTCGGCCCGTACGAGGAGAAGCAGATCGGCGCGGCCATCCGGCGCGAGCTGCTGCGCGAGGGCCAGTGCTTCTACATCCACAACCGGGTCGAGTCCATCGACCGGGCGGCCGCGAAGCTGCGCGAGATCGTGCCGGAGGCGCGGATCGCCACCGCCCACGGCCAGATGTCCGAACAGGCCCTGGAACAGGTGGTCGTGGACTTCTGGGAGAAGAAGTTCGACGTCCTCGTCTCGACGACGATCGTCGAGTCGGGCATCGACATCTCCAACGCCAACACCCTGATCGTGGAGCGCGGCGACAACTTCGGCCTCTCCCAGCTGCACCAGCTGCGCGGCCGCGTCGGCCGCGGCCGCGAGCGCGGGTACGCCTACTTCCTCTACCCGCCGGAGAAGCCGCTGACGGAGACCGCGCACGAGCGCCTGGCCACCATCGCCCAGCACACCGAGATGGGCGCGGGCATGTACGTGGCGATGAAGGACCTGGAGATCCGCGGCGCGGGCAACCTGCTCGGCGGAGAGCAGTCGGGCCACATCGCGGGCGTCGGCTTCGACCTCTACATCCGCATGGTCGGCGAGGCGGTCGCGGACTACCGGGCCGCGGTCGAGGGCGGGGCGGAGGAGGAGCCTCCGCTGGAGGTGAAGATCGAGCTGCCGGTCGACGCGCACGTCCCGCACGACTACGCGCCGGGCGAGCGGCTGCGCCTCCAGGCCTACCGGGCGATCGCCTCGGCGTCCTCGGAGGCCGACATCAAGGCGGTGCGGGAGGAGCTCACCGACCGCTACGGCAAGCTGCCGGAGCCGGTGGAGAACCTGCTGCTGGTGGCGGGCCTGCGGATGCTGGCCCGGGCCTGCGGGGTCGGGGACATCACCCTCCAGGGCACCAACATCCGCTTCGGCCCGGTGGAGCTGCGCGAATCCCAGGAGCTGCGCCTCAAGCGCCTCTACCCGGGGACGGTCCTCAAGCCGGCCACCTCGCAGGTGCTGGTCCCGCGCCCGAAGACGGCCCGCGTCGGCGGCAAGCCCCTGGTCGGCCGCGAACTGCTGGCCTGGACGGGCGAGTTCCTGACCACGGTCCTCGGCTCGTAACCCCCGCCCCCACGGACCGTCCGCGCACCCGGCGCGGTCAGCCGGCCGGTTTCACGTCCTTGTACTCGACGCTCGTCGGGTTCGGGCCGTTCTCCCAGTGGGCCAGGAGGTACGGCGTGCCGTCCAGGCAGATGTGGTCGGTGATCTCGGTGCCGTCGGGGCCCTTCGACAGGAGCACGGCGACCGGTTTCATGTTCAGGTAGGTGTCCGGGCCCCGGCGCAGGCCGGTGCGGTCCGCCGGGAAGGTGCGGGCGGGGGAGCCGTCCCTGCACAGGGCCAGGAGGTGGGCGACCGAGGGGTCGCCCGGCCTCAGGTCGATCCAGCCGTCCTCCGTGTCGGGGGACTTGGCGGGCTGGCCCCTGAACTGGTCCTGGAGGAAGTCGTGGTCGCCCCGCAGGGAGACCTTGGCGTCGTTCACGAGGATCTCCCCCGTCCCGTGGCGGTTGACCTTGACCTCTCCGTAGCAACTGCCGTCGCCTTCGAAGGTCAGTCTCGCCGTGATCTCGCGTTCGCCGATCCGGCGTGAGATGACCGCGGTCTTGGAGTCCGCCCGCTCCGTCTCCTCGTACGCGGCGCGCAGCACGGCGGCCGGGTCCCGGCCGGCGAGCGGGTCGTGCGCCGTGGAGGCCGGCGACGGGGGGTGCGGCGCCGCGTCGTCGGACGTCGGGCCGCAGGCGGTGGCCGCGGCGGTCAGCAGGGCCGCGCAGGTGAGTGCGGCCGTGGTCGTGGCTCTGGGCATGCGGGTGCGCATGACGGGTCCCCCCTGGGATCGATCAAAGGATCAGAGCGTAGCCGCAGGGGTCAGGAGGGACGGTGGAGGTGCGGCGGGGGCAGGGCTTCCTCCAGTCCGCGCGGCCCGCGGTCCTGAAGCAGCTGTCCTGCGCGCGCCCGTTCGGATGGCAGCGTCACCCCCGGCCGGCCCCCGGCCGCCCACGGACCGCCTCCGGGCCGTCCGTGCTGCGACCCTGCAACGGTTGCGCGCATACCCTCACGGGCGGCCGGAAACGCTGTATACGCTTCCAGCCGTCACCCTTTCCGCACGGCCCGTCAGGAGCAGCGATGCACGGCCCCGGCATCCCGCCGCAGCAAGGCCCCCACGGCCACCGGCCCCTGTCCGGTGCGGCGATGACGCTGCGTGTGCTGTTCACGGCGCTTCCCTTGCTCACCTGCGGGTTCTTCGCCTGGGGATCGCTGCTGCGGATCGCCCTGCTCACCCGCAAGTCCCGCGACTGGGTGCTGCTGGTGCTCGGCGGGCTCCTCTCGGTCGTGTGGATCACCTTCATCGAGCTCGACCCGACCGCGGACACCAGCGGCTGGCAGGGCAACCTCGGCGCAGGTGGCTCGATCTTCACCGGTTTCGCCGTCTGCGTGTACTACATCGTCGCGGACATCAAGCACCACGAGGCGAAGGCCGCCCTGCCCCCGGCGGCGGCCGCCGCGCCCTGGTATCCGGCGCAGCAGTCCCCGTACGCCCAGCCCCAGCCGATGCACCGGCCGCAGCCCCCGCAGCAGACCCGGCCCTCCTACGGCTACCCGCCCGTCCAGCCCGCCGTCCCGCCGCAGCAGGCCCCGGCCCCCGTCCAGCCCCCGCGCATCGGGCAGGTCCGCGCCGAACTCGACGAGCTCAGCGAACTCCTGCGCAAGCAGACCCCGCAGACCCCGCAGACCCCGCCCGGGCCCCCGCGGCCCGGCGGCCCGTACCAGGACCCGAACAGCACGGCGATCCAGGACCCCCAGCAGTGACCCAGGGCGAACGGCTCATCGGCGAGCGCTACCAGCTCGCCACCATCCTCGGCCAGGGCGGCATGGGCCAGGTGTGGACGGCCTACGACCGGCGCCTGGACCGCCGCGTCGCCGTCAAACTGCTGCGCCCCGACAAGGTGGCCGGCCCCGGCACCGTCGCCGAGGAACTGCGCCGCCGCTTCGTGCGCGAGTGCCGGGTCACCGCGCAGGTCGACCACCCCGGCCTGGTCACGGTGCACGACGCGGGCAGCGACGGCGACGAGCTGTACCTCGTCATGGGCTACGTCGAGGGCTCCGACCTCGCCGACCACCTCGCCGCGCACGACCCGTACCCCTGGCCGTGGGCGGTCGCGGTGGTCGCGCAGCTGTGCGCGGTGCTGTCCGCCGTGCACGCGGTGCCGATCGTCCACCGGGACCTCAAGCCCCGCAACGTGATGGTCCGCCCGGACGGGACCGTCCTCGTCCTGGACCTCGGCGTCGCCTCCGTGATGGACACCGACACCACCCGCCTCACCAGCACAGGCTCCCCCATCGGCAGCCCCGCCTACATGGCGCCCGAACAGGCCATGGGCGGCGCGGTGGGCCCGTACACCGACCTGTACGCCCTCGGCGTGCTGCTCTACGAACTCCTCAGCGGCAATGTCCCCTTCGCCGGATCCACCGCCCTCGGCGTCCTCCACCGGCACCTGTACGAGCCCCCGGCCCCGGTGCGCGGCCTGCGGCCGGAGATCCCGCAGGAGCTGGAGGCGGTGCTGATGCGCCTCCTCGCCAAGGACCCGCAGGACCGGCCCGGCTCCGCGCAGGAGGTCTACGAGGCCCTCGCGCCGCTGCTCCCGGCCCCCGGCAGCCGTCCCGTCGCCGGGCCGCTCGACCCCACCCGGCCCTTCCTGCGCCCCCAGGCCCCCTGGCCCGACCGCCCGGCCGCCGTCGTCCCGCCGATGCCCGCCACGGCACCGGCCGCGCCCCGCCCGGACATCCCCGGCGCGGTGGACGAGGCCCGCAAGCTGCTGGACCAGGGGCGCCTCACCCAGGCCGTGGACATCCTCGGCGGCATCCTCCCGGCGGCCGCCGCCGAGCACGGCGAGCGCTCCCCGGTGGTGCGCAGCCTGCGCAAGCAGTACGCGGCCACGCTGATGGACGATGGCCAGTACCGTCGCGCCCTGCCCGAACTGCGCCGCCTCGCCGACGAGTTCCCGGCCGGCGACCCGCAGGCGCTGCGCTTCCGCTACGACGCCGCGCAGTGCCTGGAACAGCTCGGCGAGCCGGCCGCGGCCCTCGCCGAGTACCGCTCGCTGCTGCCGCTGTTCGAGAACCACTACGCCAACCCGGACCCGGGCCTGCCGCTGGAGGTCCGCCGCCGGATAGCGCACCTGCTGCTCTCCCTCGGCGACCGCCCCGCGGCCCACGACACCCTGGTCCGGCTCCTGTACGACGCCGACCGGGTGCACGGCCCGGCGCACCCCCTCCCGGTGGAGATCCGCCGGACCCTCCAGTGGCTGGGACAGGTGCGCTGACGGCGCCGGACCGCCGCCCTGCGCGTGCGGCCGGCGGGTGTCCTCAGCCGCGCCGGACGAGCCGCCGGAGCCCCGCCGGGTACTCCGGGCGGCGCCTGAGGACCGCCCGCGCGGCCACCGCCAGTGCCGCCAGACCCGCCAGCCCCGTGCCCGGGAGCAGCCCCGGCGGGGTGAACCCGCAGTGCAGGGTGGTCGTGCGGCCGTCCAGGGGCACGGCCAGCAGCCCCAGCCGCGACCCGGCCGGGCGCCCCTCGCAGCTCCAGCCCGCGACGGCCGGGACCGCCACGACCGCCGTGCCGGTGCTGCCGGCCGGCAGGGTGGCGGTCAGGCCCGCGTCGGACACCCGTACCGAGGTGGCGGCCGAGGTGCGCAGCGCGGCCACCGCCGCCGTGAGCTTCGAGCGGTCCAGACAGCCCAGCGTCCACCGGTCGGGGGCCCGGCGGTCGAAGACGAGCTGTGAGGACGGCCCGTGCGAGCGGCCCAGCGGCTGGAGCGCCGCCCGGTTCTTCGGCCGGGTCCCGTTCATCCTGGAGGGCCGGCCGTCGGCGAGGCTGGCCGAGCCGCTGTACTCCGGCGCCCACAGGAACGGGTCGGTGCCCGACCGGCAGACCCCGGGCGCGACCGGCTCCTCGTACACCTTCGCGCCCAGCAGCAGCTCCTGGTTGGCAAACGGGGACTCGCCGAACTGCGGCGGCGGCCCGGCCGGCCGGACGGTGACCAGCGGCAGGGCCTCCGCGCGGACCACCTTCCCGTCCGCCTTCAGCCGTGCCCCGACCGAGAACAGCGCGTCGGTCACCGGGTTGTCCAGGCTCTGCACGCTGCGCCCGCGCGAGGTCCAGCCCGCGCCGAGCGCCGCCATCGTGCGGGTGAACACGTCCGGGGTGTGACTGCTGTAGTACGAGCCGCCCTCGCCGCCCAGCAGCAGCGGGTCGTTGCCCGACAGCGCGGGCCGGCCCGCGTCGGTGCGGTACGCGGGCCAGCCGTCGGCCCGGGTCAGCGCCCGTTCGCGGGAGGTGTTCGCACGGCCCCAGGAGGGGTAGTCGTCCAGCCCCGCCAGCTTGCCCTTGTGCCCGTACGCCGTGGTCGCGGCGGCCTGCGCCACCAGCGCCGCCGCCAGCACGGCGGCCGCCGGCAGCAGCAGCCGCCGGTGGCGCAGCGCCCACCAGGAGCCCGCCGCCAGAGCCAGCCCGCCGCAGAACAGGGCGTATCCCCAGCCCGTGGACAGCGCGCTGCCGGCCGCCCAGGCGGCGGCCGCCGCCAGCACGCCGGCCCCGGCCGCCAGCGCCCGTACGCCGGGGAGCCCGGCCGCGAGCCCCGTCCAGGCGGCGATCACCGCGATCCCGGCGAGCACGAAGGTCTGCCGGTAGGGGCTGCCGTTCGGCGTCGCGAAGACGTGCCAGGCCAGATGGGTCGGCTCCCACTGCAGGGACAGCAGCACCGTCGCCACCAGCCCCGCCCACCACAGCCGGGTGCGCAGCGGCAGCGCCCGGTGGAAGGGGAGGGCCGTCACCAGCAGGAGGGTCCCCGTGCCGACGAACAGGGCGGGGGAGCCGAAGGAGTACGTGGCCGGCATCAGCCGTGCGAACAGGTCCGACCAGGGCACCGGGGAGAACTCCTTGGACCATCCCGGATAGGCCTGCTTCGAGCTCAGGAACAGCGGCACCAGCAGCGGGGCGGTCAGGGCCATGCCGAGCACGGTCGTGACCGCCGCCCGGCCGACCACCCGGGCCCGCTCCCGCACCCCCTCCCGGGTCAGCACCACCCGCACCACCAGTACCAGCGCGGCACCCAGCGTGGCCATGTAGGCGGTGTAGAAGTTCGCCGTCCAGGAGACGGCCACCACCAGCACCCCCAGCAGCGGCCGCCGCGTGCGCAGCGCCCACTCCCCGGTCAGGCACAGCAGCGGGAAGGCGATCAGCCCGTCCAGCCACATGGGGTTGTAGGAGGCCTCGATCACCGACCAGCCGCACAGCGCGTACGAGGCACCCAGCAGCCCCGCCGCCCACCACGGCCCCGGCCGCTGGGTGCGCAGCAGCCAGGCCATCGCGGCGGCCGCGGCCGTCATCTTGAGGACGGTGACCACGTACACGGCGAGGTCGATGTCGTGACGCGGGAAGAGCCCCACCAGCAGGGCGAAGGGGCTCGTCAGGTACGTGCCCAGGTCGGGCAGGAAGCTGGTGCCGTACCCCGACTGCCAGTTGAACAGGAGTCCGCCCCGCGCCCGCCCGTGCAGCAGGTCCCACAGGTGCGCGTGGAAGGGCACGAACTGGTTGCCGAGGTCGTTGACACTGCGGTGGCGGGGCCCGTACGGGAAGACCCGCGCGACGGCGTCCCCGGAGCACACGGCCACGGCCGTGACCAGGGCGGCGAACGCCGAGCCGAGCAGTCCGGGACGGCGCCGGAAGCGGCTGACGGGGGCCGGAGCGGGGCGCTCCGGACTGTGGTGCGGAGCGAGCTGCGATGTCGACATGGTGAGGCGACCTTCGCAGGAGCGTCGGGCCCGGCGGTAGCCGGGGGGTGAACGCGCACCCCCAACACCCCGGGAATCGTTGGTCGAAGCAGTGGCTCGGGCCACTCTGACTGCATACCATCGATCACCGCACGGCCTTGTGCACCGACGCACAATCCCCCGGCCCTGGAGGCTCCTTTGCACCGTCGCACAGCGCTCTCCGTATCCGTCGCCCTGCTCGCGGCGGCCCCCTTGCTGGCCGCCTGTTCGGGCGGGACCCGTCCCGGAACCGCGGCCGTCGTCGGCGGCGAGCGCATCACCACCACCGCGCTCCAGGCACAGGTCAAAGACGTGCGCGCCGCGCAGAACCGCTCCGAGCAGGGCGCCCGGCTGATCGGGGCGACCGCCGGGCTGGAGCGGCTCAAGCTCAACAAGATGATCCAGACCGCGGTGCTGGAGCGGGCGGCCGACGACGCCGGGCTGGGCGTGAGCACCAAGGAGATCGAGGACGTCCGCAAGGCGCAGCTCCAGCAGGTCGGCGGCGAGAAGGCGCTGGCCGCGGCGGCGCTGGAGCAGGCCCAGCTGGCCCCGGACCAGATCGACGCCGACACCCGCTTCAAGCTGCTGCGCGACAAGCTCTTCGCGCACTACGGAAGCCAGGACAAGGCCCTGGTGAAGCTCGGGGAGGCCGCGCGGGCCCTGCACATCGAGGTCAACCCGCGCTACGGCCGCTGGGACGAGAAGCAGATCCTGCTCGGCGACCAGCAGACCCCGTGGATCACCCAGAGGACGATGCCCGAGCAGGCGGCCCCCGCCGGAGCCTGACGTCCCGGGGCGGGGGTAGGTTCGGAGGGTGACCGACCACACCGCCGCACCCGCCCCCGAACCCGAGCCCGCCGAGCCCGCCGACACCTCCGCGCCCTCCGCGGCCGCGCCCTCCGCGGAGGGCGCGGGGGATGCCGGGCGGATCGTCCTGCTGACCGCCAGCCACCGGGTCGCCCCCGGGCTGCTGTCCTGGCCGGCCTGGCAGGCCCTGCACGCCGCGGACCGGGTGCTGTGCGCGGACCCGGACGACCCGCAGCTTCCGTACCTGCGCGAAGCCGGGGTGGACGTGGCGCACGAGGCCCCCGACGCACACGCTCTCGTCGATGCCTGCGCCGGGGGCCGCACCATCGTGGTGATCCCGGGCGGCGAGGGCGACCGGCGGCTGACCGACGGCCTGGCCCGGCTCGCCGGCTCGGGCCGGGTGGCGATGCCGGACCTGGAGCTGCTGCCCGGTTCGTACGACCTGCCGGGCGCGCGGCTGCTCGACCTGGTGCAGGTCATGGACCGGGTGCGCCGCGACTGCCCGTGGACCTCCCGGCAGACCCACGAGGGGCTGGTGAAGTACGCCATCGAGGAGGCGTACGAGCTGGTGGAGGCGATCGAGGACGGCGACCGGGAAGCGCTGCGCGAGGAGCTCGGGGACGTCCTGCTCCAGGTGGTCTTCCACGCGCGCATCGCCGAGGAGGGCGGCGGCCCGGGCGACGGGGAGGAAGGGGAGGACGTGGAGGCGTTCTCCATCGACGACGTCGCAGGCGACCTGGTCGACAAGCTGGTCCGCCGCCACCCCCATGTCTTCGGGGACGCCACGGCCGAGTCGCCGGAGGACGTCAGCGCCCACTGGCAGGCGACCAAGGCGGTCGAGAAGCGGCGGGAGTCGGTCACCGACGGGATCCCGCTGGGCCAGCCCGGTCTGGCGCTCGCGGCGAAGCTGGCCGGCCGGGCCCGTGCGGGCGGTGTGCCCGTGGAGCTGCCGCGGGGCGAGGGCGTCGGGTACGAGCTGCTGGAGCTGGCGGCGCGCGCGGAGGCGGCGGGAACCGACCCCGAGACGGCGCTGCGCGCGGCGGCCCGCGTCTACCGGGACGCGATCCGGGCGGCGGAGGGCGTCGGCGGGTAGCCGCCCGCGCCGTACTCCCCTACGCGGCTAATGTCTTTCGTGGGTACAGAGGCATTAGCCGAGCCCGCGCGAGTACGCCGGTGGGCGCCACATGCTTTCCGTGTGCGCGGACGCATGAGGTGGACGGTACGCGGCCGGCCGCCCGCGCCACATGCCTTCCGGCGGCGCGCAGGCATTAGCCGCGCGGGGTGCGGTCCGACGGGTTGTGCCAGTGCGGGGCCGGGCGGTGCAGGAACCACTCGCCGAAGCCCAGCGGCCGCTCGCCCCGGGCTGCGCCGGTGACGGGGACGACGTCGTGGAAGAGCCGGTCGGGGCGGGCCCCCAGCTCCTCCAGCAGGAGGGCCGTCTCCTCCATGAACACGGGCGGGCCGCTCAGGTAGACGTCCTGCTCCGGCCACAGGGCCCGGTTGCCGAGCGCGGTGGCCAGCCGGGCGGTGGCCTGGTTGCGGGGGCGGCCGGGGGCGGGGGTGATGTAGGTGACGCCGAGCCAGCGGAAGGCGGCGGCGTACGCGTCGATCCACGGCCGGTCGTAGAGGTGCGCGGCGTCCCGGGCGGCCAGGAAGAGCCGTACGTCCTGATCGGGAGGGTGCTGCGCGAGCTCCTCCAGCATGGCCCGGACGGGGGCCCAGCCGGTTCCGGCGGCGATGAGGGTGACGGGCCGGTCCGCGCGGCGCAGGGTCAGCCGTCCGGCCGGGGCGCTGAGCCGCAGCGGCTCGCCGATCCCGATCTCGCGGACCAGGGCGGTGCTGAGCCTGCCGCCCTCGATCCGGCTGACGTGGAGGTCGACCGTGTGGTCGGGGCGGGGGGCGTTGCCGAGGGAGTAGGTGCGCCAGACGGTGGGGACCCGCTCGCTGCTCACGCTGACGTGCTGGCCGGGCCGGTAGGGGAACGGGGCGTGCGGGGCCAGGGTCAGCACGCCGATGTCCTCCCCGTACCGGAGGTGGCGCACGACCTCCGCGTCCCACCAGGGCGGGTCCTCGCTCGCGGCGGCGCCGGCCGTCATGGCGTCGGCCATCACCTGGTAGGCCTCGCTCCAGGCCTTCTCGACCTCCGGGGTCCAGGCCGCGCCGGAGGTCGCGGCGAGGGCGGCGAGCAGGCTGGTGCCGACGGCGGCGTAGTGCTCGGGGCCGACCAGGAACTTGCGGTGGTCGCGGCCGAGGTCGCGGAGATAGGGGAGGAGGGTCTCGCCCTCCAGGTGGGAGACGACGTGGGTCAGGGCGGCGAAGAGGCGGTCGCGCTGGCGCTCCATGTCCTCTGAGGACGCCGGGAAGAGCCGGCGGATCGCGGGGTTGTGCCAGAAGAGGTGGGAGTAGAAGAACTTGACCGCGTGCTCGGCCCGTCTCTCCACCACCGCGAAGCTGCTTTTCAAGATCCTCACATCCACAGGACGGAAGTAGGAATGTCCGACAAGCGGCCGTCAAGTGATGGCCGATCTGCGGACAGCCGCGACGAACCGGCCATAAGGGATGGCCGGTAGCGAGCCGGGATACCGTCGACGGGTGCACGAGCAGACTCCCGACACCCCGCCCGCCCCCTCCGTCCCCCCGGCGCCGACCCTCTTCGACTGGGAGTTCGCCACCGACCCCTACCCCGCCTACGCATGGCTGCGCGAGCACTCCCCGGTGCACCGCGCTCAGCTCCCCAGCGGGGTCGAGGCCTGGCTGGTGACCCGGTACGCCGACGCCCGCCAGGCCCTCGCCGACCAGCGGCTGAGCAAGAACCCGGCGCACCACGCGGAGCCGGCGCACGCCAAGGGCAAGACCGGGATCCCCGGGGAGCGCAAGGCGGAGCTGATGACCCACCTGCTCAACATCGACCCGCCGGACCACACCCGGCTGCGCCGGCTGGTGTCGAAGGCCTTCACCCCGCGCCGTGTCGCCGAGTTCACCCCGCGCGTGCAGGAGCTGACCGACCACCTCATCGATCAGTTCGCGGGGAAGGGGGAGGCGGACCTCATCCACGAGTTCGCCTTTCCGCTCCCCATCTACGCCATCTGCGAGATGCTCGGCGTACCGCGCGAGGACCAGGACGACTTCCGCGACTGGGCCGGGATGATGATCCGCCACGGCGGCGGTCCGCGCGGCGGGGTCGCCCGGTCGGTGAAGCGGATGCGCACCTATCTCGGCGAACTGATCCACCGGAAGCGGGACGATTTGGGCGATGACCTCATCTCCGACCTGATCCGGGCGAGCGACCACGGCGACCACCTCACCGAGGCCGAGGCGACGGCGATGGCCTTCATCCTGCTCTTCGCCGGCTTCGAGACGACCGTGAACCTCATCGGCAACGGCGTCCACTCCCTCTTCATGAACCCCGGCCAGCGCGCCCTCCTCCAGGACTCCCTCGCGGCGGGCGAGACCGCCCTGCTGGAGACCGGGATCGAGGAGCTGCTGCGCTACGACGGCCCGGTGGAGCTGGCCACCTGGCGGTTCGCCACCCAGCCGCTGACCCTCGGCGGACAGGACATCGCCGTCGGTGACCCCGTCCTGGTGGTCCTCGCGGCGGCCGACCGCGACCCCGCGCGCTTCGCCGACCCGGACGCGCTCGACCTCTCCCGGAGTGACAATCAGCACCTTGGATACGGCCACGGGATCCACTACTGCCTGGGCGCCCCGCTCGCCCGCCTGGAGGGCCAGACGGCGCTCGCGACTTTGCTGAAGCGTCTGCCGGATCTGGAACTTGCCGTTCCCCCTACGGACCTGCGCTGGCGCGGCGGACTCATCATGCGAGGGCTGCGCACCCTCCCCGTCCGCTTCACAGTCCCGAACGTCTGAGGCGCGTGCGAAGCCCGACAGGGCCGCGGAACTGACCGGAATTCAGTCTTCGGCCCAACTTGTGACATCCGTTCGAAGGCGGCTAGGTTCTGCCGTTACCCCGCCGTTATACGAAAGGTGCAGGCACATGCTTCCCGGGAACGGCCGCCACAGACGACCCCGTCAGGTCCCCGCCATCGTCGTCACCGCCGGAGTCACCGGCTCCGCGCTGGCCCTGCCGCTGCTCGCCGCCACGGGCGCGAGCGCGGCCGACACCGCGACGTGGGACAAGGTCGCCGACTGCGAGAGCGGCGGCACGTGGAGCGCCAACTCGGGCGGCGGGACCTACGGCGGTCTCCAGTTCACCCTGGACCAGTGGAAGAACGCGGGCGGGCTCGAATTCGCCGAGCGCCCCGACCTGGCGAGCCGCTCGCAGCAGATAGCCGTCGCCGAGCGGGTCCTGGAGTCCCAGGGCCCCGAGGCGTGGTCGCTGTGCTCGGCCTCGGCCGGGCTGTCCAAGGGCGGGCCGAAGCCCGACGTGGACACGGGCAAGACCCCCGGGCCGGTCGCCCCCAGCCCGGTCCGGCCCGACTTCTCGGTGCCCGACACCGGCAAGGGCAAGTCCTCCACGGACTTCGGGGCGCCCACCCCGGCGCCCGGCGCGCCCGGCCCGAGCGTGCTGCCGGACTACCCGCTGGGTGCCACCAGCGGACTGCCCGTCATGCCGGAGCCGGACTACACCGTGCCGCCCACCCCGACCACCGGCCCCACCGTCCCGCCCACCGGTCCGGCGAACCCGGGCAACCCGGGCAACGGGAACGGTCAGGGCAACCAGAACGGCCAGGGCAACCAGGGCAACCAGGGCAATTCCAGCAACCAGGGCAACCAGGCCAATCCGGCGGCCCCGGGTGGCCCCGCCGCCCCGGTCGACCCGACGGCCCCTGCCACCCCGGGCGCCACGCCCTCCCCTTCGGCCACTCCCGCCCCCGGCGCGTCGGACGGCAACGGCAAGCACCGCGGCCCGGCCGCGATCGAGGTGCCCGCGGCCCCTGGCGCGGCGTCAGCCGCCGCCGGGGAGCCCGTGTACACCGTGAAGCCGGGCGACAGCCTCGCGGCCATCGCGGACGCCAACGGCCTCAAGGGGGGCTGGAGCGCCCTCTACAAGGCCAACGAGCAGGTCATCGGCACGGACGCGGACCTCATCAAGCCCGGCCAGAACCTGGATCTAAGCAAGAAACAGGGGTAGTTCGGGCACCCGATAAGAGGCGAATGTCTGTTATCGGCAAGTGAGACATGCATCTCTTCCGGACAACTGGCGTGTCTCATTCCGGAACTTCCGCAAACCCCGCTCCGACCTGCGCAAACGCACTCCCGAGGAAGGCAAGTAGGCCGGTTTCTCCCCAAAATCACACGTTGAACATCGGGGAGAGACCTGCCTACCTTCTGAGTCGCTCGCCACCGCGGGCTCCTTCGACCGCATCGCCGAATCCTGCCGGCGGCCGGAGGGAACAGTCGTCGCGCAAGCGCCGTTGGCAGGAGCGGGGGAACCAAGGTAGGCGCCGGGAAAGACCGTTGAGAGACGGTCCAAGTACCGGCTAGGGGTGAAGACGCGCAACTGCGCGGCCGGGCAACTCATCCGCCCGAACCCGACAGCTCACCTCGAAGGCGTCGGTGAGGAGAACTCCATGCTGCTTTCCGGCAAGGGCAAGCACCGCCGCGGCTCCAAGGCCGTCCGCATCGTCACGCTCGCCGGTGTCGCCGGTGTGGCCGTCGCCGCCCCGCTGATGGCCGCCGGCTCCGCCAGCGCCGCCACGGTCTCGGAGTGGGACAAGGTCGCCTCCTGCGAGTCCGGTGGCAACTGGTCCATCAACACCGGCAACGGCTACTACGGCGGCCTCCAGTTCTCCGCCTCCACGTGGGCCGCGTACGGCGGCAAGGCGTACGCCGCGCAGGCCAACCAGGCCAGCAAGTCGCAGCAGATAGCCATCGCCGAGAAGGTCCTCAAGGGCCAGGGCAAGGGCGCCTGGCCGTCCTGCGGCGTCGGCCTGTCCAACTCCGCCTACAACGGCGGCGGCTCGACCACCACCCCGGCCAAGCCGAAGCCGCAGACCAAGCCGGCCCCGGCCAAGCCCTCCACCCCGAAGGCCGACACCGAGACCAAGAGCACCGGCTCCGGTTCCGGCAACTGGACCCCCTCCAAGCCGGCCCCGTCGAAGCCGTCCGCCCCGAAGGGCGGCACCCCGGCGACCGGCAACGGCTCCTACACGGTCCGGGAGGGCGACACCCTCGGTACCATCGCCGATGCCAACGGCGTCAAGGGCGGCTGGGAGAAGCTCTTCGAGCTGAACAAGGACACGGTCAAGGACGCCGACCTCATCTTCCCGGGCCAGAAGCTGAAGCTCAGCTGAACTCCCGCGTAACACCCGCACGCCGGCCCCCGGGCCGGCGCGCGGATGAGCACCACCCCGGCACGGCCCGTGGCATCGACGCCCGGCGCGCATCCTTCTGCGCGCCGGGCGTCGTCATGTCCGGGCCGCGCCCGGGCACCGCACGACGGCCCGGGCCCCGCACGCCCGGGCCGCGCCCCCGCATGCCCGGCGCCGGGTCCCGGGCGCCCGCGCCGACGGGAGCGCATGGCGCGTCAGAGGCCCGTCGCAGCTCCACTTTTCAGGGGCCCTATGTCCCGGAAGGCGGGTATTCGGCCCCTTTTTCGTCCCAGGACCCGGGCGGTCGGCTGGCCGACCGCCCGGAGCCGGTTAGGCTCTAGTCGGCGAGGCCGTCCCAGGCCCCACGCCACCGCACACCCAGCGTCACATCCCAGAAGGAGATGCTCGTGCCGTCCATCGACGTCGTCGTAGCCCGGGAAATCCTGGACTCCCGAGGCAACCCCACGGTCGAGGTCGAGGTGGGCCTCGACGACGGCAGCACCGGCCGTGCTGCCGTTCCGTCCGGCGCCTCCACCGGTGCCTTCGAGGCCATCGAGCTCCGTGACGGTGACCCCAACCGTTACATGGGCAAGGGTGTCGAGAAGGCCGTCCTCGCGGTCATCGAGCAGATCGGCCCGGAGCTCGTCGGTTACGACGCCACCGAGCAGCGCCTGATCGACCAGGCCATGTTCGACCTCGACGCCACCGACAACAAGGGCTCCCTCGGCGCCAACGCCATCCTCGGCGTCTCCCTCGCCGTCGCGCACGCCGCGTCGGAGGCCTCGGACCTCCCGCTCTTCCGCTACCTCGGCGGTCCGAACGCGCACCTGCTGCCCGTTCCGATGATGAACATCCTCAACGGTGGGTCGCACGCCGACTCCAACGTGGACATCCAGGAGTTCATGATCGCCCCCATCGGCGCGGAGTCCTTCTCCGAGGCGCTGCGCTGGGGTGCCGAGGTCTACCACACCCTCAAGAAGGTCCTGCACGCCAAGGGCCTGTCCACCGGCCTGGGCGACGAGGGCGGCTTCGCCCCGAACCTGGAGTCCAACCGCGCCGCGCTCGACCTCATCATCGAGGCCATCAAGCAGGCCGGCTACACCCCGGGCAAGGACATCGCGCTCGCGCTCGACGTCGCCGCGTCCGAGTTCTACAAGGACGGCAAGTACGAGTTCGAGGGCCAGTCCCGCTCGGCCGCCGAGATGACGGACTACTACGCCGAGCTCGTCGAGGCGTACCCGCTCGTCTCCATCGAGGACCCGCTGTTCGAGGACGACTGGGCCGGCTGGAAGACCATCACCGACCGCCTGGGCTCCAAGGTCCAGATCGTCGGCGACGACCTCTTCGTCACCAACCCCGAGCGCCTGGCCCGCGGTATCGAGGAGGGCTCCGCGAACGCCCTGCTCGTCAAGGTGAACCAGATCGGTTCGCTGACCGAGACCCTCGACGCCGTCGAGATGGCCCAGCGCAACGGCTTCAAGTGCATGATGTCCCACCGCTCCGGCGAGACCGAGGACGTCACCATCGCCGACCTCGCCGTCGCGGTGAACTGCGGCCAGATCAAGACCGGCGCCCCGGCCCGCTCGGACCGCGTCGCCAAGTACAACCAGCTGCTGCGCATCGAGGAGATCCTCGACGACGCCGCGGTGTACGCCGGGCGCAGCGCCTTCCCGCGCTTCAAGGGCTGAGTCCTCGCCTGGCCTCCCTACGTCCCCGCACTCGGTCCCGTACCGTGTGCGGGGACGTATTGCGTAGCGCGCACCAGGGGAGGCGGATCAATGGCCGGGAACCGGGATCGGTTCTCCACCTTCTCCACGGCGACCAGGCTCCGGCAGCTCGGCGAGCGGACCGCGGCCCACGTCTACCGCTCGCAGTCCCGCCGGCAGGTGCGCCGCAGCCGGCTCACCGGCCGGGCGGCGCTGCTGGTGCTCGTCCTCTGTACGCTGGTCGTCGCCCTCGCGTATCCGATGCGCCAGTACGTGTCCCAGCGCTCGGAGATCGCGGAACAGCAGCGGGCGGCCGCCACCGCGCGCAAGCGCCTCGAACAGCTCCGCGACGAGAAGGCGCGCTGGCAGGACCCCGCCTACGCGGAGCAGCAGGCGCGCAGGCACCTGCACTTCCTGCGCCCGGGGGAGGTCGGCTACATCATGACCGACCCCGGGGCCGCGGCCGCGGAGCACCGCCGCGGAGGCCAGGGCGGGTCCGACCGCCCCTGGTACTCCAACGTCTGGGACGGCGTCGACAAGGCCGACCGCCCCGGCGACTGAACCACCCTCAAGACCGTCACGTACGAACGAACGAAGAGACTTCCTCCAGGCATGCAGACGCCCCCGCCCCAGACCGACCGGACCGAGCCGACCGACGCCGACATCGAGGCGTTCCAGCAGCAGCTCGGCCGCCCGCCCCGCGGGCTGCGCGCCATCGCGCACCGCTGCCCCTGCGGCCAGCCGGACGTCGTCGAGACGGCCCCGCGCCTCCCCGACGGCACCCCCTTCCCGACGCTGTACTACCTCACCTGCCCGCGCGCGGCCTCCGCGATCGGCACGCTGGAGGCCAACGGCGTGATGAAGGAGATGCAGGCCCGCCTGGCCGAGGACCCGGAGCTCGCCGCCGCGTACCGCAGGGCGCACGAGGACTACATCGAGCGCCGCGACGCCATCGAGGTGCTCCAGGGCTTCCCCAGCGCCGGCGGCATGCCGGACCGGGTGAAGTGCCTGCACGTGCTGGTCGGCCACTCGCTGGCGGCCGGCCCCGGGGTGAACCCGTTCGGTGACGAGGCCCTGGCGATGCTGCCGGAGTGGTGGGCCAAGGGCGCCTGCGTCACCCCGTGCGGGGAGAAGAAGGACGCGGAGCAGCAGGAGGAGTCCGCATGACCCGGGTCGCGGGCATCGACTGCGGTACGAACTCCATCCGCCTCCTCGTCGCCGACTGCGACCCGGCCACCGGCGAGCTGGTCGAGCTCGACCGCCGGATGACCATCGTCCGGCTGGGCCAGGGCGTGGACCGGACCGGCCGGCTGGCCCCGGAGGCGCTGGAGCGCACCTTCGCGGCCTGCCGCGAGTACGCCGCGGTGATCAAGGAGCTGGGTGCGGAGCGGATCCGTTTCGTGGCCACCTCCGCCTCGCGCGACGCGGAGAACCGCGAGGACTTCGTCCGGGGCGTGCTGGACATCCTGGGCGTGGAGCCCGAGGTGATCTCCGGCGAGCAGGAGGCGGAGTTCTCCTTCACCGGCGCCACCAAGGAGCTGACCGGCACCGCGCACCTGGAGAAGCCGTTCCTGGTGGTGGACATCGGCGGCGGCTCGACGGAGTTCGTCGTGGGCGAGGAGCACGTGCGCGCCGCCCGCTCGGTCGACGTGGGCTGCGTCCGGATGACCGAGCGCCACCTGGTGGTGGACGGCGAGGTCACCGACCCGCCGAACGCCGCGCAGATCGCCGCCATGCGCGCCGACATCGAGGCGGCCCTGGACGTGGCCGCCGCCACGGTCCCGCTGGGCGAGGCGCGCACCCTGGTGGGCCTGGCGGGCTCGGTGACCACGGTCGCCGCGATCGCCCTGGGTCTGGAGCGGTACGAGTCCGAGCGGATCCACCACTCCCGGATCTCCTACGAGCAGGTCCGCGAGATCAGCGGGCGGATGCTGACTGCGACCCACGCCGAGCGCGCGGCGATCCCGGTGATGCACCCGGGCCGGGTCGACGTGATCGGCGCCGGCGCCCTCGTCCTCCTCGCGATCATGGAGCGCACCGGCGCCACCGAGGTCGTGGTCTCCGAGCACGACATCCTGGACGGCATCGCCTGGTCCGCGGCCTGAGCGGTCCACCGGCGGGGATGTACGCGGGGGCGTCCGGGTCCGGTCCGGGTCCGGACGCCCCCTCCAGCCGTTCGAGGCCGTTTCTGCGGCGGTCGTCGTCCGGGTCTGTGGCCGAATATCGCGTTCCACCCGATGAGTGGCTGGTGGGGCGGGTGAGCACGCCCGGTGCGGGAGCAGTGCGAGGGCAGTGCGAGGGCTCCCGGGAGGCCGAAAGGGCCCTCCTGCGCACCAGGTTCGTGAAGTTCTTCACAAGGAAAAAGGGCCACCGGCGTCAACAAGAGGGCCCTTCGAGGGGTTCTTGAGGGTCGCAGGGCCGTTTCAGCACCTGTTTGTGCGATGCGCGGACGCCACGGGTTTCGTATCAGAGGTAAGGACGAAACCCAGTGGTCCAGTCCGGTTGAGGCCTTGGAGGCCAGTTCAGGGCGGGTGAACAACGAATCCCGTTACACCGTGGTTCCCGTTGCGTGCCATGATCTGGGTCACGCGGGGCGCGCAGTGTAGCAGAGGTCTCCCAGCTCCTTGTGAAGGGGCTCACGAGCATCACCCCTTGGGGTGCTGGATACTCATCTCATGAGCACCACGGAGCGTCCCAGGATCCTCGTTGTAGGAGGTGGGTACGTAGGCCTGTACGCAGCCAAGCGCATCATGAAGAAGATGCGCTACGGCGAGGCGACCGTCACGGTCGTCGACCCGCGCTCGTACATGACCTACCAGCCCTTCCTCCCCGAAGTGGCCGCAGGCAGCATCTCGCCTCGGCACGTCGTCGTCCCGCTGCGACGCGTGCTGCCCAAGGCTGAGGTTCTCACCGGCCGGGTCACCACCATCGACCAGGACCGCAAGGTCGCCGTCGTCACGCCGCTCGTCGGCGAGGCGTACGAGCTGCCCTTCGACTACCTGGTGATCGCGCTCGGCGCCGTCTCGCGCACCTTCCCGATCCCCGGCCTGGCCGAACAGGGCATCGGCATGAAGGGCGTCGAGGAGGGCATCGGCCTGCGCAACCACGTCCTCGAGCAGCTCGACAAGGCGGAGTCCACGACGGACGAGAACGTCCGCCGCAAGGCCCTCACCTTCGTCTTCGTCGGCGGCGGCTTCGCCGGCGCCGAGACGATCGGCGAGGTCGAGGACATGGCCCGCGACGCCGCGAAGTACTACTCCACGATCAAGCGCGAGGACATGCGCTTCATCCTGGTCGACGCGGCCGACAAGATCCTTCCCGAGGTCGGGCCCAAGCTCGGCACCTGGGGCAAGGAGCACCTCGAGTCGCGCGGCATCGAGATCTACCTCAACACGTCCATGGACTCCTGCGTGGACGGCCACGTGGTGCTGAAGAACGGCCTCGAGGTCGACTCCAACACCATCGTGTGGACCGCGGGCGTCAAGCCGAACCCGGCGCTGGCCCGCTACGGCCTGCCGCTCGGCCCGCGCGGCCACGTGGACACCGCCCCGACCCTCCAGGTCCAGGGCACCGACTACATCTGGGCCGCCGGCGACAACGCCCAGGTCCCGGACGTCGCCTCCCGCAAGGCCGGCGTCGAGAACGCCTGGTGCCCGCCGAACGCCCAGCACGCGCTGCGCCAGGCGAAGGTCCTCGGCGACAACGTGGTCTCCGGCATGCGGGGCTTCCCGCAGAAGGAGTACGAGCACTCCAACAAGGGTGCGGTGGCGGGCCTCGGCCTCCACAAGGGCGTGGCGATGATCGTCATGGGCAAGATGAAGATCAAGCTCAAGGGCCGTCTCGCCTGGTACATGCACCGTGGCTACCACGGCATGGCCATGCCGACCTGGAACCGCAAGATCCGCGTCTTCGCGGACTGGACCCTCGGCATGTTCCTCAAGCGCGAGGTCGTCGCCCTCGGCGCCCTGGAGACCCCGCGCGAGGAGTTCTACGAGGCCGCCAAGCCGGCGCCGGCCCCGGCCGCCGCCGCTGCCCCGGCCGCGAAGGCCAAGGCCTCCTGACCCGGAGCACTCCGCCGGGATCCTGAGCACGACCCCGAAGGGGCCGCCCGCCATCCGTGGTGCGGGCGGCCCCTTCGGCGTGCCCGGGCCCGGTCGCGAGCCCCCGCGCGGGCTCCGGCGCACGGCCCGGTCAAGGGGCGCTCAAGGTGCGGTCCAGGTGTGATTCGGCGGAGAATGGCCCTGTTCGGATATGGGTAGCCGGTTGGTCGGAACACCTTGGAGGTGCCTCGATGACCGACGCCGCGCCGCGGCTGGCAGCCCTTGCCGAAACCCTGCTGGGCGCCCCCCTGCCCGTCCGCATACGGGCCTGGGACGGCAGCGAGGCCGGCCCCGCCGCCGGCCCCGCCCTCGTCCTCAACAACCGGCGCGCCCTGCGCCACATGCTGTGGAAGCCCGGCGAGTTGGGCCTCGCCCGCGCCTGGGTGTCCGGTGACCTCGGCATCGAGGGCGACCTGTTCGAGATGCTGGACAAGGTGGCCGGCCTGGTCTGGGAGCGGGAGCCCGCCGCCGCTCCCGCCCGCCGCCCCCGCACGGGCCTGGCCAAACTCGCCGCGCTCCGCCCCCAGCCGGCCGCGCGCGCCTCGGGCGCCGCCGGCACCGCCGCGCTGCTGCGCGACCCGGCGGCCCGGGCCGCGGTACGGGAGCTCGTGGTGCTGTCCCGTCCGTGGACCCGGCCCGCGCCGCCCCCGGAGGAGGCCGTCCGCCAGGGCGGGTTGCGCCACTCCAGGAGCCGCGACCGCCACGCCATCAGCCACCACTACGACGTGGGCAACGCCTTCTACGAGCGGGTCCTGGGCCCCTCGATGGTCTACTCGTGCGCCTACTGGACCGGGGACGGCACGCTGGAGGACGCCCAGCGGGACAAGCTCGACCTGGTGTGCCGCAAGCTCGACCTCAAGCCCGGCCAGCGCCTCCTCGACGTCGGCTGCGGCTGGGGCTCCATGGCCCTGCACGCCGCTCGCGAGTACGGGGTCCGGGTCACCGGCATCACGCTCTCCCGCGAGCAGGCCGCGTACGCCCGCAAGCGGATCGCCGAGGAGGGCCTGACCGACCGGATCGAGATCCGCGTGCAGGACTACCGGGACGTCAAGGACGCCCCGTACGACGCGATTTCCTCGATCGGCATGGCCGAGCACGTCGGCTCCGAGCGCTACCGCGAGTACGCGGGCATCCTGCACGCGCTGCTGGCCCCCGGCGGCCGTCTGCTCAACCACCAGATCGGCCGACCTCCGGAGCCCGACGAAGCGGCGTACGAGATCGACGAGTTCATAGACGCCTACGTCTTCCCCGACGGCGAGCTCTCCCCGGTGGGCTCCACCGTCGGCGAGTTGGAGAAGGCCGGCTTCGAGGTCCGCGACGTGGAGGCGCTGCGCGAGCACTACGCGCTGACCCTGCGGGCCTGGGTGGCGCGGCTGGAGGAGCACTGGGACGAGGCCGTGCGGCTCACCTCGCCCGGCCGGGCCCGGGTCTGGCTGCTCTACATGGCGGCCTCCGCGCTGGGCTTCGAGCACGCCCGCCTCGGGGTCAACCAGATCCTGGCCGTCAAGCCGGGCGGCCGCGGGCTCTCGGGGATGCCGCTGCGCTCCCGGGTCTGGGGCGGCGCGTAGCCCCGTACGCCCCTCCGGGCGGGAACGGGAAGGGTCCCGGGGCGTGTCGCCCCGGGACCCTTCCCGTGTCGCCGTCCGCTCCCGGCCTACTCGGTCTTGATGGCGGTCAGCATGTTCAGCCGGGCGGCGCTGCGCGCCGGCCACATGGCGGCCAGGACGCCCACGACGGCGGCCAGCAGGATGAAGACGCCGAGGCGGCCGTAGGGGAGGACCAGCTCGTAGTTCGGCACCGACTTGGCGACGGTGGTGCCCACGGCCCAGGCCAGGAAGAGGCCGATGCCCATGCCGAGGACCGCGCCGAAGAGCGAGATCACCACGGACTCCAGGCGGATCATGTTCTTGACCCGGCTGCGGTCGAGGCCGATCGCCCGCAGCATGCCGATCTCCTGGGTCCGTTCGAAGACGGACATCGCCAGGGTGTTGACCACGCCGAGCACCGAGATGATCAGGGCCATGCCGAGCAGGCCGTACATGACGTTCAGCATCGTGTTGATGATGCCGCCCATCTCGTTGCGCATGTCCTGCTGGGTGGCGACGGTCATCGCCGGGTTCTTGCCGAGGGCGTCGATCACGGCCTGCTGGCCCGCCTTGGAGTCGCCGGCGGTGGCGTTGACGTAGACCTCGCGGACGTACTGCTGGTCGGTGTGCGCGCTCAGGACCTTGTTGTCCATGACGTACGGGGACAGCAGGCCCTCGAGGTCCTTGTAGACGGCGCCGATCTTGAGGTCGGTCTTCTGCCCGTCCTCGAACCGGGCCTGGAGCGTGGAGCCGACGGTGAGGTTCTGCTTCTTCGCGGTGCTCTCGGCGACCGCGATCCCGCCCTTGCCGAGGCTGCCCAGGGAGCCGGCCGTGACCTCGATGTTCAGCAGCTCGCCGATGGTGGCCGGGTTGACGCCGGACACGGAGCGGAAGCTGTCGCCGACCTTGAAGTAGCCGTCGGCCTGCGGGGAGACCGCCTTGATGCCGGGGGCCTTGGCCAGGGTCTCGGCCACGGACTTGTCCAGGCCGCCGATGCCGCCGGCCATGGAGACCTTGTAGTCGGCCTTCAGCTTGTCGGTGCTCATCCGGTCGACGGCGGTGCCCATGGTGACTCCGAGCACCGACAGGGTGGTGACCAGGGTGAGGCCGATGGCCAGGGAGGCGGCGGTGACGGCGGTGCGGCGGGGGTTGCGCACGGCGTTCTGCGCGGCCAGCTTGCCGGGGATGCCGAACACCTTGTGCAGGAGCGGGCGGACGGCGCCGATGACCGGACGCGACAGCAGCGGCAGCAGAACGATCATGCCGATGAGCATCAGGCCCGCGCCGCCGCCGATGACCATGCGGCCGTCGCCGCCCATGGACACGCCGAGGAAGACCACGCCGATGCCCGCGAGGCTGATGAGCGAGCCGAGGACGTTGCGCACGACCAGGGACTTCGCGGAGGCCGGGAGGTGGGCGCTGCCCATGGCGGCGACGGGGGCGATCCGCCCGGTGCGCCAGGCCGGCAGCAGTGCGGCGACGGTGGTGACGACGACGCCGATGAGCAGGGCGGCGACGATCGTGCCCGGGGCGATGACGAGGTCGCCGGCCGGGATCTTGGCGCCGATGGATTCCATCAGGGAGCGCATGCCGACGGCCAGGCCGATGCCGGCGGCCAGGCCGATGGCGGCGGAGGTGGCGCCGATGACCAGGGCCTCGGCGAGGACCGAGCGCATGACCTGGCCGCGCTTGGCGCCGACGGCGCGCAGCAGGGCCAGTTCCCTGGTGCGCTGGGTGACCAGCATGGTGAAGGTGTTGTAGATCAGGAAGACGCCGACGAACAGGGAGATGCCGGCGAAGGCGAGCAGCATGGTGCTGAAGCTGCTCATCTGCTTCTCGATGTCCTTGGCCTGCTGGGCGGCGAGTTCCTTGCCGGTCTGGGCCTTGGTGTGCTTGGCGTCGAGCAGCGGCCTGATGTCGGCGAGCAGCTGGTCGGCGGAGGTGCCGGCCTTGGCGGTGACGGCGAGCTCGTCGTAGAAGCCGGGCTGGAGGTAGAGCTCCTGGGCGACCTTGGTGTCGAAGAGGACCAGGCTGCCGCCGGCGTTGACGGCGCCGTCCTCGGTGGTGAAGACGCCGGTGAGGGTGAACTCCCTGACCGGGCCGTTGGTGGCGACGCGGACCTTGTCGCCGACCTTGTAGCCGCCCTTGGCCGCGGACTCCTTGTCGAGGGCGATCTGGTCGTCCTTGGCCGGGCCGGCGCCGTCGGTGAACGTGTAGCGGGGGTCCTTGCCGTCCTTGACGGGGACGTGGTTGGAGCCCTTGTTGGCCCAGCCGGAGCCGATCAGCCTGCCGTTCTCGTCGCCCACGCCGGCGAAGCCGGAGACGCGGCCGGAGACGGTGTCGACGCCCTTGACGGCCCTGACCTTCTCCAGGGTCTGCTGGCTGATGCCGGGCTCGCCCTCCTTCGCGCCGTCGTCGGTGCGGGAGGGGCCCTCCGAGGTGACGGAGACGGCTATGCCGTCGTAGCTCTTGGCGGACTGGCCGGAGAGGGCCTTGCCGAGGGTGTCGGTGAAGACGAGGGTGCCGGAGACGAAGGCGACGCCGAGGGTGACGGCGAGGACCGTCATCAGCAGCCTGGCCTTGTGCGCGAGGACGTTGCGCAGGGCGGTACGGAACATGGGGTTATCAGTCCTGGGCTGGAAGTCTGTTCGTGGCTGCGGTGGTCAGTGACCGATCAGCTGGTGCGGCCCTTGGCGTCGAAGGCCTTCATCCGGTCGAACACGCCGTCGGCGGTCGGCGCGTGCATCTCGTCGACGATGCGGCCGTCGGCGAGGAAGATGACGCGGTCCGCGTAGGAGGCGGCGACCGCGTCGTGGGTGACCATCACGACGGTCTGGCCGAGCTCGCGCACCGAGTTGCGCAGGAAGCCGAGGACCTCGGCGCCGGAGCGGGAGTCGAGGTTTCCGGTGGGCTCGTCGCCGAAGATGATCTCGGGGCGGGCGGCCAGGGCGCGGGCGACGGCCACGCGCTGCTGCTGGCCGCCGGAGAGCTGCGTGGGGCGGTGGGAGAGGCGGCCGGAGAGGCCGACCATGTCCACCACGGTGTCGAGCCACTGCTTGTCCGCCTTGCGGCCGGCGATGTCCATGGGGAGCGTGATGTTCTCCAGGGCCGTCAGGGTCGGCAGCAGGTTGAACGCCTGGAAGATGAAGCCGATCTTGTCGCGGCGCAGCTGGGTCAGCTGCTTGTCCTTGAGGCTGCCGAGCTCGGTGTCGCCGATGCGGACCGAGCCGCTGGAGAAGGTGTCCAGGCCGGCGACGCAGTGCATCAGGGTCGACTTGCCGGAGCCGGAGGGGCCCATGATCGCGGTGAACTGGCCCCGGCCGAAGTCCACGGAGACGTTGTCCAGCGCGACCACCTGGGTCTCGCCCTGACCGTACACCTTGGAGAGCTGCGTGGCACGGGCGGCCACGGCCTGGGCGGTGTGCTGCGGGGCGTAGTTCATGGCGGTCACGGGGACTCCTGTCGAGCGGATCTGCTGCGCGGTGGCGGGACCCTTCCATCCTCACCGCGCGCTTACCCCCGGGGGATCAGCCGAGGTGCCCGTTCGACGGCCCACTCGAGTCTGACCAGGGGGGTGGTCGTCTCCTCCTCTGGTATGACGGGAGCTCTGGGGGCGGGCTGGTGGGGCGGGGTGGCCCGGGGTGGCGTGGGGCAGCGAAATCACGTCATTCCCGGGGCGGGGCACGGTGTCGTCCCCAGTGCGGCCCACCGTGACTTATCGCTCCTGACGCCCACTCAATCACCAATAAAATCAGACAACATCGGATAGACGTGCCGCTGACGGGCGGGGTGTTGCGGATAGGCTCACCGCAGCGTTCAAGGCTTTACCACAAGGCCCACTGCGCCCTGCCCGGATGGTGGAATGCAGACACGGCGAGCTTAAACCTCGCTGGCCCTCGGGCCGTGCCGGTTCAAGTCCGGCTCCGGGCACTTCCGCAGCCGCGCCGCGCTCCCGTCACGCCGCCCGGGTCCCTTCGTTCGTCCCCGGCGCTTCGCCGCGCCTTCTCCTAAGATCCTCCTCCAGCAGTAGAGTGCTTTCTTTGCGAACGCATTACCCTTGACGCAAGGCCGCGCCCGGTGGCCATGGAGGAGTGAGATGAGGAGCAGTAACCCGGTCTTCTCGCGACGGGGGTTCAGCCGCGACAACGGCGGCTACGCGGGCTTCGACGCGGCTTACGCGCAGGCCGGGACCGCGACCAACCCGTACGCGACGAATCCTTACGCCATCGACCCGAACACGGGCATGCCGGCGGCGCCGGCCCGCGGCACGACGATGACCATCGACGACGTCGTGAGCCGTACGGCCATGGCGCTCGGCACCCTGATCGTCACCGCGACCATCGCCTGGCTCGCCCTGCCGGTCGACCCGGCGAACCTGGGCAAGTCCTACGGCATCGGTGTGGGCGCGGCGCTCGTCGCCTTCGTCCTCGTGATGGTCCAGAGCTTCAAGCGCAAGCCGTCCCCGGCGGTCATCCTGGCCTACGCGGCGTTCGAGGGCTTCTTCCTCGGCGTCATCTCCGCGGCGACCAGCTACTACCTCAGCGCCGGGGTGGTCATCCAGGCCGTGCTCGGCACGATGTGCGTCTTCGCCGCCGTCCTGGTGGCGTACAAGATGCGCTGGATCCGTGTCACCCGCCGCTTCACCGGCTTCGTGATGGCCGCGGCCCTGGGCTTCGTCCTGCTGATGCTGGCGAACATGCTGTTCATGCTGTTCGGCGGCGGCGACGGCCTCGGCTTCCGCAGCGGCCCGCTCGGCATCGTCTTCGGCATCGTCGGCGTGGTCCTCGGCGCCTGCTTCCTCGCCATGGACTTCAAGCAGGTCGAGGACGGCGTGACCTACGGCGCCCCGCGCGAGGAGGCGTGGCTGGCGGCCTTCGGCCTCACCATGACCCTGGTGTGGATCTACCTGGAGCTGCTGCGCCTGTTCCAGATCCTCTCCGGCGACGACTAGCCGTATGGTCGGTAGCAGGCAGGACGGGGAAGGCCCCGCGAGCGTCGCTCGCGGGGCCTTCCCGCATCTCGGGGGTGTGTGGAGAAGGGGGCCGGGGTTCAGCCGAACCGGCGGGCCGCTCTGCGCAGCCCGTACTCGTGGACGATCGCCTTCGCCTGGCCGTGCGACAGCTCGTGCGCGCCGAGCAGCCAGTTGACCTTCTCCTCGAACCGGAGGAGGGAGGGGCCCTCGTCGACGGTTCGGAGCCAGTCGGAGATCTCACGACCGGTGGTCTGGGGAATTCTGTCGATCATGTTGCGGTGGGTCTGTTCGGAGAACTCAACGGACATGGGCGCCTCCGGGGGTATCGCCGTACTGTTCCCTTCACTGCACCGTGCCGGAGAGTTCGCCCGTTGGCAATGGTGCCCGGGCGGCGCGTAAGGTCGGCCGGGTGCTCGATACCTCGCCCCTGACGGCCGCCGTGGAACGTTTCGCCGACCGGCTGCGGGCCGCCCCGCAGAGCCGGCTCCAGCGCGGGGCCGCCGCAGAGGCCCTGGAGCTGGCCCGTGAGCTGGCCGCGGCGGCGCAGCGGCTGGAGGACCCCTCGGGGTCGGCTCCGGCCCGCCTGATGCCCGACGAGGGCGTGTTCGTCGTCGGGGACCAGCTGGCGGTGGCCGGGCTGGACCTGGCCGAGGCGCTGCGCACCGCGGGCCCCGGCAGCGCGAAGGCCCCGTCCGAGATGCTGGACGAGGCCGTGGCGCTGGTGGAGCGGGTGGAAGTCAGAGCGATGCGATGACCCGGTCCGCGAGGATGTAGACGTTGCTGTCGGGGTCCTCGGAGTCGCCGCAGGAGAAGGTCAGCGCGTAGGCGCCGGAGATGCCCGAGCCGCCCAGCAGGACCGGGGCCGTGCCCGAGCGCAGGGCCTCGGCGAGGCGCTCCGCCGTCTCCCGGTGTCCCGGGGTCATGCACAGCGTGGTGCCGTCCGTGAAGACGTACACGTCGAGGGTGCCCAGCGGGCCCGGGCGGACGTCCGCGAGGGCCGTACGGGCCTCCGCGAGCTCCTCCAGGCGGCTGACGGTGCGCTCGTGGTCGGCGCCGGGGTGCGGCTGGACCGGGACGAAGTCGGGGTGCGAGGGGTGGCGCCGGCGGGCCGCGGCCAGCTCGGCCGAGTCCTCCGGGTACTCGTCGGCGAGGTCGTCGCCCAGGACCGGCTCCAGGCCGACCAGGTCCGCCTGCCGGGGCAGGAAGACGGGGCCGTCCTCGCCGAGCCCGGTCAGCCCGCCCAGCAGGGAGGTAGGGGTCTCCCCCGCGAAGCGAGGGGAGGCGTCGGCGGCGTCGCGGGCCTCCTGCGCGGCCCAGAAGGCCCGCGCCTCGGCCAGTTCGCGCTCGCGCTCCTCGGCGAGGGCGGCGGCCACGGCGGCTCGTATCTCGGCGGCGGGGGACTCGGCGGCGCTGCGGGCGTGCGGGACGCTCGCGCCGCGGGCGTGGGCCGGCAGGGCGAGCTCAGCGCGCAGGGCCGTGACCTGCTTGCGCAGTTCGTGGACGGTGTGCAGCGCAGCAGCGCCCACGGCCGTGGCAGCGGCCGTGGTCAGCAGCAGGGCAAGAGACATGGCGCTCACTGACTAACTCCTGATTGATTCGATCCCCCGACTTCCTACATCAGCTTGTCCTGTGCTGGGAATGGCGTGCAGTGCATTACGTCATGAATTGGACAGGTCTTTCGTCCTGGAGGCCCTGGGGGGATGACGTCTGACCTGGGCAAATACCGATCCCCCAGGACAAAGGTCACATCCTGGGGGAGATTCGGTCACAGGTCGGCCGCGACGGGATTAGACCTGATGTCAGTACACCGTATGGATCTAGAGGATCCCTTGCGGCGGCTGGGGGCCCGGCTGGAGCAGTGCCGAACCCCTCACTCTGCGCTGTGTCGCGTACGTCTCAGCCGCGGCGCGCCTCCGGCTCAGCTCAGGCGCTCGATGACCATGGCCATGCCCTGGCCGCCGCCCACGCACATGGTCTCCAGACCGAACTGCTTGTCGTGGAACTGGAGGCTGTTGATCAGAGTGCCGGTGATCCGGGCACCGGTCATCCCGAACGGGTGACCGACGGCGATGGCCCCGCCGTTGACGTTCAGCTTCTCCAGGGGGATCTCCAGGTCCCGGCAGGACGGGATGACCTGCGCGGCGAACGCCTCGTTGATCTCGAACAGGTCGATGTCGCCGACGGTCAGCCCGGCCCGCTTCAGTGCCTGCTTCGAGGCCTCGACCGGTCCCAGGCCCATGATCTCGGGGGAGAGGGCGGTCACGCCGGTGGAGACGATCCGGGCCAGCGGGGTCAGGCCCAGCTCCCGCGCCTTGGTGTCGCTCATGATGACCAGGGCGGCGGCGCCGTCGTTCAGCGGGCAGCAGTTGGCCGCCGTGACCAGGCCGTCGGGGCGGAAGACGGGCTTGAGGCCCTCCACGCCCTCCAGGGTGACGCCGGCGCGCGGGCCGTCGTCCTTGCTGACCACCGTGCCGTCCGGGGTGGTGACCGGGGTGATCTCGCGGGCCCAGAAGCCGTTCTTGATGGCCTCCTCGGCGAGGTTCTGCGAGCGCACGCCGAACTCGTCCATGTCCCGGCGGGTCACGCCCTTGAGGCGGGCCAGGTTCTCGGCGGTCTGCCCCATGGCGATGTAGGCGTCGGGGACCAGGCCGTCCGCGCGCGGGTCGTGCCAGTCGCTGCCCTCGCTCTGCGCGACGGCGGCCGTACGGGCCTCGGCGTCCGCGAAGAACGGGTTGTGGGTGTCCGGCAGGCCGTCGGAGGAGCCCTTCGCGAACCGCGACACGGTCTCGACGCCGGCCGAGATGAAGACGTCGCCCTCGCCGGCCTTGATGGCGTGCAGCGCCATGCGGGAGGTCTGCAGGGAGGAGGAGCAGTAACGGGTGATCGTGGTGCCGGGCAGGTAGTCCATGCCCATCTGCACGGCGACGATGCGGGCCAGGTTGTGGCCCTGCTCCCCGCCGGGCAGGCCGCAGCCGAGCATCAGGTCGTCGATCTCGCGCGGGTCCAGCCCCGGGACCTTGGCGAGGGCGGCCTGGATGACCGTGGCGGTCAGGTCGTCCGGCCGGACGTCCTTCAGCGACCCCTTGCCGGCGCGCCCGATGGGGGAGCGGGCGGTGGAAACGATGACGGCTTCGGGCATCGGGACTCCAAGGGGTGTGCGTGCGTCGTTGCGGGACCGCAAGCGAAGTTACCGCCCCGTACGGTCGGGGTCACCGGGGCGGGCGTGTGATGCCCGTCGCTCCGGGGTGTCCTCCTCCCCGGCGCCGGGGAGGAGGAAACGCCCGCCCCGCGTCAGGAGGGCGTCGGGGACGACGGTTCCGCGACGGCGTCCGCCGGGAGGCGGCGGCGCCGCCGGTGCTTGAGCAGGGCCCACGGGCCGCGGCCCGCCGTGACCTCCGTGCCCGGCTCGCCCGCCGCCGCGGACGCGGCCTGCGCCACCGGCAGCATGTCCTCGTTGCGCGACACGTCCAGGCGGTCCGACTCCGGCCACACCCCCAGCGCCGCGCACAGCGTCGGCAGGACGGCCATCGCCGCCGTCGCGTAGCCCTCCGCGGAGGGGTGGTAGGAGTCCGGGCCGAACATCTCCCGGGGGTTCGCCGCGAACTCCGGGCCCAGCATGTCCCCCATCGAGACCGTCCGCGCCCCCAGCGCGACCACCCCGATGGTCTGCGCGGCCGCCAGCTGCCGCGAGACCCGCCGGGCCATCCAGCGCAGCGGCTGGTACACCGGCTCGATCGTGCCCAGGTCGGGACAGGTGCCGACCACCACCTCCGACCCGGCCAGCCGCAGCCGCCGTACGGCGGCGGTCAGCAGCCGCACCGACTGCGTCAGCGGCATCCGCCGGGTCACGTCGTTCGCCCCGATCATGATCACGGACACGTGCGGCGCCGGCCGGTCCCCGTCCAGCAGCAGCGACACCTGGCGGTCCAGGTCGTCCGACTTCGCCCCCGACAGGGCCACGTTCCGCAGCTCCACCGGCCGCTCCGCCACCGCCGCCAGGCCCGACGCCAGCAGCGCCCCCGGCGTCTGGCGGGCCCGCCGCACACCCAGCCCGGCCGCGGTCGAGTCGCCCAGCATCGCCATGCGCAGCGGCCCCGGGCTCAGCTCCGGCCCGCCGAACTCGCCCCCGTACAGACCGTCCGCGCGCGGCGGGTCCGGCAGGCCCGTCCCCACCGTCCGCTTGGCGAACTGGACCTCCGCCAGCACCAGCCCCACCGCGGCCACTCCGACCAGCCCGAGTCCGCCCCCGCCGTACGCTGCCCCCGCCGCGATCCGGCGGGCCGTTCTCGCCCTGGACACCTCTCAGGCCACCTCCTCGGTCGTGTTGACCTTCCTGCCCCGTACTGCCGGTCGGCCAATCCCTTTCCGCATACTCTGGCCGGACCTCCCGGAGAACCCGTGGAGTCCCCTTCTTGGAGAACATGGTGCAATTCCACGACTCGATGATCAGCCTCGTCGGCAACACCCCGCTGGTGAAGCTCAACCGCGTGACCGAAGGCCTGCAGGCCACCGTGCTTGCCAAGGTCGAGTACTTCAACCCCGGCGGTTCCGTGAAGGACCGCATCGCCGTCCGGATGATCGAGGCCGCCGAGCAGAGCGGTGCCCTCAAGCCGGGTGGCACCATCGTGGAGCCGACCAGCGGCAACACGGGCGTCGGACTCGCCATCGTGGCCCAGCAGAAGGGCTACAAGTGCATCTTCGTCTGCCCTGACAAGGTGTCCCTCGACAAGATCAACGTGCTGCGCGCGTACGGCGCCGAGGTCGTGGTCTGCCCGACCGCCGTCGACCCCGAGCACCCGGACTCGTACTACAACGTCTCCGACCGCCTCGTCCGCGAGACCCCGGGGGCCTGGAAGCCGGACCAGTACAGCAACCCGAACAACCCCCGTTCGCACTACGAGACCACCGGCCCCGAGCTGTGGGAGCAGACGGAGGGGAAGATCACCCACTTCGTCGCCGGCGTCGGCACGGGCGGCACGATCTCCGGTACGGGCAACTACCTCAAGGAGGTGTCCGGTGGGAAGGTCAAGGTCATCGGCGCCGACCCCGAGGGCTCCGTCTACTCCGGCGGCAGCGGCCGCCCGTACCTCGTCGAGGGTGTCGGCGAGGACTTCTGGCCGACCGCCTACGACCCGAACGTGACCGACGAGATCATCGCGGTGTCCGACAAGGACTCCTTCCAGATGACCCGCCGGCTCGCCAAGGAGGAGGGCCTGCTGGTCGGCGGCTCCTGCGGCATGGCGGTCGTCGCCGCGCTGCGCGTCGCCGAGGGCCTGGGCCCGGACGACGTGGTCGTCGTGCTGCTGCCGGACAGCGGCCGCGGCTACCTCAGCAAGATCTTCTCGGACGAGTGGATGGCCGGTCACGGCTTCCTGGAGGAGGCCGGTCCGGCCGCGCGCATCGGCGCCGTCCTCGCGGACAAGGAGGGCGGCATCCCGTCGCTCGTCCACATGCACCCCGAGGAGACGGTCGGCCAGGCCATCGAGGTCCTGCGCGAGTACGGCGTCTCCCAGATGCCGATCGTCAAGCCGGGCGCCGGCCACCCGGACGTCATGGCCGCCGAGGTCATCGGCTCGGTCGTGGAGAAGGAGCTGCTGGGTGCCCTCTTCGCCGGGCGCGCCTCGCTGGGCGACCCGCTCGAGAAGCACATGAGCGCGCCGCTGCCGCAGGTCGGTTCCGGCGAGCCGGTCTCCGAACTGATGTCCGTGCTCGGCGAGGCCGACGCGGCCATCGTCCTGGTCGAGGGCAAGCCGACCGGTGTGGTGAGCCGTCAGGACCTGCTCGCCTTCCTGGCGAAGAACGCCAAGTAGGCCGGGGCGCGCCGGGGCCGGGGCCCGTGCGTGGCCGGTCCCGGCCCTTGGCGCAAACGGTACGGTCCCGACACGTGGCGGCAGCACCCGCTTAACACGGCACCGGCACAGTGGTCCTGTCGGCGGGGCAGTCCGGGAGACCGGGCCCCGGCCGGCGCCACATGCGGCGTCAGCGCACCTCCGGAGCGGCTCCCGGAGCGCGCCGGCGCCCCAGGACGCGGACGGCCCTGACCCGGCCCGTGTCCCCGGCGGGGCCGCCGCCGTCCCGCCCCCCGGTCCGACCCGGGGGTGCGGCGGCCCCGCCGACCCCTTCCTCGCGCCGGCCCCTTCCTCGCGCCGACCCCTTCCTCGCGCCGGCCCCTTCCTCCGGCCGGTGCCTTCCTCCGGCCGGTCCCGGCCGTGCGGCGGCCCGCCCGGGACCCCTCCGCGCGGTGGCTCCCCTTCCCCATCACGGGCACCGGCTTGCCGAGCTGCATAACCACATGCAGAGTGCACCCTGACTGAATATCTCGCTCGGACGGAGGGGACGGCGATGAGCGACAGCCCGGCCGCACGGCTGCAGAAGCTCTTCGAGGGGCACCGGCTGACGCCGACCCAGCGGCGGATCGCGCACTGCATGGTGCGCGGCGCGGCGGAGGTGCCCTTCCTGTCGAGCGTGGAACTCGCCGAGCTGGCCGGGGTGAGCCAGCCGTCGGTGACCCGCTTCGCCGTGGCCCTGGGCTTCGACGGCTATCCCGCGCTGCGGCGCCACCTGCGCGAGGTGGCCCCGGCCGAGCCGCCGCGGGCGGCGCGCGAGGAGTCGTACAACGAGTACCAGCAGGCCGTCGCGGGCGAGATCGAGAACCTGCGGCGGCTGGCGACGATGCTCGCGGACCCGGCGCCGGTGGAGGAGGCTGGCCGGCTGCTCGCCGGGTCGTCCCCGCTGCCGGTGCTGGGGCTGCGGGCGGCGTCGTCGCAGGCGCGCGGGTTCGCGTACTTCGCCGCCAAGGTGCACCCGGACGTGCGGCTCCTCGACGAGGGCGGCTCGATGCTCGCCGACCGGATCGACGCGGCGGCCGCCGCCGGGGCCTCGGCGCTGCTGTGCTTCGCCCTGCCCCGCCACCCGCGCGAGGTGGTGGAGGCCCTGGAGCACGCCCGGGCGGCCGGGCTGAGGACGGTGACGGTGGCCGACTCGGCGTTCGCGCCCGTCGCCCGGTACTCGGATCTGCTGATCCCGGCGCCGGTCGGCACCGGGCTGGCCTTCGACACGGCGTGCGCGCCGATGCTGCTGGGCCGGGTGCTGCTGGAGGCCATGGCGGACGCGCTGCCGGACGCGCAGGCCCGGCTGGAGTCCTTCGACGCCCGGGCCGCGGCGCGCGGCCTGTTCGTGGAGTGACCCCGGGCCGTCCGGCCCGCCGCACAGGCTAAGGATCAGGCTGGAGCAGCGCGTCCCGGAAGGCGCCGCCCGCCTCCGCCACCAGCTGTGCGGTCGTCTGCGCCGGGCGGGCCCGGCTGAAGCGGACGCGGCCCTCCGCGTCGGCGGCGAAGCCGTGGACGGAGGGGCGCAGCAGGCTGTTGTAGCCGTAGTGGGCGGTGAAGAAGTACGCGCCGGTGTCCGGTACGGCGATCAGGTCGCCCGGGGCCAGTTCGGGCAGCTCCCGGGCGGTGGCCAGGAGGTCCCCGGCGAAGCAGGCCGGGCCCGCGACGTCCTGGGCCACGGGGGCGCCCGTCTTCGGGGCGCCCTTCGCGTCGTACGCGAGGACCCGCAGCGGCCAGGCCGCGGGGGCGTAGACCGTACGGGTGGCCACCTGCACGCCGGCGTGGGTGAGGGCGATCGGGCGGCCGCCGGTGGCCTTGGTGTACTCGACGCGGGCCAGCACGGTGCCGTGCTTGGCCAGCAGCGACCGGCCGAACTCGGTGACCAGCCCGTACGAGCCGTCGAACAGGGCCGGGACGGCCCCGCGCAGGGCGGCGGCGTACTCCGCGTACGTCGGGGTCTCCTCGTCCGAGGCGAAGTTCACCGGCAGGCCGCCGCCGATGTCGAGGGTGTCGACCTGGCGGCGCCCGGCGGCGGCGTTGATCTCCTCGGCCAGGGTGTGCAGCTCCCGCACGCCCTGGGCGATCAGCGCCAGCGGCAGGCCCTGTGAGCCCGAGTGGGTGTGCAGCCGGGTGAGCCAGGGCCGGTCCAGGCAGGCCCGTACGAGCCGCTCGCGGGCGCCCGGGTCGCGCAGGCCGATGCCGAACTTCGCGGTGGCGGTGGCGGTGGAGAGGGCGTCGATGGCGCCGGCGCCGGTCTGGGTGTTGATCCGCACGCCGAGCGGGGAGCGGGTCGGGGCCGCCGCGACCAGGACGTCGAGCCGCTCCAGCTCCTGGTGGTTGTCGGCGTTGACGGCGATCCCGAGGGCCAGGGCCTCGCGCAGTTCCCCGGCGGTCTTGGCGGGCGAGTCCAGCACCGTCCGCTCCGCCGGGATCCCGGCCGCCCGGGCCAGCGCCAGTTCGCCGGGGCTGGCCACCTCGCAGCCCAGGCCGCACTCGGCGAGCAGGCGCAGGACGGGCACCAGCGGGGCGGCCTTGGCCGCGAAGGCGTGCAGCACAGGTGTCCCCGGGGCCGTCACAGCGGCGAAGGCGCCGGTCAGGGCGGCGGCGGAGGCCCGGATCCCGGCGGTGTCCAGCAGGCAGACCAGCGGCTCGGAGTCCAGCAGCCCCTGCTCCACGGCGGCCCGCACGGCCCGGTCGCGGCGCCCGGCGGCGTCCCGTGCGGCGGCGTCCCGGTGCGCGGCTTCGTCCCGTAAGGCGTCCATGGCGCCATCCCATCATCCGGCGGACTCGCGCGCAGCTGTTGACTGGATCTATTCAAGGAGTCAGGATGTGAATAGATTGACCAACATTCGGAGGAGGCACCGCCATGTCAGGACCCCGCCCCGTACGGGCCGCGCGAGGCACCGAGCTCAGCACCCTGGGATGGCAGCAGGAGGCCGCCCTCCGCATGCTGCAGAACAACCTCGACCCCGAGGTCGCCGAGCACCCCGACAAGCTCGTCGTCTACGGCGGCACCGGCAAGGCGGCGCGCGACTGGCGCTCCTTCGACGCGATGGTCCGCACCCTGCAGACCCTCAAGCAGGACGAGACCATGCTCGTCCAGTCCGGCCGCCCGGTCGGCGTGATGCAGACCCACGAGTGGGCGCCGCGCGTCCTGCTCGCCAACTCCAACCTGGTCGGCGACTGGGCCAACTGGGAGGAGTTCCGCCGCCTGGAGCACCTCGGCCTGACCATGTACGGCCAGATGACGGCCGGCTCCTGGATCTACATCGGCACCCAGGGCATCCTCCAGGGCACCTACGAGACCTTCGCCGCCGTCGCCGCGAAGAAGTTCGGCGGCACCCTGGCCGGCACCATCACCCTCACCGCCGGCCTCGGCGGCATGGGCGGCGCCCAGCCGCTCGCCGTGACGATGAACGACGGCGTCGCCATCTGCATCGACGTCGACCCGCGCGCCATCGAGCGCCGCATCGAGCACCGCTACCTGGACGTGAAGGCCGACAACCCGGCCCACGCCCTCCGGCTGGCCGTCGAGGCCCGCGACGCCCGCCGCCCGCTCTCCATCGGCCTCCTCGGCAACGCCGCCGAGCTGCTCCCGCAGATGCTGGCCGAGGGCGCCCCGATCGACATCGTGACGGACCAGACCTCCGCCCACGACCCGCTCTCCTACCTCCCCGTGGGCGTCGACTTCGACGACATGGCGGCGTACGCGGCCAAGGACCCGGCCGGCTTCACCACCCGCGCCCGCGAGTCCATGGCCAGGCACGTCGAGGCCATGGTGGGCTTCATGGACGCCGGCGCCGAGGTCTTCGACTACGGCAACTCCATCCGCGGCGAGGCCCAGCTGGCCGGCTACGACCGCGCCTTCGCCTTCCCCGGCTTCGTCCCCGCCTACATCCGCCCGCTCTTCTGCGAGGGCAAGGGGCCCTTCCGCTGGGCGGCCCTGTCCGGCGAGGCCTCGGACATCGCCAAGACCGACAAGGCGATGCTGGAGCTCTTCCCGGAGAACGAGTCCCTGCACCGCTGGATCAAGATGGCCGGCGAGCGGGTCCACTTCCAGGGCCTGCCGGCGCGCATCTGCTGGCTCGGCTACGGCGAGCGCGACAAGGCGGGCGAGCGCTTCAACGAGATGGTCGCCGACGGCACCCTCGCCGCCCCGCTGGCCATCGGCCGCGACCACCTCGACTGCGGTTCGGTGGCCTCTCCGTACCGCGAGACCGAGGCCATGCTCGACGGCTCCGACGCGATCGCCGACTGGCCGCTGCTCAACGCCATGGTCAACGTCGCCTCCGGCGCCTCCTGGGTCTCGATCCACCACGGTGGCGGCGTCGGCATGGGCCGCTCGATCCACGCGGGCCAGGTCACCGTCGCCGACGGCACCAGGCTCGCGGGCGAGAAGATCCGCCGCGTCCTCACCAACGACCCCGGCATGGGCGTCATCCGGCACGTCGACGCCGGCTACGACATCGCCGAGACGGTCGCCGACGAGCGCGGCGTCCGCGTCCCCATGCGCGAGGGTGACCAGGCGTGACCCCCTCCGGCACCACCGGCGCGGACGAGGCGTCCCGGGGCTCGGCCCCGGGCGCCCGCCCCGCCGCCCCCGCAACTGCCCCCGCCGCCCCGCGCGGCGGGGGCGGTCCCGCCTCGTTCCACGCCATGTGGGACGAACTGCGCCCCATCGGCCGGCACGCCGACAGCGGCGGCTACCGCCGCTTCGCGTGGACCGGGGCCGACGCCGACTGCCGGGCCTGGTTCCGGGCCCAGGCCGAGTCCCGCGGGCTCACCTACGAGGTCGACCGCAACGGCAACCAGTGGGCCTGGCTCGGCGACCCCCTGGCCGGCGACGCCGTCGTCACCGGCTCCCACCTGGACTCCGTCCCCGACGGCGGCGCCTTCGACGGCCCCCTCGGCGTGGTCTCCTCCTTCGCCGCTCTGGACGAGCTCCGCGCCCGCGGCGCGGCCCTCACCCGCCCCCTCGCCCTCACCAACTTCGGCGACGAGGAGGGCGCCCGCTTCGGCCTGGCCTGCGTCGGCTCCCGCCTCGCGGCCGGGCAGCTGACGAAGGAGAAGGCGTACGAGCTCCGCGACGCCGACGGGACCACCCTCCCGCAGGCGATGGAGCGGGCCGGCTACGACCCCGACGCCATCGGCGCCGACCCGGAGCGGCTCGCCCGCATCGGCGCCTTCGTCGAGCTGCACGTGGAACAGGGCCGCGCCCTGGACCTCTCCGGCGACCGGGTCGGCATCGCCTCCGCGATCTGGCCGCACGGCCGCTGGCGCTTCGACTTCCACGGCGAGGCCAACCACGCCGGCACCACCCGCCTCGTCGACCGCCGCGACCCGATGCTCACGTACGCGGCGACCGTCCTGGCCGCCCGTCAGGAGGCCGCCCTCGCCGGCGCCGTCGCCACCTTCGGCAAGATCTCCGTCGAGCCCAACGGGGTCAACGCCATCCCCTCCCTCGTGCGCGGCTGGCTCGACTCCCGGGCCGCCGACCAGGCCACCCTCGACACGGTCGTCACCGCCGTCGAGAAGGCCGCCCGCGAGCACGCCGACCGCGACGGCATCGACCTCGACGTCGTCCGGGAGTCCTTCACCCCGGTCGTCGAGTTCGAGCACGCCCTGCGCGACGAGCTGAACCGGATCCTGGGCGGGGCCGTCCCCGTCCTCGGCACCGGGGCCGGACACGACGCCGGAATCCTCTCCGCCGCCGTCCCGACCGCGATGCTGTTCGTACGCAACCCCACCGGCGTCTCCCACTCCCCGCGGGAGTTCGCCGCCGAGGACGACTGCACGGCCGGAGTCCTCGCCCTCGCCGACGTACTGGAAGGTCTGGCGTGTCGTTGATCGCGCAGAAGACGTACTGGCTGGAGCACGCCTGGCTCGGCGACCGCGTCGAGCCCGGCGTGGTCCTCGGCGTGTCCGCCGACGGCCGCATCGCCGAGCTGCGCACCGGGGCGGACGCCCCGCCGCCCGGCGCGCAGGTGCTGCGCGGCCTGACGATCCCGGGCCTGGCCAACGCGCACTCCCACGCCTTCCACCGGGCGCTGCGCTCCACCGTCCAGGTCGGCTCGGGCACCTTCTGGACCTGGCGCGAGGTCATGTACGGCGTCGCCCAGAACCTCACCCCCGACACCTACTTCGACCTCGCGCGGGCCGTGTACGCGGAGATGGCGCTGGCCGGCATCACGAACGTCGGCGAGTTCCACTACGTCCACCACGCCCCCGGCGGCGCCGCGTACGCCGACCCCAACGCGATGGGCGAGGCGCTGATCGAGGCGGCCGCGGCTGCCGGCATCCGCATCACCCTCCTCGACACCGCCTACCTGGCCGCGGGCTTCGGCGAGGCCCCCAACGCGCACCAGCTGCGCTTCTCCGACGGCACCGCCGAAGCCTGGGCCGAGCGGGTCTCCGAGCTGAAGCCCCGCGAGCACGCGCTGATCGGCGCGGCCGTCCACTCCGTACGGGCCGTCCCGGCCGGCCAGCTGGCCACCGTCGCGGCCTGGGCGCAGCAGCGGCAGGCCCCGCTGCACGTGCACCTGTCGGAGCAGACGGCGGAGAACGACGCCTGTCTCGCGGCGCACGGCCGCACCCCGACGCAGCTGCTCGCCGACCACGGCGTGCTGGGCCCCGGCACCACCGGCGTCCACAACACGCACCTGACGGACGAGGACATCGCCCTGCTCGGCGGCACCACCACCGGCACCTGCATGTGCCCGACCACCGAACGCGACCTCGCCGACGGCATCGGCCCGGCCGTCCCGCTCCAGCGCGCGGGCAGCCCGCTGTCCCTGGGCAGCGACAGCCACGCGGTGATCGACCTGCTGGAGGAGGCGCGGGCGATGGAGCTCGACGAGCGCCTGCGCAGCCGTACCCGGGGGCACTGGACGGCGAACGCCCTGCTGACGGCCGCCACCGCCGACGGCCACGCCTCCCTGGGCCGCCCCGACGCGGGCCGCCTGAAGGAGGGCGCCCTCGCGGACTTCACCACCATCGCCCTGGACACCGTCCGCACGGCGGGCCCGCTGCCGCGGCTCGGCGCCGAGACGGCGGTCTTCGCGGCCTCGGCCGCCGACATCCGCCACACGGTGGTGGGCGGCCGCCACGTGGTCCGCGACGGCGTCCACACGCTGGTCGGGGACGTGGCAGGGGCCCTGTCCGACGCGATCGCCGCCGTCCGGGGCTGACGCCCCCGGCTCCGTACGGGCGCCGCCTGCCCGTCGCCTCGAACGCCGGCGGGGCCGACCTCGGCCCCGCCGGCGTTTTGGACCCTCCGAGAGGAACCATGACCACCACCGTCATCACCAACATCGGCAGCCTCGTCACCAACGACCCCGCCCTCGGCGACGGCACCCCCCTCGGCCTGGTCGAGAACGCCGCCCTCGTCATCGAGGACGACAAGATCGCCTGGGTCGGGGCCACCGGCAAGGCCCCCGCGGCCGACGCGTCCTTCGACGCGAAGGGCCGGGCCGTCATCCCCGGCTTCGTGGACTCCCACTCCCACCTCGTCTTCGCCGGCGACCGCACCGCCGAGTTCAACGCCCGCATGTCCGGCCGCGCCTACTCCGCCGGAGGCATCCGCACCACCGTCGCCGCCACCCGCGCCGCCAGTGACGCCGAGCTGGAGGCCAACCTGGTCCGCCACCTCGACGAGGCCCTCCGCCAGGGCACGACCACCTTCGAGACCAAGTCCGGCTACGGCCTCACCGTCGCCGACGAGGCCCGCGCCCTGCGCATCGCCTCCGCCCACACGGACGAGGTCACCTACCTCGGCGCGCACATCGTCTCCCCCGACTACGCCGAGGACCCCGCCGGCTACGTCGACCTCGTCACCGGCGAGATGCTCGCGGCCTGCGCCCCGTACGCCCGCTGGGTGGACGTCTTCTGCGAGAAGGGCGCCTTCGACGGCGACCAGGCCCGCGCGATCCTCACCGCCGGCGCCGCCGTCGGCCTGATCCCCCGTGTCCACGCCAACCAGCTCTCCCACGGCCCCGGCGTGCAGCTGGCCGTGGAGCTGGAGGCCGCCTCCGCCGACCACTGCACCCACCTCACCGACGCCGACGTGGACGCCCTCGCCCAGGCGTCCGCCACCACCGTCGCCACGCTCCTGCCCGGCGCCGAGTTCTCCACCCGCGCCCAGTGGCCCGACGCGCGCCGGCTCATCGACGCGGGCGCCACCGTCGCCCTGTCCACGGACTGCAACCCCGGCTCCTCGTACACGAGTTCCATGCCGTTCTGCATCGCCCTCGCCGTCCGGGACATGCGCATGACCCCCGACGAGGCCCTGTGGTCGGCCACCGCCGGCGGGGCCCGCGCGCTGCGCCGCCCGGACATCGGCCGCCTGGTGCCCGGCGCCCGCGCCGACCTGGCCCTCCTCGACGCCCCCAGCCACGTCCACCTCGCCTACCGGCCGGGCGTCCCGCTCGTGTCCGCCGTCTGGAACCGCGGGGTGCGCGCCGCCTGACGCCCCGCCCGCGGCGCGGCCCGGTGCGCGGCCCGGCGGGCCGGCCGCCGGGCCTTCCAGGCCGGATCGTCCTTTGTCTTCCCTCCGCAAGGTCCCGGGCGTACCTTGAGCCACCAATCTGACATGGCGTCAGTAAGCCGTTCCGTGGCCCGAGGGGAAGACGAAGGTGTCCGACCGGAAACGCTCCACCGCGCTCGCGCTGGCCTCCGCGCTGGCCGGATCCGCCGTACTGCTCGCCGCCCCCGCGGCCCACGCCGACGTGGTCGACGTCGAGTACAAGTGCCAGACCCCCATCGGCGACAAGTCGGCGGTCTCGCCCATCGACATCAAGGCCGTCAAGGAGGGCGACGCCTACAAGCTGACGATGTCCTTCCAGAAGGGTGTCTCCTCCAGCCCCATCGAGCTCGGCAAGGGCGCGATGAACCCCAGCGCCGTCATCACGGCCGACGGCGCGGAACAGGCCTCGATACCGCTCTCCGGCCCCCCGAACCCCGAGGCGGTGCCCGCCAACACCCCCATCAGGATCACCGACCTCTCGGGCACCTACACCCCGAAGAAGAGCGGCAAGGTCACCTTCACCGCCGGGGTCCTCACCATCAAGGCCATGGGGACCACCACCACCTGCACCCCCGGCAACAACCCCAAGCCCTCGCTGGAACTGGAGGTCACGGCGGCCGCCGGGGCGCAGCAGCCCTCCGAGGAGGACACCCTCCCGCAGACCGGCCCCGCCGACTCCGCCCTCGCCCTCGGCACCCTCGGCGCCACCGTGGCCCTCTCCGGCGCCGCCGGGATGCTCTGGCTGACCCGGCGCGGCCGACGGGCCCGGCGGACCCCGGCCTGAACGGAGCGCCTGCCCGTGCTCCACGCCCTCACGCCCCGCACGCTCGCGCCCCGCGCCCTCGGGCGGCTCGCGGCGCTCCTGCTGCTGGCCGCCGCCGCCCTCCCCGCGTCCCCCGCCGCCGCCGACGAGCCCGGCTGGACCGCCGAACCGGCCTCCGGCGTCTCCGCCGCGGCGGCCCGCCGCCCCTCCTTCTACTTCGCGGGCCCCGCCGGCACCGTGCTGGAGGACCGCCTCGCCCTCGCCAACCCCGGCGACCGGGAGCGGGTCGTCACCCTGCGCGGGGCCGACGTCTACAACGCCGCCGACGGCGCCTTCGCCGTCCGCCCCGCGGCCGGGGGCCGCCCGGGCGGCGCCGCCCCGGGGGCCGGCTCCTGGATCAGCTTCGGCGCGGCCGCCACCGTGAGGCTCCCGCCGCACACCCGCGCCGTGGTCCCCTTCACCGTCACCGTGCCGCCCGCCTCCCCGCCCGGCGACCACCCCGCCGCCGTCGTCGCCGCCGAGGGCGGGCGCGAGGTGGGCGTCCGGGTCGATCTGAGGGTCGGCGGCCCGGCCCTGGCCGCGCTCACCGTCGAGGACGTCTCCGTACGCGGCCGCGGCAGGGCCGCCTCCGTCGCGTACACCCTGGTCAACCGGGGCAACGTCGCCCTCACGCCGACGCTCGCCCTGCACGCCGGGGGCGGCCTCGGCAAGGCCTCCGACCCCCGCCCCGCCCGGCCCCTGCCGGTCGGGCTGCTGCCCGGCCAGCGGGTCGCCCTGACCGAGCCCTGGCCCGGTGCGCCCTCCCTCGACCGGGTCTCCGTGCGGCTCACCGTCACCGCCCCCGGCGCCGCCGAAGCCACCGCCACCGCCACGGCCTGGCTCGTGCCCCGGGGCGGCGCCGCCTGGGCCGGGGCCGGCCTGCTGCTCCTCGGCGCGGCCGCGGCGGTCCTCGTACGGGTACTGCGGCGCGGCCCGCCCGGCCGTGGGGGCAAGCCGCGCGACGAGCCGTACGCGCCGGACGGGGGCCCGAGCGCCCCGGCCGCCGCATCCGAACCCGAGCTGACGGGAGCGCCCAGGTGAGCCGCACGCCCGGCCCGAGGGCCGTGTCCCGCCTCGGGGCCGTGCTGGCGGCCCTCGCCCTGGCCCTGCTGCCCGCCGCCCCGGCCGCCTCCGCCACCTCCGCCGCCCCGGCCGCCTCCGCCACCTCCGCCGCCTCCGCCGCGGGGAAGCCTGCCGTGGCGCTCTCCGTCCAGGAGGCCGCCCCGGGCGCCGAGCTCACCGCCACCGGCACCGGATGGCCGGCCAGGACCCTGGTCATGCTGCTGGTCTGCGGTCAGAACATGATCGGCGGCACCAACAGCTGCGCCAACGCCGACGGGGTGGCCGTCACGGTCGCCGACGACGGCCGGTTCACGGCCCGGCTGCCGGTCGTGGCGCCGCCCAAGCCCTGCCCCTGCGTGGTCGACGTGACCTCGGTCAACGGCGACCAGTCCACCGTCGCCGTCCCGCTGAAGATCACCGGCCATCCGGTGGCCGAGCTGCCCGCCGCGTCCGGGACCGCCCGGCTCGCGATGCTCACGGGTGTCCGGCTCAGGGGTGAGGACGGGGTGCTGACCTGGTTCGGGGCCCCGCCGTCGCGCAGGTTCACCGCCACCGTCGGCAACCTCGGCTCGGCGCCCGTCAAGGACCCCGTCTTCCAGCTGGGCACCGCGCACGGGGTGTTCGCCCCGCAGTGGGAGGAGGCCCGCTGGAAGGGCACCATCCCGCCCGGCGGCAAGGCGGAGGTGGGCCTGGACGTGGAGCTCCCGGCGGGCGCCCACGGCGACTACACGGTCTCCCTCAAGTACGGGGAGACCGTCCTCGCCGCCCAGCCGTGGGGCGTGGCCCGGCCGTACGGGGTGCTGCTGTTCTGGGGCCTGCTGCTGGTGGTGGTTCCGACGGCGCTCTTCCGGCTGGGCATGGCCGTCGTGGACCGGGTCCGGCCCCGCCCCGAGGCCTCCGGCCGCCACCGGTCGGCCGGACCGGCCGCGGCCCCGGACCCGGACCCGGGCCCGGCCTCGGCGGTGACCGCCCGCCTCCCGAAGGCCGCCGCGGCCGGCACCCCCGGGACTCCGGCACCGGCCCTGCCGTGGTTCACTCCGGACCCCCCGCGCCCCCGGGAGCCGCGGCCGCCACAGACATCCGCACCGTCCGATCACAGTCCGACGACGAAGGGACCCCAGTGAAGACCCAACGGAGGGCGAGCGCGGCACTGGCCGCGCTGCTGCTCAGCGGCGCGGGTGTCGCCGTGGCGGCTTCCCCCGCCCAGGCCGCCGAAACCACGTTCAAGGTCAGGTGCGTGCCGCCGGCCGGCGGCGGCGACCCGGTGGAGGGCGAGACCACCGCCCGGATCACCGCACCGGCCACGGCCAAGGTCGGTGACGAGGTGGACGTCTCGTGGGAGACGGTGAAGCCGGCCTCGAACAACACCGACCTGATGGTGATCCCGAAGGACTCCGTCCAGCCCACGGGCTGGCTCACCGCCGGCGACGGGGGAGGGGACGTCAAGGTCGTCGGGGAGAAGAAGAACCCGGAGATCCCCAAGAAGGCCCCCATGGTCATGTCCGTCATGAAGGGCAAGCTGAAGCTGACCAAGGCCGGCAAGATCACTGTGACCCCCGGCAAGTACGAGGTGGCGGTGACCTTCCCCTTCGGCACCTTCGTCACCAAGTGCGCCCCGGTGGGCGCGGTGATGGGCGGGGCCGTCATCGACGTCTCGGGCGGCGGCGGCACCGGCGGTACGACCGGCGGCACGAGCACGACGGGCGGGACGACCGGCTCGACGACCGCCGGCGGTACGACGGGCTCGACGACCACCGGCGGGACGACGGGCTCCACGACCGGCGGCTCCACGACCGCCGGTACCGTCGGCGGCAGCACGGCGGGCGGTTCCACCACCGGCGGCTCGGGCGGCCAGACCGACTTCCCGGGCAAGGCGGTGGAGGTCTCCTACGACTGCGGCGCGGTGGTGCCTAATGGAATCAAGACGCCAGTGACCATTAGCGCGAAGAGGAACGGCGGCGACTACGCCCTCACCGTCAAGACCGCCAAGGGCGCGATGGCCAGTCCCATGGCCCTCCCGGCCGGGGCGCTCAAGCCCTCGATGGACATCAAGCTCGGCGGCGCCGACAGCGGCACCGTCAAGGTCACCGGCCCGGCCAACGCCGAGCCGATCCCCGACAAGGCGCCGGTCAGCCTGAGCGACATGACGGGCACCTACAAGCCCGGAAAGTCGGGCAAGGTGACGCTCAGCCCCGACCAGCTGACGATCGACGTCACGATGGCTCCGGGCTCCACCCCGATCAACGTGCCCTGCAAGGCCACCGCCAGCGGGGTCTCCCTGGAACTGGACACCACCGCCCAGCCCGGCGGCTCCGGCTCCGCCACCACCGGCTCGGCCTCCTCGGGGTCCGGTTCGTCCGGCGCCGCCGGCGGCCTCGCCGAGACCGGCGCCCAGGACGGCGGCGGGGTCCGGGCCCTGGCCCTGGTCGCCGGCACCGTGATCCTGCTCGGCGCCGCGGTCTTCACCTTCACCCCCTGGCGCCGCCTGCGGGGCACCAGGTAGTCCGCACGGGAACGGACGAAGGCCCGGCACACCTTCCGGTGTGCCGGGCCTTCACCTACCGCTCGGGGTACCTCAGTGCACGTCGCCCATGAGCGCCTGGACCTTCTTGCGGTACGTGTACACCGCGAAGCCGGCCAGGGCCGCGGCGGCGGCCTGGAAGCCGATCACCCACGTGCCGTTGAGGTCGACGCCACCGATGGACAGGAGGCTGGTGGTGCAGTCGCCGGCGGTGACGGCGAGGAACCAGACACCCATCATCTGGGAGGCGTACTTCTGCGGAGCCATCTTCGTGGTGACCGAGAGGCCGACCGGGGAGACGCACAGCTCGCCGATGGTCTGGATCATGTAGATCGAGACGAGCCACATCGGGGAGACCTTGGTGTCGCCCGTCGCCATGCCCATCGGGACGATGAAGACGAAGAACGAGGCGCCGATCAGGACCAGACCCATCGCGAACTTCACGATGGTGTTCGGCTCCTGGTTCTTGCGGGACAGCCACAGCCACAGCCAGGCGAAGACCGGGGCCAGCGCCATGACGAACAGCGGGTTCAGCGACTGGTACCAGGTGGCCGAGAAGCCGAAGCCGAAGACGGTGTCGGCGGTCTTGTCGTCCGCGAACAGGGACAGCGTGGAGCCACCCTGGTCGTAGATCATCCAGAAGACGGCGGCGGCGATGAAGAACCAGATGTACGCGGTCATCTTCGACTGCTCGGCGCCCGAGAGGTCCTTGTCGCGCTTGATGCGCGCCAGGACGGCGATCGGGATGAGCAGGCCGGCGAGGGTCAGCGGGACCAGGGCCCAGTTCAGCGTGTAGGCACCGAGGGCGACCACGGCGCCGTAGAAGACGGCGATGCCCAGGACGGCGAGGACGACCTTGGTGAGGACGGCCTTGCGCTCCTCCGGCGTCAGGGGGTTCGGGACCTGGCTGCTCTTCGGGCTCAGGTGCTTGGTGCCGATCAGGAACTGGGTGAGGCCCAGGGCCATGCCGACGGCGGCAAGGGCGAAGCCCAGGTGCCAGTTGTGCTCCTTGCCGACCGTTCCGACGACGAACGGGGCGACGAAGGCACCGAGGTTGATGCCGATGTAGAACAGGGTGAAGCCACCGTCACGGCGCGGGTCGTCCGGGCCGTCGTACAGGTGACCGACCATCGTGGAGATGTTGGCCTTCAGCAGACCCGAACCGGCCGCGACCAGGACCAGACCCACGAAGAACATCGCCTGGCCGGGGAGAGCCAGGGACAGGTGACCAGCCATGATCACGAAACCGGCGATCGCGACCGTCTTGCGGGCGCCCCAGACGCGGTCGCCGAACCAGCCGCCGGGCATGGCCATGAGGTAGACCATGGACACGTAGACGGAGTAGATGGCCGTGGTCGTTGCCGCGGTCATGGCCAGACCGCCGCCCTGGCTGCCCGTGGCGGCGTCGGCGCCGCCCGAGACCAGGTAGTAGACCAGGAGGGCGCGCATGCCGTAGTAGGAGAAGCGCTCCCACATCTCGGTCATGAACAGAGTGGCCAGGCCACGGGGGTGGCCGAAGAAGGTCTTTTCGGCGGCCGGGGACGCCGAGTCCTTCGTCAGGCTGGAAGCCATGGTCGATCCTTGCTTGCTCGGGACGCTTGGCTTCGTGAGCTGTTCAGCGCCCGGTGGGGGGCGGCCGGCACCGGCGACGGATGTCCCTCCCCACGCCCTGGGGTCTCGTTCCCCGGAGTGGCGGGGCGATGGGGCAGTCGTAACCGGGATCCACGCCCTCCGCGCATCCTCGCGCGCAGGGCCCGGCCCATAGGTCATTCACTGTCATCTGGGCCGGACGATGCCGACCAGAGCAGAACTTGAGGTTCTTGGCTCGGATTTGAGCGCAAATGTCCCCTCGGTAGTGCATCGGGCGTTCCGCCACCATACGACAGGGCCCCGATGGATATGGAAGGGCTTGAGATATGGATCACAAGGAAAGAGGGAACCGATCCGTCAAGTTCGAAGGTCGGTAGTAGTTCATAACCCCAGTTCGAGAGGGGTATGCAGGCAGGCGCCTCCTTTCACCCGCCGCGGACTACCATCACCCACATGACGCGTGTACTGCTCGCCGAGGACGACGCATCCATCTCGGAACCCCTGGCCCGTGCCCTGCGCCGGGAGGGCTACGAGGTCGAGGTCCGGGAGGACGGCCCCACCGCCCTGGAGGCCGGACTGCAGGGCGGCGTCGATCTCGTCGTCCTGGACCTGGGACTGCCCGGAATGGACGGCCTGGAGGTGGCCCGGCGACTGCGCGCCGAGGGCCACGGCTTCCCCATCCTGGTCCTGACCGCCCGGGCCGACGAGGTGGACACGGTGGTCGGCCTGGACGCCGGCGCCGACGACTACGTGACCAAGCCCTTCCGCCTCGCCGAGCTGCTGGCCCGCGTCCGGGCCCTGCTGCGGCGCGGCGCCAACGACGCCGCCCAGGCCCCCGCCACCCACGGCGTGCGCATCGACGTCGAGTCCCACCGCGCCTGGATGGGCGAGGAGGAGCTCCAGCTCACCGCCAAGGAGTTCGACCTGCTGCGCGTCCTGGTCCGCGACGCCGGCCGGGTCGTCACCCGCGACCAGCTGATGCGCGAGGTCTGGGACACCACCTGGTGGTCCTCCACCAAGACCCTCGACATGCACATCTCCTGGCTGCGCAAGAAGCTGGGCGACGACGCCGCCAACCCCCGCTACATCGCCACCGTCCGGGGCGTCGGTTTCCGCTTCGAGAAGAGCTGACGCGGGCCGGCGCCGCAGCCGACGGAGCGCGTTCGCCCGTTAGGGCATGCTCTAGGGCATGCGCCGCCGTCTGATCAACTCCACGCTCGCCGTGGTCCTCGTCGTGATCGCCGTGTTCGGGGTCTCCCTCGTCATCGTGGAGACCCGGACCATCACCAGCAGCGCCCAGGACCGCATCGGCTCCGAGGCGCTGCGCCTGCTGGGCGTCGTCGAGGCCGACGCCCTGGAACACCGGAAGGTCGACGCCGGCTCGCTGTCCGAGCAGCTGGACGTCGGCACGTACGCCCGCATCACCGTCCCCGGACAGCCGCCCGTCGAGGTCGGCGACCGCATCGAGGACAACGTCATCCGGGGAACCGCGCGCGGCGAGCAGGGCGAGGTGGTGGTCGTCGAGGAGTCCCGCTCCACCGTCACCCGGGAGGTCGGGCGCACCCTGGCCGTCGTCGGCGCGGTGGCCCTGCTGGCCGTCGTCGCGGCCGTCCTGCTCGCCGTGCGCCAGGCCAACCGGCTGGCCTCCCCGCTGACCGACCTGGCCGAGACCGCCGAGCGGCTCGGCTCGGGCGACCCCCGGCCCCGGCACAAGCGCTACGGGGTTCCCGAGCTGGACCGCGTCGCCGACGTGCTCGACTCCAGCGCCGAGCGGATCGGGCGCATGCTCACCGCCGAACGGCGCCTCGCCGCCGACGCCTCCCACCAGCTGCGCACCCCCCTCACCGCCCTGTCGATGCGGCTGGAGGAGATCACGGTCACCGACGACCTGGAGACCGTGCGGGAGGAGGCGAGCATCGCCCTCACCCAGGTGGAGCGGCTCACGGACGTCGTCGAGCGGCTGCTGACCAACTCCCGCGACCCCCGCACCGGCTCCGCCGTCCCCTTCGACCTCGACGAGGTCGTCAAGCAGCAGGTGGAGGAGTGGCGCCCGGCCTACCGCAGCGCCGGCCGGGCCATCGTGCGCTCCGGCAAGACCGGCATGCGGGCCGTGGGAACCCCCGGGGCGGTCTCCCAGGTCCTGGCCACCCTCGTGGAGAACGCGCTCATGCACGGCGGCGGCACGGTCGCCCTGCGCACCCGCGTGACCGGCAACCAGGCCGTCATCGAGGTCACGGACGAGGGCCCCGGCGTCCCGCCCGACCTGGGCAACCGGATCTTCGAGCGGGCCATCAGCGGCCGCAACTCCACCGGCATCGGCCTGGCCGTCGCCCGGGACCTCGCGGAAGCGGACGGCGGCCGCCTGGAGCTCCTCCAGAGTCAGCCGCCGGTGTTCGCGCTCTTCCTCAGCCGTACCGCCCCGGAGCGCGCGGAGCCGGAGCGGACCGTCAGGTGAGGCCGGGCGGCCGTCAGCCCTGGTTGGCCACCGGCTCCGGGGTGCGGGTGGCTGCGGGCGCCTCGTGCCCGTCGCGCTGCTCCACGACCAGCGAGGGCGCGACGTCCGTGGGCAGGGCCTTGAAGACCCACGTCCGGTAGGACCAGAACCGGAAGACCGTCGCCACCGCCATGCCGAAGAACTTGAAGATGTTGTTCTGCAGCGAGCTGTCCAGGCCGAAGCCGTAGGTGGCGACGTAGAGCACACCGCTCTCGATGACCATGCCGATCACGCTGAACAGCACGAACAGGATCATCTCGCGGCGGCGGCTGCCCAGGTCGCGGTCACGGTAGGTGAAGTAGCGGAACCCCACGTAGTTCGTGATGATGGCCACCACGATGGCTATCACGTTCGCGCGGACCGTCTGCAGGTCCGTGGTGGTGCGCAGCAGGTTGAAGACGCCGAAGTTGACCAGGACGCCCGCGCCGCCGACCGCGCCGAACTTGACGACCTCCCGCGCGATGCCGCGGAGGCGCTCGGACAGCGGTACTGCGTTCGGCGTGCTCATGTGATGGTTCAGTCCCTGTCAGTCGTCGTGTGAGTCGCGGAGTGAGCCGTCAGCGTCCCGCTGGATGTGTCACCCGATCCCGTCAACCCCACCATGTTAAGTGTCACCCCGGGGGCCCGTTCGCGCCCCCGGCACCCTTGCGACGCAACGCACACAAGGCCTCCGGGCCCGACCGGCGGGTCTGCGCCAGGCCTGCGTCCGTATGGCGGAATACCGGCGGATACCCTGGAGAGGTGACGTTCCCGGTAGTCGGCATGGTCGGCGGCGGTCAGCTCGCCCGCATGACCCACGAGGCGGGTATCCCCCTCGGCATCAGATTCAAGATCCTCAGTGACACCCCCCAGGACTCGGCGGCCCTGGTCGTGAGTGACGTCGTCATCGGCGACTATCGCGACCTGGACACGTTGCGCGCCTTCGCGCGCGGCTGCGACGTGATCACCTTCGATCACGAGCACGTCCCCACCGAGCACCTCCGGGCCCTGGAGTCGGACGGCATCCCCGTCCGGCCGGGGCCCGACGCGTTGGTGCACGCACAAGACAAGGGGGTGATGCGCGCCAAGCTCGACAAGATCGGCGCGCCCAGCCCCCGCCACCGGATCGTGAGCGATCCGGCGGACGTGGCGGCCTTCGCGCAAGAGGTGGGCGGCTTCCCCGTCATCCTCAAGACGGTGCGCGGCGGGTACGACGGCAAGGGCGTGTGGTTCGCCCGCACGCCCGAGGACGCGGAGGCCCCGTTCAAGGCGGGCGTCCCGGTCCTCGCGGAGGAGAAGGTCGATTACGTCCGCGAGCTCGCGGCCAACATCGTCCGCTCCCCGCAAGGCCAGGCCGTGGCCTACCCCGTCGTCGAGTCCATCCAGGTGGACGGGGTCTGCGACACGGTGATCGCCCCCGCCCCCAACCTCTCCGAAGCCCTCGCGGGCGAGGCCCAGGCCCTGGCCCTGCGCATCGCCAAGGAGCTCGACGTGACCGGCCACCTGGCCGTGGAACTGTTCGAGACCACTGACGGCCGCATCCTCGTCAACGAACTGGCCATGCGCCCGCACAACAGCGGCCACTGGACCCAGGACGGCGCGGTCACCTCCCAGTTCGCCAACCACGTCCGCGCGGTCCTGGACCTCCCCCTGGGCGACCCGCGCCCCCGGGCCCGCTGGACCGTGATGGCCAACGTCCTCGGCGGGGACTACCCCGACATGTACGCGGCGTACCTGCACTGCATGGCCCACGACCCGCAGGTAAAGATCCACATGTACGGCAAGGACGTGAAACACGGCCGCAAGGTCGGCCACGTCAACACCTACGGCGACGACCTTGACGATGTGCTGGAGCGCGCACGTCACGCAGCCGGCTACCTCAGAGGAACGATCACGGAATGAGCACCTCCCCCGTCGTAGGCATCGTCATGGGCTCGGACTCCGACTGGCCGGTCATGGAGGCCGCCGCCCAGGCCCTGGACGAGTTCGAGATCCCCTACGAGGTCGACGTCGTCTCCGCCCACCGGATGCCGCGCGAGATGGTCGCGTACGGGGAGCAGGCCGCGGACCGCGGCCTCAAGGCGATCATCGCCGGCGCGGGCGGGGCCGCCCACCTGCCGGGCATGCTCGCCTCCGTCACCCCGCTGCCCGTCATCGGCGTACCCGTCCCCCTGAAGTACCTGGACGGCATGGACTCGCTCCTGTCGATCGTCCAGATGCCCGCCGGCGTCCCCGTGGCCACCGTCTCCGTCGCCGGCGCCCGCAACGCCGGCCTGCTGGCCGTCCGCATGCTCGCCGCGCACGACCCGGAGCTGCTCGGCCGGATGCGGGACTTCCAGCAGGAGCTCAACGACCAGGCCACCGAGAAGGGCAAGCGGCTGCGCGCCAAGGTCGCGGGCGCGGAATCCTTCGGGTTCGGCAAGTGAGCGCGGCGGACCTGCTCACGCAGGCCCGGGAGCTGCTCGCCGAGCACCCCGTGGCCGACGGCCACAACGACCTGCCCTGGGCCCTGCGCGAGCAGGTGCGCTACGACCTCGGCCGGCGGGACATCGCCGGCGACCAGTCGGCGCACCTGCACACCGACATCCCCCGGATGCGGGCCGGCGGGGTCGGCGCACAGTTCTGGTCCGTCTACGTCCGCTCCGACTTCGCGGGCGACGAGGCCGTCAGCGCCACCCTGGAGCAGATCGACGCCGTCGACCAGCTGATCGACCGCCACCCCGGCGCCCTGGCGCGGGCCCTCACGGCGGACGACATGGAAGCGGCCCGCGCCGACGGCCGGATCGCCTCCCTGATGGGCGCCGAAGGCGGCCACTCCATCAACAACTCGCTCGCCACCCTGCGCGCCCTGCACCGGCTGGGCGTGCGGTACCTGACGCTCACCCACAACGACACCATCGACTGGGCGGACTCGGCGACCGACGCACCCCGCCACGGCGGCCTCGCGGAGTTCGGCCGCGAGGTGGTGCGCGAGATGAACCGCATCGGCATGCTCGTCGACCTCTCGCACGTCGCCGACACCACCATGCGCGACGCCCTCGCCGTCTCGGCCGCGCCGGTGATCTTCTCGCACTCCTCGGCGCGGGCGGTCTGCGACCACCCGCGCAACGTCCCCGACGACGTCCTCGCGCAGCTGCCGGCCAACGGCGGCGTCGCGATGGCGACGTTCGTACCGAAGTTCATCCTCCCGGCCGCCGTCGAGTGGACCCTGGCCGCGGACGAGAACCTGCGCTCCCACGGCTTCCACCACCTCGACACCACCCCCGAGGCGATGGCCCTGCACCGGGCCTTCGAAGCCGGGCGCCCGCGCCCGGTGGCCACCGCCGCCACCGTCGCCGACCACCTCGACCACATGCGCGAGGTCGCCGGCGTCGACCACATCGGCATCGGCGGCGACTTCGACGGCACCGCCTTCACCCCGGCCGGGCTGGACGACGTCTCCGGCTACCCGAACCTGATCGCGGAGCTCCTGCACCGCGGCTGGTCCCGGGCCGACCTGGCCAAACTGACCTGGTCCAACGCGGTACGGGCGCTGCGCGACGCCGAAGCCGTCGCCCGCGACCTGTCGGCCACCCGCGGCCCGTCCAACGCGGTGCTCTAGCCCGCAGGCGGACACCGGCGGACACCGGCGGACACCGGCGGACACCGCCGGGACGGGGGCGGGGCGGGGGAACGACCCCCGCCCCGCCCCCGTTCCGTACGGGGTACACCCGAACGCCGCATTCGCCGGGCGGCACCGCCACCCCCCGTGTCACGGTGGCCCCATGTCTCCCTGCTGCCGCCGAGACCGGAGCGAATGCCATGGCCGACCTGCAGGATGAACCCCACTCCGTGGGTGTCGGAGCCGACGACGTCCCCGTCACCGCCCCCCTCATGGCGGGCGGATCCCTGGACCGCGCGGCCGCGCTGCTCGCCGTGCACCCCGTCGCCGACGGCTGCAACACCCTCGTCTGGACCCTGCGCCAGAGCCCGTACCACGACATCGACACCCCGGACACGGGCGTCGACACCGACATCCCGCGGCTGCGCGCCGGGGGAGTGGGCGCCCAGTTCTGGACCCTCCTCGTGCCGCCCGGCCCGCCCCGCGCCGACTCCTGCGCCCAGGCCGTGTGCGAGACCCTCGAACAGATCGACGCGGCCCGCGCCCTGATGCGCCGCTACTCCGACAGCCTCTACCTCGCGCTGACCGCCGACGACATGGCCGACGCCCGCAACCGGGGCCGCATCGCCTCGTTCCTCGGCCCCGTCCCCGGCAGCACCCTCACCGGCTCCCTCGGCGCACTGCGCGCCTTCCACGCCCTCGGCGTGCGCCTCATCGCCCCCGCCGGAGCGCCCTGGGCCGACGAGGACCTGACGGCCTTCGGCCACGAGGTGGTCAAGGAGGCGAACCGGCTCGCGATGCTCCTCGACCTGACGGGCTGCACGCCCTCCGCCGCCTGCCGGCTCACGGCGGCCTCCAAAGCGCCGGTGATCATCTCCAACACCGGCGCGGCCTCGCTCAACCCGCACCCGGACAACGTCACCGACGAGGTCCTGCTCGCCCTGCGCGCGGCGGGCGGCCTGGCGATGGTCACCTTCGACACCGAGCGCACCGGCGACTCCCTGCACGCCGTCGCCGACCACGTGGAACACGTACGGGCCCTCGCGGGCCCGGAAGGCGTCGGCCTCGGCGCCGCCTTCGGCGCCGAACGCGGAAGCCCGAGGCCGGCCGGACTCACCGACCCCTCGGGCTACCCGCGGCTGATCGCGGAACTACTGGAGCGGGGCTGGTCGGAAGCCGACATCACCCTGCTGACCTGGGGCAACGCCCAGCGGGTGCTGCGCGAGGCGGAGTTCACCGCCCGTGCCGCTCAGCACCGGGGCCCCACGCCCTAGCTAGGCGGCCCGCGCCGAGCCCGCCGCAGACTCCTGCCGCCGCAGCGCCGACTCCGGCAGCACGGTCGCCTTCCACAGCCGGACACCGGACCACACCGTCGCGTAGAGCAGCAGGCCGTTGCGCGTGCAGAGCAGGACCGTGCCCAGCGTGCTGTTGGTGAGGATGTCGGAGCCGTAGCAGATCGGGAAGATCAGCGTGGTCAGCGCGTTGGCGACGACCAGCAGCCAGGCGATCGGACGCTGGGTGGTGTTCTTCGAGGTCAGGCAGACGGCCGCGAGGCCCAGCAGCCAGATCATGTACTGCGGGCTGATGACGCGGCTGGTGACCGTGAAGACCATGATCGCGCAGAGCGCGGCGTCGAACGGCGTCGCGCTCGACCAGCGGTTGGCCTTCACGCGCCACAGCAGGAGCAGCAGGAAGCCGATCACGGTCAGCCCCAGCGAGGCCCGCGCGATGCTCGACACGTACGGACCGACGTACTCGAAGGCCCCGTACTGGAAGTTGACCTTGCCGGGCCACAGGTCCACCAGCCGCGCCGCCATCAGCGCCGAACCGCCCAGCGACTCGATCTGCACACCGCGGTCGCCCTGGTTGCCCAGGAAGCCCAGCGTGTCCTTGAACAGCAGCGCGAACACCGCCAGCAGCGCCGCCCCGGAGAGCGCCGCCGCCACGAAGGCGTCCCGCGTGGACTTGCCGCGCGGGGTGCCGAGCAGGGTCAGCAGCGGCCACACCTTGACCATCGCCCCGATACCGGCGATGACCCCGCCGACCCGGGGGCGGTGGCGCATCGCGAGCAGCGCGAAGACCGCGAGCAGGGTGACCTGGATGTCGTAGCGGGCGAACGGCGTCGCCATCATCATCGGCAGCGTCACCAACCACACCAGCGCACCGGCCATGCTGCCGTCACCGCGCCGCGCCGCCCGGATCAGGCCGAGCAGGACCACGCCGTCGCAGAGCACCGTCAGGGCGACGAAGGCCTGGAAGTAGGTGAGGAACGGCAGCAGGTCCGGGGAGAGGAAGATCGCCGCGGCCGCCGGCGGGTACTGCCACATGATGTCGTTGTGCGGCAGCGTCCAGTGGACGAGGACGTTGTACCAGTTGTGGTAGGTCGCGGTGACCTCCACCCGGACGACGTTCGAGCTGAAGAAGCTGTTGACGAGCATCCAGAGCATCGCCGCCCTGGAGGCCAGCCAGAAGCCCGCGATGCCCAGCAGGGCGCCGCGTCCTCGCATGGCTGCTTCGAAGGATCCCCACCGGTCACGCGTGGCGGGCACCGCCGTCGCGGATGCGGTGGGGTGGGCTGTGGGGCTGCTGGTCGTGGTCATCGGCGCGAAGTCTACCCAGTCGTTTATTCCACTTCCTTGACTGAGATCCTTCGAAAGTGGGTATCGGTATATGCCCTGGCCGGCCCCACGCCTCCCAAGTCCCTTACGCCTGCGGGCGCCCCATCGCCCGGTAGGTCCACCCGGCCGCGCGCCAGCGCAGCGGGTCCAGGGCGTTCCGCCCGTCCAGCACGAGCCGGTCCGTGACGACCGATCCCAGCTCGGCGGGGTCGAGCTCGCGGAACTCGCGCCACTCGGTGAGGTGCAGGACGACCTCGGCGCCTCGGGCGGCGGCGAGCGCGGAGTCGGCGTAGCCGAGGGTGGGGAAGACACGGCGCGCGTTGTCCATGCCCTTGGGGTCGTAGACGGTGACCTGGCCGCCCTGGAGGTGGATCTGCCCGGCCACGTTGAGCGCGGGGGAGTCGCGCACGTCGTCCGAGTCGGGCTTGAAGGTGGCGCCGAGCACGGCGACCCGCTTGCCCAGGAACGATCCGCCCACGGCCTCGCGGGCCAGCTCGACCATGTGGCCGCGGCGGCGCATGTTGATGGAGTCGACCTCCCTGAGGAAGGTCAGGGCCTGGTCGGCGCCCAGCTCGCCGGCCCGGGCCATGAAGGCGCGGATGTCCTTGGGCAGGCAGCCGCCGCCGAAACCGATGCCGGCGCGCAGGAACTTGGCGCCGATCCGCTCGTCGTGGCCGATCGCCTCGGCGAGCTTGACGACGTCGCCGCCGGCCGCCTCGCACACCTCGGCCATGGCGTTGATGAAGGAGATCTTGGTCGCCAGGAAGGAGTTGGCGGCGGTCTTCACCAGCTCGGCCGTCGGGAAGTCGGTCACCACCAGCGGGCTCCCCTCCGCCATGGGCGTCGCGTACACCTCCCGCAGCAGCTTCTCGGCGCGCTCGCCGCGGACGCCGACGACGATCCGGTCGGGGTGCAGGGTGTCCTGCACGGCGAAGCCCTCGCGCAGGAACTCCGGGTTCCACGCCAGCTCCACGTCCGCGCCCGCCGGAGCCAGCGCGGCGAGCTTCCCGGCGAGCCGCTCGGCCGAGCCCACCGGCACGGTGGACTTGCCCACCACCAGCGCGGGCCTGGTGAGGTGTCGGGCCAGGGACTCCACGGCCGAGTCCACGAAGCTCATGTCGCAGGCGTACTCGCCGTGCTTCTGGGGGGTGTTCACGCACACGAAGTGCACGTCGCCGAATTCCCCGACCTCCTCGAAGGACTGCGTGAACCGCAGCCGCCCGGTGGACCCCGGCAGCCCCGCGACGTGCCGGGCGAGCAACTCCTCCAGTCCCGGCTCGTACATGGGGACTTGGCCCGAGGCCAGCATCTCGATCTTCTCCGGCACCGCGTCCAGCCCCAGCACCTCGAAGCCGAGCTCCGCCATGGCCGCGGCGTGCGTGGCGCCCAAGTAGCCGGTGCCGATCACGGTGATCTTGAGGGGGGCCATGGGAGCTCCAGAGGTGCGGGGCCGTGTGCGGCCCCCGAGCATAGTCGGGCCGCTCACGGGGGACGTTCCCGGGAGTGCCCGGCTGTCACGCAGCTCACGTACGCGCCACATATCGCTGCACCGGGGCCGGGAACTAGAATTTGGGTTACTTAACGGTAGTTAGCATCCCGCGCCGAACGCCTTCCGGTGGCACACCGCTGTCGGAACGTCACTCGGCGCCGCACCTGGGGAGTGAAAGATCTTGGCGGGTTCTGCCGACTTCGACCTGTACCGCCCGGCCGAGGAGCACGACATGCTCCGCGAGTCGGTCCGCGCGCTCTGCGAGGCGAAGATCCTCCCGTTCGCGGCCGCGGTCGACGAGGAGGCCCGCTTCCCGCAGGAGGCCCTCGACGCCCTCGTCGCCAACGACCTGCACGCCGTCCACGTGCCCGAGACCTACGGCGGCGCCGGCGCCGACGCCCTCGCCACGGTCATCGTGATCGAGGAGGTGGCCCGCGTCTGCGCCTCCTCCTCCCTGATCCCGGCCGTGAACAAGCTCGGCTCCCTCCCGGTGATCCTCTCCGGTTCGGAGGAGCTCAAGGCCAAGTACCTCGGCCCGCTGGCCAAGGGCGACGGAATGTTCTCGTACTGCCTCTCCGAGCCCGACGCGGGCTCCGACGCGGCCGGCATGAAGACCCGCGCGGTCCGCGACGGCGACTTCTGGGTGCTCAACGGCGTCAAGCGCTGGATCACCAACGCGGGCGTCTCCGACTACTACACCGTCATGGCCGTCACCGACCCGGAGAAGCGCTCCAAGGGCATCTCGGCCTTCGTCGTCGAGAAGTCGGACGAGGGCGTCTCCTTCGGCGCCCCGGAGAAGAAGCTCGGCATCAAGGGCTCCCCGACGCGCGAGGTCTACCTCGACAACGTCCGCATCCCCGCCGACCGCATGATCGGCGCCGAGGGCACCGGCTTCGCCACCGCGATGAAGACCCTCGACCACACCCGCATCACCATCGCCGCCCAGGCCCTCGGCATCGCCCAGGGCGCCCTGGACTACGCGAAGGGCTACGTCCAGGAGCGCAAGCAGTTCGGCAAGCCGATCGGCGACTTCCAGGGCGTCCAGTTCATGCTCGCGGACATGGCCATGAAGATCGAGGCCGCCCGCCAGCTGACCTACGCGGCGGCCGCCAAGTCGGAGCGCGTCGACTCCGACCTCACCTTCTTCGGCGCCGCGGCCAAGTGCTTCGCCTCCGACGTCGCGATGGAGGTCACGACCGACGCGGTCCAGCTCCTCGGCGGCTACGGCTACACCCGCGACTACCCGGTCGAGCGCATGATGCGCGACGCGAAGATCACCCAGATCTACGAAGGCACGAATCAGGTCCAGCGGATCGTCATGGCCCGCAACCTGCCGTAACGCGCCCGACCCGCTGCATTCCGACGACAAGGCCCCCGGCGTCCGGGGGCCTTGTCCTGCTTGCGCCCGCACGCGGACCGCGCGCGTCCGGGCGATGAATGCGAAGGGTTCCTTTGTAACGATTCCGATCCAGCGGGTGGGGCCGCCCCCGGTGTGCGCCCCTGGTGGGGGCCGTGCTGCCGTTCCAGGGGGCTCGGACCTGGCCGGTCGGCGGGGTGCCGGGCGGCGACGGATCCGGCGGCCCGGGTTCCGGGGCTGAGCAGGGGCTCTTCGCCCCGCCGCGGTGCGTGGGGCCCGTATATAGGGGACGGGCCGGGGGCCTTGTACCCGCATCGTGCCCAACCCGCCGTAACCGGAACGTTGCCGGAGGCGGGCCGGGCGGGGCTCCACCGGGCTTTGCACCGTGCAGGATGGGCTAACTTTGAAGCTTCGTACGCCTGAACCGGTTGGGGAGAGAACAAAATGACGGAAGCGATCCTGCTGGTCGGCGGGCAGGGGACGCGTCTGCGCCCCGTGACGGTGAACACCCCCAAGCCGATGGTTCCGGCAGCGGGCGTCCCGTTCCTCGCCCACCAGATAGCCAGGGCCGCCGCCGCCGGTGTCACGCACATCGTGATGGCCACCTGCTACCTCGCCGAGGTCTTCGAGCCCTACTTCGGCGACGGATCCGACTTCGGCATCACCCTCGAGTACGTCGTCGAGGACGAGCCCCTCGGCACCGGCGGTGCCATCCGCAACGCCGCCCAGCGCCTGACCGGCGGCCCGGACTCCCCTGTCCTCGTCTTCAACGGCGACATCCTGACCGGCCTCGACATCGCCGGCCTGGTCGAGTCGCACCAGGCGGCCGACGCCGACGTCTCCCTCCACCTCGTGCGCGTCGAGGACCCCCGCGCCTTCGGCCTGGTCCCCACGGACGCCGACGGGCGGGTGCTGGCCTTCACCGAGAAGCCCGAGACCCCCGAAGAGATCATCACCGACCAGATCAACGCCGGCTGCTACGTCTTCCGCCGCAGCGTGATCGACTCCATTCCGGCCGGCCGGCCGGTATCCGTCGAGCGTGAGACCTTCCCCGGCCTCCTCGCCTCCGGTGCCAAGCTGCACGGCGTCACCGAGGACACCTACTGGCTGGACCTCGGCAAGCCGGAGTCCTTCGTCCAGGCCTCCGCCGACCTCGTGCGCGGCATCGTCTCCTCCCCGGCCGTCCCCGGCCCCCGCGGCGAGGCCCTCGTTCTCCCCGGTGCCCAGGTGGCGGAAGGCGCCAAGCTGACGGGCGGTACCGTGGTGGGTGCCGGCGCCCGGATCGAATCGGGCGCTGTCGTCCAGGGCTCCATCGTGCTGGACGGCGCGATCCTCGGCGCGGACACGGTGGTGAACGCCAGCCTCATCGGCGCCGGCGCCTCGGTGGGTTCGCGCACCGTCGTGACCGGTGCCGTCATCGGTGACGGTGCCGTCGTAGGGGCTGACAACGAACTTCGCGCGGGGGTGCGGGTGTGGTGCGAGGCCGAACTGCCCGACGCAGCCGTCCGCTTCTCCTCCGACCGGTGACCAACTTCAGTGAGGCATAACCCTGTGATAGGCGAGCAGCAGACTCCCCGCAAGACCGACGTTGCCACCACCAAGCTCCCCGACACCTGGGCGCACACCCCCCTCACCGTGGTCATGCCGACCTACAACGAGGCGGGCAACCTCCCGGGCATGGTGGAGCTGCTCATGGGTCTCGACCAGCCGGGCCTGCGCCTGCTGATCGTCGACGACTCCTCGCCCGACGGCACCGGCAAGATCGCCGACGAGCTCGCGGAGGGCTACCTCACCGAGGACGGCAAGCCGCGCATGTCGGTCCTGCACCGCACCGCGAAGGACGGCCTCGGCCGCGCCTACGCGGCCGGCATGGCCAAGGCCGTCGAGGACGGCGCCGAGTACGTGCTCCAGATGGACGCGGACGGCTCCCACCCGGCCGGCAAGATCGCCGAGATGCTGGGCGTGGCCCGCTCCACCGGCGCCGGCCTCGTCGTGGGCTCCCGCTACGTGCCGGGCGGCACCCTGTCCAACGCCTGGGGCGCGCACCGCAAGCTGCTCTCCCGCTGGGCCAACGCGTACGCGAGCACCATCCTCGGCACCCGCGTCCGCGACATCACGGGCGGCTTCAACCTGTGGAGCGCGGCCGCGCTGAAGGCGATCGACCTCGCGTCGATCGGCAGCGCCGGCTACAGCTTCCAGGTGGAGATGAAGTACAAGGCCCTGCGCCGCAACTTCCAGGTGATGGAGGTTCCGATCCACTTCGAGGACCGCACCGTCGGCGAGTCGAAGATGAACCTGGCCGTGCAGCTGGAGTCCATCGCGATGCCGTGGAAGCTCCGCGCCGCGGCGGGCAGGAAGTAGGCGGTCGCACGGACCGCGAGCGCAAGGGGCGTCCCCGGCCGGGGGCGCCCCTTGCGCCGTGTCCGGCGGGCGTCAGGACCTGGCGGGCGCCGGACGGCGTTCCAGGAAGCGCTTGAGCCGGCGGGCCAACGGGCGTTCCACGAAGCGCTGGATGAGCCAGGAGGCCAGCAGCATCACGGCCGTCGCGGACAGCATCAGCGTCCAGGGCTCGACGTCGCGGTGCCACTGCCGCAGCATCGTCAGGCCGGCCTGCTGGTGCAGCAGGTACAGCGGGTACGACATGGCTCCCGCGGCCGGCAGCCAGCGCCAGTCGATCCGGTCCAGCCATCCGAGGGCCACGGCCGCCATGATCACGTAGCACAGGGTGATGACGAGCAGGCACATCTCCCAGGACAGCCGGTCGCCCTTGACGGTGTTCCAGTGGACGATGTCGTTCAGCCAGCGCTGCATCAGCAGCCAGGAGAACACCAGCAGCGCCCACGGCTCTCCCGCCCGCGGCCCCTCGCGCCGGATCAGGTAGAAGCAGATGCCGGAGATGAACAGCGGGGAGTAGTCCGGGTTGGCCAGGACGTCGAGGACCGGCAGGCCCGAGCCCGGGGCGAGCAGCGAGGCGACGGTCCAGATCCAGCAGAAGTTCAGCACCTTGCGGTAGGTCAGCCCGGTCCAGGCGACCACCGCGAAGATCAGGTAGAAGCGGACCTCGGACCACAGCGTCCAGTACGACGCGTCCAACGGGGCCGCCCCCAGCGGGGTCTGCACCATCGTCAGGTTCGTCAGGATCTGGCTGAGCCCCGGCCCGGCGCCGCCGAAAGGCTTGCCGAAGGACAGCAGCACGCCCATCGTCACCAGGACGCAGAACCAGTACGCGGGCGCCAGGCGGACCACCCGGCTGCGCAGGTAGGAGCCCAGCGGGCGCCCCCAGGCCGACATGCAGATGACGAACCCGCTGATCATGAAGAACAGCTCGACGCCCATCCAGCTGTAGCGGCCGACGACGGTCAGCCAGCCGAACGCGTCGCGGCCCCACACGTCCTGACGGGTGTAGTGGTGGAGGAGCACCAGCACCGCGGCGAGGATCCGCAGCCCGTCCAGGACCCGTAGCCGGCGCCCCGCTCCCGGCGCGGGCGGCCGCACCTGTTCCGGCACGAGAGGCGGGACGGGGGGTCTGTCGCCGTCTTCCCGTCGCTCTTCGAGGACGCGCGGGGACGGGTGCAGGGACATGAAGGCTCCACGGGCAGGACGGACGCATGCCCGGTCGGTCGACGGCCGCGTCGGAACACGGGCCCGGCCGCGGTATCCCCCCGGCGGTCGGGCCGCAACAGTCTTACGAGAAAACCATCGCACTGTCCACAGCACCCGGCGGCGGGATGGGCGGTGCCCTCACCCGTTCAGCGGCCGGCCGGCGCCCCGCTCACTGCCCCTTGACGGTGACCTTCTGGTCGTTCTGGATCTCCTTGACCAACTGCTGGACCTTCGGCTTGTCCCAGACGAGGTTGCCGCCCCGCTGACCGGAGATCGGCATGTTCATCGACACGCCCTCACCGCTGTTGACGCCCTTCATGGCGAAGAACATCTCGCCCATGTCCCACAGCGACATGTCCTTGTCCACGATGAGGGTGTCCAGGCCGGCGCCCATCACCGGGTAGAGGGAGAACGGGTTGAGCACGGTCCCCGGGGTGGCGGCCTGGCTGGCGAGCGCCGACAGGAACTTCTGCTGGTTCTTCGTCCGTTGCAGGTCCGACTCGGCGAAGGCGTAGCGGGTGCGGACGAAGGCCAGGGACTGCTCGCCGTTCAGCGTCTGCCGGCCCGCCTTGAAGTCGGCGCCGGACTTCTCGTCCTTGAAGCCCTTCTCGATGTCCAGCTCCACGCCGCCCAGCGCGTCCACGATGTTGGCGAAACCGGCGAAGCCGATCTCGGCGTAGTGGTCGATGCGCAGGCCGGTGTTGAACTCGACCGTGCGCACCAGCAGCTCCGGCCCGTCGTCCGCGTACGCGGCGTTCAGCTTGGTCCGCTTGCCGGTGCCGGCGTACTTCTTGCCCGACTGGGATCCGACGAAGGAGGGGATCTCCACGTCCGAGTCGCGCGGCAGCGAGACCATGGTGTTCCCGCTGGAGCACTTGGCCAGGACCATCATCGAGTCGGTGCGCTTGCCCTCGGCGGAGCCCGTGTGGAGCTTCTTCTTCTCCTCGTCGGACATGCCCTCGCGACTGTCGGAGCCCACGATCAGGTACGTCGTGCAGTCGCCCTCCTTGGGCCGCTCGATCACCTTGGACAGGTCGACCTCGCGGCGGACCTTGGAGTCGGCCCAGAAGTAGGTGCCGACCGTGGTCACCACCAGCGCGGAGACCAGCACGATCGAGCCGATCTTGATCCGCTTGCGCCAGTCGACGGTGCGGACCGGCCCGGGACGGCCGGGGCCGCCGGGGCCGCCGGGACCCGCGGGACGCCCGGGGCCGCCGGGGCCGGAGGGGCGCCCGTAGACCTGGCCGGTGTTGTACCCGCTGTCGTACGAAGCGTCGGGGCCCTGCCCCTGCTGCGGCGGCACCCCGTAGCCGGAGCCCGGACGGCCACCCGGCGGCGGGGCCTGCGGCGGGGCCTGCGGCGGGACCGGCGGCCGCGCGGGGCGCTGCCCGGGACGGGGCTGCGACTGGGGAGGACGGGGGGCCTGCGGCTGCCGCTGGACGTGGCGCATCCGCTGCGCCCCCTCCGGCTGCGCCTGCCCGCCGCCGCGTCCGTACCCGTCATCGCGGCGGCCGCGCGCGTCGCGCTCGCCGCCAAAGCCGTCCCAGTCACTCATGCGCACAAGGATGCCCGGCCGGGAGTGTCGCGGGACACCCCGGTGGGGTGTTCGTTCCGGGGCTGTTGCAGACCTGATGCCTCCGGGCCGCACTTAAGGTGGCTGCATGACACAGATACCGGAGGCACCGGAGGGCAAGCCGATCTCGGCGTCCCGGACCACCCTCAGTCACATCATGACCGCGGCCGACACCAACCTCCTCGGCACCGTGCACGGCGGAGTGATCATGAAGCTGGTGGACGACGCGGCCGGCGCCGTGGCGGGCCGCCACTCCGGCGGGGCCGCCGTCACCGCCTCCATGGACGAGATGGCCTTCCTGGCCCCCGTCCGCGTCGGCGACCTGGTCCACGTCCGGGCGCAGGTCAACTGGACCGGCCGCTCCTCGATGGAGATCGGCGTACGGGTCCTCGCGGAGCGGTGGAACGAGTCCACCCCCGCCACCCAGGTCGGCAGCGCCTACCTCGTCTTCACGGCGGTGGACCCCGAGGGCAAGCCCCGCCGGGTCCCCCCGGTGATCCCGGAGACCGAGCAGGACGAACGCCGCTACCAGGAGGCCCAGATCCGGCGCACGCACCGCCTCGCCCGCCGCCAGGCCATCAAGGAACTGCGGGAACGGCGCATCGCCGAGGGATTCGATGAGGAATGATCCATTCGGCTGTGGCTGCGGCCCCCCCGTAGACTCCACGGCTGAGGTCCGACCGCCCGGTGCACGGACGGCGGCGCCGCCCCCCACCTGTTCCTGCTGCGGAGATGTGCCGATCATGTCGAAGCCCATACCGTCCCCGCGGACGCCGGGAGCGGAGCCGCAGCGCCCGCCCGCCGCCGCGTCCCGCCGGCCACGGCTGCGCGCCCTGGACGGCCTGCGCCTGGTGGCCGCGCTGATGGTGGTCGCCTTCCACTGGACCGGCGTCAACCGCTATCCCACGGTGTGGCTGGGCACCCCCGAGAAGCTGATGCCGGGACTGCAGCACGTCAGCGCCTACGGCTTCCTGGGCGTCCAGCTGTTCTTCCTGATCAGCGGCTTTGTCATCTGCATGTCCTGCTGGGGCCGGACGCCCCGTCAGTACTTCACCTCACGCGTGGTGCGCCTCTTCCCCGCCTACTGGGTCGCGATCGTGCTGACCGGCCTGGTGGTCAACTACGCCGCGACGGCCCGGCCGACGCGCGCGCACCTGAGCATGACGGACTTCCTGTCCAACATGACGATGCTCCAGCAGCCGCTCGGAGTGGCCGAGGTGGACCCCGTCTACTGGACCCTCTGGGTCGAGCTGCGCTTCTACCTTCTCTTCGCCTTCGTCGTGGTCTTCGGACTGACCTACCGTCGGGTGCTGGGCTTCTGCGGGATCTGGATGATCCTGTCGGTGGTGGGCCGCGGCTCGGACAACAAGCTGCTGGAACTGTTCGTCATGCCCGAGTACGCGCCGTACTTCATCGCCGGCACGGTCATGTACCTGATCTACCGCTTCGGTGCGAACTGGCTGCTCCTCGGGTCGGTCGGGTTCTCCTTCCTGGTCGCCCAGCACCAACTGCTGGGTACGGGCGCCAGCTTCAAGTACGGCGTGATGCACCCGCTCGACTGGACGGTCATGACCGTTTTCTGCCTGTTCGCCTTCGGTGTCGTACTGGCGGCGGCGATGGGCGCGTTCGACCGCATCCAGTGGAAGTGGCTCACCACCGCCGGTGCCCTCACCTACCCCGTGTACCTGCTGCACCAGGAGATCGGCTTCGCCCTGATCCGCTGGACCCGCCTGCAGGGGGTGGGCGTCTGGCCGACCCTCGCCGCCGCGCTCGCCGCCGTCCTCCTGCTCTCCTGGCTCGTGCACCGCTATGCCGAACGGCCCCTCTCCGCCCTTCTGCGGCGGATGCTGGACGCCCCCGGCCTGGCCCTGCCCAAGTCCGACCCGCCTGTACGCAGCCGCGCCGCTACCACCGAGCCGTCTGCCGTCCCCGCAGAAGGCGCCGCCACCCGATGACCTCCGCACGCACGTCGCCCGTCGCCCCGGCCGCAACGGACGATCCGGCCGACCGCCGGCGTCCCGGGCCGGCCGCAGGGCCCGGGACCCCCCGCCGGCTGCCGGTGCCCGACTGGCTCTGGGCCGCCCTGCTGACCCTGGCCGTCGCCTGCGTCGGCATCGGGCGGGCGCAGCCGTGGCGGGACGAGCTGGCCAGCTGGAACGCCGCCACGCGCAGCACCGGCGAGCTGGTCGGGATGCTGGGCCACGTGGACGCCGTGTCCGGCCTCTACTACCTGCTGCTGCACGGCTGGGTCTCCGTCTTCGGGGACTCCACCGCGATGCTCCGCCTCCCGTCGGCGCTGGCCATGGCCGGCGCGGCGGCCTTCGCCGTGCTGACGGCCCGCCGGCTCTTCGACCGCCGGACGGCCGTCTTCGCCGGTCTGCTCTTCGCCTTCCTGCCCGCTGTCTCCCGGTACGGCCAGGAGGCGCGGTCGTACGCCTTCGTCGTACTGGCGGTGAGCGCCGCGACCTGGCTGCTGCTGCGCGCGCTGGAGCGGCCGGCCCCGCGGCGCTGGGCGCCGTACGCCCTCGCGGTGGCGGCGGCCGGTCTGTTCCACGTCGTGTCGCTGCTCTTCCTGCTGCCGCACGGCCTGATCGTGCTCCTGCGCTGGTGGCGGGAGCGCACGGGGCGCACCCTCGTCGGCTTCGCGGTGACGGTGGCCGTGGCCCTGGTGCCGGTGGTTCCGCTGGTGCTGCTGGGGCAGCGCCAGGCGGGACGCCAGATCGGCTGGATCAAGACCCCGCACCTGCGCGGCATCGCCGACCTCTGGAACAACCTGTTCGGCTCCCCGACGATCGGCCTCGCCGTCGCCGCGGTGGCACTGCTGCCGCTCGCCTGGAGCCGGGGCCGGCGGCCCGCGGTGGAGCTGCTCCTGGCGGGGGCGGCCCCGATCCTGGCGGCCTGGGTGGTCTCGCAGGGCAGCACCTCGTACTTCATCGACCGCTACGTCCTCTTCACCCTGCCCGCGTGGGCGGTGCTCGCGGCGGCCGGTCTGGCCGCGCTGCGGCCGCGGGTGGTCGGCGCCCTCGCCCTGGCCGCGGTGGTCCTCCTCGGCCTCCCCGACCAGAGGCAGCTGCGGACCGAGTGGGCCCGGGTCGGGCTCGACGGCGAGGCGGCGGCGCGGGTCATCTCCCAGGGCTACCGGCCCGGGGACGGGTTCGTGCCCGTGCGCGGGGGCGACCGCGTGTTCATGATCGATTTCCAGGTGGAGTACTTCCTGCCGGAGAAGGTCCGGCTCAGGGATGTCTTCGCGGAACGCTCGGCGGTGGCGAGCGACGACCTGTTCCCCGAGGAGTGCGCGCAGCCCGTGCGCTGCCTCGGCTCCACCCAGCGGGTGTGGGTGGTGACCTGGAGCGGCACGAAGAACCCGTACCACAAGCTCCCTAAGGAGCAGGCCGACGCGCTGGCGGCCCACTACCGGGTGGCCGAGAGCAGGACGGTGCGCGGCCTGGAGGTCTCCCTGCTGGAGCGGGTCGGGTAGCGGCCCGGGCGGTGGCGGGAGGGGGCGTGGGCGGGGGTGCTACTTCCCGCACACCACCTGGTCGCCGGTGACCACGCCGAACTCGCCCTGGTAGGGGTCCTCGGCCCGCACCGGGACGACCTTGCCGTAGTCGGAGCCGGCGATCACCAGCACCGTCCGGCCCTGGCCGGCGACCGCGCGCAGCTCGCTGCCGGGCAGGGCCGTCGCCACCGTGCGGGCGGAGCGGTCCCAGCGCGGGTCGTACGAGATCACCGTGCGCCGGACGTCGCGGCCGGCGCCGTTGCCCGGGGCGCCGGTGGTGTCGAAGCCGGTGGCGCGCAGGGCCGCGTCCACGCGTCCGCCCAGCCCGTCGATCCGGGTGCCGTTCTCCACCTGCACCCGGATCTGCTGCGGCGGCACGTCGACCGGGACGGCCGTCGGCGTCGCGGGGGCCGCCGGGCGGTCCGCGGGCCGGCCGGGACGGGGCGGGGCCAGCGGGCGGTCCTCGCGCAGGGACTCGAAGAGCTGGGCGGCCTTGTGGTCGTCCCACTTGACCGTCGAGCCGATGCCCTTGACCTGGTACGAGGCGTCCCCGATGGGGACGGAGGCGAACTCGGACGAGGAGGGCGTGAACCCGCGCATCGCCTGCCCCAGCGCCAGCATCTGCTCGGAGCCGAAGTCCTTGTCGGCGCGCACCGAGCCCAGCAGGGTGGAGCTGACCTCCTTGAACTTCACCGGGTTGAGCAGCACCCCGCCTCCGGTGGCCTGCTTGATCAGGGCGGCTACGAACCGCTGCTGGCGCTGCATCCGGCCCAGGTCGGAGGCCCCGTCGACATGGCGGGAGCGGACGTACTGGAGGGCCTGGCCGCCGGTGAGGCGGTGGGTGCCGGGCAGCAGGCGCAGGCCGGTGTTCTGGTCGTTGAGGGCCTTGGCGGTGCAGATCTCGACCCCGCCCATCGCGTCGACGGTCCGCATGAAGCTGGTGAAGTCGACCTCCAGGTAGTGGTCGATCTTGACGCGGGTCATGTCCTCGACGGTCCGCACGGTCAGGTTCGGCCCGCCCTCGGCGTAGGCCGCGTTGAGCTTCACGGGGTGCGCCCGGTGGGGTTTGCCGGTGACCGGGTCCTGGTGCGCGGGGAGTTCGGCGTAGCTGTCGCGGGGCAGGCTGACCACGCTGGCCCGCTGCCGGTCGGCGGACAGGTGCACCAGCATGATCGTGTCCGTGCAGTGGCAGGGCTCCCCGCCGAGGCGGTACTCGCGCTTCTCCTCCGGGGTGATCTTGTCCCGGCCGTCGGTGCCGACCAGCAGGAAGTTCACCCCGTGCCCGGCCTGCGGACGGTTCTTCATGTCCTTGAAGGGGTCCACCCGTTCGATGCCGGTGTCCAGGCCGGTCATCACGGCGTGCCCGACCGCCCCGGACCCCAGCACCACCAGGGAGACCCCGGCCGCGATCCGCACGCCCCACCGGGGCCGGTCGCGCCGGCCGCGGGCCGTCCCGCCGCGGCCGCCGCCCTTCCGTGCGCGCTGCGGCTGGGCCGGCCCGGCGGGCCGGGTGGGGCGGTGCGGCTGGGGCACGGGGGACACCTCCCGGTACGTCGGGCAGATTCATCGGAACAGTAGGCCCATACGATCAGCGTCTGTCCGTACCGCTCGTCCGCCGCGCTTCCGTTTCCCCCGTACGCGTTAACGTGACACCGCTACCCGACCGTGAAGGACGACATGCCCGCCCAGCAGCCCGCAGTCTCGGTGATCATGGCAGTGCTCAACGAGGAGCGCCATGGTCGTCGCCAGCCGCCGCCCGTCGGTGCGCCGCGACCCCTCCCCGGTCTGAGGCATCACGCGAAGGGGGTGGCCCGGTCCGTGGGTACGGACCGGGCCACCCCCTTCGCATGCGCGCCGCCGCCGGCTACCAGCGGTACGGCTTGTAGACCTCCATGCAGGCGCCGGTGTCCGAGCCGTTGATCGCGTCGGCGGTGTCCGGGATCGCACCGGCCGGCGGCGGGGTCTGCTGCGGGTAGGCGTTGCCCTCACGCCAGTCCGCGCCCACGACCAGGGTGATCTTCGAGACGTCGGCCGACTGCTGCACCGCGGCGTTCGGGACGCCCAGGGAGGCCGCCACGCTCTGCGCCTCGTCCGCCAGGTCCGGCGTCGGGTAGCGCACCACGGTCGTCTTCTCCGGGGTCAGCGCGCTGTCCGCCCTGGCCCCCGTGAAGCCCTTGGAGACCAGCACCTCCGCGATCGCGTTCGCCCGGTGGGGCGCCAGCGGCTGGCCGGCGGCGGTGCCGTTGACCACGTTGACGGCGATCTTGTCCGGGGTGGTGACCGGGGCCTTCGAAGGCTGCTGCCCCGGCTGCGCCGGCGGCTGCGAACCGGCCGGGGCGGGCTGAGAGGCGTCGGCGGCGGGCTGGGAGGCCGACGGGCTCTGCGGGGTCTGCGGCTCGCCGTTCTTGTCGAACGCGATGTCCTTGCGGAGCATCGTCCACAGCCGGTCGGCGTCCGCCGGGTTCACGATGAGCCGGTTCTCGTCCCGCGGGTCCTGGAAGGTCGGCATCGTCGTCATCGTGATGCGGTTGGTGGGGACGTCCTTGAGCTGCATGGCCAGGTTGTACAGCTTCTTGACCGAGCCGATCTCCTCGGAGACCTCCAGGGCCTTGGTGCCCGCCTCGGCCAGGTCCGTGATCCGGCCGACGTCGGTGAAGGCGTTCTGGCTCTTGAGCTCGCGCATCATCGAGTTCATGTACATGTGCTGGGCCTGGGCCCGGCCCAGGTCGCTGCTGAACGCGTGCCGGGTGCGCAGCCACTGGAGCGCCTGCTCGCCCTTGACCCGGGTCGTGCCCTTCTGGAGCTTGAGGCCGGAGCCCCCGCCGGAGGTGGGCAGCGGCCGGTCCCAGACGTTGTCCTTGACGCAGACGGGGACGCCACCGACCGCGTCGGCCATCTTCACGACACCGGAGAAGTCGATCATCATCCAGTGGTCGATGTAGACGCTGGTCAGCTTCTCCCAGGTGGCCAGCGTGCAGCCGGGGCCGCCGCGGCCGAGCGACTCGTTGATCATCGCGTTGGTCTTCTTGAACTTCTCGCCGGTCTTCGGGTCCGTGCACTCGGGTATGTCGACCCGGGTGTCGCGCGGGATGCTCACGACCGACGCGTTCTCCCGGTCGGCCGACACGTGCAGCAGCATCTGCACGTCCGCGAGCGGGGGGTTGCCCACCGTGTCGCGGCTGCCGCCGAGTTCCACGTTCTCCGGCTTGTTGCGGCTGTCGGAGCCGATCAGCAGGATGTTCAGCGGGCGCTGGCCCTTGGCATTGGCGTGGGTCTTCTCCACGCCGCTCTCGCCGCTCAGGCGCTGCCCGCTGCGGATGTTGCCGTCGAGATGACGGTAGTAGAGGTACCCGGCCGCCGAGGTTCCCAGGATCAGGAACGCCAGGACGGACGCCACCCAGAACAGCACCCGCCGGCGACGCCGGCGGACAGGGATGCCACCGCCCGGGGGCCGGGCGCCGCCGCCCGAACCGTCCCGGGGTGGGGGCACCGCGCCGGACGCCTTCTTCTCGCCGCCGTCGGATATGCCGTCGGCGGCCTTCTCGGGCGCCCCCTCCCCCCGCACGCTGCTGTGCATCACGCGTACCCCCCTCAAGAATCTTTACTGGTCGGTATTGTGCCGGTCCTGCCGGCTACCGCCCCATCGGCGGTCTGTGGACGTGCCGCGGGCGGCCCGACGGCCGCCCGGTCCTGCTGAGCGGCCCCGTGCGCCGGCGTCCGCCGGGGCGGCCGGTCACTTGGCGCAGACCGCCTTGTCCGCCTCGACCCGCTGGACACCCTCGGGCGCCTGCTGCGGGACCGCGGCACCGAGCGGTGTGCCGGGCTCCTTGAAGTCGGAGCCCAGGGTCAGCTTCATCGGGGTCCTCGGCGCCGCGTCGACCGCGCCGGGCCTCAGGGCCGAGGCCGGCAGTCCCATCATGTCGGCCAGCGCCCTGGCCTGGTCGGCCTGGTTGGGGGCGTACTCCAGCTGCGTGGCGGCCAGCCGGGCCGAGGCGTTGCCGTGGTTGCCGGCCTTGTAGACGCCCTTGCTGTTCTGCAGCCACGTCAGGGTGGTGGACGCCGACCCCGGAGGGCCGCCGCCGTTGTACACGTCCACCCGGATGTCACCGGCGGGGGCGCGGTTCCCCTGGAGCAGCGCGTCCTGCCTGCCCTTGGCGTCGGCCTCGGCCGCGTCCTTGGCGGCCTGCTCCTTCTTCTCCACCTCCGTCAGGGACACGTCCCCCCGGATCATCTGGAGCAGCGGGTCCGCCTGCGCGGAGTTCACGACCACGGTCGCCTTGCGGTTCGCCGGCTCGGCCGGGTTGTCGACCACCGGAAGCGTGGTGAACGTGACGTTCTTGGGGTTGATGCCCTTCAACTCGCCCGCGAGCGCGGTGAGCTTGCCGATGGAGCCCAGCCCCTGGTCCACGGTCAGCGACTTCGTCGCCGCCTCCGCCAGCGAGAAGAACTTCTTCGGACTGGTCAGCGTCTCCTTGGACTTCATCTCGCGCATCATCGAACCCAGGAACTGCTGCTGGGTCTTGATCCGGTCCAGGTCGCTCTCGTTGCCGAAGGAGTGCCGCGTCCGTACGAAGGCCAGCGCCTGCTCGCCCTCCAGCCGGTGCTCGCCCGCCTTCAGGTTCAGCTTCGAGTCACGGTCGTTGACGTCCTTCGCCAGGCAGACGGGCACCCCGCCCACGGCCGTGCTCAGGTTCTTCACCGCGTTGAAGTCGACCATCATGAAGTTGTCGACGTCCAGGCCGGTCAGCTGTTTGACCGTGCGCATCGTGCAGCCCGGGTCGCGGCCCTCCTGCCCCAGGCTGTTGTTGAAGCGGGTGCCGCGGGTGCCGGGGATCTCCTTGACCGAGCCGTCGATCTTCGTCGGGCAGGCCGGGATGTCGGTGATCAGGTCGCGGGGGATCGACAGCGCGGTCGCGTTGCTGCGGTCCTTGGAGACGTGGAAGAGGATCGTGGTGTCGGCGTGGCCGACGCTCTCGGCGTCCCCGTAGCCCTCGTTGCCCTTGCCGCTGCGCTTGTCGGTGCCGATGACGAGGATGTTGATCGGCTGGTCCTTCTTGAAGCCGCCGCCCGCGCCGCCGGTGTCGATGACCTTCAGGTTGCCGTTCAGGTGCTCGTAGTAGATGTACGAGCCCACCCCGCTGCTGACCAGCAGGAACGCCAGGGTGCCGCCGGTGACCGCCAAAAGCCGCTTGCGGCGGCCCGGTGCTCCGTCGTCCTTGCGGGAGCGCCCGCCGCCGCGCCGCCCGCCGGGCGGGCCCTCGCCGCGGCGGGGCTTGGGAACGGCGGGGGAGGGGGCGGCCGGCGCCGGGGCGGCCGTGGGCGTGGACGTGGACGTGGACGTGGACGTGGACGATCTGCGCAGTCTGCGGGGGGACGGGGCCACGCGCTGCTGCGCAGCGGAACGGCCCAGTTGCAGTTCGTAGTTGCCAGTGCGGGGATTGAGGACCCACTGGTCGGCGGGGTCGATCTCGTCCGCCCGCCCACGGCTTTGCGCATCCACGGTTGCTCGAATCCTCCGTCGGTGCTTCGCGACGCGCCTCCCCCCAGGCGCGCGGTCAACGATCCGGCTGCTGGTGCACGGCCTCTTCACAGCCGGTGCACCGGATCGCTCACCTTATCCGGCCAGGTCAGCCGCAAACCATGCCGGTGACAAAATCCACTCCCCTTATAACGGGCCAAAGCGCTCATCCGGCTCGCTCGGGCCCCCGGCTTTTGGATTGCTTTACCGGCAGTCTGCCGTGCCCGCCGTGGTTCCTGTGAAGGTGGGGGCCGGTGTGGGTGCCGGAGGGGTTCCGCTTCCTGACGGCGAAACCCCGCCCGAACCCCCGTCGGCGGCCTCTCCCGAGCCCTCCCCGGATCCGCGGGGCGTCGCCTCCAGGGGCTCCGGATCCGCGCTCGCCGACGGCTCGGGAGCGGTGACCGTCACCGGCCGGTCCGTCCGCAGCCGCTCGAACAGCCGGGTCGCGTCCGGCTCCACCAGCTCGTCCCGGTTCGGATCGGCCGCGTACGGGCGGCGGGGCACCGTCAGGAACTTGACCTGGTCGGCCGGTATGTCCCTTACGCCCCGAACGAGTTCGTACAGTCCGCGCAACGAGGCCAGCCCCGGGTCGGTGGTCACCGAGGAGGTCGCCGCGTCCAGCAGCGGATACAGCTTCCCCGGGTTGAGCAGCACCCCGTTGCTGCTCACCTTCTCCCACAGCGAGCCCAGGAACGTCTGCTGGCGCTCCATCCGTTCGGTGTCGCTGCCGTCCCCCAGGCTGTAGCGGGCCCGGACGAACCCGAGCGCCTGCTCGCCCCGGAGCACCTGCCGGCCCGCCGGCAGCCGCAGGTGCGCCTCGGCGTCGTCCACCGGCCGCCGCAGGCAGACCTCCACCCCGCCGACCGCGTCGACCATCTTCTTGAACCCGCCGAAGTCCACGACCATGTGGTGGTCGATCCGGATCCCGGTCATCTTCTCCACCGTCCGGATCGTGCAGGCGGCCCCGCCCCACTGGAAGGCCCAGTTGAACTGCGCGAACCGGTCCCCCGTACGGGAGCCGTCGGCCCCCAGGCACTCCGGCACCCCGGTCATCAGGTCCCGGGGGATCGACACCGCCGTCGCGCTGCGGCGGTCGGCCGGCAGATGCAGCAGGATCACGGTGTCCGAACGCTGCGTGCCGCCGTCCTGCCCGTAACCCGCGTTCCCCGTGCCGGAGCGCGAGTCCGAGCCGATCAGCAGGATGTTCTGGGCGCCGGCCGCGAAGTGCGCCGGGCGTTCGCGCTCGTAGCGCCGCAGCTCGGCCGCGGCCGAGGTGTCCTCGGTGATGTTCCCGTCGAGCTTCGCGTACAGCCACCAGCCGGCCGCCGTCCCCACGAGGACCAGCAGCACGGCCCCGAGCCCGATCCAGCGCAGCAGCCGGCGCCGGCGGCGGCCGCGCGGGGGCCTTCCGCCGCCTGCGGCCGCTCCAGCGCCGTCCGGTATGCCCGCGCCGTCCCTCACTCGCGCACCGTCCCCTCGCCGTACCGGCCGCGGCTGCGCCGCACCGGCAACGGGCCGTGCGGGTGAGCACGGCCTGCAGCGATACTCCCTCCGGCCGGGGCGGACGGCCCGGGGGCGGGGGCCTGTCTAGACCCATGCGGGTGAGAGATCGCCGGAACCCGGGGCGGCGACGCGCCTCCGGGGCGGGGCGGGGCCGGGGGCCGGAGCACGGGCCGGGCCCGGCCGACCCGGCCGACCCGGCCGACCCGGCCGACCCGGCCGACCCGGCCGACCCGGGCGACCCGGGTGAGCCGGCCGACCCGGGCGAGCCGGGCCTCTAGACGGTGTGGGTGACGCGCTCGCTCTCCACCCGCTGCGCCAGCGCCTCCGGCGCCAGCCGGTCCAGGTTGCGGCACAGCACCACCGAGCCGCCCGCGGCCAGCGGCGCGTACAGCCCCGCCGACAGCCCCTCCCAGCTGTCGAAGCCCAGCCCCGACAGCACCCGGGCACCCCCGCCGAGCCCCCGCTCCGCCGCGTCCTCGCGGGCCCGCCCGACCAGCGCCGTGTACGACAGCTCCGCGCCGCCGACCACCAGCCCCGGCCCGTCCGCGTCCACCGGCGCGAACGGAGCGAACCGGTCACCCTGACCCGGCACCTCCACCGCGTAGTCCGCGAACCCGGCCGGCGCCTGCGGGAACCGCCCGCCCAGCGGACGCAGCGCGAGCGCGACCCGCTCACCGGAGCAGGCGCGGGCCTCCTCCAGCGTGTCGGGCCCGCTCACCACCAGGTCGGCGTCGGCGGGATCCCCGCCGATCTCCGCGACCACCCCGACGGAGGCGCAGGCGAGCAGCCACACGGCGCTCTGCCAGTGCGCGGGCAGCAGCAGCGCCAGCCGGTCGCCCGGTTCGGCGCCCAGGTCGCCCTGGAGCAGATTGGCGGTCTTGGCCACCCAATTGGCGAAGGTGGCGACGGACAATTCGACGCGCTCGCCCGTGGCGTCGTCGTAGAAGGTGACGAGCGGGCGGCCCGGATCGGCGGCGAGCGCGGATCGCAGCAGGTCGGCAGGGGTGCGGTCAGTGGCGTTCACCCGCCCCAGCGTACGCGGGCCCCTCCCTCGTACGGGGGTCGGCGGCTCGCCCGTCCAGGGGAGGCGCGCCCGGCGCGCCGTCGGACGGTGCGTCAGTTCTCCGATGGCGCTCCGTGGTGGGTGTGCCCAGCATCGCTTCCATGCGCGGATTCCTTGCTTCCTCGATCGGTGTCGTGACGGCCGCCGCACTGGCCCTGCCGCTCGCGCTCTCCACTCCGGCCCTGGCCGAGGCGGTCCCCGTCGTGCCGGGGTCCACCCAGTCGCTGCCCCTCGTCCCCCTCGGACCGTCCACCGGGGCCCGGATCCCCGGCGTCCCCGGCATGAGCGCCTCCCCGGACCTGCCCGAGACCCGGGGCCTGGCCCCGCGTGACGTCACGACGTTCTCCCTGGTCGGGGTCGTCTGGGACGACGCGGCGGCGGAACTCTCCGGCCGGGTCCAGGTCCGCACCCGCTCCGTCGCCACCGGCGCCTGGTCGGGCTGGCAGGACGTGGACACCCACAACGGCGAACACGCGGCCGACCCCGACGCGGTGGAACGGGGCACCGGCCGCGTCCGCGGCGCCACCGCCCCGCTGTGGGTCGGCCCGTCCGACGGCGTGGAGATCCGCGTCCAGGCGGAGCACGGCTCCGCCCCCACCCGCGCCGCCGCCCGCCCGGGCCGCCTCCCGTCGGGCCTGCGCATCGAACTCGTCGACCCGGGCTCGGCACCGCCGTCCTCCCCGGACGGCAAGAACGGCGCGTCCCCGGCCTCCTCCCCGGCCCTCCCCCCGGACGACGACAAGGGCGACATCGCCGCCGCCCTCCCCGAACTGTCCATGGGCGCGGCGGAGTCCTCCTCCGCCAACGTCCCGCACGCCCCGCTCGGCGCCCTGGAGATCAGCGCCCTCAACCAGGCCGACTCCACCGCCGACGCGATCGCCGCCGACGGCGAACTCGCCGCGGCCGCCCGCCCGTACATCGGCCCGCGCCCGCGGATCGTCACCCGGCGCGGCTGGGGCGCGGACGAATCCCTGCGCGAGCCGGGCTTCGTCTACACGAGCACGGTCAAGGCGGCGTTCGTCCACCACACCGCCTCCGGCAACAACTACGCCTGCAAGGACGCCCCGGCGGTGCTGCGCAGCCTGTACCGCTACCACGTGGTCAGCAGCGGCTGGCGGGACTTCGGCTACAACTTCGCCGTGGACAAGTGCGGGACGGTCTACGAGGGCCGGGCGGGCGGAGTCGCCAAGCCGGTGCTCGGCGCGCACACCATGGGGTTCAACGCGGACAGCATGGGCGTGGCGGTGATCGGCACCTACTCCTCGACGGCCCCGCCGAAGGCGGCGGTGAACGCGGTGGCCCGCCTCACGGCCTGGAAGCTCGGCCTCTTCGGGGCGGACCCGCGGGCCAGGACCACGCTGAGGTCGGGCGGCGGAAACCGGTACAAGAAGGGCTCGAAGGTCAAGCTGAACGTCATCTCGGGCCACCGCGACGGCTTCGCCACGGAATGCCCGGGCCGCCTCCTCTACAAGCAGCTCCCCCCGACCCGCACGGCCTCGGCCAAGCTCCAGGGCCGTTAGGGCGCGGGCCCGCCATCGCCCTCTCGCGGGGGAGACGGCGGGCCCGCCCGGCTGTCACCCCCCGCCGTTACGCTCGAAGCATGGCCGGACGTTTCGATCCCCTCACCCGTACCGACCTCCGCGCCGGTCGTACGCCCGTGCCCGCCGGTCCCGGCGTGGCCGCCGGGGGCGGGGCGAAGCGGCGGGGCTGGAGTTGCGGCCGGCCCGTCGACCTGGGGCTCGTCCTCGGGCCCCTGCGCCGGGGGCCGGGCGACCCCACCTTCCGCACCACCCCCGACGGGTCGGTCTGGCGTGCCACGCGGACCCCCGACGGGCCCGCCGCCCTCCGGGTCTGCGCCACTCCCGACGGGGCGGAGGCCGAGGCGTGGGGGCCGGGCGCCGACTGGGTCCTCGACGGGCTCCCGGCGCTGCTCGGCGCCGACGACGACCCCTCTGCCTTCGTCCCCCGCCACCGCCTCGTGCACGCCAGTCACCGCCGCCGGCCCGGCCTGCGCCTCACCCGCACCGGACTGGTCCTGGAGTCGCTGATCCCGACGGTCCTGGAGCAGAAGGTCACCTCCGACGAGGCCTACCGCTCCTGGCGCCGCCTGGTCCGCCTGCACGGCGAGCCGGCCCCGGGGCCGGGCGGTCTGTACGTGATGCCCTCCGCCCGGGACTGGGCGCTGATCCCCTCCTGGGACTGGCACCGGGCCGGGGTGGACGCGAAGCGGTCCGCCACCATCGTGCGGGCCGCCCGGGTGGCGGCCCGGCTGGAGGAGGCGGCCGCCATGGAGCTGCCGCAGGCCGTCGCACGGCTGGAGGCGGTGCCCGGAATCGGGCCGTGGACCTCCGCCGAGACCCTCCAGCGCAGCAACGGCGCCGCGGACGCCGTCACCACCGGCGACCTGCACCTGCCCGGGATCATCGGCTACGCCCTCACGGGGAACCGGGACGCCGGTGACGCCGAGATGCTGGAGCTCCTCGCCCCGTACGCGGGCCAGCGCCACCGCGCGGCCCGCCTCGTCCTGCTGGCGGGCCGCACGCCGCCGCGCCGCGCCCCCCGCATGTACCGGAGCGACATCGGCCGTCTCTGAGACGGGCGGGGCCGGGCGGGGGCGGGAAGGGCCGGGCGAGGGCGGGCAGGGACGGCCCGGGCCGGGCCGGGTCCTGCGGCCTACCGGACCTCGATGAACTCCTCCGCCGTCCGGCCCGGCCGCTGCGCGGGGGCCGCGGCGGGGTGGCCCACCGCGACGGCCCCCATCGGGTCCCAGTCCTCCGGCAGGCCGAGCACCTTGCGGACCACGTCCCGGCAGAACATCGTCGACGACACCCACGCCGAGCCCAGCCGCTCCCCGGCCAGTGCCACCAGGAAGTTCTGCACGCCCGCGCCCGTGGCGACCACGAACATCTCCCGCTCGGCGGCGTCGCGCCGGGCGTGTCCGTAGTCGTGCGCGCCGTCCGTGACCATGCACGGCACCACCAGGTAGGGGGCGTTGCGCAACACGTCCCCGCGCCGTACCCGCCGGGCGATGGACTCCTCGGACTTGCCGTCGCGCCGCAGGTCGGCGATCCAGGCGTCCCGCATGGCGTCGAGCAGTTCCAGCCGGGCGGCGGCCGACTCCAGCAGGACGAACCGCCACGGCGTCGTGTGGTGCGGGGCCGGGGCCGTCACCGCCGCCGCCACCGCGCGGCGTACCGCGCCGGGGTCGACCGGCTCGTCGGTGAAGGCGCGGACGGTGCGGCGCTGCGTGACGGCTTCCCGTACGGCCTCCGAGGTGCCCAGCCGGAACATGTCGTCGGCCGGTGCCCGTACGAGGTCCCGGGCGGTGGACGCGCCGCCCACCAGGTGCCCCAGGCCCCGGACGACCGCCACCGGGAGCCCGTTCGCCTTGCCCTTGACGAGGTCTCCGGCGGCCGCGAGTTCGTCCGCGGTCGCCACGACGGTAGCGCTCAGGGGGTTGCCGTGGGCGTCGGCGCCGCCGCGCAGGTCCTCCAGGACGCGCACCCCGGCCGCGCCGATGGCGACGTCGGTGAGCCCGGAGCGCCAGGGCCGCCCGAAGGTGTCGGTGATCACCACGCCCACGTCGACCGAGAGCAGGGCCCGCAGCCCGGCCCGGAGGGCGGCGGCGGAGGCGTCGGGGTCCTCGGGGAGCAGCAGTACGGTCCCGGGCTCGGTGTTCGAGGCGTCGACGCCGGCCGCGGCCATCACCAGCCCCTGCCGGTTCTCGACGATCCGCAGCGGACCCCGGCGGGCGACGACGCGGACGGTCTCCGCGTCGATGGCCTCCTCGCGGGAGCCGGCCCGTACGATCCGCCCCTCCGCCTTCGAGACGATCTTCGAGGTGACCAGCAGGACGTCCCCGTCGCGCAGGTCGGGCGCCGCGCCCGCGATCAGCGCGGCCAGGTCGTCGCCGGGCCGCACCTCGGGGATCCCGGGGAGGGCGCGCACCTCGTACGAGGAGGCGCTCACCGGGCCTGCCCGGCGAGGTCCAGTGCGGCGCGCGCCATGGCGGCGGTGGCGGCGGGGTCGGTCATCATCAGCGGCACGGCCCGGCAGGCGATGCCCGCGGCGGTGACCGCTTCGACCGCGTCGGCGTCGGAGGTGTCGACGAGCCAGCCGTCGAGCAGCTCGGACCCGTAGTGCAGGGCGACGGCGGTGGCCGTGGACTCCACGCCGACCGCGGCGAGCACCTTGTCGGCCATGCCGCGCACGGGGGCCCCGCCGACGATGGGGGAGAGGCCGACGACGGGCGCCGGGGCCTGCGCCACCGCTTCGCGGATGCCGGGGACGGCGAGGATGGTGCCGATGGAGACGACCGGGTTGGAGGGCGGGAAGAGGATGACGTCGGCGGCCGCGATGGCCTCCAGCACACCGGGTGCGGGCTTGGCCTGCTCGGCGCCGACGGGGACCACGGCCTCGGCGTCGAGGGAGGCGCGCAGCTTGACCCAGTACTCCTGGAAGTGGATGACGCGGCGTTCGCCGGTCTCCGGGTCGTTGACGGCGACGTGCGTCTCGACGCGGTCGTCGGACATGGGCAGCAGGCGGACGCCGGGCTGCCAGCGGTCGCAGAGGGCCTCGGTGACGGCGCTGAGCGGGTAGCCGGCGTCGATCATCTGGGTGCGGACGATGTGGGTGGCGAAGTCGCGGTCGCCGAGGCCGAACCAGGACGGTCCGACCCCGTATGCCGCGAGTTCCTCCTTGACGGTGAAGGACTCGTCGGTGCGGCCCCAGCCCTGGTCCTCGTTGATGCCACCGCCGAGGGTGTACATCACCGTGTCCAGATCGGGGCAGACCTTCAGCCCGAACAGGTGAATGTCGTCACCGGTGTTGCCGATGACGGTGATGTCCGCGTCGGGGACCGCCGACAGCAGTCCGCGGAGGAAACGGGCGCCGCCGATACCGCCGGCCAGAACAACAATGCGCATGCGGACAGTCTGTCAGCAGCCGCGGGACGTCCACCGCGGGGCGGTGCCCGGGCGGGTCAGGCCGGGACGTGCTCCTGGTGGGCCGGGGAGCAGCTGTGCATCGGCATCTCGGTGAGGCCGGGGAAGTAGACGTGCAGGCTCACGGCTCCTTCGAGGGCGTCGTTGACGACCTCGTGGGCGTAGCCGGGGCCGAAGACGCGCTGGGCGCCGGCGCGGTGGGTGAGCCGCCCGCGGGGGGTGTGCTCGGTGAGCTCCCCGTCGAGGACGGTCAGGACGCCGGAGGAGGCGCCGTGGTCGTGGAGGCCGCTGCCCTGGCCGGGGACCCAGCTGAGCAGCCAGACCTCGTAGCCGATGGGGGCACCCCCTGTCCGAGCGGAGTCGAGAGCTTGGGGGACGGCGCGCAGGCGGTGGTACCAGCGGGTGGTGGCGTCGTACTGGACGAGGTGCTCCCAGCTCGCGCGGTCCTCGGCGATGGAGCGGGCGAGGCCGGCGAACTCGGCGACGGTGGCCGGGTGTTCGCGGGCGGGCTGGAGGAGGTGCTGGACGGCGAGGATGTCGCCGGCGATCTGGAGGTCGCTCTCGACGACGGCGGGAGCGGCGGAGGAGGCGGCAAGGGCGGAGGCGGGGGCGCTGTTCATCGTGGGGGTGTCCTCGACGTGTGTCAGTCGTGCGGGGCGGTTGCTGTGGGGGGAGTGGCCGGTGCGCGGAGGAGACGGGGCTCCTGGGGCATCAACAGCTGCAACAGCAACAGCGAACCTGGGCAGCACACAGGAACCCACGAATGGGGGTCCGGGTGGTGGCTGCGGGCGCTGACATGGAGACAAGGAGACCGGGCCGAGGGTCGGACTGTCAACCCAATGTCCGTTTTGAGGGGAAACTTTCACCTCATCCGGTTACTGCGCACGGAGAAAGGTTTGTGCAGTCCATGCCGGGGGATGTGCCGCATCACTGATCCAGTGGGAGCCGTGCCCAAACCTCCCGACGCCAAGTCGTGACCGGAATGTGATCCGCGCCGCATCTGTGACCGGACTGCAACCCCTCCGCGGAGTGAAGCGTCGGCCCAGGGGAGAAGGTGTCGCTCGCCGGGACCGGTGGCTTCTGTCACGATTTTTGGCGATATGAACACTTTCTACATACGTTTGGTTCCGCAGAGTGAATAAGGCGCCCAATAGCAGATCTCGGCTTGACTGGGCAGAAGCCACACACTTGTAATTTCACTCGTGTCGTTACCTGGTGACCGGTAACGGCGACACCACGGGGACGCACAGACAGAGCGAGGGGCGCACATGACCGAGCTGTTTCAGGAACTGCTGGTCGAGGAGGCGGACGAGGAGCTCGGATGGCAGGAGCGCGCTCTGTGCGCCCAGACCGACCCCGAGTCCTTCTTTCCCGAGAAGGGCGGCTCCACCCGCGAGGCCAAGAAGGTCTGCCTCGCCTGTGAGGTCCGTTCCGAATGCCTCGAGTACGCCCTCGCCAACGACGAGCGATTCGGCATCTGGGGCGGCCTGTCCGAAAGAGAACGCCGCCGCCTGAAGAAGGCAGCGGTCTGACCCGGCCGCACGACGGCCCGCAGAACCGCACGCAGACCACCTGGTCAACCGCGCTCCGCGGAGCGCCGCACACCCCAGCAGACAGAGCGAACGGTCCGCCTCCCGCACCTTCCCCGCAGGAGGCGGACCGTCGCGTTCAGGGCCTTCCCCGCAGGAGGCGGACCCGCCCCTTCCCAGCCGTTAGTGTGGGGCGCTGTCCAGCAGCCTCCGAGGGCACACCACCCCCGGATCCCCAGGCCGGAGGGCCCGTACCGCGATGTCCCCGCACAGCAGCTCGCCGGTCTCCCACCAGGCGGCCGCCACCCCCGAGTTCCCCCGGCACGTCGTCACCGCGGTCCTCGTCGCCCACGACGGAGCCCGCTGGCTGCCGCAGACCCTCGCCGGACTCCTCGCCCAGGAACGCCCCGCGCAGGCCCACGTCGCCGCCGACACCGGCAGCGCCGACGAGTCCGCCCGCCTCCTCTCCGAGGCCCTCGGCGACGAGCGCGTCCTGCACCTCGCCCGCCGCACCGGTTTCGGCGCCGCCGTCGACGAGGCCGCCCGCACCGCCGGGACCCTCACCCCCGACGACCTGCCCTACCTCAAGCGCCCCAGCGGCTGGGACCCCGTCAGCCGCACCTGGCGCGACGACACGTACGACCTCCCCGACCTCCCCCACGGCGAGCCCGTCCAGTGGCTCTGGCTCCTCCACGACGACAGCGCCCCCGAACCCGACGCCCTCACCGAACTCCTGCGCGTCGCCGACCAGAACCCCGACGCCGCCGTCATCGGCCCCAAGCTCCGCGGCTGGTACGACCGCAAGCAGCTCCTCGAAGCCGGCGTCACCATCGCGCGCGGCGGCCGCCGCTGGACCGGCCTCGACCGCCGCGAACAGGACCAGGGCCAGCACGACCAGGTCCGCCCCGTCCTCGCCGTCTCCACCGCCGGCATGCTCGTCCGCCGCGACGTCTACGACGACCTCGGCGGCTTCGACCGCCGCCTGCCCCTCATGCGCGACGACGTCGACCTGTGCTGGCGCGCCCACAGCGCCGGCCACACCGTCCTCGTCGCCCCCGACGCCGTCCTGCGCCACGCCGAGGCGGCCTCCCGCGAGCGCCGCACCGTCGACTGCGCCGGCCGCTCCGCCGTCGACCCCCACCGCGTCGACAAGGCCGGCGCCGTCCACACCCTGCTGGCCAACACCCCCGGCCGCGCCCTGCCCTACGTCCTGCTGCGCCTGGTCCTCGGCACCCTCCTGCGCACCCTCGGCTACCTCATCGGCAAGGCCCCCGCCCAGGCCGCCGCCGAGTTCACCGGCCTGCTCGCCACCCTGCTGCGCCCCGGCCGGATCCTCGCCGCCCGCAAGGCCCGCCGCCGCAGCGCCGTACCCGCCGCCGAACTGCGCCCCCTGTTCCCCCCGCCCGGAGCCACCCTGCGGGCCGGCGCCGAACAGCTCGCCGCCTACCTCGGCTCCGGCCGCGACACCGACACCGCCCCCACCGGACGGCACGGCGGCGCCGTCGAGTCCGGGCCCGGCGGCGACGACGCCGACTACCTGGAGATCGAGCAGTTCTCCCGGCTCAAGCGGATCGCCCGCAAGCCCGCACCCGTCCTGTTCGCCCTGCTCCTGCTGGTCTCCCTCGCCGCGTGCCGCGCCCTCGTCGGCGGCGGCAGCCTCATGGGCGGCGCCCTGCTCCCCGCCCCCGCGAGCGCCCTGGACCTCTGGCACCGCTACACCACCGACTGGCAGCCCGCCGGCACCGGCACCACCGCCGGGGCGCCCCCCTACCTCGCCGTCCTGGCCGCCCTCTCCGCCCTGCTCTTCGGCTCCACCAAGGCCGCGCTGGCCCTGCTGCTCGTCTGCTCGGTCCCACTCGCCGGCCTCACCGCCTACTTCGCCTCCCGGCCGCTGGTCGAGTCCCGGCTGCTGCGCGCCTGGGCCGCCGTCGCCTACGCCTTCCTGCCCGCCGTCACCGGGGCCCTCGCCGGGGGCCGCCTGGGCACCGCCGTCCTCGCCGTCCTCCTGCCCCTGCTGGCCCGCTCCGCCGTCACCGCCTTCGGGTTCGCGGACCGCGACGCCCCCGGCACCTGGCGCGCGGTGTGGACGCACACCCTGCTGCTGACCCTGGCCACCGCCTTCACCCCCGTCGTCTGGCCGCTCGCCGCCGCCCTCGGCACCGGAGCGCTGCTGGTGCGCCGGGCGCGCTGGAAGACGTACGCCCCCCGGCTGCTCGCCGCCCTCGCCGTCCCCGTCCTCGTCCTCGCGCCCTGGTCCCTGGGCCTGTTCACCCACCCCGAACGCCTCCTGCGCGAGGCCGGGCTCCCCTACGGCAGCGGCTCCGCCACCCCCCTCGGCCTGCTCACCGCCGACCCCGGCGGCCCCGGCACCGCCGGCGGGCTCGTCCTCGCAGGAACCCTGCTCGCCGCCCTCGCCGCCCTGCTCCGCGCCGACCGCCGCCCGGCCCTCGCCACCGCGTGGACCGCCGCCCTGGCCGGGCTGTTCCTCGCCGTCCTCCTCAACCGCACCGGCTGGGCCGGCCCCGGCACCCTCCTCTACGGGCTCGGGCTGATCGCCGCCGCCGTGGTCGGCGCGGACGGTGCCCGGGAACGCGTCGCCGCCCGCAGCTTCGGCTGGCGCCAGCCGCTGGCCGCCCTCACCGCCCTCGCCGCGGCCGCCGCACCGCTGCTCGCGGCGGCCGCCTGGACGGTCGCCGGCGCCGACGGCCCGATCGGACGCCGCGACCCCGTGAGGGTCCCGGCCTTCGTCGCCGCCCAGTCCGAGGACAGCAACCGCACCCGCACCCTCGTCCTCGGCGGAGACTCGCCCGCCACCGTCTCCTACACCCTGGTCCGCGGCGGGGGTGTCCTCCTCGGCGACGCCGAGGTCCTCGCCGGGGCGGGGGCCCAGCCCCGCCTCACCCAGGCCGTCTCCAGCCTGGTCTCCGGCTCCGGGGCCGACCAGTCCGAGCAGCTCAGCGCCTTCGCCGTGCGGTACGTGATGATCCCCGCCGGCGGGCCCGCCGGACTGCGGCAGATCCTCGACGGAACCCCCGGCCTCAAGCAGCACCACCAGGACGACGGCACCGCCGTCTGGGAGGTCCAGCGCCAACCCGCCCGCGTCGCGATCGTCCCCGCCAGGCAGGGCCAGGCCCCCATCGCCGTCGACGCCGGCCCCGTCGAGGCCCACGCGAAGATCCCGGCCGGCGAGGAGGGCCGCACCCTGCGCGTCGCCGACCGCGCCGACCCGGGCTGGAAGGCCACCCTCGGCGGCAGGCCCCTCACCCCCGTCACCGTCGACGGCTGGGCACAGGGCTTCGAGCTGCCCCGGGAGGGCGGCCGGCTCGACCTCGTCCACGAGGACTCCGCCGCCCGGGACGCCTGGCACTGGGCGCAGGGCCTGCTCGCCCTGGTCCTGCTGGTGATGGCCCTGCCGGGCCGCCCCGCCCGCCTCGACGACGACCTCCCGGAGGAGACCGCCCCCGCCGCGGCGGACGGCGAGCCCGGCCAGGGCCGCCGCGCCCGCCGCCGGGGCGCGCCCGCCGCCGGGCACGAACCCGAGGCCGGCCCGGCCGAGGCCGTCGTCGACCCGTACGCGCAGATCCCCGCCCAGCAGGTGTACGGCGAGGAGTCGTACGCCTACCAGGAGCCCTACGCGTACGAGCCCGCCCAGGAACCCCCGTACGGGTCGGGCCACGAGCAGCAGCCGTCCGGCGCACCGCAGTACCCGCAGTACCCGGAGTACGGCGGGGCCTACGCCCAGCCCGGGGAGCAGTACCCCTTCCCGCACCAGCAGCAGCCCCACCCGTACGAGTACGAGCCCCAGCAGTACGACACCTACGGACAGCACCACCCGCGTCCGGACGGGAGCCACCAGCCGTGAAGCAGCGCGCCCCCCTGACGCTCGCGGCCGTGACGGCGGTCCTCGCCGCCGGCTGCGGCCTGGCCTTCGTCACCGCCCCCGGCGCGGCCCCGGCCGCCGACGCCCGGCGCGCGGCGGCCGCCCGGATGCCCGTGGAGCGCTCCGTGCTGGTCTGCCCGGCGCCCAGCTCCTCGGACATCGCCGACACCACGTACACCTCCGTCACCCCGGAAACCCCCGGGAAGGCCGCCGGCAAGGGCGCGGCCCGGCTGGCGACCAAGGAGGGCAAGGCCGTCCTGGAGCCCAGGGTGCCCGGCACACCGGTAGCGGCCACCGCCTCCGGCGCCGAGGCGCCCGCGCTGACGGGCTCCGCGCAGGGCGCCATGGCCCCCGGCTGGACCGCCCAGCAGACCACCAAGGTCGCGGTCGGCCAGGCGCGCGGCCTGCTCGGGCTCGCCTGCACCGCGCCCGGCACCGACTTCTGGTTCCCCGGCGTCAGCACCGCCAAGGGCCGCCAGGACTACGTCCACCTCACCAACCCCGACGACACCGTCGCCGAGGTCGGCATCAAGCTCTACGGCCCCGACGGCCTGCTCAAGCCCAAGCCGGGCACCGCAGACCCCGTCATCACGGTCGAACCCCACTCCACCACCAAGGTGTGGCTGGCCCCCCTGGCCGCCGACGCCCAGCTCCCGGACGTCACCGCACACGTGACGACCAGCTCCGGCCGGGTCGGGGCCTCCACGCAGATCGCCGAGGACGGCGTCGGCTCCGACTGGCTGCCGGCCGCCGCCGGCCCGGCGGGGTCCCTGGTCCTGCCCGGCATCCCGGCGGACGCCGCCTCGGTCCGGCTGGTCGCCTTCGCCCCCGGCGAGGACGACGCCGACCTGACCGTGAAGCTGTCCGGCCCGAACGGGTCCATCAGCCCGGCCGGCAAGGAGCAGCTGCACGTCAAGGCCGGGATGACCGCCTCCCTGGAGCTGGCCGACCTCACCCGCGGCGAGGCCGGCTCGCTGCTGCTGGCCCCCGCCGACCCGAAGAAGCCCGTCCCGGTGGTGGCGGCGCTGCGGGTGGTCCGCGGCACCGGCGCCAAGCAGGAGGTGGCCTTCATCCCGGCGAGCCCGCCGGCCGGAGAACGGGCCACCGTCGCCGACAACCGCCCCGAGGACAAGGCCACGACCCTGACGCTCACCGCCCCGGGAGCCGACGCCAAGGTCCGCATCACCGCGTCCCCGGGCACCGAGGGCGGGAAGGCGGCCGTCCAGGAACTCGCCCTCAAGGCGGGCACCACCCGCGCGCTGACCCCCACCCCGTCCCCCGCCGGCGGCAGGGGCCCGTACGCGCTGACCGTCGAGACCCTCTCCGGCGGCCCGGTGTACGCGGCCCGCACCCTGACCCTGCCGCAGGACGGGATCCCGATGTTCACCGTCCAGACCTTCGCGGACGACCGCTCGCGGGTCTCCGTCCCGAAGGCCGTCGAGGACCCCTCGGTCCTGGTCCGCTGAGCGGGGGCCGGCCCCCGCTCAGCAGGACTCAGTCCTGCCCGTAGCGGGGGTCGACCGTCTCCGGCGAGAGCCCCAGCAGCTCCGCGACCTGCTCCACGACGATCTCGTGCACCAGCAGGGCCCGCTCGTCGCGCGTCTTCGCACGGATCTCCACCGGCCGCCGGAACACCACGATCCGCGGCGGCCGCCCGTCGCGGGCCTCCACCAGGCCGCCCAGCGGCACCGCCTCGTCGTTCCAGCCGGCGTCCGGACCGCCCGGCGGCCCGGGCACGTCCGCGATCACGAACTCCACCTCGTCCAGCTGCGGCCAGCGTCGCTCCAGCCGCTCCACGGAATCCCGCACGAGGTCGCCGAACAGCTCCGCCCGGCTCGCCGACAGCGGCACCTGGGGCGGGGCCAGCGGCCCGCGCATCCCGCGGCCGTGCCGGTCGCGCCGCCGGATTCTGGGCTCCCGGGGGGCCGTCGCGTCGGGTCCGGGGCGGGGAGGAAGCGAACTGTCCGTCACCCCGGCAGGGTAGCCCGCGCGGGAGGGCGCGCCACGGCCTCGATCCGGTCACGACCTGGTGTCGCGGCGGTGTCGCACCCCGAACGATCCGGCCAAGATCGCGCACCATTACGGACTCGGTGCCCCTGTTCGTCACCGCCCCGCGGACACGACACGGGGGAGTGGCCGGGGGGCGAGTCGTCGCGGCCCGGTCAAGAGTGCGGTACCGTCCAACGTCGTGAGCCTTGTACGTCGCTGTTCGCGCACCGCGTGCGGCCGCCCTGCCGTCGCCACACTGACGTACGTCTACGCCGACTCGACCGCAGTTCTCGGTCCGCTCGCCACCTACGCCGAACCCCATTGCTATGACCTGTGCGCCGAGCACTCCGAGCGCCTGACCGCCCCGCGCGGCTGGGAGGTCGTCCGCCTGTCGGACGGCTCCGGGCCGTCCCGCCCCAGCGGCGACGACCTCGAAGCCCTGGCCAACGCCGTCCGTGAGGCGGCCCGTCCGCCCGAGCGCGCGGCCGAGGCGGGAGGCTCCTCCGGGAGCGCGCCGACGCCCGGCGAGACGCGTCGCGGACACCTGCGCGTCCTGCGTTCGCCCGACTCCTGACACCCGGATCGTCTGAAAAGCCACTCTCCGTACAAGGTAGGTTTGCCCCACCGCACGTAATCCTCAGGAGGGCAGGCAGTGGCCGCAGATCTTTCGAACATCGTCAAGGCCTACGACGTACGCGGCGTCGTACCGGACGAGTGGGACGAGCCGCTGGCCGAACTGTTCGGCGCGGCGTTCGTCGAGGTCACCGGTGCGAGCGCCATCGTCGTCGGCCACGACATGCGGCCCTCCTCCCCCGGCCTGTCGGCCGCCTTCGCCCGCGGCGCGGCCGCCCGCGGCGTCGACGTCACGCTGATCGGGCTGTGCTCCACCGACCAGCTGTACTACGCCTCCGGCAAGCTCGACCTGCCCGGCGCCATGTTCACGGCCTCCCACAACCCGGCCCAGTACAACGGCATCAAGCTCTGCCGCGCCGGCGCCGCCCCCGTGGGCCAGGACACCGGCCTCGCCACCATCCGCGAGCTCGCCGAGAAGTGGACCGACGAGGGCGCCCCCGAGATCCCCGCCGGCACCGTCCCGGGCACCATCACCGAGCAGGACACCCTCGCCGGCTACGCCGAGCACCTGAAGTCCCTGGTGGACCTCACGGCGATCCGCCCGCTGAAGGTCGTCGTCGACGCGGGCAACGGCATGGGCGGCCACACCGTCCCCACCGTCTTCGAAGGCCTGCCCCTCGACCTCGTCCCGATGTACTTCGAGCTGGACGGCACCTTCCCGAACCACGAGGCCAACCCCCTCGACCCGAAGAACATCGTCGACCTCCAGGCCCGCGTGAAGGCCGAGGGCGCCGACCTCGGCCTCGCCTTCGACGGCGACGCCGACCGCTGCTTCGTCGTCGACGAGCGCGGCGAGGGCGTCTCCCCGTCCGCCATCACCGCCCTGGTCGCGGACCGCGAGCTGGCCCGCAACGGCGGCACCGGAACGATCATCCACAACCTGATCACCTCCTGGTCCGTCCCGGAGGTCGTCCGCGAGAACGGCGGCACCCCCGTCCGCACCCGCGTCGGCCACTCCTTCATCAAGGCCGAGATGGCCGCCTCCGGCGCGATCTTCGGCGGCGAGCACTCCGCGCACTACTACTTCAAGGACTTCTGGAACGCGGACACCGGCATGCTCGCCGCGCTCCACGTCCTCGCGGCTCTCGGCGGCCAGGACGGCACGCTCTCCGACCTGGTCTCCTCCTACGACCGCTACGTCGGCTCCGGCGAGATCAACTCCACCGTCGCGGACCAGGTCGCCCGCACCGCCGAGGTCAAGGCCGCCTACGCCGGCCAGGAGGGCGTCACCTTCGACGAGCTGGACGGCCTCACCGTCTCCGCCGCCGACTGGTGGTTCAACCTCCGCCCCTCGAACACCGAGCCGCTCCTGCGCCTCAACGTCGAGGCCCGCGACGAGGCCACCCTCGCCAAGATCCGCGACGAGGTCCTGGCGCTCGTCCGCGCCTAGCAGAACGCCTCCGTGCGGCGGGGCGCGACCCGCCCCGCCGCGCGAAATCATCCCCGCCGGCGATCGGGGCGCGGGGGTGCGGCGGCAGAACCCCCGCAACGGCGCCGCACCCAACGACGCGTGACCCCGCCAGGCGGGGCCATCCCGCCGGGCGGGGCCATCCCGCCGGGCGGGGCCATCCCGCCGGGCGGGGCCACCTGGCCTGGGCGGGGCCACCTGGCCTGGGCGGGGCCACCTGGCCTGGGCGGGACCACCTGGCCTGGGCGGGACCACCCGGCCTGGGCGGGCCCCCTGCCTGGCGGGCGCACGCCGACCCGCTGAGCCGCACGCCCAGTGACTCGGCGGTACGCTGACCTCGCCCAACCCGCAACCCCCGAAGGGAAACCGCCCCATGCCGCTCGAAGCCGGCCTGCTGGAGATCCTCGCCTGCCCCGCCTGCCACGCCCCCCTTCAGGACAACTCGGCGGACGAAACCGCCCCCGAGCTGATCTGCACTGGCCAGGACTGCGGCCTCGCGTACCCGGTCCGCGACGGCATCCCGGTCCTCCTCGTCGACGAGGCCCGCCGCCCCGCCTGACCAGGCCCCACCGCTCGACCAGCCTGGATCCGTCAACACCGCCGGAGGCCCCCATGCTCGACGAGTCACTCCTCGACGCACCGGACGATCTCGCCCGTGCCGACCGCCGCGGCCTGCTCCGCGGCGCCGCCGAGGCCGGGGCCAGGGTGCGCACCGCCGCCCGGCACGCAACCGAGGCCGGCCTCGCGGACCTGCGCCCCGACGGCCGCCCCCGTGCCGTGCTCATCGCCGGCCCCGGCACCGCCGCCATCGGCGTCGCCGACCTCCTCGGAGCGCTCGCCGGAGCCTCCGCCCCCGTCATCCGCCTCCACCCCACCGGCGTCGCGCACGCCTCCGGGGCGCTGCGCTGGACCCTGCCCGGCTGGGCCGGACCCGTGGACCTGCTGCTCATCGCCACCACCGACGGCACCGAACCGGGCCTCGGCGTCCTCGCGGACCAGGCCTACCGGCGCGGCTGCACCGTCGTCGCCGTCGCCCCCGAGCGCTCGCCGCTCAGCGAGAGCGTCGACGGAGCCCACGGACTCCTCGTACCGATGGCCAAGGCCCCGTACCAGGAGTACGACGAATCCGCCGCCGCCGGACCCGGCGCCCTGTGGGCCCTGCTCACCCCGCTGCTGCTACTCCTCGACAAGGTCGGGCTGATCGCGGCCGCCCCCGAGACCCTCCAGGGCGTCGCCGACCGCCTCGACCGCACCGCCGAACGCTGCGGCCCGGCCATCGCCACGTACTCCAACCCGGCCAAGACCCTCGCCGCCGAGCTCGCCGACTCCCTCCCCCTCATCTGGAGCGAGGGCACCGGCGCCGGCCCGGCCGGCCGCCGCTTCGCCGCGACCCTCGCCGAGCTCGCCGGCCGCCCCGCGCTCGCCGCCGACCTCCCCGAGGCCCTGCCCCGGCACGGCGTGCTGCTCGCCGGCTCCTTCGCCGCCGGAGCCGACCCCGACGACTTCTTCCGCGACCGCGTCGAGGAGCCCCAGGCCCTGCGCGCCCGCGTCGTACTGCTGCGCGACCGGCCCACCGGCGGGCTCACCGCCGCACCGGCCGCGCGCGAGCTCGCCCTCAGCCACGACACGGCCATCAGCGAGCTCGAACCGGAGGAGGGCGGAGAACTGGAACAGCTCGCCGAACTCCTCGCCGTCACCGACTTCGCCACCGCCTACCTGGCGCTGGCGACCCGGGGACAGAGCTGAGGCACACAGCCGTGCCCGCACCGCACCAGATCCAGAAAGACGACGATGGACCGCCTGACGAACACGATCCGCCCCTACGCGTGGGGATCCGCCACCGCGATCCCGGCCCTCCTCGGGGTCGAGCCGACCGGTGAGCCCCAGGCCGAGATGTGGATGGGCGCCCACCCCGGCGCCCCCTCCCGCCTCGACCGCGGGGCCGGCGAGACCACCCTGTCGGCCGTCATCGCCGCCGACCCCGAGGGCGAGCTCGGCCCCGCCGCCGTCGCGAAGTTCGGCCCGTCCCTGCCGTTCCTCCTGAAGATCCTGGCCGCCGGCGCCCCCCTCTCCGTCCAGGTCCACCCCGACCTCGCCCAGGCCAAGGCCGGCTTCGAGGACGAGGAGCGGCGCGGCGTCCCCATCGACGCGGGCCACCGCAACTACAAGGACGCCAACCACAAGCCCGAACTCATCTGCGCCCTCACCCCCTTCGACGGCCTGTGCGGCTTCCGCCCGCCGGCCGAGGCCGCCGACCTCCTCGAAGGCCTCGGCGTCGACTCCCTCAAGCCGTACGTCGACCTCCTGCGCGCCCACCCCGAGGAGGCGGCCCTGCGCGAGGTCCTCACCGCCGTCCTCGGAGCCGACCGCGCGGACATGGCCCACACCGTCGCCGAGACCGCGGCCGCCGCCGAGCGCCTCGGCGGCCCGTACGCGCCGTACGCCGGGCTCGTCCACGACTACCCCGGCGACCCGGGCGTGATCGCGGCCATGCTCCTCAACCACGTCCGGCTCCAGCCCGGCGAGGCCATGTTCCTCGGCGCCGGCATCCCGCACGCCTACCTCGACGGCCTCGGCGTCGAACTCATGGCCAACTCGGACAACGTCCTGCGCTGCGGGCTCACCCCCAAGCACGTCGACGTCCCCGAGCTGCTGAAGGTCGTCGTCTTCGAGCCCAGTGCCCCCGGCGTCCTGCGCCCCGAGGCCGACGGCGAGGAGGTCTACGAGACCCCCATCGACGAGTTCCGCCTCTCCCGCTTCGCCCTGGCCCCCGGCGGCGCCCCCCACACCCTCCCCGGCACCACCCCGCAGATCCTGCTCTGCACCGCCGGGCAGTGCACGGCGCGTTCGGCGCAGGCCGGCGAACTGGCCCTGGTTCCGGGCGAGTCGGTGTTCGTCCCCGCGGGCGAAACGGTCGAACTGTCCGGAAACGGCACCGTCTTCCGGGCCACCGTCGTCGTCTGACACGGCAACGGCCGCACGGGCGGCTGCAACAATGTGCGGCCGTAGTCAGTGGCCAGGAAAGGACATCCAGCACCCATGAGCGCGTCGGGCGGCACCAAGGCGATCGTGGCGGCACTCGCCGCCAACCTGGCCATCGCTGTGGCCAAGTTCGTGGCATTCCTCTTCAGCGGCTCCTCGTCGATGCTCGCGGAGAGCGTCCACTCGGTCGCCGACTCCGGCAACCAGGGCCTGCTGCTGATCGGCGGCAAGAAGGCGAAGCGCGAGGCCACCCCGCAACACCCCTTCGGGTACGGGCGCGAACGCTACATCTACGCCTTCATCGTCTCCATCGTCCTCTTCACGGTCGGCGGCCTGTTCGCCCTCTACGAGGGCTACGAGAAGATCCACGACCCGCACCCCATCGAGGCCTGGTACTGGCCCGTCGGCGTGCTCTTCTTCGCGGTCGTCGCGGAGGGCTTCTCCTTCCGCACCGCGATCAAGGAGTCGAACGAGACCCGCGGCCGTCAGTCCTGGGGCCAGTTCATCAAGAGCGCCAAGGCCCCCGAGCTCCCCGTGGTCCTGCTGGAGGACCTCGGAGCGCTCGTCGGCCTCGTCCTCGCCCTGTTCGGCGTCGGCCTCGCCCTCCTCACCGGCAACGGAGTATGGGACGGCATCGGCACCCTCTGCATCGGCACCCTGCTGATCGTCATCGCCGTCATCCTGGCCCTGGAGACCAAGTCCCTGCTCCTGGGCGAGTCCGCCGGCACCGCGGAGGTCGAGAAGATCAAGGCCGCGCTCGTCGACGGGGACACCGTCACCGGCGTCATCCACATGCGCACCCTGCACCTCGGCCCCGAGGAGCTCCTGGTCGCCGCCAAGATCGCCGTCCAGCACGACGACACCGCGACCGAGGTGGCCAACGCCATCAACGCCGCCGAGGCCCGCATCCGCGCCTCCGTCCCGATCGCCCGCGTGATCTACCTGGAGCCGGACATCTACAACCCCGAGGCCGCGAAGGCCTCCAAGGCGGCGAAGACCGACGGCTGACCGGCCGGACCGGCACCGGACACACGAAGGCCCCCACGGCTCCTTTGGGTCCTAGGAGTCGTGGGGGCCTTCGCCCGTACGGAGGGACGCTACGACTGCACGTCCGCGCGCTCACCGGACGCCGCCGGAGACTGGGCCGGCGCGGCCACCACGGCCACGGGCACCGCCGCCGGAGCGGGGACGGCGGCCACCGCCCGGGCCCGCCGCCCGGCCCGCCGGGCCGCGAACGCCAGCACCGCGCCGACCACCATCACCAGCACACCGGCCAGCTGCCCCCACACGGCAAGCTTCGCCATCGGGTACATCACGACCTTCGCGACGACCCTGTCCGCCGCAACCGGCCCGTTGTTCGCGTACTGCGAGCCGTCCGAGTTCATCCGGTTGTCGGCCATCAGGAACACGTACCCCTCGGGCACCGTCACGTCGAACGCCACCGCCGACGGGTTCTTCCACTGCTCCAGGTACGGCTCGTCCAGCGCTTCCCCGTTGAGCACCAGGCGGTACTGGCCGGCGATCTTGCTGCTCGGCTTGTAGCGGATCCGGTCCCCGGCCACGGCGATGACCCGGTTCATCTGTGTCTTCTGCAGGGACCACGGAACGGACGCGAGGACGATGTCACCCCGGCGCAGCTTCCCTGCGGCCACCGGCTCCAGGTAGATGCTCTCCCCGTCGGTGTAGGTCGGCGCCATCTGCCAGCCGGCCGCCCTGCCCTCCGAGTACCGCGCCGGAGGGTTGACGGCCTTCGCCACCGTCACCCCTCCCAGGATGACCGCCCCGAGCACCAGCAGGACGATCGCCGCGATCCCGCGCCTGCGCCCTGGCCTGTGTGTCATTTCGTCCCTTCCGATGTACCTGCCTTGCATCGTAGGTCGACGCCGGCACGGCGGACGCCGCCGGGGCCCTGGTGCACCAAGTCCGCACATACCGATTCGGACACTGCCCGCACGCCTCCGACGAGGAGGGGATCAAAAGTCCGAAAGGCCCCGAACACTCCGTCGTACGGTCCGAAAACGGGGCGGTACTCCTTCCCCTGCGGGCTGGGGCCCGCCGCGCCGACCGGTGTAGATTCGTCATCAGTGTCAGGCGTCGCTGCTGATGGCGGTCGGGCGGTCCTCGCGACCGGCCGAGGGGAGAGAGGGCCCCGCGACGGACTGTGCTCGGCGCACCGGCTTGCCCGTGCGCGGCTCAGCCGTACCCACCTCTCGACCCATGAGGAGCAGCACCCATGGACTTCAAGGTCGCCGACCTTTCCCTTGCCGCCTTCGGCCGCAAGGAGATCACCCTGGCCGAGCACGAGATGCCGGGTCTGATGTCGATCCGCCGGGAGTACGCCGAGGCGCAGCCGCTGGCCGGCGCCCGGATCACCGGCTCCCTGCACATGACCGTGCAGACGGCCGTCCTGATCGAGACCCTGGTCGCGCTCGGCGCCGACGTCCGCTGGGCCTCCTGCAACATCTTCTCCACCCAGGACCACGCGGCCGCCGCCATCGCCGTCGGCCCGAACGGCACCCCGGAGAACCCGCAGGGCGTTCCGGTCTTCGCCTGGAAGGGCGAGACGCTGGAGGAGTACTGGTGGTGCACGGAGCAGGCGCTGACCTGGCCGAACACCCCCACCGGCGGCCCGAACATGATCCTCGACGACGGTGGCGACGCCACCCTCCTCGTCCACAAGGGCGTCGAGTTCGAGAAGGCCGGCGCGGCCCCGGACCCGTCCACGGCGGACTCCGAGGAGTACGGCCACATCCTGACCCTGCTCAACCGCACGCTCGCCGAGTCCCCCCAGAAGTGGACCCAGCTCGCCTCCGAGATCCGCGGCGTGACGGAGGAGACCACCACGGGTGTCCACCGCCTGTACGAGATGATGCAGTCCGGTGACCTGCTGTTCCCGGC